>NZ_CP060698.1:2117354-2823139 GCF_014353055.1 Amniculibacterium sp. G2-70
TCCATTATTGTGGACGCTACACATACTTTATCTAGATCGAATCCATTTTCAAGCATAGAAGTACTGAGAGAGCGTTCGAGATTAGTTCGTAAAACGGTTTATCAATTTGATGAAAACTTCAAATCAAAAATGCCGGTCAAGAATACTGAAAACGATCTGAACAAAGAATTGGCTTATTGTAGAGAACTTGAAAAATGCATAGAAGATGAGCCATCAATAAGTGAGATTCCGGCAGTGAAAGAGAAATTAAATCTTTTGAGGGAAACAGCCGAAGACACCGATGAACAGCTAACTTTCTCAAAAGACACGGATGCCAAAATCGGACATAAATCCGCAGACAGTTCCTTTTTCGGTTACAAAACACATTTGGCGATGAGTGAAGAGCGGATTATCACCGCAGCAGTGGTAACTTCGGGAGAAAAAGGAGACGGGCCTGAATTGCCAAAATTACTGCAAATGAGCCAAGACAACGGAATGGAAGTGGAAACCATCATTGGCGATTCGGCTTATAGTGGAAAAGAAAATCTGAAAATTGCCAGCGAACAGGATATAAAAATTGTTGCAAAGTTAAATCCATCCATTACACAAGGATGTAGGAAAGAAAAAGACCAGTTTGATTACAATAAGGATGCTGACAGATTTGTTTGTCCTGCCGGGCATTTAGCCATCAGAAAAGCCCATCAGAACAGAAAGAATGTCGGCAAAAATCAAGCTGATGTATATTATTTTGATGTTGAAAAATGTAAAGTTTGCCCATTAAGAGAAGGTTGTTACAAAGACGGAGCAAAATCTAAAACCTACTCGGTTTCTATAAAATCAGAATTACACCAAGAACAGATGGCTTTTCAGGAAAGTGATTATTACAAAGAAAAGTCGAAACACCGGTATAAAATTGAAGCCAAAAACAGTGAACTTAAAAATGTTCATGGTTACAAAAGAGCCACTTCTTATGGAATAGAAAACATGCAAATGCAGGGAGCATTGGCTATTTTCGCAGTCAATTTGAAGAGGATCCTGAAATTAATCTAAGAAAAAGAGAACAAAATCATCATCTTTAAAACTCAGCTCCAATTAAATCAAAACAAGCTTTACAAAACCCATTAAATTTAGAACTCCAAAAAATGTAAAGAGCTTATTACCGATTTTAAAGTCGTGTAATAAGCTCTTAATTCTTGTCTGAAATTAAATCTTATTCAAAATGAAGATGGTTTTTCAGTGACCTCCTTGGAAAGGGGGTTGAAATATTTTATATTTGTAGGTCTAAACGATTGATTAAAGGATTGTGAATATGACATTTCACTGAAAGTAGTACTGGGATTGCGCTGAGCACTATTTTAAACCTTTCATTTCGTAAGAAAATAGAAACTAAACCATAACCATAAAACATGAATTTTAAAAACAATTGCAAACTCAGAGACTTTGTTTCCTGGGTCGTACAATTTAGCAACAACCGGTATTCGCCAAGATGGTTCATCTTATTGGTGGATGTATTGATCTTAATTTTTGCATTCAATCTCACTTACTTTATCTTGGGTATGCTTCATGTTAGACCCACTTCAATGGTGGATTTTACAACGAAAGCATCATTAGTAATTGGAGTCAATGTGGTATTTATGCTGGTGTTTCGTAGCTTTTCTGGCGTCATACGACACTCGACTTTTTTCGATTTATTCAGACTCTTTTTGGTCATGCTGTTTTCAGGGATTGTATTGGTAATCATCAATTATTTATACCAGTATAAATTTACTTCATTCATCATAAGAAATCCGATATTGGTGGTGTATTCCGCTGTTGCCTTTGGTTTTTTATTTTTATTTAGACTGTTCATTCGAGGATTGTATAAACTGATCAACGATATCAACAGAACCAAATATTTGAAAAAGATTATGATCCTTGGTACCGATGACGATGCCATTTCTTTTGCCAAGGCCATCATAACCAGTCCAAACAGTCCTTATGAAGTGATGGGATTCTTGGTGAACAAAAAAGAAAATGGAGCTCCTAAAATATTAGGGAAAAATATATTCTCAAAAAAATGTTTGTCTAAAGATTTTGTTGAAAACCAACAATTAGAAGCCGTTTTGTTGATTAAAGAAAACCTGTCCCGTCAAGAAATCAATGCTTGGGTAAATTTTTTAATGGATCTGAACATTAAAGTATTAAAAGCCCCATCCATACAGAAATTAAGAGATAAAGATTTGGTAGGAGGAATTCAGAAAATTCAAATTGAAGATTTACTGAATAGAAAGTCCATAGCTATTGGACACCAAGTGGTAGAAGAACAACTTGCGAACAAAAGAATTTTGGTCACCGGTGGTGCGGGATCTATCGGGAGTGAAATTGTAAGGCAAGTAGCCAAACACAATCCTTCCTTTTTATTGATTTTGGATCAAGCCGAAACCCCTTTGTATTCTTTAGAACTGGAGATCAGACAATTTTTTCCCAATTTGAATTGCAAATTTGTATTGGCGGATATTTCCAACGGCTACCGTATGGAAGAGTTGTTCTCCGAATACAAATTTGATGTAGTTTATCACGCAGCGGCCTACAAACATGTTCCGATGATTGAGGAAAATCCACACGAATCCATTTTCGTTAATATACACGGAACCAAATTATTGGCTTCGTATGCATGCAAATACAAGGTAGATCGTTTCGTTATGGTATCGACAGACAAAGCCGTGAATCCGACCAATGTGATGGGGGCTTCCAAAAGAGTGGCCGAGCTGTTCGTACAAGCTTTGCAAAATGAAGATTGCAACGATACCAAGTTCATCACCACCCGTTTTGGAAATGTTTTGGGATCCAACGGATCTGTAATTCCGCATTTTAGAATGCAAATAGAAAATGGTGGACCGGTAACCATCACGCATCCGGAAATTGTACGATATTTTATGACCATACCCGAGGCTTGCGAATTGGTGTTGCAAGCTGGAGCAATGGGGAATGGAGGCGAAATCTATGTTTTTGATATGGGCAAACCGGTGAAAATTTTAGACTTAGCGACCAGAATGATTAAATTATACGGGTTGGAACCGCATCTGGATATTCCCATTACCTTTACAGGACTAAGACCCGGAGAAAAGCTGTACGAAGAATTGCTGAGCGACGATACGACGACATTGCCAACCAATCACAAGCAAATTTTGATCTCTAAAGATCCTTGTAGAGGCTTCCAAGACATCGATGACATGACCAGAAAGGTTATAAAAGCGGCCATGCGAAGAGACAAAATGGAAGTGGTGAAACATTTAAAATTAATAGTTCCTGAATTTAAGAGCAATAATTCTGTTTATCAATCGTTGGATTAATTTAGATATATTATATTTGTGCTTCAATTTTTTTAATGATTATGAAGAAAAAATCCTATTTGTTTTTAATTTCTACTATTTTAGTGGTGCTGACTTCTTGTAAGTCAAAAACAAATATCAATTATATGGAAGATATTCAGCAGGTTGCCTTGGCTTCTTCCAAAGAAAATTCGGTTTTTACCATTCAGCCGGGGGATCATCTGATGATTTTGGTTTCTGCAAAAGACAACAATGTAGCCAAACCATTTAACCAAAATTATTCCTCGTCCGAAAATCCTTTGTATTCGACACCGAGCTCCAATGTTCCTACACAGACTCAGGTGCCTTTTTCTGGGCCCACCTATACGGTAGGTGCAGACAACAGCATACAATTTCCAGAACTGGGATTGATCCGTACGGAAAATAAATCCACAGAGCAATTGAAAAATGAACTTCAGGATCGATTGAAAAAATACATCAAAGAACCTTCGGTAAGTGTTCGATTGGTTAATTTTAAAATCTCCGTTTTGGGAGAAGTCAATAAAGCCGGTCGTTTTACCGTACCGGATGGGCAAAACATCAATGTCTTAGAAGCCATAGCCATGGCGGGAGATTTGACCATCTACGGCGAGCGAAATAAAATTATGGTACTTAGGAATACCGACGGTACGCCGGTCAGTCACACCATCGATATCTCCAAATCGGAGTTTATCAATTCGCCGTATTATTTTTTAAAACAAAACGACATCATTGTGGTTCCTGCCAACAAAACAAGACAGAACGCCTCGGCTTTTGGTCCACAAACCACCGTTTGGATCTCTGTGGCATCCGTAGCTTTGGGGTTGTTGGCTCTTTTTGTTAGAAAATAATCGGAAGAGACTTTTTAGTCCATGAACTTTAGAAAAATACAATTGAAAGATATTAATTGATCAGAATGAATCAAGAAGCAGGAAAAATAAAAAAAGAGACCAATCTTAGCGATATTTTGAAACCTTACATCAGCAAATGGAAAACATTTGCTTTTTGCGTTGCAATGTTTTTGGCGTTGAGTTTGGTGTACATCAAAATAACCGCTCCGGTTTACAAATCCGAAACCAAAGTCCTTATCAAAGATGCCAAAAAAATGTCTTCGGCTTCTGGAGATTTTGGGGTCTTGCAAAATTTAGCCGGTTTTAGCGGGATGGGAACCAACAGCATCGAAAACGAATTGGAAGTTTTCCGTACCAAAAAACTCATCGGCGATGTTGTGAAAGATTTGGGGGTGCAAATTCCGGTGTTCAGCATTGGTAAGTATTACGACAGCGAGTTGTACCAAAAAACCAGTCCTTTTACGGTGCATGTACTTGCTGAAAAAGAAGTTGAAAAATTTCCTAAAGAACAAATTGAAGTGGAAATCAATGGAAATCAATTGGTGATTTCTTCTCCTGAATTATCTGGGAAAATTAAGTCTGAGTTTGATAAAACCATTTCTCTACCTTTTGCCAACATCATCATTCAGAAAAATAAAGCTTATCAAAAGCCTAAATTTTTGAAGTTTAGAAACGATAACGAATTCAAATTCAGATATCAAACTTTTGCCGATGCTGTAGAAGGTTTTCAAAAACAACTGACTGTGGATTTGGCCGATAAAGATGCTACGGTGATCAATCTGGTGTTGGTAGGTGAAAATAGGGAGAAATCTAAAGAATTTCTTAATACTTTGGTGAAATACTACAATCTGGATGCGATTACCGATAAGAATACCGAGTCCAAAAGAACAAAAGATTTTATCGATGAGAGGATTTCCATCATTTCCAAAGAATTAGGCGATGTAGAAAACGAAAGAGAACGATTTAAAAAATCCAACGAAATTGTTGATATCCCTACTGAAGCTAAACTCAATCTGCAACTAAGCACCGAAGCTACGGCTAAAGAATTGAATTTGGAAAACCAACTTCAGATGAGCCAGATGCTTCTAGGATTTCTTAACAAACAAGGACTGGGACAGACCCTACCGGCCAATGTAGGTCTGGACAATGTTGCCGCCAGTAAGAATATAGAAGTGTACAACTCTTTGGTCTTGCAAAGAAATAAATTGTTGGAAAATGCAACCGAAGAAAACCCTTTGGTGATAGAGGTGGAAGCTCAAATTAAACAAATGCGCAATTCTGTGAAAGAAGGTTTGGCTAAACACATTTCAGCCTTGAATATGTCCAGGGCTCAAATCATTTCGCAACAAGGAAGTTTTGATTCCAAAATAAATAAATTCCCAACTCAGGAAAAATTATTCCGAACCATAGAACGACAACAACAGATCAAGGAAGGTCTTTATCTTTTGCTTTTACAAAAAAGAGAAGAATCCGCCATTTCTTTGGCCATGACATCGGATAAGGCTAGGGTAATCGATCAAGCCTACACCTTAAAAAAGCCGGAATCACCTAAGAAAATGATCATTCTTTTGGCTTCGTTAGTTCTTGGATTGTTATTGCCATTTACTTTCATCTATCTCAAAGAATTGTTCAACAACAGTATTGAAACCAAGCACGACATCGAGAAGATGTCCAACATCCCAATCATCAGTGAGATCCCTCGTTTGGATCGTAAAGCCCAACCGCTTATTCAGATGAACGATGTGTCGCCCATGGCTGAAGCGTTTAGGATTCTGGTGACCAATCTTAATTTTATATTACCGAAAAAAGATAAAGGTAGGATCATCATGATCACTTCCTCATCAAAAGGAGAAGGGAAAACCTTTGTGTCATCCAATTTGGCCATAGCTTTGGGGTCACCAAAAAGAAAAGTTTTGTTGATCGGTTCGGACATCCGAAATCCTCAGTTGCAACGCTACGACCCGAGCAAGTTTTCGGCTCCCGGTCTGTCCGAGTATCTTTCAGAGAATGTCGATTCGGTAGAAAGTATCATGCATCCGAGTCCTTTTTCTAAGTATTGCGATATTATTTATTCCGGAACCATTCCGCCAAATCCGACCACGCTGTTGGAAAATGGTAGATACAGTCAATTGATTGATCAGGTAAAAGACCAATACGACTATCTCATCATCGATTGTGCGCCGTTGATGTTGGTGACGGACACCTTCATTATTTCGGATATTGCCGATGCAACTTTGTACATGACGCGTTCCGAAAAATCCGAAAGATCGTTTATCGAATTTGCCAACCATTCTGTGGAGGCCAAACGATTGAACAATGTAAATTTTGTTTTGAACGATGTTCAAAAGCGAAATTTCGGCTATGGAAATACCCTAGGTTACGGATATCATGCTTCTGAAAAGAAATGGTGGCAAAAGATTTTTAGATCCTAAAATCGAGCTTTGTCGCTAATGAATCTTCAAGGTATTTTGGCCAAACTGAAAGGAAAGGAATTTGTTTCGGCAAGTTTCTATTCTGCCATTGCTTCCGTGATTAAGATCCTAACGACCTTGATTATTGGGAAATTCATCGCTTTGAAGTTGGGTACCGAGGGTATGGCACTTTTTGGACAGCTCTACAGTTTTGTACTCATCGTTTTGGTTTTTGGAGGTGGTGCATTCAGTCAGGGGTTGATCAAGTATATTTCAGAATATTCAACACACCAAAATCAACACGATTTAAAATCGATTATTTCGACATGCTTTCAGGTGTCGTTAATATTGTCATCAACGATAGGATTATTTTTGTTGATACTGCCCAAAACCTTTTCAGTTTGGATATTCGACTCGGAACAGTACGAAATTGTATTTTATGTTTTTGGAGTTTCGCTTTTGCTGTATGTGGTCAATAATTTGTTGATTTCTGTGGTCAATGGTTTTAGACAATACAAACTAACCAATCGGCTCAACATCATATCCAATGTCATAACTCTAGCATTGTCATTGGTATTTATTTATCTTTATGGGATAACCGGCGCTTTACTCTCGGTGGTTTTGGCTCCTGTATTTTCACTTTTGGTGGTCTTGTTTGTCCTAAGAAAAAAAGAATGGTTTAAGAAAGACCATTTCATGCAGAAAATTCAAATCCCACACCTCAAAAGTCTAGCGCATTTTGGCTTGTTGGGAATCGTTTCGTATGCATTTTTCCCATGGTCGGCGATCGTGATTCGGAACATCATTATCGACAAAGTAAGTTTGTCTTCAGCCGGGCTTTATGAGTTGGTACTCAGGATTTCTGGTGCAAGTCTCATGTTTTTTTCTCTTACGGTTACCACTTATTTCATTCCCAAAATATCCTCGTTAAAATCGTATGAATCCATCGTGAGCGAGATAAAATCGGTTTATAAAATGATCGTACCGATCGTGGTGGTTTTGCTGTTGGCGATATTTATTTTCAAATATTGGATGATTATACTTTTGGCCGATGAAAGCTTCTTGCCGGCTCAGAGTTTGTTTCAATATCAATTGATTGGCGATTTTTTTAAGGTTTGTGCTCAGATTCTCAGCTTTGCTTTGGTGGCAAGAGCCAAAGTGTGGACGGTTATTGTTATTGATGTATTGGCCATTGTTGTCCAGATCGTTCTCACTTATTTTTTGGTCGATCGTTTTGGAGTCGATGGCGCTGCTATGGCCTATATGTTTTTGTTTATCCTTTACTTTATTACATTTGTGATTATTTTCAAAAGAAAAATAATGGAATAACCCAGAGTGGTGAACGCTAAAAATTATGAAAGAATTTAATTTTACATATTTTTTAATGTATGCATTTTTCGTATTCTTTGCATTGTTGTTTGCATTGAAGGTCGATGTGCGCAGAAAGCAAGCACAAACTTTAGGGGTTTTGGTTTCTGTATTTTTTATGACCGCTATTGTCATTCTTTTTGGACTGCGGGATTACAAAGTAGGTACCGATACTTTGATGTACAAATATCAATACACCTATTATAAAAAGATTGATTTTGGTACTGAGATTTTGGTCAAATGGTTCATGGCTTTTGTACACGGTTGGTCTAACGATCCCCGATATTATATTTTCTCTCTATCCGCATTGTATTTGTTGGTCTTGTATTTGGCAAGTCTTGTTTTTTCTAGAAAATTCCAATACAATGTCTTGTTTGTGTTGTTTTCCTTTGTTAGTTTGTACAGTTTTCAAAGTTTAGGGGTCAATATTGTTCGGCAAGGAGTTTCGTTGGCATTTTTGCTTTTGGCTGTGGCTTTATATCTTCGTAATCCTAGAAATGTTGCACTGTGGCTGTTGGCGGCTCTCTGCTCTGTAGGATTCCATGTAACCAGTATTGCTATTATTGTCGTATTAATTTTGGTGAATGTCTTTAGGAAATTGCCAATAAAATATTATACCGTACTGTACTTTGTATTTGTTGTTTTGGCGTATTTTAAGGTAAGTTTACTCTCCTTAGGGCCGGTTTTGGGTGATGTTTTTGCAGGAGATAGAAAGTCCAAATACATCGACGGATCTTTCGATAAAGAATTTAGCATCGGTTTCAAACCTCAGTTTGTTATTTTTAATACCCTGTTTTTGCTCATCTTTTTTCTCATTCGAAAGTATGGACAAAAGCAAGAAAACTATGATGTCTTATTCAAGACTTATATGGCGCTGAGTATGATGTTTTTTATGATGTTCCAATTGCCTTTTTCCGATCGTTGGGGAGTCATGTCTTGGATGTTTATCCCCTTTTTATTGGCACCTGCTTTTGCAGAAAACGGACAGTACCGAACTTCAATAGTTTCCGTATTGTTCCTAGCCATAATTTTTGTAATTTTCCAATCTATGTATTATCAATCATGACAGCGGTAACCATTGCCATACCTTTTTACAATGCTCAAACCTATTTGGCACAGGCCATAGAGTCTGTTCTTTGGCAAACCCATAAAGATTTTGTCCTGTTGTTAATGGACGATGGATCTACCGACGGATCTTTGGGTATTGCGAATAAATATGCAGAAAAAGATCCTAGAATTAAGGTGTATTCAGACGGAATGAATAAAAATTTAGGTTTCAGACTTAACCAAATTCCATCTTTGGTCGAAACCGAATATCTGGCCCGCATGGATGCCGATGACATCATGCATCCCGAAAGAATTGCCAAACAGTTGCAAGCCTTGCTTCAAGATCCTACTATTGATGTTTTGGGAACCAATATTTATTCCATAGACGAAAACGATGCGGTCAACGGCATTCGTGATGAAATAAGTACAGAGAAAGTCGTCCCGGTACGAACATTTTGGCACCCAACCGTTATGGCAAAAACCGAATGGTTCAGAAAACATCCTTACGATGTACAAGCAGAAAGAATTGAAGATGCTGAATTGTGGCTCAGTCAGTTTCAGCAATCCAAATTCATGAAATTATCAGAGCCTTTGTTGTTTTACAGAGAGTTTGGTAACAAATATTGGAAGAAATATGTAAAAGGAAATAAAGGAGTACTGTATGCCTTGAAGAAACACGGCTACAGCCCTATTTTTATTAAATTTGCATTGCGCTATTTTGCCGCTCAAGCCGTATATTTTTTAATGGACTTGGTGGGTAAAGAAGGTTTGATGATTCAAAATAGAAATGCAATTCCACTAGACAATTTAAAAATTGAAGACCTTATCCATGGAAAAGTATAATCTGAAATTCATTTTCGTACTGTGCTTGATTTTTTCGGTGTTTCAATCCTGTTTCAAGTCGCAATCTAACCACCAATACCAAACCGTACCCACATCTTTGGTGTCGAAATATTGGAAAGTTTCTTCTCAAAAAGTGAAGGGCTATTACGATCTGACCAAAGCATTGCCCAAAAATTATTCGGTAAAAGGGAATGTAGATTATACCCAATATTTGCAAAAGGCCATCGATGGTTACGACAAAGTCATGATGCCCAACTTCCCGGTATTGATTAATAAAAATGGATTGAAATTAAAATCCAACCAAACGGTATATTTCCCTAAAAATGCTTGGCTTATTTTTCAAGGTCCCGCCATGAAAAAATTGGATGATGTTTTGAAAATTTATAATGTTGAAAATGTAGTATTGATCAATCCACAAATCGAAGGGAGCAAATTTGCACGCATCCAACAAGAAGGACAATGGTCTGCCGGTATTTGCATTCTCAATTCAAAAAATATAAAAATTACAAATCTTAGGATTAAAAATACCTTTGGCGACGGCTTGTTCATAGGTTCGGAAGACGGCGGATTTTCAGAAAACATCCAAGTGAAAGGAGGGTGGATCGATTCGGCAAGAAGAAACGGACTGTCGATAACCTCCGGAAAAAATGTGTGGGTAGAACAACTTTTTATATCCAACACTTTCGGTCATGACCCCGAAGCCGGTGTCGATGTAGAACCCAGCTGGTACAAAGATGTTATTGAGAATGTGAATTTAAAAAACATCTACACCTACAACAACAAGCAAGCCGGTATTGCCGTGAACATGAATGCACTAAATGTAAATACCGATTCAGCAGCAAAAAGTATAGGCCTGACCATTGACGGACATATTGATCAGGGATCCAATCATGCATTTCTAACTTCTCTAAACCAAGGCGATCAAAAAAATAAATTTGATGCCAAAGGAACCATTAAAGTCGAAAACACGCAATGGTTGAACAATCGAGAGGCAAGTTTTTGGACCACACCAGAAAAACACCGAATCAATATACTTTTTAATAAAGTGAACATTAATGATGTTCAGAAAAATCAGAAATTTAAAGAAACCGTACAATCGAAAGCGGGATTAAAACTTCAATGAAAATTTTCCATGTCATAACATTAGCCGATTTGGGCGGAGCACAATCGGTGGTGCTTAATTTGGTGAACCGCTTGGTACTAGACGGGCATGAGGTTTTTGTGCTTTCAGAACTTCAAGGTCCCATGTGGGATTTGTTGGACAAAAGGGTAGGGCAGATCCGCATCAAGAGTCTCCAAAGAGCCATATCTCCCATCAAAGAAGTGAAAGTGATGGCAGCGCTGAAAAAAGCCCATCGCCTGCACAAGCCGGATGTAATCCACCTTCATTCCTCCAAAATTGGCGCTTTGGGAAGGTTGGTTTTTCCATCGTCCAAGATCGTCTATACCGTTCACGGTTTCGATTCCATTCGTGTGGCGTTTAGAAAATTTTTACCCGTAGAAAAGTTTTGCCAAAACAAATGTGCACAAATTGTCGGGGTCAGCAAGTACGATGTTGAAGGCATGAAGGCCGAAGGCATCACGCAAAATGTATCGTGCATCTACAACGCCATTTCCGATTTTACAAGAACGGAAATTAAAGACCAAAGACCGGATATAACGGATTTTTTAACAAAAAATAAAACAGTCGGAGCCAAAATTATACTCTGTATTGCAAGGCTGTCTGCTCCTAAACGCTTCGATCTTTTTTGTGAAGTGGCTCAAGCTTTTTCATACGATCCTCGTTTCAAATTTGTCTGGATAGGAAATCGGGAAGTTGTAAAGGATGCGCCTGAAAATGTTTTTTGCATGGGCGAAGCTCCCGATGCGCATCAATATCTAAAATATGCCGATGTTTTTATGCTGCCTTCCAATTACGAAGGTTTGCCCATGTCCATATTGGAAGCCCTTTGTTACGGAGTTCCTGTGGTGGCGTCAGCCGTGGGGGGCATCACCGAAATTTTAGACGGCGAAAACGGTTTTGCGGTACAAAATACCAAAGAAGATTTTCTTGATGCCATTCATCAAACGGTTAATAACGATGAAAAATATCTTAAATTTTCTAAAAATGCGAGATTAACTTATGAAAAATCATTCGATATCCAAGAAATGTATAAAAAATATATGAACTTGTATTCTTTATTATGAAATTTTTATTTACTTTGCAACCTTAGTAAACATGAAAGTGGAGGGTAGATTCAGAACGGGAAAAATTAATTGTCTTTTTATCAATGTCAACGATATTTCTAAAAAATTGTTCGACGGTAAAAAGTTCGATAAAAATTACAAAGCATTTCATTTTGATTCTGTTGAAGAAGAATTAAATACCGACTTTTGTAAGGACAATAATATACAGTACATTATTGTTGAAGCATCCAGTGTGCGCTCCATATCCCAACAGCTTACCCACGAGTTGGTCGCTTCGAAATTCATGGGCGTTAAGGTTTTCGAAATCCACGACTTTTACGAATTGGTCAACCAAAGAGTTCCTTTGGTCAAATACAATACCAATACCTATTTGGCCGATGAAACCCTGTCTTTGGGAAATAAAACCGGATATCTTTTTCTCAAAAGATTCATCGATTTGCTCATTTCCATTCTTCTTATCCCTTTTGCTTTGCCACTCATTCTTTTAGGAGCTGTGCTTATTTGGATTTCCTCACCGGGAAAAGTCTTTTTTGTACAAGAGCGAGTAGGGAAAAACTCCAAACCTTTTAACATCTATAAGCTCAGAACCATGAAGCTGAAACACAGCGGCGGTTATACAGAAGCCAAAGATTCCCGAGTGTTGAAAATTGGTAAATGGCTCAGGCTGACCAAGATCGACGAGCTGCCGCAGATCCTTAACATTCTAAAAGGCGATATGTCTTTAATAGGACCACGGCCGGAAAGACCAGAGTTTGTAAGAATGGCCAACGACGAAAATGCCTACTTTGATCTTAGGCACATCATAAAACCCGGAGTTACCGGTTGGGCTCAGGTGCATTTGCCCAAAGCAACGCCCAAAGACAATCTGAAAAAATTAGAATACGACCTTTACTACATCAAGAACATGTCCATATTTTTAGATGTAGAAACCTTGTTGAAGACTGTAAAAGTCGTCGTAAAAATGAGCGGAAACTAAGTCTTCAGCTCGTTTTTTTATATTTGGTCAATTGCTTCCCTCAATCCCTCCATCACCCCTTCACTCCATCACCCCATCACTCCATCACTCCATCCCTTCATCAAAGTTCCGTCAACTACCGAAGGACATTCACTAAATCAAACTTTTTTTTAAATTTAACATTCCTAATACCGTGTTTTCAATAGAAAACCGTATTTTTGCCTGACTTCAAAT
Organism: Amniculibacterium sp. G2-70; assembly: GCF_014353055.1. Taxonomy (GTDB): domain Bacteria; phylum Bacteroidota; class Bacteroidia; order Flavobacteriales; family Weeksellaceae; genus Amniculibacterium; species Amniculibacterium aquaticum. The sequence goes on from NZ_CP060698.1 coordinate 2,130,559, forward strand.
TAAACTAATAAATTAAACTCATGAAACGACCAGCATTGAAGCCGATTTTCCTCGGTTTTTCTATACTTTTCGTGCTTTTTTCTTGCGCTTCCAAAAAAAATATTGTGTATTTTCAGGGAGATGCAAATCTCAACACCCTTTACGAAAACAACATTCCTAAAATTCAGGCAGACGATATCTTGGCGATCAATGTGACCGCTGTGGACATGAAGGCTGCAGCGCCTTTTAACCAATTGTCACAAACGGGTGCCGCAACTGCAAGTACTGCTAAAAATTATACCGTACAGCAAGACGGAAGCATTGATTTTCCAATACTCGGGAAACTTCAATTGGCTGGACTAACCCGTCAACAAGCAACCGACGAAATCAAAGAAAAACTCAACAAGTACATCGTAGATCCTGGAGTTAACATCAACTTTACCAATTTCAGAGTCTCCGTTTTGGGAGAAGTTGCAAGACCGGGTAACTTTACGCTGCCCACCGAAAGGGTAACCGTTCTAGAAGCCATCGCCATGGCTGGAGATCTTAGCATACAAGGGAAAAGAGAAAATGTCTTGGTGATCCGTGAAAAAAACGGACAAAAAACGACTTATACTTTGGACCTTACCAAAAAAGAAGTCTTGGATTCTCCTGCGTACTACCTGCAACAAAATGACTTGGTCTATGTAGAACCGAATAGAGCTCAGGTACAAAACTCCGTGGTCAACTATTCCATTTGGATTGGGGCCATCAGTATTGCCGTTTCGTTAATCGCCATCATCACCCGTTAATTTTTTTCATGGACAATCAGAATTTTTCTCAATACAACACCGAACAAGAAGAGGAAACCATTAATTTAAGAGAACTTTTAGAAAAATACATCGCCTATTGGAAATGGTTTTTGTTATCCATTTTCCTGTGTTTATCTTTAGCGTTTTTATATTTAAGATACGCCACAAAACAGTACAATGTTTCTGCACAGATCTTGTTGAAGGACAAAGATGCAGCTTCTCCAGAATTGGAAGCGATAAAAGATGCCGTAAGCTTCGGTTCCAAAGACAACGCCATGGTTACGGATCAATCCAAGATTCTAAAGTCCAGAAGATTGATGACCAAAGTCGTGGAAAAAAATGAGCTTAATGTACAGTACATCAACAAAGGAAGGATCAATACTTCAGAGGTTTCTAAATCCGAAAGCCCTGTTGTGTTTTCATTTCAAAATCCAAATGTTTTTCACGATGAAAAACTGAAAGGTTCTCTATTTTTGAAGTTGAGTAAGGAAGGCTATGAGATTTTAGACAAATCCTTCGTTCAGGAAGGAGAATACAGCTATGGGACACCGGTGAAATCGGACTTTGGTTTGTTTGTCATCAATAAAAACCCCAAAAAATTCTCAGGATCTCAATCTTTTGAAATCCATTTTCAGTCCATTAATTTTGCGGCAGATAAATTAAGAAATCAACTTCAGGTGGAAGCCGAGAAAGACGGTAAATCCAAAGTGGTCAACCTCTCTTTGATCAGCAACGATGTCAAAAAAGCAGAAGGGACCATCAACACCCTGATCGATGTGTACAATACCGATTTGCAGGAAGATAAAAATGTGATATCCAAAGCAACCGCCGACTTTATCAACAACCGTTTGAAGATTATTTCCAACGACCTTTCTGGAGTGGACAAGTCCATGGAAAGTTTCAAAACCAGCAATAAAATCAATGATTTGCAGGCAGAAGGCGGGTTGTACATGAACAATGCATTCCAAGTGGATAAAGATGTCGTTTCCCTAACGGCTCAATTGCAGATTGCCAACCAAATGATGTCCAACCTCAACCGATCCAAAGATGTGCTTTTGCCGGCAAATGTGGGCTTGGAAGATGTCAGCCTGAACTCCGGTATTGAAAGCTACAACCAATTGGTGCTGGAAAAACAAGACCTTAGCAAGTCCATGAAGGACGCCAATCCGGTGATGCAGGCGCTCAATGAAAACATTAGAGATGTAAAATCTTCTGTAAAAAATAATTTAAGATTATTTCAAAATACCCTTCAGACCAAATTGTCGGCGGTGGAGTCCAAAAAAGGAGAGTTGACTTCCAAGCTCAACAAGATGCCTCAGCAAGAGTTGGGTTTCAAAAAAATTGCCAGACAACAGCAAATTGTTGAAGCCATCTACCTTTTCTTGTTAGAGAAAAGAGAAGAAGCCGAGATCAAGGCATCGGCAAAAGTAGATGCCATAAAAATTGTGGATCTGGCGTACAGCAACGGCATCCCCGTAAGTCCTAAGAAAAACATCATCTACCTTGGAGCGTTCATCTTGGGGTTGGTCATTCCGGTCTCCATTCTGTATCTGCTCTTTATGCTGGATAATAAAGTGAAAAGTAGACTCGACATCAAAAAAATATACAAAGGACCCATCTTGGGAGATATTCCTTTGGCAGAAGTACCCAACTATGTCATTTCCAACAACGACCACTCTTCAGTAGCCGAATCGTTCAGGATATTGCGTGGGAATCTGCAGTTCATGATGCCACAGGTCGAAGGCTGCAAAACCATATTGCTAACCTCTACCATTCCCGGAGAGGGCAAGACATTTGCGTCCATCAATCTAGCGCAGATCATTTCCTTATCCAAAAAGAAAGTTTTACTGATAGGTGCCGATCTACGATCTCCAAAACTATTGGCATATATGGATTTGGATTCGTACAAATCTCAGATAGGTTTGTCCAACCTCTTGGCCGATGAACACTTGGATCCGTCCCAAACCATTATCAAAAATACCAAAGGATATGGATTTGACATCCTACACTCCGGGAGCATACCACCCAATCCTGCAGAATTGTTGATGACCGATCGATTGGAGCAACTGATCAACCAATGGAAGACTCAGTACGATTACATCATTCTCGATGCTCCTCCGGTTTCTTTGGTGGGCGATGCGCAGATCATTGCAAAACATACGGACATGACACTCTACATGACCCGTGTCAACCACATGGACAAACGAATGCTCTCCGTATTGGAAGAAGCCTATGAATCCCAAAAAATGAAAAACCTAGCCGTCATCATCAACGGGATCGACTATACCAAAGGATATGGATATGGATATGGATATGGACACCTGCACGAAAAAAACAAAAAGAAAGGCTTTTTAGGCCTTTGGTAAAAAAAAATATTTCAAAAAAAAACTAATGAAACAATACAAAATTGCAGTTATCGGCTTGGGTTATGTAGGATTGCCTTTGGCTAGATTGTTTGCTACAAAATACCCCACTGTGGGTTTTGACATCAACCAATCCAGAATTGCTGAACTGAACAGCGGAACCGACTCTACCTTAGAGGTAGAAGACGATGTTTTAAAAGCCGTCTTGGTCAAAGAAAACCCATTTTCTCACCCAGTCTCCCCATCACCTCATCACCTCATAACTTCATCACCCCATAACCCAGTCATCGGTCTTTATTGTTCTGCAAATTTAGAAGACATCAAAGAAGCGAATATATTCGTGGTAACCGTTCCTACACCGGTCGATAAAAACAACAGACCCGATCTTACTCCGCTCTACAAAGCGAGTGAAACCGTTGGTAAAGTCTTGAAAAAAGGCGACATCGTGATTTACGAATCCACGGTGTATCCGGGTGTAACCGAGGAAGAATGCATTCCGGTATTGGAAAAAGTATCCGGACTCAAGTTCAATGTAGATTTCTTTGCCGGCTATTCGCCAGAAAGGATTAATCCCGGAGATAAAGAACATACCGTAGAAAAAATTCTGAAAGTCACTTCAGGATCTACACCGGAAATAGGTGTTATAGTTGATGATTTGTACAAATCGGTGATCACTGCCGGAACGCATTTGGCTCCGACCATTAAAGTAGCCGAAGCCTCCAAAGTGATTGAAAACTCACAACGCGACATCAACATTGCTTTTGTAAATGAATTGGCAAAGATTTTTTCCTTGATGAACATCGATACCCATGCCGTATTGGAAGCAGCAGGAACCAAATGGAACTTCCTGCCCTTCAAGCCGGGATTGGTCGGTGGACATTGCATCGGGGTCGATCCTTTTTATTTGGCGCAGAAAGCGCAAGAGATAGGGTATTATTCCGAGCTCATCCTTACCGCCAGAAGAATGAACGACTCCATGGGTGCTTTTGTCGCTTCGCAGGTCGTAAAACTGATGATTGACAAGGACATCAAAATTAAAAAATCCAAAGTCCTGCTTTTGGGATTTGCCTTCAAAGAAAATTGTCCGGACATTAGAAATACCAAAGTGATTGATGTGGTCAACAGCCTCAAAGAATACGGAATGGAAATCACCATTCTCGATCCTTGGGCCAATCCAGCAGAAGTCATGCACGAATACGGCATCACCACCCACCAATCCCTACCAACCGACAACCAACAACCAACAACCGACAACCAATTCGATGCCCTCGTCCTGACCGTTGCTCACAAAGAATTTATGGATTTGGATTTGAATGCATTCTTAAAAGACGGCGGTGTGGTTTACGATGTGAAAGGGATTTTGAACCGTACGGACGGAAGATTGTAAAGCCTGGTTTTTTTTACCAAAAACCAAAAACTAAAAACCAAAAACTAATAAAAATAAAGCAAAGGATCATCCTTTCTTTATCTGAAAATTAAAAAGGATATGAAAATAACCGTAGTGGGAACCGGATATGTCGGTTTGTCCAATGCCGTATTACTCGCACAGCACCACGAAGTGGTGGCTTTGGATATCGTGGAGCAAAAAATCGCTTTGCTCAACCAGAAAATTTCACCCATCGAGGACAAGGAAATTGTGGATTTCTTGGCTCATAAAGAGCTGAATTTCACGGCGACTTTGGACAAGGAAATGGCCTATAAAAATGCCGACTTTGTTGTTGTAGCGACGCCGACAGACTACGATCCCAAAACCAATTATTTCAACACCCAATCCGTGGAAGCCGTGGTCCTGGAAGTGCAAAACTACAATCCACAGGCGGTCATCGTCATCAAATCGACCGTGCCGGTAGGCTTTACCCAAGATCTCAAAGACAGAACGGGGATACAAAACATTCTGTTCTCTCCGGAATTTCTCAGAGAGGGCAAAGCCTTGTACGACAATCTGCATCCCTCGCGCATCATCATCGGTGAGCAAAGCGAAAGAGCAGAAGTTTTTGCCAATTTGCTCAAAGAAGGGGCGATTAAAAAAGACATTCCCACCTTGTTCACCCAGTCCACAGAGGCCGAAGCCATAAAACTCTTTTCCAATACCTATTTGGCAATGCGCGTGGCGTATTTCAACGAGTTGGATTCCTATGCGCAAATCCACAACTTGGACAGCAAGCAAATCATAGAAGGCGTAGGACTGGATCCCAGAATTGGCAACCATTACAACAATCCGTCTTTTGGTTACGGCGGGTATTGCCTGCCCAAAGACACCAAGCAACTCTTGGCAAATTACGATGCCGTACCCAACAACATCATACAAGCCATTGTCGATGCCAACCGCACCCGAAAAGATTTTATTGCCGACACCATCATCGCCAAAAATCCTAAAAAAGTGGGCGTGTACCGCTTGATTATGAAATCCGGATCGGACAACTTCCGAGCCTCAGCCGTACAAGGCATCATGAAAAGGATCAAAGCCAAAGGTATTGAGGTTGTGGTCTATGAACCGGTAATGGAAGAAGATACATTCTTTGGGTCTCAAGTCATCAAAAGTTTGGAAGACTTCAAGAAACTTAGTGATGTAATTATCTCAAATAGAATGACTAATGATTTATCTGATGTGAAGGAAAAGGTTTATACAAGGGATTTATTTGGTAATGATTAAGGATAAAATTAATACTTTATTAAATCTAGACCCAAGAAGTAGAGTATTATATGGCAATATAATTGCTTCATTTGGTTTACGAATATTCAATATTTTAATCGGATTCATTTTAATACCATTATTGATCCATGTTCTTACTGACTATCAATATGGTATCTGGATTGCTTTAGCGAATATTATCAATTGGATAAATTATTTTGATATAGGTTTAGGAAATGGGTTGAAAAATAAATTAGGTGAAGCTTTTGCTAAAAGTAATTTTGACTTGGCTAAAGAGTACATTTCTACATCTTATATAATTTTAATTTGTATAAGTTCAATTGTATATGTATTATTTTATGTCAGCTCATACTATATTGATTTTTATACTTTATTCAATATTGATCCAAGTAATTTGGATTCATTATTTCTCTTATTAAATATTTTAGTATTAGGTACTTTGTTCAACTTTGTTACTAAAATAATTGATAATATCTTAATGGCAAAAAGTAAAACCGCACTTACGACTTTTAAGTTTTCTTTATCTCAATTATTTACATTGATATATATTTATGTATTATCTTTTTATAATACGCAAAATACTTTATTATTATCTGTTTTAGGTTTAACTTTATTTCCAGTTATATTCAATGTTGTATTTAGCATATTCTATTTTTCAAATGATTTTAATAGCATTAAACCTAGTCTAAACTCTTTTAAGAGACAACATATTAATTCATTATTCGGATTAGGTAGCAAATTTTTTATTATACAGATTGGCGTACTTGTAATGTTTCAATCACAGACATTTTTTATTCTGAAATTATTAGGAGCTACTGATGTTACACAATTTAGCGTAGCGTATAAGTTTTATACAATATTATATATGCTTCTTTCTATCTTAATGGTTCCGTTTTGGAGTTCAATTATAGAAGCATATCATAAACAAGATATGCAGTGGATAATAAAAAAATTAAAAGAAGTCTTCGTTATCTACATTCTATTAGGAGTTTCAACAACATTGATACTTGTGTTTTTTGGAGATGTATTAATTAAATTTTGGTTAGGAAAGGATTTTTTCATTGAGCCTAATCTTAAGATGACATTGATTATTTATTCATTAATACTCTCTGGATTAACAATTGCAATGAACGTCATCAATGGTATTGGTAAATTAAATATTCAGTTGATATTATATATCATATGCTCAATTGTGAACCTACCTTTGTCTTATTATTTAACATTGAAATATGGTGTATCTGGAGTAGTAATTGCTTCAATATTATTGTTTTGTATTATGAATTTGTTTCTTTGGAAACAGGTGTTTTTATTAGTAAATGGAAAGTCATATGGGTTATGGGATAAATAAATTGATTGTAGAGTTCTTTACAACTGGACATCATCCTGTTTTTGTTCAGTATGTTGTTAATTACTTGATAAATAATACGGATAACACTCAGTATATATTCCTATTAAACGAGAAATACAAACCACTATATAATGAATTACGAATACAAAATGTTAAATTTGAGTTTGTAAAGCAAATTGAGGTCGATAAATTAAATGGAGCGAGTGTATTTAGAAAGAGTTTGAATTTTTCAAATTATGTTCATAATTATGCATTAAAGAATAATGTTTCAGATGTTATTTTGCTTGACATGAATATCTTTCAATTAGGATTGATATTCAAAACTAAAATACTCTATAGAGGAATAATTTTTTCTCAGTTCTTTAGACAAGATAAATCAAAATCTTTAAAAAATAGAATAAGATTTTTCAAAAGATATACTTTAATAAAGTTACTTGTAAGAAATAGATTTATTAAAAATATCTATTTTTTAAATGACAATAATGGAGTTCAAGATGCTAACAATCTATTGAAGACAAATAAACTGATTTCGATTAGTGATCCCGTTGAGGAGTTTGATCCTAGTATTATTACAGAATTAAGAACGGTTTACCAGATACCTACTGACCATAAAATATTTTTGCACTATGGTTCAATGGATTATAGAAAGGGTTCTTTACTGATTTTACAAGCTTTGTTAGATATTAATGATCAATTATATAATAATGTAACATTAATTTATGCAGGCAAAAGTAATAAACCACAATTGAATCAAGATATCGTTAATTGCATTAATGAACTGTCAAAAAAGGGTTTAAATATAGTTTTTATAAATGATTATATAGATAAAAGTTTAACACAGTCTCTTTTCACAGTTGCGGATTATTGCCTATGTCCTTACTCATCCACTGAAGCATCCAGTGGCTGTGTAGGTTTATCCATTGCATCGAATACCATCATTATTGGTCCGGAAGAAGGGTTGTTAGGTGAAATTATTAAAGAATCAGGAATTGGAATTGTAATTCAGGATATAGACAAAATGAAGTTGACTAAATTATTTATAGAGTTGTTTAGTAAACAAAAGCCAAGTCTTATATCTAAAATAGATATTAAATCTAGATCGCCATACGTTTTTGCTAAAGAACTATTGAAATAAAATCTCCTATAATGAATATAAAACTCGAATTTATAAGACGATTGTTTATAATGTACATGAATTTTTTCATGTTCTCAGGTTATTACTTAGGTTTGGCTCTCATTCTGACGACTGGAAATGTTGAATTGTCAAAATTTTACTCCTTACCTGTTCGAGTGTTACAGCTAGTAATAGCAATAATTACAATAATACATTTAAATGGACTACGTTTTAAAATTAGGCAAACAGACTTCTATGTTTTTTTGTTTTTTATATTTTATTTATTAAAGGTTTTATATACAGAGATGATAACTGATAAAATACCTCTTCATAATCTCTGGTACTATTATATATTTTACTTTTTGTTTTTTAATTATTCAGTATATATTTTCTTTAGGAATATAAATGTCAAAAAATACCTCCACCTTATTGTAAAAACACAATTAATTGCAGGCTTTTTAATGGCTTTGGTTGTTATAATATTTTATAGGGATATATTATTTGCAGGAGAAGGAGGCAGATTTGGAGCTAATATAGAGGGTAATGATGATGTGATTCTTAGTCCATTAGCTATTTCTTATGCTGGTGCACTAAATATAAGTCTTTTAATTCCTTATCTATCGTATAACTTCAAGAACTTGAATATCATAAATAAAATTATTCATGTAGTCAATTTCTTGTTATCAATGTTTTTGTTTGTACTAGGGTCAACTAGAGGAGCCCTAGTTGTAGTCATATTGTCTGTAATATTGTTCATTTTTTCACAAACAGGATTTAAGAAGGTTAAATATGTATTGTTAATGATTCCAATAATTCCACTATTTTATTTTTTTTTAGAGTTTACAGGAAGTTCCTTATTAGATAGGATAAATAGGACAATTGAAAATCAAGATATGAGTGGAAGAGATAGATTATGGAACGAAGCTATAAATGAATTTTTGAAATATCCTATTTTTGGTGGAAAGATAGAAGTTTCTGGTTTTTATCCACATAATATAATATTGGAGATTTTAATGGGTACAGGTATTGTTGGAGCCGCCCTATTTATATTAATATTGATTTCTACTTTTACAAAGAATAGAATTAATAGGGATACAATATTTTTATATATCATTTTTGCAAACGGGTTTTTTCAGTATATGTTCTCAGGTAGTATATATACTGCAATTATTATGTTTTCAGCTATTGGATTATTAAGTGGATACAAAATAAATATGGAAAATGGAAAGTAATATTGCATTCGTCTTGAACTATGCACCTCATTATAGAGAATTTATTTTAAAAAAAATAGATCAAGAGTTAAATGCTGATTTATATTTTGGGAACATACCGAATTCTTCAATTAAGAAACTTGACTTAAAGGAGCTTTCCAACTTTAAGAAAGAGTTTCGTACACTCTCGTTTGGTCCTTTCTTGTGGTATGTTGGTGTGTTGAAATTGTTGTTGATGCCATACAAAAACTATGTTATTACAGGCGACTTAAAAATTCTACCGAACTGGTTTATTTTAATCTATTGTAAGCTTACTGGTAAAAAAACTTACCTTTGGACACACGGTTGGTATGGTCGTGAAAAAACATATCAGAAGCTAATTAAAAAAGCTTTTTATAAAATGGCAAGTGGGGTTTTACTTTACGGCGATTATGCAAAGTCGTTGATGATAAAAGAAGGTTTTTCGGAAAAAAAATTAATCCCAATCTACAACTCGTTGGATTATGATCTTCAATTAAAAGTTCGTCATTCATTATCTGTTTCCTCGATTTATCGCAACCATTTCGGAAATAATCATCCGGTAGTCATATTTATAGGTAGGATTCAGAAAGCAAAAAAAATAGATATGCTATTAGAAGCTGTGAAGAAACTAAGGGATGAAGGTGTATTGGTTAATGTCGTATTACTTGGTGATGTGGTACAAGAATTTGATATTCAATCATTAATAGATAAATTTGAATTGAAAAATCAAGTTTGGCTCTATGGTGCATCTTATGATGAAAAAATCAATGGGGAGTTGTTGTATAATGCGGCAATGTGTGTTTCGCCCGGCAATGTGGGCTTAACAGCAATACACAGTCTTATGTATGGTACTCCGGTAATTACCCATAATAATTATCCTAATCAAATGCCTGAATTTGAAACAATACAAGAGGGGGTAAACGGTAGTTTTTTCAAAGAAAATGATATAGATGATATGGCAGATAAAATTCGTTATCTGCTTCAACACCCCTTAAAGAAAGAAGATTGTTGGCGAATTATTGATGAGAAATGGAATCCTGAATATCAAATAAAAACGATAAGAAATACATTAAATGATAATAGCCATTGATGCAAGCAACATCCGCGCAGGCGGTGGACTTACACACCTGAAAGAGATAGTAAACCGGGCAGACTTGGGCGACAACGGTATTGAAAAAATAGTGTTGCTATCCAATCAGCATACTTTGGATAAAATATCTAGCCGTGCCGGTATCGTAAAGCTCTCGGACAAATGGTTGAATCGAGGGATGCTGTTTTCTTTCCTGTTTCAGATATTTAAGATGAATGGGGTGCTGAAATCCAATCGGGTCGATTTGCTGTTCGTACCGGGTGGTACTTATTTTGGTGGTTTCAAACCAATAGTTTCTATGAGCCAGAATATGTTACCTTTCGAAAGAGATGAAAGTAATCGTTTCCAGAGTTGGAGAACAAAACTGCGTTTTAAAATTTTGGCAAAAACACAGTCACATACTTTCAAAAAATCTAAAGCAGTGATTTATTTGACCAATTACGCCAAAGAATCCATTCAATCCAAGTTAGCTCTGGAAAATAAATCTGAAATCATATCACATGGTATTAATCTAAATTTTCAACAATTGCCTAAAATTCAAAGATCGATAAGTGAATATACATTTGAGCAACCTTTCAATTTTTTATATGTATCGATTGTTACTGCATATAAGCATCAGTGGAATGTGGCAGAAGCAATATTGCGTTTAAGAAAAGAAGGGTATCCGATAAAGCTGCAATTGGTTGGGAGTTCTACACCAGAGTCTTTGGAGAAATTAAATGCTGTTATCAAGAAAGATGAGTTTGCTTGCATTGATTACAAAGGATTGATAGATTACGACCAATTGGATAAAATCTACAAACAAGCAGATGGTTTTGTATTTGCATCTTCATGTGAAAATCAACCGATAATTTTAATAGAAGCCATGTCGGCGGGTTTGCCCATCGCTTGTTCTGATATGGGACCCATGCCGGAAGTATTGAATGATGCTGGATTTTATTTTAATCCGTTGGATGTAGATTCAATTTATTGTACATTGAAAAATTTTCTTGAAAATAAGGAAGTCAGACAAATAAATGCTGAAAAAGCGTATAACAGTATTATGAATTATACCTGGAAAGATTGCTCAGAAAAAACATTTGAACTTTTGTCTAGTTTTAAAGATAAATAACCTTAAACATGAAAGTATATTTTTAGAAGAGATCAAAATAAATTAATCATATATTACCATTCATTAATTAACCAACCATGCAAATAAAAAACAAAACCTTACTGATTACCGGTGGTGCCGGATCTTAATCGTTACCCATAAATCCTAAATTGTAAAATATATTTTACGGTTATAACCACAAAAGTAAAGTAATAATAAAAAAACTTTATGGCTGTAACCCTAAAAAACAACAAGTATATGAGAGTTTTTTTGTAGATATTCATTAATGGTCAATTTATAAATTCGTAAAAACAATGTATCTTTAAAGAATTTAGCAAACGAGGTAAAACATCTCTACATTACAGATTTTTTATTGAATAAAAATATTTAGACCAGTTTGTAAGTATATAAAAAACAACATAAACTTTATCTTTGAAAATTAACAAAAATAAACCATGCAAATAAAAAACAAAACCTTACTGATTACCGGTGGTACTGAGAATCTTTATATTAATCAATTCCACCATAAATAATATATAGATATGAGAAAAGAACTTGGCATTACGAAAGAACAATATAACACCATATTAACTCAAGCGAAAGAACAAATTCTTATCTCTAGAAGGATTATAGCCCAACACATCAATAGTAATGTTCAATCGGTGTATTGGAAGTTAGGTCAGCTATTATCCGAAAAGCAACTATCAGAAGGCTATGGAGGTGGCGTTGTACAACAGCTTTCTACAGATTTGAAAGCAGAGTTTCCGGAAATGGGTCTTTCTCCTAGGAATTTATGGAATATGAAACGCTTCTATGAAAGATATTTCCAAGCAGGCCCAAAACTGCTACAGCTTGTAGCAGTTTTGCCTTGGGGACATAATTTGTTACTGATGGATAAACTAAATTCTCACGAAATGGTTATATATTATGCAAACGAAACCATAACAAAAGGTTGGTCAAGAGATATGTTACATCAAGCCATAAAAATGGATTCGTATAGCCAAGTAAAAAAAAATATTAAATCCAATAACTTCGAATTAACTTTACAAAACACACATGCAACCTTCGCTAATGAGGTTTTTAGAAGCTCTTATAATTTAGGTTTTCTAGGAATAACCGAGCCTGTTAAAGAATTGGAGCTAGAAAATAGATTGATTAGCAAAATTAGAAACTTTATTCTAGAGCTAGGAAAAGGTTTTTCATTTATTGGTAACCAATACCGTTTGGAATACAATGCTAAAGAATATTTTGTAGATATGCTTTTTTATCACAGAAAATTACAGTGTTTAGTTGCTATAGAATTAAAAATAGGAAGTTTCAAGGCAGAGTATGTTGGGAAAATGAATTTATATTTATCACTACTTGACAAATTGGAGAAAGCAGAAAATGAAAACCAATCTATCGGAATTATCTTGTGTGCAGAACATGACCATCTGGATGTAGAAATAGCTTTACAGGATATCAATAAGCCTATCGGTGTGGCAGAATATCAATTATTAATTCCAAAAGAAAAACTACAAACTTTGGTGCTAAGTGAGTTGAATAAAAATCCATAAAAATAGTATAATAATAGCTGATAAAATATACAAAAACCAACTATGCAAATAAAAAATAAAACCTTACTGATTACCGGTGGTACCGGATCTTTTGGGACAGCGGTACTTAACCGTTTTTTACAAACCGACCATTTTTCGGAAATCCGTATTTTCTCCAGAGACGAGAAAAAACAAGACGATATGCGTAACCTCTACAAAAACGATAAAATAAAATACTACATCGGCGATGTTAGAGATTTCGATTCTGTAGAACCTGCAACCCGTGGGGTAGATTATATCTTTCATGCTGCTGCCCTGAAACAAGTACCGTCTTGCGAATTTTTCCCCATGCAAGCCGTGAAAACCAATGTAGAAGGGACGCAAAATGTTATAAAAGCAGCCGCTAAAAATGGGGTACAAAAAGTAATCTGCCTTTCTACCGACAAAGCAGCGTATCCCATCAATGCCATGGGGATTTCCAAAGCCATGATGGAAAAAGTTGCCGTTGCCGAAGCCAGAAACCTAAAAGATACTGTGGTCTGTTTGACAAGATATGGAAATGTAATGGCATCCAGAGGTTCGGTAATTCCTTTGTTCCTCAACCAAATCCAAAAAGGTGAACCCATCACCATTACAGATCCCAACATGTCCAGATTTTTCATGTCCTTGGACGATGCGGTGGACTTGGTACTGTTCGCATTTGAAAATGCACAACCCGGCGATTTGTTTGTGAACAAAGCTCCGGCAGGATCTATTGGCGATTTGGCAAAAGCCCTAATAGAACTCACAAGCAAGGAGGTTCCCGTAAAAATTATCGGTACGCGCCATGGTGAAAAACTCTACGAAACGCTCTGCACGCGCGAAGAAATGATGAAGGCTGAAGACATGGGCGATTTCTACCGTATCCCTGCTGATAATAGAGATTTGAACTATGCCAAATTTTTCTCGGAAGGGGAAGAAGATGTTTCAAAAATAGAAGATTACCACTCGCACAACACCCAACAACAAGGTGTAGAAGGATTGAAAAAATTGATTTCTTCCTTACCGCTTATCAGAAAAGAAGTTTTTGGAGAGGAAGTGATGCAGTATCCGTATTAGGGATTAGGGATTAGGGATTAGGGACTGGGAATTAGGGACTAGGGACTAGGGACTAGGGACTAGGGGTTACGAATCCATAAAATAATTATTTTATGCAAATACATAAGGATTTAGAAGTTTGGCAAAAAGGGATTTCATTTGTTACAGATATTTATCAAGTAACAAATAATTTTCCTAAAGAAGAGTTGTATGGTTTAACTAACCAAATTCGTCGTGCTGCCGTTTCTATTCCAAGTAATATTGCTGAAGGTTCAGCTCGCCAATCCAACAAAGAATTCATTCAATTTTTATATATTGCTTTAGGAAGTTTGATGGAAGTGGAAACACAATTAATTATTTCTAAAAATTTATTTTACATTCCTGAAGATATTTTCACAACTACGCAATTAAAAATAAATGAATTAGGAAAAATGCTAAATGGTTTAATCAAGTATCGTAAATCTAAATTATAATGTCAAATCCCCAATCCCCAATCCCCGATCTCCAATCTCTAGTTCCAAGTTCCCAATATCTGAATGGAAATCGACACGAAGACGAAAGAGGGGTCATTACTTTCAATAATGATTTTGATGCTTCAAAAATCAAGCGTATTTATACCATAGAAAATCATTCTACGGAATTTGTTCGAGGTTGGCAAGGACATCAAGTCGAGCAACGGTGGTTTGCTGCAATGTATGGGAGATTTGAAATTTCTGTAATCGAAGTGGATAATTTTGAAAACCCGTCTAAAGATTTAACAATTCAGCAATATATTTTGACTGATGAAACCTTATCATATCTTCATGTTCCTGCTGGATGCATCACCGCAATTCGGGCAATAGATCCGGATAGCAAACTTTTAGTTTTATCGGATTATGCCTTAGGAGAAATACACGATGAATATCGTTTTCCAATTGATTATTTTAATAGAAATTAGAAACTAGAGATTAGAAATTAGAAACTTGAAACAAGAGATTTGGGACTAGAGATTAGAGATTAGAGATTAGAGATTAGAAACTTGAAACTAGAGATTTGAAACTAGAGATTTGGGACTAGAGATTAGAGATTAGAAACTGGAAATTAGAGATCCTGATCTCAAGTCCCCAATCCCCAATCTCTAATCCCCAATAACCAATAACCAATAACCAATAACCAATAACCAATGACCAATAACCAATCACCAATCACCAATCGCCAATCACTAAAAAAGATTGGAATTACAGGACAAAATGGTTTTGTTGGAAGTCATTTGTATCATACTTTAGGATTATTTCCTGAAGAATTTGAGCGAATTGATTTTCAAAAAGAATTTTTTGATGATGAAACCAAATTAGACAATTTTGTTTCACAATGCAATGTAATTGTCCATTTAGCAGCAATGAATCGTCATGAATCCGAACAGTTTATTTATGATACCAATGTGGCTTTAGCGAATAATTTGGTTGAATCTTTAAAAAGAACCAATTCTAAAGCGCATGTTTTGATGTCTTCATCTACACAAGAAGAACGCGATAATTTATACGGGAAATCTAAGAAAGAAGGTCGCGTAGCAATAGTAAATTGGGCAAAAGAAAATGGAGGGAAAGCAACGGGACTGATTATTCCAAATGTTTTTGGTGCTTTTGGCAAACCCTTTTATAATTCTTTTATTGCAACATTTTGCTATCAATTAACCCATGGTGAAACGCCAACGATCGCAAATGATGGTGAAGTAAAATTGATATATGTTCAGGAATTGGTTTATAAAATCATAGACGAAATTCGTTCAGAAAAAAGTCAGCCCGAATTGTTTGTTGAACCTACTTCAACAAAAAAAGTATCGGAAGTTTTAGCACTTTTAAATGAATATAAAACGAAATATTTTGACGGTGGCGAAATCCCCGTTTTAAATTCAAATTTCGAACATAATTTATTTAATACCTATCGTTCGTATATAGATAATAAAACGCATTACCCTGTAAAATTCACACAACACACCGATCCAAGAGGTGCTTTTGTGGAGGTTATTCGTCTAGGTATTGGCGGACAGTGTTCGTTCTCAACAACAGTGCCGGGAATTACAAGAGGAAATCACTATCACACGCGTAAAATAGAACGATTTGCAGTAATCAAAGGAAAAGCTTTGATACAGCTAAGAAAAATTGGTACAGACGAGGTTTTAGATTTCTATTTAGAGGGTACTGAACCAGCGTATGTAGATATGCCAATTTGGTACACCCACAATATAAAAAATATAGGCGAAGAAGACTTATATACCATTTTTTGGATAGACGAACCTTTTAATCCTGAAGATGCAGATACTTTTTTTGAAGTGGTGTAAATTTAGGGATTAGAGAGTTGTAACTTGTAACTATAAATATTATGAAGACACATAAAGATTTAGAGGTATGGAAACTAAGTGTAGATTTGGTAACAGAAATCTATCAGTTAACAAGTACTTTCCCAAAAGAAGAACGATTTGGTTTAACGAATCAAATACGAAGATCTTCTATTTCAGTTCCAAGTAATATAGCCGAAGGTGCTGCTCGTCATTCACAAAAAGAATTTATTCAATTTTGTATATAGCTTTAGGCAGTCAACAAGAATTGGATACCCAATTAATAATAGCAAAGAATCTTAAGTTTTTGACCGAAGGTTCATTTAATCAAACAATCAGTAAAATTCAAACAGTAGGAAAACTGTTGAATGGATTAATAAAATATGTAAAATCAAATGACAAATAACAATTTACCAATCCCCAATCACCAATCACCAATCACCAGATTGAAAGTAATGACCGTCGTGGGAACACGACCAGAAATCATACGATTATCAAGAGTATTAATGGCTTTAGATGCTTCTGAAGCAATAGAACATACCATCGTTCATACCGGACAAAATTACGATTACGAACTGAACCAAATTTTCTTTGAAGATCTCGGACTTCGTAAACCGGATTATTTCTTAGAAGCCGCGGGGAAAACAGCCACCGAAACCGTAGGAAATATTTTAATCAAAATAGATCCACTTTTGGAGGAATTGAAACCGGATGCTTTTTTGGTGTTGGGCGATACCAACTCGTGTCTATGTGCCATTCCGGCAAAGAAAAGACACATCCCCATCTTCCACATGGAAGCCGGAAACCGTTGTTTTGACCAAAGAGTACCGGAAGAAACCAACCGTAAAATTGTAGATCACACTTCGGATATTAACTTGACTTATTCGGATATTGCAAGAGAATATTTGTTGAGAGAAGGTTTGCCGGCAGACAGAATCATTAAAACGGGTTCACCCATGTTTGAGGTTTTAAATCATTATTTACCTCAAATAAAAGCTTCGAATGTATTGGAAAAATTGAACCTTGAAAAAGGAAAATTCTTTGTGGTCTCTTCGCATCGAGAAGAGAACATCAACAACGAGAAAAATTTCCGAGGTTTGATGACTTCCTTAAATGCAATTGCCGAGAAATACCAATATCCAATCATTGTTTCTACGCATCCACGCACACAAAATATGATGGATAAAATGCAGATAGAAATGCGACCTGAAATTCAGTTTTTGAAACCCCTTGGCTTCCACGATTACAATGCCTTGCAAATGCACGCCTATGCCTGTCTTTCAGACTCAGGAACCATTTCTGAAGAATCGTCAATTCTAAATTTCAGAGCATTAAACATTCGTCAAGCACACGAAAGACCAGAAGCTATGGAAGAAGCATCCGTTATGATGGTTGGTCTTTCTCCGGAACGAATCCTGCAAGGTTTGGTTCAAGTATTACAACAAAAAGTAGGAGAAGAGCGTAACTTCCGTCCAGTTGCCGATTATGCAATGCCCAATGTATCGGATAAAGTGGTAAGAATCATAATCTCTTACACGGATTATATTAAAAGAACGGTTTGGAGTGAAGAGATATAAGAAAGAATGAGAATACTTTTTTTAACACTTGTAGGAATTAAAACGGTTGAGGAACGAGGAATATATCAAGATTTGTTGCGGAAATTTCGTAACGAAGGTCATGATGTAACCATAGTAACTCCAGTTGAAAGACGCTTGGGTATTTCGACCAATTTTAAAAGAAAAGATGGTGTTTCTATTTTACAAGTAAAGACTTTTAATATTCAGAAAACCAATGTTGTTGAAAAGGGAATAGGTACTTTAGCGATAGAATATCAATACCTTACAGCTATTAAAAAGTATTTGTCAGATGTTAAGTTTGATCTGGTTTTGTACTCTACACCTCCAATTACTTTTGTAAAGGTAATTGAATTTTTTAAAAAGAGAGATCACGCTTATTGCTATTTATTGTTGAAAGATATTTTTCCGCAAAATGCGATTGACATGAAAATGCTGAAAGCAGGTGGATTTATACACAAGCAATTTGTAAAGAAAGAAAAGAAATTGTATCAAGTTTCGGATACTATTGGGTGCATGTCACCGGCAAATGTTGATTTTATTATAAAACATAATCCTGAAGTTAATCCTCAAAAAGTTGAAGTTAATCCCAATACGATAGAACCTATTACTATAAATTATACTGAGGATGATAAAAGTAGCATTCGTATAAAATACGGTATTCCTACCGACAAAAAAGTTTTGGTGTACGGGGGGAATTTAGGAAAACCACAAGGTTTGAGTTTTTTATTGGAAACCATAGAAGCAACAAAGCAGCAAGAATTATTTTTCTTGATTGTTGGAGACGGAACGGAATATTTTCGCATAAAAACTTGGTTTGAAAATAATAAGCCGAGCAATGCTAAATTATTACAAAAACTTCCCAAAGTGGACTATGATAAATTATTAGCAGCATGCGATGTAGGTTTAATTTTCTTGGATAAAAACTTCATAATTCCGAATTTCCCTTCAAGATTATTGTCTTATTTGGAGATGAAAATGCCTATATTGGCTGCAACTGATCCTAATACTGATATAGGTGAAATTATTGAGGCGAATAACTGTGGTTTTAAAGTATTAGCAGGAAACCAAAATGACATGCAAACAAAACTAAATATGTTGTTAAAAAGTAGTTTGGATATTTTAGCTGAAAATGGAAATATATTACTGCAAGAAAATTACACTGTGGACAAATCGTATGATTTAATCATTAACAAACTGAAATGATAATATCCAAAACTATCTGGGGATTAGAGACTAGGAACAAATTTCTAATCCCTAATCCCTAAAAAATATATTTGCCAACCAAGGCAAGCCCTTTTTCTTCCAAGCTAGACCGGGTTTGAATGAGAGGATTTTTAAAATAATTAAGTTCAAAACCATGAACGATAAGATAGTTTGTAATGGAAATTAAAAACACTACCTTTGTTATTGTAATTTAGGTTACGGTAATTTGTATTGCGATAATTAGAATGAAATTTTATAACCGAGAAAACGAATTGGCTTTGTTGGATAAGATTAATAATCTATCCAAAACTACTGCACAAATGACTTTTGTGGTGGGAAGAAGGCGTATTGGCAAAACCAGCCTTTTGATGAAAGCGACCGAAAATACGGTTTGCCTTTATTTTTTCGTAGCCAAAAAAAGTGAAATATTGCTCTGTGCTGAGTTTGTAGAAGAAATAAAACAAAAGTTGAATGTTCCTATTTTTGGAGAGATAAAAACATTCAAAGAGGTGTTTGGCTTTTTGATGGAACTGGCTAAAACACTACATTTCACTTTGATAATTGATGAGTTTCAGGAGTTTGTATCTGTCAATTCTTCAATATTTTCGGATATGCAAAATATTTGGGACACGAATAAAGAATACAGTAAAATCAATCTCATACTCTGTGGTTCGGTCTATTCAATGATGACCAAAATTTTTGAAAATTCAAAAGAACCACTTTTCGGAAGAGCTACTCAAAGAATTCATTTAAAAGCATTTGATGTTGCAACGATAGAAGAAATTTTAAATGATAATTCCCCAGATTATACGAACGAAGATTTATTGGCTTTTTATCTGTTTACAGGAGGAGTAGCAAAGTATGTAGAACTGTTGGTACAAGCAAAAACGCTAACTTTTGAGACGATGTTAAACGAAATATTATCCGAAAATTCTTTGTTTTTAGAAGAAGGAAAAAATATATTAATCGATGAATTTGGAAAAGAATATGGTAATTATTTTTCTATTTTAACATTGATTGCATCTGGAAAGACTTCTAGGGTAGAAATCGAATCGATATTGGAAATCCAAACCGGAGGATTTTTAGACCGCTTGGAAAATGAATATGGACTTATAAAAAAAGTTCGACCTATATTAGCAAAACCGGGTAGTAGAATTATAAAATACTCCATAGAAGATAATTTTTTGTGTTTCTGGTTTCGATTCATTTACAAATACCGATCTGCAGTAGAGATTGGTAATTTGGATTACCTAAAAGAGATATTCCTTCGTGATTATCCTACTTTTAGCGGGAAGATTTTGGAAAAGTATTTTGTTGAGAAATTAAAATCTGAAAAAACCTATAATTTGATTGGAAACTATTGGGAGAAAAACAACCAGAATGAAATTGATATTGTTGCTGTAAACGATGCTAAGAAAACAGTTCTGTTTGTTGAAGTTAAAAGAAATCCAGAGAAAATAGCCATGGAAATTTTAAAATCAAAATCAGAAAAGCTAGCTCAACAGTTTAATAATTATAAAATGGAATACAAAGGATATTCTTTAAATGATATTAAATATAGAGATTAGAAATTAGAGATTAGAAACTAGAGATTAGAAACTAGGGACTAGGAACAAATCCCTAATCCCCAATCTTAAAAAAAATGTACAAAAACCACCTCAAACGCCTTTTCGATTTCTCCATCGCTTTAATAGGATTAATTGTATTATCACCCCTATTTATTGTGGTAACTATAGGTTTGTATTTCGCCAACCAAGGCAAGCCCTTTTTCTTTCAAGCACGACCGGGTTTGAATGAAAAGATTTTTAAAATCATCAAATTCAAAACCATGAACGACAAAAAAGATGCTGACGGCAATCTTTTATCCGATGCAGACAGATTAACACCCATCGGCTCTTTTGTTAGAAAAACCTCTTTGGACGAAATCCCACAGCTCATCAATGTACTTAAAGGCGATATGTCTTTGATTGGCCCTAGACCTTTGTTGCCTGAATATTTAGCTTTGTATAACGAAACCCAAAAGAAAAGACATTTGGTTCGTCCGGGCATTACCGGTTGGGCACAGGTAAACGGTAGAAATGCCATTTCTTGGGAGAAAAAGTTTGAATTGGATGTTTGGTATGTGGATAACCTAAGTTTTGTTACCGACTTGAAGGTTTTCTTCACTACTTTTGCAAAGGTTTTTAAACGAGAAGGCATCAGCCAGACGGGGCAAGCCACCATGGAAGCGTTTAATGGAAAAAATTAATCATGCTAGAAAGCAAGCAATATAGCCAATTGTTACATCAGGTAATCGCAGAAATAAAATCTACCAGAGTTTTATTAGCGAGACGGGTAAATACTGCGATGATGCAATTGTATTGGAATATTGGCGAGCAACTCTCTAAAGAAAGTTCAGAAAAAGGATACGGAAGTAGTGTTGTAAAACGCTTATCCGCAGATTTAAAACAAGAATTCCCAAATACCACAGGTTTTTCCTCTCGAAATTTGTGGAACATGAAGAGGTTTTACGAATATTATGTACCTGCAGATGAAAAACTGCAACGCTCCGTTGCACTTTTACCTTGGAAACATAAGTAGATGAAAAACAAATTAAAGAGTTAATCAGCCAGAAAATTTTAAAAGTAGAAAAATAAAATAGTAACATTGTGAGTCACTATAGAAGCCTTTAACGGAAAAAATTAAAATGAATAACAATATACTTATAACATCAGCAGGACAAAGAGTTTCTTTAGTTAAAGCTTTTCAAACTGAAATTAAGAAGCTAAATGTATTAAATAAGGTATATACTGTAGATTTAAACCCTATTTTAGCTCCAGCTTGTCGTGTTTCAGACGGATATAGAACAGTAAAAAAAGTAACAAATGAAAACTACATTTTTGAGCTATTACATATTTGTAAAGAATTAGAGATAAAAATAATTATTCCAACAATTGATACAGAGCTACAAGTTTTAGCTGAAAATAAAGAATTATTTTTAAAAGAAGGTATTATTCCAATTGTATCTGATTTTAATTTTATTCAATCTTGCAGAGATAAGAGAATAATTAATCATTTTTTTATTGATAATAACATCGATATTCCAAAGCAATTAGAAAAGAATAATTTATCATTTCCTTTATTCATAAAACCCTATGACGGCTCGTTAAGTAAAGATGTTTTTTTGATTAAAAATAAATCTGAATTAACAAGCTATCATCTTGAAAATCCAAAATTGATGTTTATGGAATATATTGATCACGCCAAACATGATGAATATACGGTAGATACTTATTATGATAAGAATGGAGAGTTGAAATGTGTTGTACCACGCAAACGAATCTTTGTTCGTGCAGGTGAAGTAAATAAAGGAGTTACACATAAAAATGAAATTGTTCAATACGTTAAAGAAAGACTTTCGCATATCGAAGGGGCTATAGGTTGTTTAACTATGCAATTCTTTTTTAATCAAGAAACAAAACGTATCATTGGAATCGAGATTAATCCACGTTTTGGTGGAGGGTATCCTTTAAGTTATTTAGCAGGTGCTAATTATCCTAAATATTTGATTGAGGAATATATTTTAGGAAAAACGATTGATTATACTGAAAATTGGGAAAATAATTTATTAATGCTTCGTTATGATGATGAAGTTTTAGTTCGAAATTATGAAGGCTAAATATATCATTTTCGATCTGGATGATACCTTGATGTATGAAATTGATTATCTAAAATCCGCATATAAAGAGATTGCAAATTTAGTAGATAAAGAAAATCAGGAGAAATTATTCGACTTAATGTTTTCTAAATATCAAAAAGGAGAGAATGTTTTTGATTTTTTGGCGAAAGATTATCCAAAATATTCAATAGAGCAACTTTTAGAGCTGTATAGAAATCACTATCCAAATGTTTCTTTAAACGAGGGAGCAGATAATCTTTTGAAAAAACTAAAATCCAAAGGAAATAAATTAGGTTTGATTACAGATGGGCGTTCTGTAACGCAAAGAAATAAATTAAAAGCCTTAAAAATTGAAGATTTATTTGATATTATAATCGTTTCAGAAGAGTTTGGATCAACAAAACCTAATGAGCGAAATTTTAAAGTATTTCTTGAAAATGAAATTGACGAATATATTTACATAGCAGATAATCCCCAAAAAGATTTTGTTACACCTAATAAATTAGGTTGGATAACTATTTGTTTATTAGATAAAGGATATAACATACATTTTCAAGGTTTTGATTTTCAAAAAGAATATTTGCCTAGGTTTAAAGTCAATTCACTCGATGAAGTAAAAAATATTATTTAAAAAAATAATCATAAGAGATGTTCCGGATGGAGCCACTGTGGTTGGTAATCCGGGGAGAATGATTAAACAAGGGTAATAAAAAGTGCTCACGAAACAGCCATCAACAATCTTTCCGAATTACTGACCATTCTTTAAAGCATAAAAACGCACTATCACAGTGCAAAAATAATTAAACATTGCACTCTCATAGTGCATTTATATAAAAGAATAAAACCCTGCCACTTTGGCATTTTGGGTTGTCGTATTGAAAATAGTTTGTTTTGCAAAGTTTATCTGTTAAATAACCAATAGTTTAAAAAAAATAAAAATATTTCGCATTTTGCGTTTCGCATTTTGCGAAATACTTTACTATCTTTGCTCTAGAAAATGAGGGGCAAATATGAAAAAACAAAGCATGAATAATCCTTTTCTCATCACAGGATATGTATCACCAGACTACTTCTGCAATAGAGTGGAGGAAGTAGAAAGTATGACCGATGCTTTGAAAAATGGAAGAGATATAACTTTAATTAGCCCAAGAAGATACGGAAAAACAGGTTTGATTAAACATTTTTTTTATTTAATAAATAAAAATGAACCGGAGATAAAATGCATCTATATCGATATATTTTCAACCCGAAATTTAAACGATTTTGTAAGCGTTTTTGCTGAAAGTGTGATAAGAGAGTTGAGTACTACCCTAGAAAAAGCAATCCGTAATTTTGGGGTACTCTTTAAAAGCTTACGACCTGTGGTTACTTACGACGATTTGTCCGGGCAGCCAGAATTAACGGTAGCGATGGATAAAAATACAAATGCAGAGGTCAGTTTATCAGAAATTTTTAACTACTTAAAAAAAACACAGGTTACTTGTTATTTTGCCATTGACGAATTTCAGCAAATTAATAATTATCCAGAAAAAGGAACTGAAGCATTGCTAAGATCTTATATTCAGTTTTTGCCCCATGTTCGATTTATTTTCTCAGGAAGCATTCAGCATACCATGCAGGAGATCTTTCTTTCTCCCAAACGACCTTTTTACCAAAGTACACAGATGTCGTCATTAGAGGTTATTCCTAAAAAAGAGTATTTTATTTTTACAAAAACACATTTTGAAAAAAAATCTCTCACAATAGACTCTCAATGTTTTGATATTATTTATGATGAATTTGATGGCCATACTTGGTATATTCAAGCAATTTTAAATCGACTTTTTTCTTTTAACAAAGATATTAACAATCCAGAACAGGTTTTTGTAGCCATCAACCAATTAATTGAAGAAAATAGCTATTATTACCAAGAATTATTAAAGGCCTATTCCGTAGTTCAACGGAATGTGATAGAAGCAATAGCTTTAGAAAAACAGGTGAACCAAGTAAATTCAGGCGATTTTATTACAAAATATAAATTGAAAAACGCAAGTAGCGTAAATAGAGTATTAACCAAATTAATTGCCAACGAAGTAGTATATTTGGGGAATAAAGGATATATTATTTATGATCGACTGATGGGCCTTTGGCTAAGAAAATTAAAAAAGAAATTAAACTAAATAAATTATGAACTCAAAAATTTGGCTTTCTTCCCCACACATGGGCGGAAATGAACTGAAATACATCCACGAAGCTTTTGATGAAAACTGGGTGGCTCCACTTGGTCCAAATGTGAACGGACTGGAAGAGGATTTGGAAAAATTCTTGAAAACCGATGTTAAAGTAGCGGCTTTATCTGCCGGTACAGCTGCCCTCCACCTTGCCCTTATCGAGTGCGGCGTTTCCCACGGTGACGAGGTCATCTGCCAATCCATGACTTTCTCGGCTTCTGCCAATCCCATCGCTTATCTGGGGGCAACGCCGGTCTTTGTAGATTCAGAAAAAGAAACCTGGAACCTCTGTCCCATCGCTCTGGAAGAGGCAATAAAAGACAGAATAGCCCAAGGAAAAACGCCCAAAGCCATAGTCGCTGTGCATTTGTACGGTATGCCTTTCAAAGTTGATGAGGTAACTGCCGTTGCCGAAAAATATAACATTCCATTGATAGAAGATGCTGCCGAAGCTCTAGGCTCCACCTACAAAGGCAAGGCTTGCGGTACTTTCGGTAAGTTCGGAGTGCTCTCCTTCAACGGGAATAAAATCATTACCACTTCCGGTGGCGGTGCCTTGGTGTGCCAAACTCAGGCGGACAAAGACCAAGCGGTTTTTCTCTCCACACAAGCCCGAGACAATGCGCCGCATTACCAACATTCACACATCGGCTACAACTACAGAATGTCCAACATTTCTGCCGGTATCGGTCGTGGACAAATGGAAGTTCTAAACGATAGAGTAGCAGCAAGAAGAAAGATGAATGCCTTTTACCAAGAACTTTTTAAAGATATCAAAGGAGTTACCGTCTTCACAGAACCCAATCTGTCTGAAACCGACAACCATCAACCAACAACCGACAACTATTTCTCCAACCATTGGTTGTCCGCCATTCTCATCAATCCTGAAATTGCGGGGAAAACCCGAGAAGACTTGAGATTAGCATTCTTGGAAGACAACATTGAGTCCAGACCTTTGTGGAAACCCATGCATTTGCAACCGGTTTTTGCGGACAGTCCGTATTACGGCAGAAAAGTAGCCGAAGAATTGTTCGACGACGGATTGTGCCTGCCATCGGGATCCAACCTTACGGATGAAGACAGAGTACGCATAGCAGCAGTGGTACAAAAAGTATTCGGATAAAAAACCTACAGTAAACCTCCTAAGATTTGAAACCTTAGGAGGTTTTTATTTTAATAATTTTTACTGTTCATGCAATCTTCCCATTCTTAGTAACACTTCCAACCCAACTCCAAACACCAAAAACCAAACACCATCAACCATCCAATGGAGTCGACCTCATTTTCGTGGCGTTAAAAAATGAAGATAAAAAGGCGTTAAAAATTGATTCT
The DNA here is from genome assembly GCF_014353055.1 of Amniculibacterium sp. G2-70. GTDB lineage: Bacteria > Bacteroidota > Bacteroidia > Flavobacteriales > Weeksellaceae > Amniculibacterium > Amniculibacterium aquaticum. Next base: position 2,157,128 of record NZ_CP060698.1, read on the forward strand.
GTTTGAGAAGGCGAGGGGTAAAGCGAGGGCTCGAGTTCATCAATTTTAGCCTTTTTAACTTTATTTTAGCCAAAGAAAATGCAGTCTTGATTTTTGGTTCTTTTCATCAAGGAAAAGAACAAATAAGCAAACCACTTACCACCAACCCTCAACTAGACACCAAACACTAAAAACCAAACACCATCAACCATCCAATGGAGTCGGCCTCATTTTCGTGGCGTTAAAAAATGAAGATAAAAAGGCGTTAAAAAATTGATTCTGTTTGAGAAGGCGAGGGGTAAAGCGAGGGCTCGAGTTCATCAATTTTAGCCTTTTTACCTTCATTTTAGCCAAAGAAAATGCAGTCTTGATTTTTGGTTCTTTTCATCAAGGAAAAGAACAAATAAACAAACCACTTACCACCAACCCTCAACTAGACACCAAACACTAAAAACAAAACACTAAAAACAAAACACTAAAAACCAAACACCAACAACCCCCAATGGAGTCGACCTCATTTTCGTGGCGTTAAAAAATGAAGATAAAAAGGCGTTAAAAAATTGATTCTGTTTGAGAAGGCGAGGGGTAAAGCGGGGGCTCGAGTTCATCAATTTTAGCCTTTTTACCTTCATTTTAGCCAAGGAAAATGCAGTCTTGATTTTTGGTTCTTTTCATCAAGGAAAAGAACATATAAATAACCACCAACCTCAACTAGAAACAAAATACCAAACACCATCAACCATCCAATGGAGTCGACCTCATTTTCGTGGCGTTAAAAAATGAAGATAAAAAGGCGTTAAAAAATTGATTCTGTTTGAGAAGGCGAGGGGCGTAGCGAGGGCTCGAGTTCATCAATTTTAGCCTTTTTACCTTCATTTTAGCCAAAGAAAATGCAGTCTTGATTTTTGGTTCTTTTCATCAAGGAAAAGAACAAATAAATAAACCCAACCAAAAACCAAACACTAAAAGCCAAACACCAAAAAAGCCACCCCAAATCAGGTGGCTTTTCGTGTATAAGCATTCAATATTATTTTGAATTAAGCTTCTTAAATTTCCAGTAGGATACCGCTGAAATCAATACCATAAAGGCCAATCCCAGATATACCCACAACGGAACAGGAACAGGATCTCCTTTGGCGTAAGAATGCAATCCGCTCAGGTAATAGTTCACCCCGAAATAGGTCATCACCATGGAGCAGAAAGCGAATAAAGTTGCCACATGGAAAGCCCAACGGCTTCTAAGTCCCGGTACCAACCTCATGTGAAGTACAAAAGCATAGACCATGATGGAGATAAAAGCCCAAGTTTCTTTGGGATCCCAGCTCCAATATCTTCCCCAAGATTCATTGGCCCAAACGCCTCCTAAGAAATTACCCACGGTTAAAGCAAAAAGTCCTATGGTCAATGACATTTCCGAAACAATACCCAATTCTTTCAAAGTAGTATCGTGGTGTTTGGTGTACAAACCTTTGGAAGAAACGATGTAGAAGAACAGGGAAATGATCGCTATAATCATGGAGAGGGCAAAGAAACCGTAACTGGAGGTAATAATCGCCACATGAATAATCAACCAATACGATTTAAGAACAGGCGCCAATGGCGTAATCTGAGGATCCAATGCCGAACCTCCGTGTGCAAACCCCATCATGATAACCGCAACCATAAATCCGGCTGCAGGAATCAAAGCATTGGAGTTTCTGTACAGCATCAAACCGGCGGTGATACCTACCCAAGAGATGAAAACAATGGCTTCGTAACCGTTGCTCCAAGGAGCGTGTCCGGAAATGTACCATCGTGCTACCAAGCCGGCAAAATGTGCCAAGTAACCGACTATACCTACTGCGATAAGAACATTCAGTACGGTTTTTAATATTTTATTGGATTTAAACAATTCTATAAATCCTAAGATCAACAACAAACCTCCAATAATCGAATAGAAAATAAGAAGTTTTAGATTGATGTTTACTTGGTTCATGAAAACCTCTACATCGACCTTGGTTTTGGAAGGGACAACATTTTTCCCCCATTTTTGTTGATAGTCGGATAGTTTTTGAAGGGCATCGTCGGCTTGCTTCCAATTGCCGTCTCTTGTGGCGTCTAAAACGCTCAAGAAATACGGAGCCATGGTGCTTTGTGCCTCGTCATCGGGTTGCAATTCTTCATTCAACCACGAGTTCCAACGGTGGTTAGGGTCGTTTTTCACGGGAATAATTCTCATGAACTGACCGGTGAAAAATTCGTTGAAAACCTGAACTCTGTCGTTCACGGCGATCACTTCTTTGTCGTAGTTGGTCTGCTCCGAAGCTTTCTTACGGAACGCCGTGTTGTAATCGTCTTCCAAGACATAATGCAAACCGCCGTTGGCGTCGGGAGGGAAAAGATTCATGAGAGAGGTGTATCCGTCGGCATTGGCTTTTGCTTTTTTCAACAGTTCTTCTCCACCTTTACTTCCAATTTTGATGAGCGGTACCATGGACCAACTCGGCGTATCGGTAGATACGGACAAAAACCATTGGTTGGCGGTCAATACCTTTCCGCTTTCGGATTTGAATTCGTCTTTTTTGTATAATTTTCTAAGAACATCCAAAGCTTGAGTGTTCATAGGGACAATTCTACCGTCGTAGTTTTGCACCAAAAGGTAACCGAATTTATCGGCGTGTTCCTTGGTTATTTTGTTTCTGGAGATGATCTCATCTGCCGTAATCACTCGAGAGGCTGCCAAAGGTTTTGCCGCTTGTTTTTGCTCTGGCTGTGCTTGGCTTTGTGCAGCAGGGACATCGTGGTTGTGTCCGGAGTGATCTTGTCCATCGTTTGGATCATGAACTTCTGTCTTAGGATTGGCTTTGCCATCGATGGTACCGTGCATGTCAATTTCTTGCGCATTCAACACCAAACTGAACATCAACAACAAAACGGTAAGACCTCTTTTTTTACTTACATCTTTCAGCATTTTATTTAATTTCCAAAAATGAGTTCCTTTCCAGAAGAAGCTGACAAACATTCCTAAAAACAACAACCCGTAACCGATGTAGGTGATGAGAGTCCCCCAAAAATCGTGGTTTACAGAAAGTCGGGTCCCTTTTCTGTCCGGATCAAAGCTGGCTTGGAAAAATCGGTACCCGTCGTAGTTTAGGATGTGGTTCATGTAGATTTTGTACGGTGTTTGTTTTCCTTTGTCCACAATGCTTACATGACTTTCATAAGCACTTGGAGATTGGGATCCTGGATAGGTTTCCATCACAAATTTGTCCAATTTTAGGGAGAATGGGGTGGTGTACACTTTGGGGCCGTAACCCACCATCATGTTCATGCCGTCCATAGAAACTTGTTTGTATGCATTGGGATTACCCTTTTCTACAGCGATATCCACTAATTTTTTAGATTTTGGACCTTCAATTTCAATGGTCAATTGGTCGTTTAGGTTTTCGTCTTTTTTCTTGTCGCCTTCTACAGCGATTAATTTTCCGGTTCTTATGCCTTCTGGAACAACTATTTTCAGTTCGTTGATGGTGTATAAGCTTCTCAACACCAAAGGTTGAAATTCATTGGCCTTGGTGTTTCCCGTTGCTTGGGTTGCCATGGTCATGAATTGCGATTCAACTGGAGTTTTCAGCAACAATTCGTTGTTTTCTTTTTCAAACTCGATGGCGCCTTCAATATTTCTATTGAAAGTAACCAAAGTCCCTTGGATGTTTTTGGCTTCACCGGATTTTAGGTAAAAATTCTCACGGCCAGACTGTCCGGCAACCACAAAATGCAGGTATTCTGTTTTTTCGGCACCGGCAACCAAGCTGTCTTTTTTTCTTTGAATATAATCAACGGCTCTTACTTTAATTTTTTTGCCATGAAAATCATAATTGGCTTTAAAGTTTTTATGAAGAGGCGTGATCAGGTACGGTATGTCTTGATAGCTGAGGACATCGCCCTTTTCTTCAATTTGAATTTTGAAAAAATCTTTACTCGATACAATTTCGTTAGAGGATTCGCCTTCGCGGATGTGCATTTGTCCTTCATAACTGATGTATCGCGTGATGGCTCCACCTATAAAAATAAGAATGAATGCCAAGTGGAAAGTCAAAACCGCCCATTTTTCCTTTTTCCAAAGTCGGTATCTGGCAATGTTCCCTACAAAATTGATGATCAGTAACAACATGACCAACTCAAACCATTTGGCTTCATAAATCAAAGCTTTGGCCGAAGGAGTCCCGTAGTCGTTTTCAAGAAATGTAGCATAAGCCATTGCAAAGGCGTAAACCAAGATGAGAACCGCCATGGTTCTGGTAGAAACGAGAATCTTGTATATCTTGTCCATCAGAAAAAAATAAAGATTTGTAAAATTTTTTGATGTGCAAAAATACAGAAGGAAAAACGATTAAAAGAATTTATAAGGTTAATTTATTCTAAATTAAACCGAATTATGTCAATAGTTTTTATCTATAATGAATTTTTAAGAAGTCTTAAAAAAGTAAAAAAAAGTCTTTTATGCTTTTTTTAATTCAGTAATCGAATGAAATTATTGATACCTTTTGTGCTCTTTATTCTTTGTGAATTTAGAAATAATGGGTTTGAATAGTGCTCTATATTTCTCAATATCAAAAAGTTGAGAGTCGGTGAGTGCTTTGTAGGTGAGCCAAGACCCGAACGGCAAAAGGATCATGTTGGGCAACCATGCCGCAAGATAAGGGTTGATGGTACCGTTCCAAGCGATATTCTCAACGGACAGGTTCATGATGTAGAAGATGATAAAAATCACAATGGCAATAATCACCGGAAGTCCCATCCCTCCTTTTCGGATGATGGATCCCAAACTGGCTCCAATTAAAAAGAAGATAACGCAAGTTACCGAATACGCAATGATGCGCTGTTGGTACATGATGACTTTTGAATAGTACTTTAAAATAGGAAGTATTTCGGCTTTCTTGGATTCAGAAGTCATTTTTAGCGTTTCAATTTTTTGATAGGCTGCAAGCAGAACTTCATTTTTTTTCTGTTGTTCTATTTTTTCTAAATCAAACTGTGGGGAAATTTGATTTTTGTTTTTGGATTTGGTTTTGTCGATGTATTCCACATAACTGTTGGTTTGCGCCACCAATTCGGTATTGATGTTTTTAAAATTCTGTCGACTGTCTTTTACCGTTTGTGCAATGGTACCGTTCAGTTCATTGTAGGTCTGAAAACGATAGTCATCGGTAATTTTTTCGTCATCAATGGCTTTCTTAAGAATTTCACTGATGTCGAAATGAGAAACCAAGGTGTCAAATTTTATGGCTTGATCGGGTTGCCTTCTTCTGGAATTTACGGTTTGGTTAGAGACCATATCCTCGAAAACATAACCGTTGTACAATTCCAATTTCAGGTAATTGCTGTTGCTGGCTGGCACAAATCGTCCTTTTTTAGCCAAAATAGATTGCTGGTTTTCAAAAGCATAGGCTTTTTTATGAATGAAAATTCCTTCCAATTCGGTAGCGTTTTCACCATAGACTTTGTCAAATTTTACCAAATATCCAGGAATTTGATCGATAAATTGTCCCGGTGTAAAGTTGAGAGCCGGTTTGGTCGATGCAATATTATACAACATGTTTTTCGCCTTTCTTTGGAAGTCGGGTATGATGTTGTTAGAAAAGAAAAACAGCAAAATGGACAGCAAGATAGAAACGAAAAACAAAGGCATCATCGTCCTGGTGAGCGAGGTCCCTGAGGCTTTTAGTGCGGCCAATTCGTACCTTTCGCCCAGATCACCAAAGGTCATGATGGAGGCCAAAAGTATGGTGAGCGGCATAACCAAAGAGATGACGCTGACTCCCAGATAAAACAAAAGTTTGATAATTTCCCAATAGCTCAACCCTTTGCCCATGAACTGGCTCAACTGTATCCAGATGATGTTCACAATAAATATGAAGAACAAAACACTGAATATGAAAAGAAAGGGACCAAAAAAGGTTTTTATGATGTATCGGTCGATTATTTTTAACATGGGGCAAAATTATAAAAAAAAGCCACAACGACTTGCTTTGTGACTTATACTTTTATGGAAAAAAATCTACAATTCTGTAATGATGTAGTTTTTGAATTTATTTTTATCAAAGCTGAACATGGCGGGCGACAACTTTTGATTTTCTTTGTAGCCTTGGATCTCTATCACGGCAATGTCCTTGTTTTTCCCGTGTTGTTCCAATTTTACAATCTGTTTTTTAGCTCCGTTGATGTAGAGATAGACGGCATCCAAACCGTTGGATTTTATGGGATCCAATTTGATGACATCCGTGTTGATGCCTTTCACCATTTTTTTGCCTTCGTAACTTACATTGTATTCTTTTCTGTAGTTGGAAAGGTAGTTGATGGGGGAGAACATTGCTGCATTGGCATTGGGCTTGGCAATGGTTACTTCCATGTCTTCTTCGTTGATGTTGTATATTTTTTGGCCATCGAAAATTTGTTCGGTGCCCATGATTTTCAACTTGTACTTGTCGCCTGAAGCGTAATAAATTCCCGGTTCGACTTTAGAAACCTTACCGTTGGTACCGGATCCAAATGAAAATTTGAAGTACGAATTTTTCTTGGCGTTGTAACTGGTCGTCACCGCATCGAGGATGGTTTTGGATTTGTCATCGATTTTTTGGGCAAAAGACCAAGTTGTCGCTCCGACTACCGATACCGTAAGGATTATTTTTTTGAAGAATGCTGTCATAATAAATTAAAATATCTGTTGTGGTTTTTCAAAAATCGTTCCACAAAAGGGTGGTGAGGGTAGTGTTTGTGATTATTTTAACATTTATTTTGTTTGAAAAAAATGCGATTAACCTTTTAGTTCCTCTAAGAAATTTTCCAAAGAATTCAGATCCGAGATCATCACCTCTCTGGCTTTGGCTCCGTTGAATCCTCCAACAATTCCAGAGGCTTCCAACTGATCCATGATTCTTCCCGCACGATTGTAGCCCAGTTTCAGCTGTCTTTGCAACATCGAGGTCGATCCTTGTTGGGTAGAAACCACTATTCTGGCTGCTTCTTCAAAAAGTGCATCTTTCTCGTTCGGGTCAAATCCTACGGTGCTGGCTTGGTTTTCTTCATTCGGAACTTCTGGCAATACAAATGCAGAGGCATATCCTTTTTGTTCCCCGATAAAGTCAACAATCTTCTCGACCTCCGGAGTGTCCACAAATGCACATTGCAAACGAAGGATTTCATTTCCATTAAAATAAAGCATGTCTCCTTTTCCAATCAATTGATCGGCTCCTGGAGAGTCTAAAATCGTTCTGGAATCGACCGAAGAAATTACTCTAAACGCAGCTCTTGCCGGGAAGTTGGCTTTGATCATCCCGGTAATTACATTTACCGAAGGTCTTTGTGTAGCAACAATCAGGTGTATGCCTACCGCTCTTGCCAGCTGTGCCAATCGGGCGATTGGATGTTCCACCTCTTTCCCTGCCGTCATAATCAGGTCGGCAAACTCGTCCACCACCAAAACAATGTAAGGCAAGTATCGATGTCCGTTTTCTGGATTGAGTTTTCTTTCGGAGAATTTTTTATTGTATTCTTTTATCGTTCTACAGAACGCATTTTTCAGCAATTCGTATCGGGTATCCATCTCGATGCACAAGGAGTTGAGCGTGTTGATTACCTTGTGGGTATCGGTGATGATGGCATCTTCGGCATCGGGCAATTTGGCCAAATAATGCCTCTCTATTTTTGAGTAGAGTGTAAGTTCAACTTTTTTAGGATCGACCATCACGAATTTCAATTCGCTAGGGTGTTTTTTGTACAACAACGAAGTAAGTATGGCATTGATCCCCACGGATTTTCCTTGTCCTGTAGCTCCTGCCATCAATAGGTGAGGCATTTTTGCCAAATCGGCCATGAAAATTTCGTTGGAGATGGTTTTTCCAAAAACAACAGGCAAATCCATATCGGTATTTTGGAACTTGTGCGAGTTGAGAACACTGCGCATGGAGACCATGGACGGATTTTTTCTTGGTACCTCAATTCCAATCGTTCCTTTGCCGGGCATGGGTGCGATGATCCTAATCCCAAGTGCCGAAAGGTTCAGAGCGATGTCGTCTTGTAATTTTTTTATGGAATTTACTCGGATTCCGTCTTCTGGGACTATTTCGTATAAAGTTACCGTTGGACCAATGGTTGCCTTAATTTGTTTGATGCCTACATTGAAATTCTTGAGAAGTCCAACAATTTTATTTTTATTTTCTTCTAACTCTTCTTGGTTGATGGAGATTTCCTCATTTCCATAATCTTTCAGTAAATCGGCGGTGGGGAATTGAAATCCAGCCAAATCCAAACGGTGGTCGTAAAGTCCGTGTTTTTCCACCAAATCGTTGGATTTTTGTTCGGGATCCAAAACCTCATCTTTTACTTCGGCAATTTCCACTTCGAAACCAACAGCTTCCGAAATGTTGGCAGCTTGTGGTTTTGGGTTGGTGTTTTGAGGTTCGGTTGTTTTTACAGGCGAAGGTGTCATTTCTACCACCGTAGAAGTTGGTGCAACAGCTTCTTCAAAAGAGGTGTTGTTGGGTGTTTTAATCTCGAAAGACGATGGACATTCTTTTGTTTTGTCAAAAGGACTGGGTCTTTTTTCAACAATTTGCTGGGTCGTTTCAGATTCTTTTTCTTCAACATCATTTTCTTCATCCACATCAAAATATTCTTCAGTTTCGGATTTTGGCATCATGGATTTTACCCTTCCAACGGTTTGTTCATTGATATCGTCTAATTTTTGCTTAACGGTACTGGGTCTTAGATTGAATTCTAACACAAAATACAAGAGAATGCTGAATACCAAAGCTACCCAAAGCCCTACGGAGCCAATGATGGACTCCAGGTAATCCATTATTTGATAGCCGTACACTCCACTGTAAGCGCCTTCGCCCTTGGTAATGGCTGCAATGAAAATGGGCAGCCAACAGATGAAAAATAAAGAATGTCCCAGGGTTTTCCAAGGTTTGAAGAAATTTTTCTTCATGATGAGGGTTCCCCATACAAACAGTAAGAAGGCAACAACAAAAGCGGCTAAACCAAAGGTGTCGAATACAAAGACATTGCCTAGCCAGTCGCCTAATTTGCCAAACCAACTGGTCGATCTTACCGTTTTATCCAATAATGCACCTCTCAAGCTTTGGTTGGCTTGCCAATTTTTCAGGAATGAAAAAAAGGAAATAACCATTACAACTGAGGTTGTAATTAAGGTTAAACCAAAAAATATTCTGGATTTCGAGAGGTAATTCGATGCCGTTTCGGCTTTGGTTTTTGTGGTAGATGTGTTTTTTTCCATAGTATCAATGATGGCAAATTTAAAGAAAAAATAACATGAAATTGAATTTGGAAATTATATTTTTTTAACTCTACGACTGTTGAAATAAAATATTTTTTGTTTTGATTTTTGGATAAAAAAACAAGTTCTTCACTTTCAAACTCATGCATCAAACATCGCGGATAAAATCTTCGTACTCCAAGAAAAACGCTTCGAAGGCGGACATTTTTTCGTTGAAAAATTCGAAAATTACAGGCCAAGAGTTTTTGTTGAAAACCGAAACCGAATCGATACCAATCCAAATTCTGGAGATGATTTTTTGATTGTTTAGGACATAAGTGTCGTCCTTTACAAACTCGCCAAGATAGTCTTGAAGTTGGTCTTCCAAAGACCAAATCTTATTATAATAAGCCTCCCGGAATAGTTCGTCCTTCATCTCTATGTCCAAAGAGACTTCGGCTTTTTTGTTATCGACATAAAACTTGAAAGCAAAATCTTTTATTTTGGTATCGTAGAGCATCCATTTTCTCGGAAAACTCTTTCCGAATGCGGTCCAGAACTCTTTTTTTAATTGTGCGGCTTCTTCTTTACTAAACATTTTGCAAATATTTTAAATAAATTTGAGTTTTCTATTACTTTTGCAAAAAATTTTCACATGCAGCATTTACACATTGTCGCTTTATTGCGTTTTAGGGAAAATCATTTAGAAGAAGCCAAAAAATTATTGACCCAATTGGTTACCGAAACCAGAAAAGAACCGGGTTGTTTGCAATACGATTTGATCGAAGACCGAGAGAAAAAAGCCACTTTTTTTATCGTTGAACGATGGGAGAGTCACGACCACCATGCCGAACATGGCAACGCTCCGCACCTGAGTTTTTTCCGTACTCAATCCATGCCGATGATCAAAGAAAGTACAGAAGTCTATCACGGTTACAAAATGTTTTAATGCAAGGGATATAAATAAGAACCCCTCCAACATCGTGTTAGAGGGGTTCTTTCTTTATAAAAAGTGTAGTGTGTCGTTCTTATTTTGCAGATACAGAGATTTGCATATCGATGTCGTCTTTTAGCAAGACATCTTGCATGGAGATTTTGTAAGAAACATCAAATTTTTGTCTGTCCCAAGCAAATTTGTTGGAAGCAATGGTTACAAGTCCTTTGTTGTTGGTAATGGTTGCAGGGAAAGAAACAACATTGGTTTTTCCTTTGATGGTCAAGTTACCGGTTACCAAATAATTGTATTTTTTATCGTTGTTTTTCTTTACAGAAGTAATTTTATAAGAAGCTGTAGGGTGCTTGTCAACTTCGAAGAAATCTCCGTTTTTCAAGTGGTTGTCCAATTTTGTTTTGTACTCACCGCTAAGGTCTGTTGTATTGATGGTATTCATGTCAAACACGAAAGATCCTCCCACTACTTGGTTTCCTTTCATCACAATGTTTCCGGATTTTACACCTAAAGTTCCGGTGTGAGAAGAGGCTTCGGTTTTAGCCAATTTGTAACCCCACCACTGGATGTTGGACGATACTACTTTTTTTGCTTGACCAAATGCCAAAGTTCCTGTAAGAACCGCTAGTAATGCTAACTTTTTCATTTTTTAATATTATTTTAATTTTTTTGTTGCCGCAAATTTATCAACTATTGTACCAATGCTCTGTTGATCTATGTTAAGAAATGATTTTTTGACATGACAAAAATCAAGTTTGATATGGATTTGATATGGCTAAAAGGGGTGGACGAAAAAATCCACCTCATATAAATAAGGTGGATGAATTGTTATCCGAATTGTATTTCAAGAGAACTTATTCCGGTTTGTAGGAGTCCTTCAAGGTTACCGTTCTGTTGAAAACCAATTTGTTGTCTGTAGAATCTTGGTCTTTGGTGAAATACCCAATTCTTTGAAACTGCAGAGGTTCTTCGACTTTTACATTTTTCAGTTCAGGCTCGGCATAGGCTGTGGTCAGCACCAAAGATTCTGGATTGATGTAGTCTAAAAAGTCGGTTTCTTTTTCGGCATCCGGTTGTTCTACCGTAAATAATCGATCGTACAATCTAACATCTACAGGCAAGGCGTGTTCTGCCGAAACCCAATGCAGCGTTCCTTTTACTTTTCTAAGGCTTTCTTCTGTACCGCTTCCGGATTTGGATTTTTCATCATACGATGCAAATATGGTCGTGATGTTGCCTTCTTGATCTTTTTCTACTCTTTCCGCTTTGATGATGTAGGCCGATTTCAAACGAACTTCGCCCCCCAACTTTAATCTGAAAAATTTATTGTTGGCTTCTTCCTTAAAGTCTTCTCTCTCGATGTACAACACTTTGGAGAAAGGTACTTTTCTTGTTCCTGCGTTAGGATCTTCAGGGTTGTTTTCTGTATCCAACCATTCTTCGTGGTTTTCAGGATAGTTTTCGATCACCAATTTCACGGGATCCATAACCACCATCATTCTTTTGGATACTTTGTTCAGGTCTTCTCTTACGCAGAATTCCAAAAGTTGAATGTCGATCAAATTTTCTCTTTTTGCTACTCCCACTTTTTCAATAAAATTGCGGATGGCTTTTGGAGTGTACCCTTTTCTTCTCATTCCGGAGATGGTCGGCATTCTTGGGTCGTCCCAACCGGTTACGGCATTTTCGGCCACCAATCGTTGCAATTTTCTTTTGGAAGTGATCATGTAGGTCACATTCATCCTGGCAAATTCTCTTTGCTTGTTTTTAACTTTAGATTCGTCATAGACCTGATCCAGATACCAGTTGTACAGAGGTCTGTGGTTTTCGAATTCCAAAGAACAAAGCGAGTGCGAAATTTGCTCCAGATAATCACTCTCTCCATGAGCCCAGTCGTACATCGGATAGATTTTCCATTCGGTACCCGTTCTGTGGTGCGGTCTTTTCAGGATTCTGTACATCACAGGATCTCTCATGTTCATGTTAGGGGAAGTCATATCGATTTTTGCACGAAGCGACATAGAGCCTTCTTCAAATTCTCCGTCTTTCATTTTTTGGAACAAGTCCAAAGATTCTTCGATCGGTCTATTTCTGTACGGGCTTTCAACTCCAGGTTCGGTAGGATTTTTTCTTTGTTCGGTGATCAATTCAGACGCTTGTTCGTCCACATAGGCTTTTCCGTCCTTGATCAGTTGTACGGCCCAGTCGTAAAGTTGTGAAAAATAATCTGAGGCATACAATTCTTTATCCCATTGGAAACCCAACCATGCGACATCTTTCTTGATGGAATCCACAAATTCTTGTTCTTCTTTCTCGGGGTTGGTGTCATCAAAACGAAGGTTGACCGGTGCATTGTATTTTAGTCCCAAACCAAAATTAATGCAAATGGCTTTGGTGTGTCCTACATGCAGGTATCCGTTGGGTTCTGGTGGGAAACGAAAACGCAATTGCTCTCTTCCCAAACCGTTGGCCAAATCTTCTTCTATAATTTGTTCAATAAAATTTAAAGGTTTTTTTTCTATATCCATGGATAAAAATATTGTAGCGCAAAGGTAATAAAAACAAGTTTGAAAGTGAAAAGTAAAATCAGGCTTTTTCCTAGTCAAAAAAACAGATATAGCCTTTATATTTGTTAGAAACTAAAACCCATAACCATGTCTATTTTTATCCTCAGCAACCGAAAAATTGTTAGAAATAAAGGCGAAAAGCAAGATTCTTTTTCTAACGACGAATATTCTTTACCCAATTTTAGAATTGCACGATGCAACATTGATCAGATACCGGATTCGAAAAATATTAAAAAGAAGGATTATAAAAACCGGGCCATTTTGGATTATAAAATTCTCTCCGAACCCGAAGATTATGGATATTCTAAAGTTTTGGATCTTTTATTGAAAGAAAAAGGGCTCAAGAACAGCCCGATAATTGCCGATAACCTCGGCGGAACGCAAAGGATGTTTTACGAATTGTACAAATCCATGGTGAATGCCGATAAGAAAGCTCGAGATGTCATGATTTTTATTCATGGATATGCCTATACTTTCGATGATGAGCTAAAAGCAATTTTGGATCTCAAGAAAATGTTTATAGACAATAAAAATACACCGATTGAAAATATTATTTTCATTTCATGGCCGGCCTCCAGCACGGTGTTCCCATTGACTTATTTCGATGATAAAATGATGAGCATCAACAGTGGACATTCTCTAATGCGTTTGTTTTATTTGTACACCCAATTTTTGAAGGAGATTTTTTCCAATAAAGACTTGGTGCCGTGCAATCAAAAAATACATTTGGTAGCCCATTCCATGGGGAATAGAGTGCTACAAAGCATGCTGTACAGTCTGAAAACGGAAAACATCAGTCGTGTCATCGATCAGGTAATCTTGATGAATGCCGATGTTACGGCTCGAGTGTTTGAAGAGTCCGAAGATTCCTTTTGTAAACTACCCAAATTAGCGAATAGAATTTCTATCTATATCAACAAGAAAGATTTGGTGCTGAATATTTCGCAATTTTCTAAAAACATCCTCTCACCGAGATTGGGGAAATCCGGACCTAGCAATTTTGAAAAACTGAAAGATGTGGTTTCGGTCATCGATTGTACCCATGCCAAAAACGACCTCAATTCATCCCTGAAAATGGAGTTGGGAGAACATTGGGGATATCTTTCCAGTTCATCGGTTCAGAAAGATATTTATGAAAACCTGAAAGGCACAGAAAAAACGCTGATTGCAAATCGAAAAAATATTGACGGCTCTACATTCGAGTTGTTGGCTTAAATTATTTTTTTGAAATACAATTGATCGCCTTCCAAATCGAGTTTGGAATCAAAATTATTGGTGTACAATGCTCCTGTCCCTAAACCTTGTGGCATGGGATTGTTTTTGGTGAATGTGTACTGGGCAATGGCATTCAGTCCGATGTTGCTTTCCAAAGCCGAAGTGATCCACCAGCCGATGTTTCGTTTTTCTGCAAGACCAATCCACTCGTCACAACTGGAGAAACCTCCTACCAATGCGGGTTTTAGGATGATGTATTGGGGTCTGATTTCCTCTAAAAGTTTAATTTTCTGTTCAAAATTTACTATGCCAATCAATTCTTCATCCAATGCGATTGAGGTGGGAGTGGTCGCGCAAAGCTTCTGCATATCCTCGATCTGACCGGCTTTTATGGGTTGTTCTATGGAATGGATTTTCAATTCTGCTAAGTCGTTAAGTACTTCTTTGGCTTGTTCAACTGAAAATCCACCGTTGGCATCCACACGGATTTCTAAAATGTTTTTGTTGTAACGGTTGCGCAATTCCTTTAGAATTTTCTTTTCTGCAGGCCAATCGACCCCGATCTTTAGCTTGATGCAATCAAAACCTTTGGATAATTTATCTTCAATTTGTTCGGTCATAAAATCAACCGACCCCATCCAGATCAATCCATTAATTTTTATGGCCTTATTTTGGGTGGTGAATGCTGAAGGGAAATACAAATCTCCTCCGTGTTTTAGGTTGAGGAAGGCTTGTTCCCATCCGAAAATAATGGAAGGATATTGGATCAGCTCTTTTTGTATGAACGCCTTATTTTGATTGATGTTTTCGCAAAGCCACTGCAGTTTTTCTTCATAATCGGGTAGGTCATCGCAGCTCAATCCTCGGAAAAGAGCACATTCTCCAATTCCTCTTTTGCCTTCGTGTTCTATGGTCAGAATGAAGGTTTCTTTGGTGTGCAGGATGCCTCTGGAGGTGCCGCTGGCTTGTTTGAATTGTAAACTATAAGGTTGAAAACGGGCTTTCATTTGGATAAAATTTAAAAAGAATTTCCAAAGCCAAGCTTTGGAAATTTTGTATTGTAATGAGCAAATTATTAATCTTTTACGGCATCCATTCTCATGAACTCTTCTGCTTTTTCTACCATTTTTTTAGATCCACAGAAGAAAGGAACTCTTTGGTGCAATTCGCTAGGTTCAATTTCCATAATTCTGTTAAACCCATCGCTGGCAATTCCGCCGGCTTGTTCTGTGATGAAGGCCATAGGATTGCATTCGTACAACAATCGTAATTTTCCGTTTGGTGCATTGGCGTAAGAAGGGTAGATGTATATCCCACCTTTGATCATGTTTCTATGGAAATCCGACACTAAAGAACCGATGTATCTTGAGGTGTAAGGCCTGTCACCTTCCATCATTTGGCAGTATTTCAAATAGTTTTTCACCCCTTGTGGGAATTTTATGTAATTTCCCTCGTTGATGGAGTATATTTTACCTTCTTCTGGGAATTTCATATTCGGGTGAGAGAGGTAATAGGTTCCCAAGCCTGGATCCAGTGTAAAACCGTTCACCCCGTTTCCTGTTGTAAAAACAATCATGGTCGATGATCCGTACACCACATAACCTGCAGCTACTTGCTGGGTTCCTTTTTGTAAGAAATCTTTCAGTTCAACAGGAGTTCCGGGTTCAGTAACTCTTCTGTAAATGGAGAAAATGGTACCCACAGAAACATTTACATCGATGTTTGAAGATCCGTCCAAAGGATCGATAAGAACAACATATTTGCTCATATCACCGTTGGCAGTGCTTTTTATTTCAATAAAATCATCGTTTTCTTCGGAGGCAATTCCACAAACGACTTCTCTTTGAGAAAGGGCTGCGATAAAAATTTCGTTGGCAATGACATCCAGTTTTTGTTGTTGCTCACCTTGTATGTTGGTGTTTCCTGCAACTCCTATGATGTTGGCAATCCCGGCTTTATTTACTTCTCTGTTTACAACTTTCGAGGCCAATCGTATGGCTGAAAGCAATCGAGAAAGTTCACCTGTAGAGTATTGAAAATCCTCTTGTTTGTCAATAATAAATTCGCCCAGCGTTTGTAAAGAATCGTCCATGAATCGTTTTTTTTTCAGAATTTTCCAAAATTCGTAAAATTTCACAATACAAAACAACTTATTTTCTAACTAATGATACATTTCATGTCCTTAGACAAAATGAATGTCGGAGTAGCAGAGTCTAATTTGTTTTCGGAGTGCTGATTACTATGATCGATAAGAGTTGTTTGGGATTTAAACTTATTCGTAATTATTCGTTTTTTTTATAAATGTTTTTGCATTAATTGGTAATTTTTAGCTTAATTTTAAATCTAAATTTTTATTTTTGAAGATTAAATTAAAAATTTCAAATCCAGAAAGTCGCAAACAGGTGATTTGCAAACAACTACAATGAAAGTATTCAAATTTGGTGGTGCATCGGTTAAAGATGCAGAAAGTATTAAAAATGTATCCTTGGTTTTGGAAAATCAAGGATTTGAAAATTGTCTGTTGGTGGTTTCCGCAATGGGGAAGACGACCAACGCTTTAGAATCGGTTGTCGAACTTTATTTTGATAAGAAGGACTATCACGATGCAATACAAACCATCAAAGTCAAACACATTGAAATTGCCGAGGGCCTTTTCCCAAAGGAACATCCTGTTTTCTCGGAAATAGCCTTGTTTTTTGACGATGTCGAATCTTTTTTAAGAAGAAACAAATCCCCAAATTTCAACTTTGTTTATGACCAAGTGGTGAGTTGTGGAGAAATGATTTCTTCTAAAATATTAAGCGAATACCTGAACGATATTCAGTTTTCTAACCAATGGTTGGATGCTAGAGATTTTATAAAAACCGATAACAATTACCGTGAAGGAACCATTGATTGGGAACTGACCACGGAAAATATTGAAGCATTGAATCCCAATTTGTGCTATGTAACACAAGGGTTTATCGGATCCGAGGAGAATAGCTTTTCCGTAACCTTGGGAAGGGAAGGATCCGACTATTCGGCAGCTGTTTTTGCATATTGTATGAATGCCGATTCCATGACGATTTGGAAAGATGTGCCCGGTGTGATGACAGGAGATCCCAGAAAGTTTGATCGTGTGTCTTTGCTTTCAAACATTTCGTATGAAGAAGCCATTGAAATGGCATATTACGGTGCATCGGTTATTCACCCCAAAACCTTGCAGCCGCTGCAACAAAAAAACATTCCTTTTTATGTGAAATCTTTTCTGAATCCAACAGAAGCAGGGACTAAAATTGGAAATTCTGAAAACAACCAAAAAGAAGAGTCGTACATATTGAAAGAAAATCAGCTTTTATTTCATATCGATACCAGAGATTTTTCTTTTATCGCAGAAGAGCACATGAGTGAGATTTTCTCCTATTTGGCACAATACAAAATCAAGGTGTCACTGATGCAGAATTCGGCGATTTCTCTTGCACTTTGTTTGGAAGATAAATTTGGGAATTATGAGCTGTTTTCCAAGAATTTAGAAAATAATTTCAATATAAAAGTGTATAAAAATGTTTCATTATTCACGGTAAGAAATGTAAGAATGGAAACCATAGACCAATTTTACAAAGGAAAAATCATCTTATTGGAGCAGATTTCTAGACAGACCTTACAAATGATCATTCAATCTTAAACACAACGATGAGCCTAGTTACCAAACAAGACTTGATAAAAGCAGCCGGACTAAATAAAATAGGATTTTTAAAAAATCCTGTGGCTTCGGCATTGATGAAGTTATCCAAGATTAATGAAGTCAACACGCTTTACGACAAATTAAAAGACAAAAAAGGTAAAGATTTCTTTGAGTCTTTTGTAAAAGAAAGAGATTTACGATACATCGTTTTTGAGGAAGATTTGGCTAAAATCCCAAAAACAGGCCCTTTTATTCTGGTCTCTAACCATCCGTTGGGTGCGATTGATGGGATATTGATGTGTAAAATATTGAGCGAAATCCGACCTGACTTCAAAGTGATGGGGAATTTTTTATTGTCCAAAATAAAACCTATGGAGCCGTATGTTATTGCGGTAAATCCTTTTGAAGGAAGAAAAGAATTGCACAGCTCTGTCAACGGGATGCGCGAAACGCTAAAACACCTTCAGGACGGAGGTTGTATCGGGATATTCCCGGCCGGTGAGGTATCTAACAAAAACAATCCTTACGGTGAGGTTTTAGATAAAGACTGGGAAAAACCTGCGCTGAAGCTGATAAAAATGGCGAAAGTGCCTGTGGTTCCTATGTATTTTCATGCTGTAAACTCTCCGTTGTTCTATAATATGGCCAAGTTGCATCCGGATTTGCAAACCCTACTTTTACCATCGGAAATGATGAATAAAAGAGAAGAACCGATCCGAGTTAGAATCGGTAAATCGGTTTCTGTAAAAGTGATGGAAGAGCAAGAAAGCATTGATGAACTGGGACAATTTCTGAAAGGAAAGGTCTATATGCTTCAATCTTATTTTGACCGTAGAAAGTCGGTTTCTGAAATATTAAAATTACCCAATTTGAAACTGAACTTTTCTCTAAATAAATCTGAAAATATCGTTCAGAACATCATTGACGAAACTCCTAAAGAAGATATTGTAAAAGAAGTCAATCGGTTGAAAAATACCGATAAAATGCTGTTTAGCAACGGAAATTACGATGTCTATTTTACCCGTTATGACGAAATTCCGTCCGTCATGAGGGAGATCGGAAGGCAGAGGGAACTTACATTTCGTGATGTAGGCGAAGGGAGCAATATGCCGTTTGATTTGGACGAATATGATAAACACTACCACCACATGTTTCTTTGGGACAATAACGAAGAAAAAATTGCGGGTGCTTACCGCATGGGATTGGGTTGTGAGATCATGAAAAAAATGGGTATTGATGGGTTTTATACCGCTTCTTTATTCGAATTTGATCAGGAATTGCAGCCGTTTTTCCGTAAGGTGATCGAGATGGGAAGAGCATATATTTCCAAGGAGTATCAGCAAAAGCCATTGCCTTTATTCTTGTTGTGGAGGGGGATTATTCATGTTTGTCTTAGAAATCCCGAACACAAATTCCTAATGGGTGGTGTGAGTATTTCCAATAAATTTTCAGAATTTTCAAAATCCTTGATTATTGAATTTATGCGATCGCATTATTACGATTCGGCAGTGGCTCAATATGTGCACCCAAAAAATGAATTCAAAGTAAAGTTAAGGGAAAGAGATCGTAATTTGTTTTTTGACGAATTGGAGGCCGATCTGAATAAATTGGATAGGATGATCGATGATCTGGAACCGGAAATGAGACTGCCGGTTCTTATTAAAAAGTATATCAAACAGAACGCAAAGGTCATTTCCTTTAATGTAGATCCCAGCTTCAACGATGCTATTGATGGATTGATGTACATTCGCATCAGTGAAATCCCTGAAAGTACTTTGAAACCGGTTTTGGAAGAGATAAGCGAACAGATTTCTAGAGAACAAGAAAATAATTCTGTTGATAATCAGTAGTTTTTATAAAATTTACAGAAAACAGTTGCAAGTTAGGGCAAAAGGTAATACTTTTGCCGCACGATAAATCAGAACAGGCTGTTTGTCTTAATGGTTTCTTAGCTCAGTTGGTAGAGCAACGGATTGAAAATCCGTGTGTCCCTGGTTCGATTCCTGGAGAAACCACAAACCACTCTTTTTTAAGGGTGGTTTTTTGTATTTTAATATACTCTAAAATTTGTAAATTCGCTCCTCGTAATAATAGTATGAAAACAGCAATAAGTGCATTAATGCTCATGGCTTCCGTCTGGAATTTCGCGCAAGGAATTAAATTTGAAGAAAATGCAAGCTTCAAATCCGTTTTAGAAAAAGCCAAGAAAGAGAAGAAAATCATTTTTATAGATGCTTACGCCTCATGGTGCGGTCCGTGTAAAATGATGACCAAAAATATTTTTCCACTAAAAACCGTGGGCGATTATTACAATAAAAACTTCATCAATTTGGCGATGGATATGGAAAAAGGAGAGGGAATGGGTATAGCACAAAAATACGGAGTAACCTCCTATCCGACTTATCTTTTTGTAAATGGAAATGGAGATCTCGTGCACAAGGATTTGGGCTATATGGAGGCCGATGCATTTGTAAAAGCCGGGGAAGAAGCGCAAAATACCCTAAAGCTTGGCAGTTTGAAAGAACGGTTCGAAAAAGGGGAATCGTCGCCGGATTTCTTAAAAAAAATAATCAAACAATATTACCAATCGGATTACGATTTGGCAAAAAAAGCATCCGAAAAATATTTTGCTCAAAAGTCGGGTGCACTCGATCAAGAGGAATTGGGATTGCTTTTTGGATTTATAAAAAATGAAGACGATCCGAATTTTATGTATGTTGAAAAACATTATTCTGAAATTGTAAAACTGGTTCCTGAACAATCACTGAAAAATTTTTTAACTCCATTGAGGTTAAAGGCGATCATTTCTAAGTCCCTCAACGATAATAAAGAGGTGAATGAAGCGTATTTTTTAGAAAAAACCATCCCACTTCTTGGTAAGATAGAAGCAGAAAATTATCTGAACCAATTAAAACTGAATCTTTTTCTGGAAAAAAAGCAGTACGATCGATATGAAAAACTAGCCCTGAACTTGTACCAAGATCCAGAAGCTAAAAATGTAAATGATTTGGCAGCAGCAGCAAAGGTTTTTGCCCTTCATATCAAAAATCCCGTTTCATTAAAAATGGCGCAAGTTTGGGCAGAAAAATCGGTGATGGTCAACGAAACAGCTGAAAACACCTATGCGTTAGCGAAACTTCTTTTTTTGAATGGAAAAAAACAAGAGGCTCGAGATTATGCAAAATTATCTAAAATTATCGCCGAAAAACAACAACAAAACGCAGACGAGATTGATCTCTTGATAAAAGAATTGCAATAAAATGAAAAAAATATTTTTTTTAACTTTTTTACTTTCAGTACTATCTGTTGAAGCCCAAAATAAACTTTATGCTAAAGGCAATGCTCTTTTTGCACCATTTGGGATCGTCAATATTGGATTAGAAAAGCAGGTGGCTCCAAAATATACCCTACAGGCAGAAGTTTTTGTCTCTCCTTGGAAATCTTTTGCGGGAAAAGACGCTCAGATTTTTATGTTCGGATTGGACGGAAGGTACTATTTTAACGAGGCTTTCAAGTCTTGGTATGTCGGGGCAAATGCAAGTCTAACTTATTTTAAAATTCAAAAATGGAATTATTGGAACGATAATGTTTTCCAGTTGGATGCTACAACAAAACCGTATATTAATTCCAACCTCTACCAAGAAGGTTTTGGCTTTATGTTGGGCGCTGTTGTAGGGTATCAGTTTCAATTGTCAGAAAAATGGCTTATGGATTTTTATGCAGGTTTTGGATCGGTTCAGGAGTTTTACAAAGGATACGATAAGATTTCAGGCGAACGATACGACGATCCTTACCATACAAGAGTGTGGAATAGAAGTGGAGAATTCTTACCCTACAAGGGTGGTGTGATGATCTCTTATCAACTAAAATAAATTTAAATAAAATTGTAAATCAATATGAATTTTAAAGGTGTAAAACTGTATCTCTCTATGCTAATCGCCTTTGTGGTGGTCTTTTTGATGAACTACTTGGGATCCGATGCCGACGATCGATTGTACAGAGCGTTGCTCAACGGATTGGCCGGTGGTATCGGTTTGGGTATTAGTTTGTGGTACATGAGCAGGAAGAATAACGATGACCATCATCAGATGGATTAAAAAAAAGAAAAATCCTTTTTCAGAAATTTGAAAAAGGATTTTTTATTAGCGATCGTTTTAGTTTATTTCAATCGTTCTGCAGTCGATTTTGAGAATTCCAGAAATTAGGCAAGTACCAAAGTGCAAACGATCTGTGGCGAAGGAGAATTTTATTTTCTCTTAGAGCCTGTTTAGAAACAATCGAATTATTATTTCGGTGAAATTTTAAACGGGTTCTTAATTTTTGTGGATTCTGGCTCTTTCATATTGCACAGGAAAATAGCAGTTTTCTCCGTTTTGTTGAGCGTTTTGACTGGCGAGGTACGGATTTCGAAGTAATTCTCGTGCTACGAATACCAAATCGGCTTCTTGTTTTTGTAAAATTTCTTCTGCTTGTTCGGCATTTTTTATCAAACCAACAGCGCCGGTCTTCATTCCTGTTTTCTCACGGATTTCCGCAGCAAAAGGAACTTGGTAACCATCAAACAAAGTAATTCTTGCTCCGTGGACATTGCCACCACTGGAAACATCGATCAAATCTACATTTTTAGATTTCAATACTTCGGATAATTTTACACTGTCGTCTAAGCTCCATCCGTTTTCGGTATATTCTGTTGCCGAAATCCGAACGAAAAGGGGGTGGTTTTCATCCAAAATGGCATTCACTTCATCCACCACTTCTATTAAAAAACGAATTCTATTTTCAAAACTACCACCGTATTCATCGGCTCTGGAGTTGGAAAGTGGCGAGAGAAATTGGTGTAAAAGATACCCGTGTGCAGCATGAATTTCAATCACATCAAATCCGGCATTTACCGATCGTATAGCCGCATTTTTAAAGTCAATTGTTATTTGTGCAATTTCCTCTTTTGTTAGTTCGTGAGGGGGTCTTTCTCCTTCCAGATAAGGGGTTTTACTGGGAGCTACCGTTTCCCAACCTTCTTCCAAAGACAATTGTACCCCATTCCAAGTGGATGCTTTTCTCCCCGCATGCGCAAGCTGAATTCCGGTTTTAGATGAGGTGTTTTCGTGGATGTATTTGTTTATTCTTTTTAACGATTCGGCTTGTTCGTCGTTCCAAATTCCAAGACATTTGTGCGTGATTCTTCCTTCGGGAACAATGCCGCTGGCTTCTACCATGACCAATCCTATTCCGCCATGAGCTCTACTGATATAATGAACGAAATGAAAATCGTTGGCCACTCCATTTTCAGCAGAATACATGCACATGGGCGACATTACCCAACGGTTTTCCAGTGTTAAATTTCTAAGCGTTAGTGTTTCGTAGAGTTTCATAATGATTATTTTGGGTAAATATAACCAATATTGAGAGAGTTTTTTGTCGAAATTAAAGGAATTTTGGAAGAAAACATGCTGATTTTCTTAAAAGTGTTTTAAAATTTCAAATTAAATACAGTATTTTTACCCTCCGATTTTATTTAAGATGGAAAAAGAACTGAAAATCAATTTCGAGATTATTGAAGATAAAAATAGTTTGAATGCTATTGAAAATAAACTGTACAATGCCGCTATGGAAGCCCGAACCAAGGCATATGCCGTTTACTCCAATTTTTGGGTAGGTTGTGCCATTTTGTTGGAAAATGGCGAAGTGGTAACAGGAAGCAATCAAGAAAATGCTGCATATCCTACCGGTTCTTGTGCCGAAAGGACGGCTATTTTTTGGGCTTCGGCCAATTATCCAAATATGAAAATTGAGAAATTATTCGTTATTGGAGCTCCCAAAGATGCTTTGAAATCGGTTCCTATTCCGCCTTGTGGCAATTGCCGACAAACCATTTTGGAGTATGAGGTGAAGCAAGATGAAAATATTGAAATTTATTTTGCCTCCTTGGATGGGGAGATCTACAAAACCAAATCCATCCGAAGTCTTTTACCGTTTTCTTTTGACGCTTCGTATTTGTAAGAGCCACGGTATTCGCTTTTTAATAACTATGTGAAAAATTTATTTTCTATGATATCTTTTATTCATTATTTTACTTAAAAAGTCTATGAATCTATGGGGTTTAATATTTTCACCACATAGTCACATAGGTTTTTGGTATGTAATAGAGGATTCTCATAGAAGCATTGCTTTCACAATAGCATAAAATTTATATGCGAACGCCGTTGTAAAGAGCAAAATATTTTTTAGCATTCAATAATATAATCTATCTTTGCACAAGTTTTGGAAAAGGGAATGGTGTGCAATTCACCAACTGTCCCCGCAACTGTAAAAGCTGCTGCCATATTTTGGTAAAGAACGACAAATAATCCACTGATTTTTTCGGGAAGGAGTCGTTTAGCTAAGTCAGGAAACCTTGCCATAACCTTTGATTATTACAACTTTCGGAGGAAAAGTAGATTTTTATGAAGACAAAATTAGCATTTGCAGCACTGCTCTGCGCACATTTTTTTTACTCCCAGGAGAAGGAAGTGAAAATTGATACGGTCGTTATTTTCGATAAAAAATTATCCGGACAAGATCGTTTTCACTCTATTCAAAAAATCTCTCCGGATCAAGTTCTAAAAAACGCCACCAACCTATCAGAAGTTTTACGATTCCAAACGCCAATTTATATCAAAGAGAACGGTAGAGGCTCTGTATCTTCGCCTTCATTTCGTGGGACCACAGCTCAGCAAACGGCTTTTTTGTGGAACGGGCTTAACATTAATTCGGTTTTTTTAGGTCAAGGAGATATCAACAACATTGGTTTTTTATTGGCCGATGAGCTCAGCGTGAAGTCCGGTGGAGGATCGGTGATGTACGGATCTGCAGCGATTGGTGGAAGCATTCACCTGAACAATACTTTGACTTTTAACAAAGGATTTAGAAATCAACTCTATTCGGAAGCCGCTTCATACGGTACTTTTCAAAATATTTTAAAAACTTCGTACAGCAACGATCAGTTCAGCGTTCAGCTCTCGGCTCATCATGGTATTAGCGAAAATGATTATCATGTTGATGAAGTAAACTATACCAACTGGAACGGAAAATTCAGCAACGGAGCGGTTAATTTGGGTTTGGCGTATAAAATAAATCCTCAGCATCAAATTTCGTGGATCTCCGAATATTACAAGGGAAATCAACACTTTCCGATTTTTGATCCAGGACAAACGAAATCCAAATACCTGAGTACTAATTTTAGAACACTCGGGTTGTGGGATTGGACTTCTGAAAAATTCAACAATCATCTGCGATTGGCATTTACCGAAGACGAGTTTCAGTATTTTCAGGATAAAAATGGATTGCAAAGTTCCGGCGGTACCGCCAAGAATTTCATCCTGAAAAACGATTTTGATTTTGATTTTTCCAAACAAGTATCTTTAAATGTTGTGGCCGAACTTCAGCAAAATAAAGCCCAAGGTTATCTTTCCGGAATCGATGAGGTAAGCCGTTCGGTGTTTTCAGGAGCTGCGCTTTTGAGGTATCAACCCACAGCTGATTTTCAGTTTGAAGCAGGAACAAAAAAAGAATCTGTACAAAAAATAAAATCGCCGTGGTTGTTTTCATTTGCCGGAAAATGGTCGGCATTGCCGAATTTCCAAACAGCCATTTCGGTTTCTAAAAATTTTAGATATCCCTCGTTCAACGATTTGTATTTTCAACCCGGAGGAAATCTCGATTTGCAACCGGAAACTTCCATGCAATACGAATGGAAAAACGAATGGAAGAATAGAAATTTTTCCTTTAGCCTAACTCCATATTTTATGGATATTTCCGATATGATCCGTTGGTTGCCCACTTCTGAGGGATATTGGAAGGCGTTCAATACCAATAAAGTACAATCTTACGGTGTAGAAACTCTGTTTACTTTTCAAAAAAAATGGAACGATCATTCGGTGAAAGCTTCTTTGGGCTATGCGTACACAAAATCCATCAACCAAGAAACCCGTATGCAATTGATGTATGTGCCGTATCACAAAGGCAACGGAATGGTTGAATATCAGTACAAGAAAAATAAAATTTATTTGCAGGCTTTGGCCAACGGAAAAACCTATACCGATAGTATGCAAAAGGAGATGGATGCATTGCAACCCTATTTTATCCTGAATTCCGGAATCGAATTTCCTTGGACTGCGCATGTTGTTGTGGGTGCGAAAGTGAATAACATCTTCAGTGAGGTATATGCAACAACAGCGTATTATTATATGCCAACCAGAAATTTTTCAGCAACCTTGAAACTTAACTTTTAAAAAAATAATTATAATGAATTTCAAAAAAATTGTATCGATTGCCTTTGCATCGGCTTTGCTTTTTACGACTTCTTGTCGCAACGAATCTACATTTACCGAAGAGTATCCTAAAGGTAAATATGAAGACGGGATCTTAATGGCCAACGAAGGGAATTTCGGAACTCCAAACGCTGATGTAACCTTTGCCAGCAATGATTTGTCCTCTGTAGCTCAGCAAATCTTCAAAACCAATAACAACAATGAGAATTTGGGTGATGTTTTGCAACACATTGGTTTTTATTCTAAGTATGCATTTTTGGTACTAAACAATACCGATAAGGTAAAAGTAGTGGATCGTTTTGGGTTCAACAAAGTTGCCGAGATTACCGAGCAATTGAACAACCCAAGATACATTGCTTTCAACAACAACAAAATTTACATTACCAACGATACGAAGTATGTAAACATCTACGATGGTAATAATTTGGCTTTCATTAGCCGTTTGAACATCAACGATACCGCAGAAAGAATTGTATCTGCGGGTAATAATATTTTTGTACAAAATGCAGCTTGGGGGTACGGTAACAAAATTACCTACATCAACGGATCCGATAGCACTGTCAACTCTCAGATCACCGTTCCCAACGGACAAATCCAAAAAATTATAGCCGATAACGGTTTCGTGTACGCCATAGCTTCCGACGCTGCTGCAGATTCGTACATTTATCAAATTTCTTCTACAGGTGCCATTACCAAAACCATTAATTTGACGGGTATTAGCAAAGCTGCCAACTTGACCATTGACGGTGGTAAGTTCTACTTTACATCTGGAATGAAAATTTATGGAATGAATGTGAATGCATCCACCATACCAACCTCACCAATCGTTACGGCTACCGAAAGTGCACCGTATTCCGGATTGTACGGATTTGATGTTATCGGAGGTCGTATCTATACTTCCGATGCTCAAGGATTTACCGCAGACAGCAAAGTAACTGTTTACGATGCCAACAACGGATCGATCATCAAGGTTATCGATGTGGGTAGAGGTACCAACGGTTTCTACAAAAACTAAAAACCCAATATTTTATTAAACTGAGAGGGAGTCGGATTTATTTCGATTCCCTTTTTTATTCAATTAAATTGGTCGTTTTTCCAGCGATCCCAATCCATACTTTTAGGATCTTCAAGTTCAGTGATTTTTAGAGCAACCCGTCCTGCTGTCCGCTGTATCTTTTGTGCCCAGGCTTTATCCCAAGGCATACAAAAGGATGCCGCTCCCATCAGGGATAGGACAAAGGGTTGGTTTTGTTTTCAAATTTTTTGCGATTCGTCGTTTTGAGGGCTCGCCTTCGGCGAGCCCCCATTTTATTGTTTCATCAATATTATTAACGGTTTGCGGTTATGTGAAGTGAGGACTTTGATTATCAAATATTTATACAATCTCAACCCCCTCGCTGGCGCGAGCATCATGCTCGTGCCCACATTAATTATTAACATCAATTTGTAAAATTTCATCATAATCATCACAATAATTCCTCGCACTGCTGTACTTCCATTCCCAAGGTTCCATGACAAAACCACTTTCTACAGGATTTTGGTGGATATAATTTAGCTTTTGTTCGAATACTTTTAAAGACCATATTTCAATTGGCTTATTATTTTGTTGCCATAATTGATAGTTTTTAACATTTGAAGTTCTTTCCCCTGCTTTTTTTAGCATCCACAGCAACCATTCTTTCCGACTTTCTTGATTGTTTTCTTGTATCGCTTCTATCAATTTTCGAGAAGTAAACCCTTTGAAATCTCGAATCAATTCTGATGGTTTTCCATCTGATGAACGGAATATCAAATGAATATGGCTGGGCATGATACAATATCCAAAAATTGCCATTCCTTTATTTTTTCTACAATAATCCAAAGAAGCAATTACAATATCAAAATACTCCATCCTCGTAAAAAGGTCTATCCAAAATACGGTAGCAAAGCTTATAAAATAAGCTCCATCTTTTTCTTTGAATTTATACTTTCTACTCATTTCTTATTGTTTATGGGTACGAGCGGGACGCTCGCACCAGCGTAGGGGCTCGCCTTCGGCGAGCCCCCATTTTATTGTTTCATCAAGAAAACCGACAATTAAACTTTCGAAACTACAACGGTTTCAACCCAAGAAGTTCCGCTTCTTTAATCACGAAAACTTTAGCTTGTTCAGCATTATTTTCGATATCACCTTCTAGGATGGCTTCCTTTACTTTTTCTTTCAGGATACCAATTTCTTTGCCCGGTTTCAGACCAAAAAGTTGCATGATCTCTTCCCCGGAAATGGGAGGCTGAAAGTTTCTAACCTGATCTTTTTCTTCCACCTCTTTTATTTTTTCCGCAACATAGACAAAATTGGTGATGAATTTCTTTTGCTTCGCAGCATTTTTTGTCGTGATGTCCGCTTTGCACAAGGTGAATAGATCTTCCATATCCTCACCGGCATCAAAAAGCATTCGTCTAAGCGCCGAGTCCGATGCGTCGTCGGTTACCAGTGCAATAGGTCTGGACGACAGCGTTACCATTTTTTGGACATACTTGAGGTCGGCTCCCAAAGGAAGTTTTAGGCGTTGGAATATCTTTTTAACCATTTTTCCACCCAAAAATTCGTGACCACGAAAAGTCCAACCCGTTCCTTCGATAAATTTTTTTGTAGGAGCCTTGCCAACATCGTGCATCAGAGCAGCCCAACGAAGCCAAAGGTTGTCGGTATTTTGCGAAATGTTATCCACCACCTCTAGGGTGTGGTAAAAATTGTCTTTGTGCTTTTGACCTTCAATTTCTTCAATCCCTTTCAGAGCCGTCAGTTCCGGGATAACCAATTTCATGATTCCTGTTTTTTCCATCAGAGCCAATCCTTTGGAAGGCTTTTCGGACATCATAATTTTGTTGAACTCCACCATGATTCTTTCCACCGAAACTATTTTTATTCGTTCGGCTTCACCAGAAATGGCAGCTAGGGAATTTTCCTCAATCATAAAATCCAAAGTCGAGGCAAAGCGTAGGGCACGCATCATTCTCAGTGGGTCGTCAGAATAGGTTTGTACAGGCTCTAGCGGTGTTTTTAGGATTTTGTTTTGCAAATCTTCTCTTCCGTTAAAAGGATCGATAAGCTCGCCAAAATTGTGTGCATTTAGTGAAATCGCCATCGCGTTGATGGTGAAATCTCTTCTTTTTTGGTCGTCTTCCAAGGTGCCGGATTCCACTTCTGGATTTCTGGAGTTTTCGGAGTAGCTTTCTTTTCTCGCCCCCACAAATTCCAAATCCAAGTCGTTGTATTTGAAAGCTGCCGTACCGTAGTTTTTAAAGACCGCTACTTTTAGTTTCGGGTTCAGGGTTTCGGCAACTTTTTGAGCCAGGTTAATGCCACTTTGTTCCGTGACAAAATCAATATCGGTAGGCATTTTTCTGTCCATCAACAAATCCCGAACATATCCACCAACAATATAGACCGATTGGTTTTGTTGTTGGGCAACTTCCGAAATGATTTTAAAAAGTTTTAGATTTTTATTCTGCTTGAGATTGATGAACATATCGTGGATATAAATTTGAACTTTAATTTTTTGTGAATTATGCTTTTTCGTTGTACGGCAAACGGTGAACAATGGATCGGCCCAGTGAGATTTCGTCGGCATATTCCAGTTCGTCGCCTACGGCAATACCTCTGGCAATGCTGGAGAAAACCAAATCGTAGGATTTTAATTTTTTGTAGATGTAGTATGCTGTGGTATCGCCTTCCATGGTAGCCGAAAGAGCAAATATCAACTCACGAACTTCACCGTGTTGGATTTTATTTTCCAAACCAGAAATGTTCAGTTGGTTGGGACCAATGCCTTCCATGGGCGAGATTCTACCGCCCAAAACCAGATACTTTCCGGTGTATTTTCCTGTATTTTCTATGGCCATAACATCTCGGACATCTTCCACAATGCATAAGATTTCGGGATTCCTTTTGGGGTTGTCACAAATGTCACAAATGTCAAAATCTGAAAAATTTCGACATTCTTTACAATATTTTATTTCGGTAACCAAGTGTTTTAGGGCTTCGCTCAGCGATAGAGCCTGACTCTCGGATTGCTTCAGCAGGTGCAAAGCCAATCGTAGTGCCGACTTCTTACCAATCCCTGGAAGTCCGGAGATTTCTTCAACTGCTTTTGCCAATACTTTACTAGGATAATCCATGGGGCAAAGATAATGGATTTAGGAGCATCATAAAAATTATAGAAAAACTAATTCACCTTCGATTACTCTTCTTTATTTTGTTATTTTTACATTCTAAATTTCACAAATGCTAACACAACAACTTCGCTATCCGTTGGATTTTAAATTCAATATTTTTACCATTTCCAATGATTTTTCTGTAACCGACGCTTTAGGAAATCCGGTATTTTATGTCAGATCCAAAATATTTAAACTAAAAGACGATGTGATTGTCTATTCAGACTCTTCAAAAACCAAAGAATTGTTCAGGATGAAAGCCAATCAGTGGATTGATTTCAATTCAGTTTTTAACATCACTTGTAAACAAAATGGTCAGCTTTTAGGAAGAGTTGGGAGAAGAGGTTTCCGTTCGATTTGGAAGGCTTCTTACCAAATTTTTGATCCTAACGGTCAACGAGAATTTCACATGGAAGAGACCAATCCGTTGATTAAGGTTTTGGACGGAATCTTTGGCGAGTTACCCATTATTGGAGGGTTGACTGGATATTTTTTCAATCCAAATTACTCGATAAAAGATAAAAATGGAATAGAAGTTTTTAAAATGCGAAAAATGCCATCGCTTTTCGGTCGGAGATTTCAGGTGATGAAGACCGCCGAACTGCAAGAAGATCAAGAGTCCTTGCTGCTCCTGTCGTTGATGATGATGGTGTTGTTGGAAAGAAAAAGAGGGTAATATATTTTAGTTTTATGAAGAAAATAAGTGTTGTCATCCTCTGTGGATGGATGGTTTTATCATGCAAAAAAGAAGAAAAATTAAGCTCCGAAAACCAAAACGATAGCATTGCGGTGGTGCAGGACTCGGTGAGAACGACAGGTGAAGAAATGGTACATTTTGAAACTTTTTCTTTTCCAGAAAATATACAGGGTTGCTCATGTTCTTTTGCCAAAGACAAAACGGCTTTTGAAAAAGGCGAACTGCTCTTTGCAGACGATTATGGCAATGAAGCTACGATAAAAGTTGGTGGCGATTTTTTGAAATTCCCGATGGAAGAAGGCGACTTTGACCCGTCCAATTTCAATAGAATTCTGAAACATAACGGTTATACTTTGGAAATGAAAACCAAAAAACTGAACTCGGATCCCGAAGCCATGATCTTTGAAGGAAGCATGACGCTGACCACACCCCAAGGAAAGAGCATTCACAGTACCATCTATGGCGAATGCGGATGCTAAGTCTTTTTTAGTTTTACTTTTTTGGGCTTAAAAATAGTTGTAATTTTGAGAAAATTTAAATAATAATGGAAATTAATCAGTTAGAACCGCAACAGATTTGGAAGAATTTTTCCTTACTGAATGCCGTTCCAAGACCATCGAAAAAAGAAGAAAAGGTCATCGCTTTTATTAAAAAATTTGGTGAAAATTTAGGTTTGGATACCAAAGTGGATGAGGTGGGTAATGTCATCATCAGAAAACCGGCAACAGCTGGTATGGAAAATAGACAAACCATCGTTCTGCAATCGCACTTGGACATGGTTTGCCAAAAAAATAACGATGTCGATTTTGATTTTGAAACCCAAGGAATCATCATGGAAACCGATGGTGAATGGGTGAGAGCAAAAGGTACAACTTTGGGTGCCGATAACGGTTTGGGTGTTGCCACCATCATGTCCATTTTGGAAAGCGCAGATGTAGCACATCCGGCATTGGAAGCTCTATTTACCATTGACGAAGAAACAGGAATGACCGGAGCAATTGGTCTGAAACCGGGAGAGTTGCAAGGCAAAATTTTATTGAATTTGGATACCGAAGAAGACGATGAAATCGATATCGGTTGTGCCGGAGGTATAGATGTTACGGCTTCAGCAAACTTCGATGTTATTGGTAACAAAGGCGAAGTGGTAAAAATTTCGGTTAGCGGTTTGCAAGGCGGGCACTCTGGAATGGACATCCACAAAGGTTTTGGCAATGCGAATATCATCCTCGGAAGAGTATTGTTTACAGGAGTGGATGTACACGATTTGCAATTGATTTCCATTGATGGTGGCGGACTTAGAAATGCCATTCCAAGAGAAGCAGTAGCCTATATTTCTGTTCGAAATGCAAATGATTTCATAGAAGATGCTCAAAAATTAAGCAAAGATATTTTAGACGAATTTGCTTCTGTTGAAAAAGATTTGAAAATTATAATTGAAAAATCTGAAGCTGGGGATGATGCCGTATCAATTTCGGATTCTAAGAAGATTGTTTTGGCTCTGAAATCGGCTCATAACGGAGTGTACAGAATGTCACCTGATGTAGAAGGATTGGTAGAATCGTCCAATAATGTGGCGAGAGTAGAGCTAAAAGAAGGTGCTTTGAAGATTCTCAACCTCTCCAGATCTTCTGTAGAATCTACAAAGTATGCAGTAGCAGAACAACTAAAAGCGGTGTTTGAATTGGCCGATATGAATGTGGTGTTCAGCGGATCTTATCCAGGTTGGAAACCAAAACCGGATGCAGCCATTATAAAAACCATGGTAGAAATTTACGAGAAAGAATTTTCGGAAAAACCAATGGTGGTGGCTTGTCATGCCGGATTGGAATGTGGGATCATTGGAGCCAACTATCCTGAGATGGAAATGGTCAGCTTTGGTCCAACCATTCGTGGGGCACACTCACCGGA
The DNA here is from genome assembly GCF_014353055.1 of Amniculibacterium sp. G2-70. Classification (GTDB taxonomy): domain Bacteria; phylum Bacteroidota; class Bacteroidia; order Flavobacteriales; family Weeksellaceae; genus Amniculibacterium; species Amniculibacterium aquaticum. Next base: position 2,189,872 of record NZ_CP060698.1, read on the forward strand.
CGAGAGAGCCCAAGTTGCTTCTGTACAGAAATTTTGGAAATATGTACAAGAAATTCTTAAAAATATACCGTTGAAATAAACCAAGAAAAAACTCCCAAAATTTTGGGAGTTTTAATTTTTTTTAGGCTAAGAGCCCGTTTAAAATTTTACCGAAATAATAATTCGGCTATTTCTTATCTTTCTTATCTGCTTTTTTGTATTCTATTTAGATATAAAATTTAAAAAGGCTCTAAAAATTGATCTTAAGGATACGCTGCCATTTGAACTTCCAAACCGTCCAATTCTTCGGTGATGAAGATTTGGCAACCCAATCTAGAATTGTCTTTTACATGGAAAGCTTCCCCCAACATGGCGTCTTCTTCGTCGCCCATTTCGTGTAGTTTTTCGCTTCCATCTACGATGTAAACTTGGCAAGATGCACACATGCACATCCCTCCACAAACGCCTATGGTACCTTCGTCTGCCAATTCATAAGACCTCATAACTTCCATCAAATTCATGGACATATCCGTAGGAGCAACCAAATCGTGTGTTACTCCGTTTCTATCGGTGATTTTTATATTAATATCAGACATGGTATTTTTTTAGAGATTAATCAATCTTTTTAACAACGGCTTTTTCTGCTTCTTTTCTACTTCCGTCAAAACCATCAACACCGCTTACAGTAGTATATTTCAAAACATATTTTTTACCAGGATTCAGTCGGTTGTACACCGATTGGCACATCATCGTTCCTTCGTGGAATCCGCATAAAATTAATTTTAATTTTCCCGGATATGTATTGATGTCTCCAATAGCGTAGATGCCTTCGATGTTGGTTTGGTAGTCCAAGGCATTGTTTACTTTGATGGCATTTTTTTCAATTTCCAATCCCCAGTTTCCAATGGCTCCCAATTTTGGAGTTAGTCCGAATAAAGGAATGAAATAATCGGTTTCTACATCAAATTTTTCTCCGTCTTTTTCAACGGTAATGGCATTAACAACGCCGTTTCCATGGATGGCGGTAACTTCTGCAGGAGTGATCAGATTGATCTTTCCTTGGTTCTTCAGTTCTTGAACTTTTTCTACAGAGTCCAAAGCACCACGGAACTCGTTTCTTCTGTGGATGAGGGTTACCTCGCTGGCTACATTCGATAAGAAAATAGACCAATCCAGTGCAGAGTCTCCACCTCCGGCAATCACAATTTTTTTACCACGGAAATGTTCAGGATCTTTTACAAAATATTCTACTCCTTTTTCTTCATAATCAAAAAGGTTTTCAATCTCCGGTTTTCTAGGTTCAAAAGTCCCTAAACCTCCAGCAATGGCAATGGCTTTAGCTCTGTGGACAGTTCCTTTGTTGGTGATTACTTCAAACCATTCATTATCGATTTTTGTTAAAGTTTCTGCCGTTTCACCTAGGGTAAATCCAGGTTGGAATTGTTTGATCTGTTCCATCAGATTATCCACCAATTCTCCAGCGTTTACCGATGGGTATCCCGGAATATCGAAAATTGGTTTTTTAGGATACAATTCTGCCAATTGTCCACCCGGTTGAGGCAATGCATCAATGATGTGGCATTTTATTTTAAGCAGTCCGGCTTCGAATACGGAAAATAGACCTGTTGGTCCGGCTCCTATGATCAGTAAATCAGTTGTTATCATGAATTGTTGTATGGATAAATTGATTATTAAAAATATTAAACACCGTTTTTGACATTCGTAAAGCTCGATGTAAAAAACGGTGCAAATTTAATGAAAATTAAAAGAATGACTCTGTAATTTTGATTACAATTGTTATAAATCATCATGTGAATTGGTCTATGATGAAAATTGCAATGTTATTTTTCCAAAAATGCCATCAGATCCATGTAGTTTTTTTGGTTGATGCCGTGCCCATTCATGTATTCTCGGAAAGAGAAATAACAACTCAAATCGTACAACAAGTCTGCCCCTTTTTTGCCCCAATCCATCGGGATAATGGCATCGTCTGAACCGTGAGAAACAAAGAAACGAAGTCGTTCTAATTTTTTTTTATCTTTTACCTTGTTTTTAAGGATTTTCTCTTCTGGATAGGCACTTAGAATAGCAATTTTATTGAACATTTCGGGTGCACTTAATGCCAATGCATAAGACAAAACACCGCCCTGAGAAAAACCACAAAGATGGGTCGGGTTGTCTGAAAGTCCGTAATGGTTAGAAATTTTCAGCATGCTTTCCAACAAGGCGTTCAGTGCTTGATTGGCTTGGGGCACATCAATAAATTTTTCGGGATCGTTCAAATCGATATCGTACCAGCTGTAGCCCTCAAAAGGCGTTTCTTTCGGCGCTCTATAACTTACGATGATCCAATCTTTGGGAAGTGTTGGGACAAAGGAGAATAGGTCTTGCTCGTTGCTGCCGTAGCCGTGCAACATGAATAGGATAGGGGTTTTCGAGGTGATGGTTTCCGGCTCTCGAACGATATATTTTAATTCCATTGGACAGGGATGGTATTTTGTTAAATTTTTTTTAGAATAACAAACCGCAACAATGGATTTGGTGCGGTTTGTTTATTTTTATCTTTTTTGAATTACCAAATTTTTACTCTTTGTTCAGGAGCTTTATAATGCTTATCTCCCGCTTGGATGTTGAAGGCTTTGTACCAGGCATCGGTGTTTTCTAACGGCCCGAAACTTCTAAAATATCCTGGAGAGTGCGGATCGGTTTTTACTTGGTTCAACATGTATTTTTCTGAAGAAAGCGTTCTCCAAACGGTTGCCCAACTTAGGAAAAATCTTTGGTCTTGGCTGTAACCGCTGATGTTTCCGGGGTTTCCATGATCTTTAAGATACATTTGAAGAGCATCAAAGGCAATGTTTACACCACCAAGATCGGCGATGTTTTCTCCGTTGGTAAATGTTCCGTTTACTTTTGTTCCTTTCACCGGTTCGTACTGATCGTATTGGGCAGCCAAGGCTTTTGTTGCTTTTTCAAAGTTGGCTTTATCTTCTGGAGTCCACCAATCGACCAAATTTCCATCAGCATCAAACTGTGCTCCGGAATCGTCGAATCCATGGGTAATTTCGTGACCGATAACCGCACCAATTCCACCGAAATTAATTGCAGCATCTGCATTGGGGTTGAAGAAAGGCGGTTGTAGGATGGCAGCTGGGAAAACGATTTCATTGTTCAAAGGGTTGTAGTATGCATTAACCGTTTGCGGGGTCATTCCCCATTCAGCTTTATCAACTGCTTTGCCCACTTTGTCCAGATCTTTTTGGTATTGCCATTCGGTAATGTTTTGTAGGTTTTTATACAAAGATCCACCGTCTTTTTCTGAAAGGATTACCAATTTAGAATAGTCTTTCCACTTGTCGGGATAAGCGACTTTTACTGTGAATTTGTTTAGTTTTTCAATGGCTTTTTTCTTGGTGGTGTCGGACATCCAGCTTAGGTTTTTGATGTGCTGGTCGAAGCTTTTTAGTAGATAATCGACCAAGACCACCATTTTTTGTTTGTCGGCTTCCGAGAAATATTTTTGAACATACAATTTACCAAAAGCCTCACCCAAACTTCCGTTGATTAATTGGTAAGCTCTCTTGTTTAGGGCTCTTTGTTCTTGTTGTCCGTTGAGGTATTTGCCATAAAAATCAAATTTTTTATTATCCAAATCTTGGGTCAGATAGCTGGCAGAACTGGATAATAAATGAAATTTCATGTAATCCTTGATGGTTGCAAGATTTTTCTCGTTGATGAGGGTGTCAAAATTTTCAAAGAATTTTTTCTCGCCAACAATTACCTTATCGGTTTTTACTCCTACTTTAGCCAGATAATCTTGAAGGTTGATGGTTTTAACCGTTTTTTTCAACTCGGCCATGGTCATTGGGTTGTATTGCAATGTCGCATCTCGAATTTGTTCGTTGTTCAGGTAGGTATTGGCAATTTTCTTCTCCAAATCCACAATGTTTTTTGCTACAATTTTAGGATTTTTGTATCCCAAAACTTCCAACATAGAACTTACGAATTCTGTATATTTTGCAAGAGTTTCTGTATTTTTAGCATTTACTTTTTGGTAATAATCTCTACCCAATCCCAATTCGGGATTTCCAAGATAGACGGCATTCATCTTGCTGTCTTTCATGTCGGCATCTACACCCCAAGCGTACAAAGTATTTTCACCATTTTTTGTGGCTTCTATCATGTATTTTTGCAAGTCGCTGATGTTTTTTATGGCATCAATTTTTGCTAAATCGTTTTTAATTGGGTTAATGCCATCGGCATTTCTCTTGTCCATGTCCATGTAAGATGCATAAAGATCTTGAATTTTTTTGCCTTCGCTTCCTGCATCAAAATGTTCTTTTAACAAGTTATTTAGGATGGTCATGGAGTTGTTGTCCGTGTCTTCGCCCAATTTGTTGAAGCTTCCCCAAGTGGATTTGTCTGCCGGGATTTTGGCGGTTTTCATCCAAGTTCCGTTTACGAAATTGTAAAAATCGTCTTGTGGTCGTACGGATTTATCCATTGCCGTAAGGTCCAAACCGTTTTCTTTGGGTTCTTCTTTTTTAGTTTCTGGAAGGGTGTTTTCCATGGCTTTTGTGTTTTGTGTTGTATTTTTTGGTGTCGTGTTGCACGAGGTAAATGATAATAAACCTGCAAAAGCAAGAATGCCGATATTTAATTTTTTCATGTAAATGATTTTACTATAATTTTGAAGAGCAAATTTACGGTAAAATAGTTTTCCAACATATTTTCTGTGCAAATCTCCACGGCGTTCGCATTTAAATTTTATGCTATTGTGAAAGCAATGCTTCTATGAAAAGAACTCTCTATTACAAACCAAAACCTATGTGGCTGTGTGGTGAAAATATAAAACCACACAGATTCATAGACTTTTTAAGTAAAATAATGGATAAAAGATATTATAGAAAATACATTTTTCACATGGTTTTTTAAAAGAGAATGCTGTGGCAAATCTCCAAATGCAAGAAGCGGGCTTATTTTATAAAATTGATTTTCCCACCCAAAACGGTTTTGGTATTTCTGTCTTTGGGATTCCCAAAAATGTCCACAACACCGCCGGCTCTGGTTTTTACGATAACGGATTCTTTGGCATAGATGCTGGCGTGTCCTCCTGCATTTGCAGTCGCTTCGGTTTCTTGTGAAATTAATTCTTTTCCGAAATATTTTGCTCCGGAATTGATGATAAGGTCTTGTTTTTCTGCGGTTCCCTTCAAGTGGATTTGGCCTCCGGAATTGGCTTTAATGCTCAGATTTTTAACATCCAAATCGAGCTTGATTACCGATCCTTCGTTGGCAGTAAGTTGTAGTCGATTGCCATTAACCGTTGCGTTGGAACTGATGCTGGCACCTTGACTGCCTTGTATTTCTTGTAATTTGGTGTAATAAACTTTTATTTTTGTATCGGCTCCTTGCATCAATAGCGTTGGGATCATTCGTATTTTTAGTTCTCCGTTTTTGTTGACCAATTCTACATCCTGGTCGTTGTTGCTGATGATTTCTACCTTAGAATCCTTTGAGGGTACGAGTTCTACTGAAATTTTATCGTAGGCTTTAACTGCTGAAAAATCACCTAGATTCTTTGTGCTTTGAGCGGTGAAAAATTGTACAAAACAAAGGGTGGAAACGGCTATAAGTTGTCGCATATTTTTATATTTTTTTAGTTAAACGATTTTTCCTGATTTTAAGTGTGAGGATTTGTATTTGTTTAACAAAATTCAAACCAAAAAAATATCCACCTCTGTTGAAAAGGTGGATGTTGTATTAATTTATAAGGGGTTGCTTAGACCAATGTTCATTCAAGATTTCGTTGAGTTCTTCAGCGCTTTTTCCGTAATTGTCAGGGAGCATACTCTCGTTGTTAGTCAGCATTTTGGAAGCGTCGTAACCCAAGTATTTGCCTTTGAAATGGTCTGCAAATCGAATCATGACAAAGGTTTTTAAAAAGACTTTTTTGGTGTAAAATCCTTTAATGTCCGTCCATTTTAATTCTGAAGAACTGAATAGGGTTTTCACAAAAATTCCTCGATCCGAAATCTTTAAATAGGTGGAATTGGGAATCAATTGCAACATCGCCAATAAGGTAGATAGACCAAATAATGCTATGGTAAACCAACCGTAGTTGATGCCTTTGTTAACGAGGTTAATGCCTAAAATGACAAATCCAATGCTTAAAAAAGCTCCCAAAATGGGTTTCCATAATTTGGGTTTCAAAACAATTTCTTTCATAAACAATTATTTTACCAAACCTCTGGCTTTCAGTAAGGGTTGTATGTCCGGATCTTTTCCTGTAAGGTTTCTAAATGCTTGGTTCAGATCCAAAGAATTTCCAACGGAAAGAATTTCTTTTCGGAATTTGTCTCCGTTTTTTCTGGTCATTCCTCCATTTTTTTCAAACCATTCCAAGGCAGAGAAATCCAACATTTCGCTCCACAGATACGCATAATATCCAGCGGAATATCCGCCACCCCAAATGTGTGCAAAGTACGGAGAATGGTATCTTGTTGGGACTTCCTTCATCAGCAAGCCGTATTTTTTCAGTGCGTTGTTTTCAAATTCCAAAGCCGGGAGTATTTGTTTTTCATCGGTTACGGTGTGCCACGCCATATCCAAGGTTGCTGCAGCGACCAATTCGGTTACATTGTAGCCTTCGTTAAAGGTTTTGGAGTTTTTAATTTTTTGTACCAAATCGTTCGGGATGGGTTGTCCCGTTTGGAAATGCACGGCATAATTTTTCAAAACGCTAGGTTCCAAGGCCCAATATTCATTAATTTGTGATGGAAACTCAACAAAATCTCTCGGGGTGTTGGTACCGGAAAGCGAAGTGTATTTCTGATTGGCAAATATCCCATGGATGGAGTGTCCAAATTCGTGAAAAAGTGTGGTAACATCGTCAAATGAAATGAGTGAGGGTTTTCCGGCTGCCGGTTTTTGGTAGTTGTACACATTCACAATCACCGGTTTCTGACCAAGAGAGTAGGATTGCTCCACAAAATTACTCATCCAGGCACCACCGTTTTTGTTGTCTCTGGTGTAGAAATCCAAATAATATATCGCCAAAGATTTTCCATCGTGGTCAAAAACTTCGTACGCCACCACATCCGGATGGTAAACCGGAAGGTCTGGTCTTTTTTTGAAGCTTAAACCGTAAAGTTTTTCGGCAGCAAAGAAAACGCCTTTTTCCAAAACAGTAACCACCTCAAAATAGGGCTTTATTTGAGATTCGTCCAGGTCGTATTTGGCTTTTCGTACTTGCTCGGCATAGAAATTCCAGTCCCAAGGTTCAACCTTGAATCCGCCTTTTTGTTGGTCGATAATTTGCTGAATTTCTTGCGTTTCTTGTTTGGCTCTTTCGGTTGCTGGAGCTGCCAATTTTGCCAAAAGATCCATGGCTTTTTCAGGTGTTTTGGCCATTTGATCTTGAATTTTCCATTCGGCAAAATTTTTCTTACCCAAAAGTTGAGCCTTCTTCAGTCTGAGTGCAGCCAATTGTTGCAGGGTTTCTCGGGTGTCGTTGGCGTCACCTTTTTCGGCTCTTGTCCAAGACGCTCGGAAAAGTTTTTCTCGTGTTGTTCTGTTCTTCAGGTTTTGTAGAAGAGGTTGTTGCGTGGTATTTTGCAGGGCCAAAAGATAGGCTCCAGGCTTTCCTGCAAGTTTGGCATCTTCTGCTGCGGCAGCGATTTCGTCGGCAGAAAGTCCGTCCAGTTCTTTTGCATCGTTCACCAAAAGTCCACCGGCTTTTCTGGCGGCCAATAATTTGTTGGAAAATTGGGATTGCAAAGAAGCCATTTGCTCATTTACCTTTTTAAGTTCGGCTTTTTTGTCGGCACTTAGGTTGGCACCGGCAATTTCGAATTGTTGTTCGTAATGTTCAACCAATCTTAGGCTCTCTGCATCTAAATTCAGTTGATTTCTTTGGTTGTAAACGGTTTTTACTTTTTGGTAAAGAGCGTCATTCAAATAAATTTTATCGGAATGTGAGGCAAAAATAGGTGCAAACTCTTCGTCCAGTTTTTGCAAATAATCGTTGGTATTTGCAGAATTCAAATTAGAAAAAATGGTGGTGGCCCTTCTCAGGTTTTGTCCACTATTTTCTAAAGCAACTATGGTATTTTCAAAAGTGGGCTTCGCTTGGTTTTTTACAATCGCATCTATTTCTTGCAATTGCTCATTTAGACCAAATTCAAAAGCAGGTTTGAAATGTTCGTCTTTTATTTTATCAAATTCGGGTGCTTGGTATTGCAATGTGCTTTTTCTAAGTAAAGGATTGGAAGTCATTGTGTGATTCTCTTTTTGGGTGGTAGTACTTTCGGATTTATTGATATTTACAGTAATGCAACTGTTCAGGCTAAAACCAATAGCCGATAAAAAGAACGCCGTGGCAATATTTTTCATAAGATCGTAATGGAATTTTATTTTTTGTTGTTTTAACATTGATTTTCAAAGTTAATGGATTTATTTGAAAAGGATAAAAAAAAGCAGTTCAAACTTTTTTGCTTGAACTGCTTTTGGTCTATACAATATTTTAAGTACCCTACCAGCTTCCTGAAGCGCCACCACCGCCAAAACCTCCTGAGCCACCGCCACCGAAACCGCCAAAGCCACCGCCGGAGCTTCCTCCGAAACCTCCACCGCCAAAACTTCCCGGGAATGGGAAGAAGCCGCCGGGATAACTTCTACGACCTCTTCTGGAGATGATTACATCTTCGTCATCATAATAGTTTCCGCCTTTTCCACCGTTATTTTTTGAAATGACGATGAGCAAGAAAATGATAAAGGCAACCACCAAGATAAAAGTAAAAGCATCAAAAGAACCCGCATCGGTATTTTCTTTTTTTATGGGTTGATATTTTCCTCGAACGGCGTCCATTATGGCATTGGTCCCTTGGTCTATTCCGGTGTAGAAATCTCCATCTTTGAAATGTGGAGTTACCAAATAATCCAAAATCTGTCCTGCAATGGATGCTGTTATGTATTGCTCGGCATCTCGTCCTTGTTGTATGGACATGGTTCTATCGTCTTTGGCAATAAGAAAAACGATGCCGTTTTTTTGATCTTTGTTTCGGATGCCCCATTTTTCTCCAATTTCCCAAGCAGCAAAATTAACATCTTCGCCATTGGTCGTTGGCAGTATGACCACCTCAATCTGTACGGATGTAGAATCGTTAAAACGAATGAGCTTTTCATTAAGTGTTGCTTTCTCGCGTTCATCCAAAGTACCGGTTTCGTCATAAACGGGATAAAGTGTTTCCGGTTTTTGCGGAACTTGAAATTGTGCATGCAAAATTGCCCCACAAAATAGGATGAATGCAAAAAATAAAAGTTTAGGAGAAAGTAATCTCATCGGAAAGTTCGTTAGGGTTTTCTCCCAAGATGGGGAAATGTTTTTTTAATTCGATGCCGGTTTCAAGAATGGCTTGTCTTAGGCCTTCTAAATAATTTCCTTTGGCAAATTCGCTCGTTGTTTTATCGTGCAACTGATCCCAAAAGTGTTGGGTTACTTTTTCATGAATACCGGTATCACCAATGATGGTGAGGTAATGCTGATGAAAATTGATGTGGAATAAAACTGCATTTTTTTCTTTGGTTTTTCCCATGCACAAAGACTTGAAAACATTAAAAGCCACAGTCGCATTGTCTGTGGCATTGGTACTTTGGTTGTCCGTGGTTTGGTCGATATGCACACGAATCTCACCGGTAGATTTGTTTTCAGCGATACGAACGGCTTCTACAAGAGTCGCCAATTGTTGGTCTGTAAATATCGTGTTCATTATTCACTAAATACTTCTGGAGCTTTTTCGGCTCCGGCTTCAGCCTTGAATAGTGGCTTTTCTTTGAAATTGGTGAAATTGGCCAAGATGTTGTTTGGGAAAGTTTTTATGCTGACATTGTAGTCTTTAACGGATTCGTTATAGTTCACAGTTTCGGCACGAATGCTGTTCTCAATCGCTACATATTCTCTTTGGAAGTTGATGTACTGTTGGTCTGCTTTTAGGTTAGGATAGCTCTCTACCACAGCCATTAATTTGCTAAGTGCTCCACTCAATTCTCCTTGTGCAGCTTGGAATTTGGCCAAATCGGCTTCGGTCAAATTGGTAGGGTCAATGGTTACAGATGTCGCTTTGGATCGTGCATTGATCACATCGGTAAGTGTGGATTTTTCGAAAGTAGCATAAGATTTCACCGTTCTTTCCAAGTTAGGAATTAGGTTGGCCCTTTTTTGATAAACGGTTTCTACATTGGCCCATTTGGTGTTCACATTTTGTTCTTTTCCTACAAAAGAATTGTATCCGTTTTTACCCCAGAAAAAGAGAATTCCTAAAATAATGATCAGAGCGATACCCAAAGTACCTGCGCTTAGACAGCCCTTATTGTTCATAGTTTGATTTTTTTTAATTAATGTTTTGAAATCAAATATACAAATAATCTTATTAAATTTGTAAAATTGCAAAAAATAATAGAAAACGGATGATAACATTGGTCGTAGCCATGGGCAAAAAAGGTGAAATAGGTTTGGATAACCAGTTGTTGTGGCATATGCCTAAAGACTTGAAACATTTTAAAGAAATCACTTCAGGACATCCTATTGTCATGGGACGAAAAACCTTCGAAAGCATCGGAAAAGCGTTGCCCAATCGTACCAACATCGTGGTTTCGAGAAAAGAAAATTGGTTTGAAGAAGGAATTTTGATTGTTGGCAGTCTAAAAGAAGCCTTGAAATTTGCTCAAAAAATTGATGAAAATACAATGGTCATCGGTGGAGCTGAAATTTTTAAACAAACCATAGAATTGGCAGACCGATTGGAAGTTACTTTTGTCGATTCCGAATTTGAAGCCGACACCTTCTTTCCTAAAATTCAACCCAAAATTTGGAAAATGATTGCAGAAGAAAAGCACGAAAAGGATGAGAAAAATCCTTATGATTTTTCTTTCAGAACTTACGAGAGAATTAAAACAAAGTAATAGTGCTCAATAGTCCAGAATTACAAGATATTGACTTTTGGTATCCGAGCGAAATTAATATCTTTGCACTTCAAAAAAATAAAGAATGAATAAATACATAAAACTCGTATTTGCAGGTTTATTAATGGTATTGGGAATTTACATGATGTTTTTTACCCGTAACTTAGGATGGGGGATTGTCGTATTCCTTTTATCCGCTCTTCCCATTGCCTTGTTTTTTAAAAACGAATACATCTTATTGGCTTTTTGGCAACTGAGAAAACAAAATATGCCTAAAGCTGCCGTATGGTTGTCTTCTATCAAAAATTACAAATCCCAATTGCACCGCTCTCAGTACGGGTATTTCCATTATTTGCAAGGACTTACACTGGCTCAGGATCATCCGAAAAAAGTTGAACCTTTGATGAGAAAAGCCTTGGAGTATGGATTGAACATGAAGCAAGATCGTGCTATGGCTACTTTAAATTTAGCCGCAACGGCAATTTCATCCGGAAGAAAACAAGAAGGACAAAAATTGTTGGAAGAAGCTAGAAAATTGGACAGTGCCGGTATGATGACCGATCAGATAAAAATGATGAAAGACCAGTTGAAAATGCCATCCATGCAAAAACACATGCACAATCCCAACATGAGACAAAGAGGAAAGTTTTTCTAAAAAATTAGACAAATAAAAATCCTGAGAAAATAAATTCTCAGGATTTTTTTATGCTTCAATATTTTCAGAACCCCTGTCGTAGAATTTTGGCATTTGCCATTGCAATCGTACTGCTAAAGTTCGGATAACGACAATCAGTAAAATGGTAAAAATCTGAATAAAAGTGTACGAGAAAACAGAGAGTTTTGCTAAAAGCAAAAATGTAGATCCACCCAAAATACACGCCGTTGCATAGATTTCTCTCCTGAAAATGAGTGGAATTCTGTTCAAAAGAATATCTCGGATAATACCACCAAAACAACCGGTTATGGTACCCAATGTAATGCAAATCAAAGGGTGCAATTCGGCATTCAATCCTTTTTGTAAACCGATGATGGTGAAAAGCCCCAAACCAAAACTATCGAAAATAAATAAGGTAACCCGGAATTTTTTCTCTAAAGATTTAAAAATCATGGCAAGAATTGAAGTAGAAAAAATCAAAACACACATCCAAAAATCGTGCATCCAAAAAACAGGAACATCCAATAGCAAGTCTCTTACAGTACCACCACCAACCGAGGTAACGAAGGCAATGATGAGAACGCCAAATGGATCCAACCTTTTTTGCATGGCTGCAAAACTTCCGGACATCGCAAAGGAAATGGTGCCCAAAATTTCGATAATCTGATTGAGTTGTTCGTGCATTATATTCTATTACTTTTTGACCCTCACGGCATCCGGAACCAGAAGTTCGTATTCGCCACCGTGAGTAATGATTTCTCGAACAATACTGCTGCTGATAAACGATTTTCCGGATGAAGTTAAAAGGAATACGGTTTCCAATTTTTTGTGTGCCAATGTTCTGTTGGTGTGTGCAATGGCTTTTTCAAATTCGAAATCGGCGGGGTTTCTTAATCCTCTCAATATAAATTGAGCATCTTTTTTTAAACAGTAATCAACGGTTAGACCTTCGAAAAAATCCACTTCGATATTCCCGAAATGTTCGGTAGATTTTCGGATGAACTCCATTCGTTCTTCCAACGGGAACATGTATTTTTTCTGAGAATTTTGCCCAATAGCGATGATCAATTTGTCAAACAAAGGAGCTGCTCTTTCAATAATATCGTAATGTCCTAGAGTGATCGGGTCAAAAGAACCCGGAAACACGGCTATTTTCATAATCTGTTGGTTGGATTATTTGGTTAATGCTTTTTCGACTTCATTTCCACAAAGATCTTTTATGGAGATGCCGTATATTTTTGCTTGCTGAGGAAGGATGCTTGCCGGGGAAAATCCAGGATTGGTGTTCATTTCCAACATGTACGGCGTTCCGTTCATGATGATGTATTCGCTTCTGGAAAATCCGCTCATGCCCAAAGATTCATACGCACGAATAGCGATTTCTTCTACTTTTTTTCGGGTTTCATCATCCAATCGTGCTGGGGTTATTTCCTCGGATTCGCCTTCGTATTTGGCTTTATAATCGAAAAATTCATTTTTAGGTACAATTTCAGTAATTCCCAAAACGATGGTTTTTCCACCAAAATCGACCACGCCCACAGAAACTTCGGTTCCGTTAAGGAAGCTTTCGATCAGGATTTCATCGTCTTCGGCAAAGGCAAAATCAAAAGCGGCTTTTAGATCTTCAGCATTTTTAACTTTAGAAATTCCCAAAGAAGAGCCACTTTGGTTGGGTTTTACAAAAAGTGGAAGTCCCAATTCTTCAATAATCTTTTGTTCATCAATAGGATTTCCTTTTTTCAGGTATATGCTTTTTGCTGCAGGAACGCCGTATTTTGAAAGTACCGCTAAAGTATCTTTTTTGTTAAAGGTTAATGCACTTTGATAGAAGTTGCAGCCGGTATATTTCTGTCCGATGGTGTCCCAATAGGCTTGTAATTCGCCATTTTCTCCAGGTTTCCCGTGGATGATGTTAAAGCATACATCAAATTTCAACGCTTCTCCATTTTCTAAGTTTACGGAAAAATCTCCTTTATTGATGGGATGTTTCTTTTCGTTTTCATCAAGAAAATACCATTCGTCTTTTAGGATAACCACTTTGTAAACCTGGTACAAGTCACGATCCAATGAGTCGTAAATCAATTGTCCACTTTTTAGCGAAACTTTATACTCGTCGGAGTAGCCACCCATGACTACTGCTACATTCTTCTTGTTCATGATGGGAAAAATATTTTTTCGTTATATTCACAAAAGTAATCATTTTATACTTTGTACTTAAAATTTTTAAATAAAAATAGATTCATTAAATTCCAAACAAAAGAAAGAATAAAAATTCATAATTTTCTATATATTTGCCTATTGTTTTAAAGACAAAAAAATATGCTTAAATCACTTTTCCACTGGAAAGTTTTCCTTAATATCATTATTGCAACTCTGGTTTTTTTAGGTTTGGTTTGGCTTACCTTTCGCTGGTTAGAGATCCATACCAATCACGGAAAAGAAGTGGAGGTGCCCAATGTTATGAATAAATCCGTGCACGAAGCCATTAAAATTTTAGACGACTCTGGCTTGGAATATGAGGTGGACAGCTTGCAGTATGATCCAAAATTCAAACCGTATCAGGTGCTTAAAATTTGGCCTTATCCGGGCTCTCATGTGAAAAATGGAAGAACCATAGAAATTCGTGTAAACCCAAAAACTTGGGCTCCTGTCGCAGTTCCGGATATTTTGGATCGATACAAAGGTTTGGCATTTAGACAATTGGATCGTGTGGGGCTGAAGGTTGGAGATACGCTTTTTGAACCAAGCATACAAAGAGATGCCGTCATTAGAATGACTTACAACGGTCAGGATTTGAAACCGGGAACTTTATTGCCTCGTTTTGCATCCATCAATTTGGTGATCGGAGCAGGACCCAAAAGAAACATTCCCGTCCCGAATTTGGTTGGCCTAACGGTAGCAGAAGCCAAGGCGGTCATCAAACAAAATTTATTCGAATTGGGATTGGTAGAGCATGAAGACGGTGGCAAAGACGATGGTGATATTGTCTATTACCAAGATCCTGGAGCAATGAGTACCAGGGATCAAGGAATGCAAATCGACTTGTGGGCCAGTAAAAAGACACCTGCTGAAATGCACAATAAAATTAAAGAACTGAATTCTATCTATAGAATGAAAATAGATACGACATTGCCTCCGATTCGGTATGATGAGGTGATCGTAGCTCCAGAACCTAAGTCTGAGCCAACGCCAGAACCAAAGCCTGAGCCATCGGTTGCTAAACAAGAAACCAAAATAGAGCCTGCAAAACCGGTGTCAGCAAGTGCGCCATCAAAAGAAAAAACGCAAACTAAGGTGGAGGAGAAAAAGGTAGAAAAGCCAAAAGCTAAAAAGATTATCGTAGAGTAAATAATATAAAGCTACGGCTTCAATGTTAAGTTGAAGCCGTTTTAATTTTGAATAGAAAAAGATGGAAGAAAATGAAGATTTTTTAGAAGAGAATTTTTCATTGGAAAATGCTGCTTTGGAAGACGAAAATACCGGACTCTTTGAGCATCTGAATATTGTTGTTGATAAAAATACGGAACCCCAAAGGATTGATAAATTTTTATTAATTTACCGACAAAATTCGTCTAGAAATAAGATTTCACAAACCTGCAGAGCAGGAAATGTTGTGGTGAATGGCAATCCGGTAAAACAAAATTACCGTGTGAAACCTGGCGATCAAATTTCGGTTTTACTGGCACATCCACCACGAGAAAATGTCATCGTACCTCAGGATATCCCTGTGAATATCGTTTATGAAGATGAGGACTTGGTAGTCGTCGATAAAGAACCGGGAATGGTAGTCCATCCTGGATTTGGAAATTGGGACGGAACTTTGGTGAATGCATTGGCATTTCATTTTGAAAAAAATGGCGAAAAATCGGATCTGGATAGGGTAGGCTTGGTGCATCGAATTGATAAAGATACCTCCGGACTTTTGGTAATTGCCAAAAACGAATATGCCTTGAGTTTTTTGGCCAAACAATTTTTTGATCGTACCACCAAAAGGCTCTATTGGGCTTTTGTTTGGGGCAATTTACAAGATGATGAAGGAGTCATTCGTGGACATATTGGGAGGCATCCCAAAAATAGAATGCAAATGTCGGTTTATGAAGACGGCAGCCAAGGAAAACATGCCGTTACCCATTTCAAAGTCTTAGAACGATTTCGGTACATGACTTGGGTGGAATGCAAATTGGAAACCGGTAGAACGCATCAGATTCGAGCGCATTTTCGTCACATTGGTCATACCTTGTTCAACGACGAGCGTTATGAAGGTCATGTGGCACTCCGTGGTGTGAATTTGCCTAAGTATAAGCAGTTTATACAAAATATGTTCGAGGTATTGCCGAGACATGCCTTGCATGCTCATACTTTGGGTTTTGTACATCCAACCACCAAAAAAGAAATGTATTTTGAAAGCAAAATGCCGGAGGATATGGAGAATGCCGTAAAAAAATGGAGAAAATATTTAGAAAATTAAATTTATATCAAGTTTTTGTTTATATTTGTTGAATTGAAATTCAGATTTGTTATGAAAAAACTATATGCTATCGTATGTTTAGCCTTCATGTCGGGGGCCTATCAAGCTCAAGAAACATTGCCCTACTATCAACAATATCTTTTGGACGGTGATTTCTTGTTCAACCCCGCACAATACGGTAAGACAGATGACATTCATGTAAACTTAAATTACCAAAAACAATTCTCAAAGTTTGATGACTCCCCAAATGTGCAATCCGTGGGGGTTCATGCAAATATCTATGATAGATTAGGTGCCGGTATTTCCATTTTTAGAGATGCGAATGGACCTATTTCTTCGGGTGGACTGACAGCAGGTTTGTCTTATTTTATTCCGATTTCAGATGAAGGAGAAAGAAAAGATCAATTCTCATTCGGTACAAGTGTTTCTGCATATAATATGAATTTTGATTACACAAAAATCAATGTAGAAAACCAAAACGACCAATTGTTGCAAGGAGATGGCAGCAACATCTTCATGGTTTATGCCAATTTAGGTTTAGCAGCTTCTTATAGAAATTTATTCGGAGGTGTTTCCGTGAATGACATTGCTCTTTCCAACGATCAATCCATCGTTAATGGTATTGAACCTTCACCAATCAAGATTTTCTTAAACTTAGGATACGATTGGCATTTTGCGGATAACATGTATGTGACTCCACAAGCGATGATTAATCTGAATACCAACTCTTCCAGAACAATGGATGCCAGCTTGTTGGGTACATTCTATAACGACAATACTTCATTTTCTGCAGGTGCAAGTTTTAGATATGTTCAAAACAGATACGACAACCAATCTCTTGAGATTTCACCGGTTATTAAAGCAAAATTCAACAAGTTTGTTTTCGGTGCTACTTACAACATCGGATTGTCAGATATTCAAAAATACGGTGGCAACAGCTTTATGTTAGGCGTTGGTTACAACTTCGAGAATGTTTTGAACAGAAGAGGTTTCAGATACTAAGAAAAAAATCAATAATTTTGAGCTCCGAAATATTCGGAGCTTTTTTTATGATATACATTCACATTCCTTATTGCAAACAGAAATGCAGTTATTGCAATTTCCATTTTTCAACCTCAATTCACTCCAAGGACGATTTTCTATTGGCGCTCCATAAAGAAATCGATCTTCGCGAGAAAGAGTTGGAGAGTAAACGGTTAAAGACTTTGTATTTTGGTGGCGGTACACCTTCGCTTTTGTCGGTGGATGAAATAAAAAGAATCTTGGAAAAAATTCAAAAATATTTTGATTTAGACTCCAATATCGAGATTACTTTAGAAGCCAATCCGGATGATCTAACAGCAAAATATGTGAAAGAACTTAGTACTTCAGGAATTAACCGATTGTCGGTTGGTGTGCAAAGTTTTTTTGATGAAGATTTGAAACTGATGAATCGTGCTCATAATGCTTCAGAAGCCGATTCGGCCATCAAAAGAGCTCAGGATATTGGGTTGGAAAACATCAGCATCGACCTTATTTATGGCAGTCCAACTTCCAATTTAGAAATGTGGAAGGAAAATCTTAATAAAACCATTGTACTTCAGGTGCCTCATGTTTCGTCCTATGCACTGACCGTTGAACCTAAAACCGCTTTGAACCAATGGATAAAAAGTGGAAAAATATCGTCTCCCAACGAGTCGCATCAAAATGAAGAATTTTATTGGATGGTCGATTTTTTGAAAAATCAAGGTTTTGAACATTATGAAATTTCTAATTTTGCCAAACCTGGATTCCATTCCAAGCACAATGCGGCGTATTGGAAGTACCAACCCTATTTAGGACTCGGACCGTCTGCGCATTCTTACGATGGCCGTAATACCAGAAGTTGGAATGTATCCAATAACATCCATTACATCCGAGATCTGAACCAAGAAAAATTACCGAAAGAAGAAGAAACGCTTTCGGACTACGACCGATACAACGAAGCCTTGATGATAGGTCTAAGAACGAGTTGGGGACTCAGCTTGAATTGGATGAAATCCAATTTTTCCGATAAGTTTATGGAGCATTTGGAGCAATCCATTCAACCCAAAATGGATCAAGGAATTTTGGAAATAGAAAATGGATATCTAAAAATCCCAGAAAAGCATTGGTTCATGGCCGATGGTATTGCTTCGGATCTGTTTTTGTTGGAATAATTTTCTACACTTTTGAATTTGAATCGACCTTAATTCATTAATTTTGCACAAAATTTTCATTTTGAAAAAAAATACCAAAGATTACAGCCATCTTTCCGCACAGCAACCCATCGGGATTTTTGATTCCGGTGTTGGTGGACTTACCGTAGCCAAAGAAATAAAACGATTATTACCGAACGAAAACTTTATTTACTACGGCGATACCAAGCATTTGCCGTATGGAGAGAAATCCAAAGAAGCCATTGTGGGGTATGTAACCAAGATCACCAATTTCTTACTCGAAAATAATTGTAAGGCCATTGTGATTGCTTGTAATTCGGCAACGGCAAATGCTTTGAAAGAGGTTTTGGATTTGGTAGTCGATAAAGTACCTGTTATTGATGTCATCAATCCTGTTGCTGAAAAAGTAGCTTTCGAGTTGCATAACAATATTGGAGTTATTGCCACCAAAGCAACCGTAAATACGGGTTTGTACAAGAAAACCATTCGTAAACACAACAAGTTTATAAAAGTGGACGAGCTTGCAACTCCGCTTCTTGTCCCTGCGATCGAAGAAGGATTCAGAAATCATCCGATAACTCATGCTATTATTTATAATTATCTTAGTAGTAGTAAGTTGAAAGATATTGAGACGCTAATTTTGGGTTGCACCCACTATCCGTTGTTGTTGGATGAAATAAAACAATTCTACGGAAATAGAGTTCGTGTTATTGATTCTCCAAATATTGTTGCCAACGAATTAAAGCAGATTTTAGAGAAAAACAATCTTCTAAATTCTAGAAATAACCAACCGGAATATCAGTTTTATCTGTCGGATCTGACCAAGAATTTTGAAAAAATTTCTAAGAAAATATTTGGAAATTCCATACAGTTGGTTCATAAATTATTGTAGTAACAAACTGTAATTCAATAAAATACTCCTCAGGTTTTCTCTAAGGAGTATTTTTTATACGGTAATCTATTGGAGATTAATTTTCTTTTTTTACAGCTTTTTTAGCTTTAGCTTTAGGAGCTGCTTCTTCTTTTTCAGCTTTAGGTGTAGCTGCTTTTTTAGTTGTTTTCTTAGCCGGTTCTTCAGCAACAACCTCAGCTTCAGTAACGGTTTCTTTTACTTCCTCCGCTTTTACAAAGCTTTCCGGAGTGATGTATCCTGCTTTTTGAAGTAGGTTGTACCATTGTGCCAATTTTTTGATATCCGAGATGTACACTCTTTCTGTATCGTAGTTAGGCAACGCTTTTTCCATGAAATCCTTTAAATCAGCATCTTTCGATTTGTGGGGAATGGTTTCTTTGAAATCTGTTACTTTTGCAATGTTTTCGAATACTTCGAACAAAGGAACTTCTTTCTCGAAAGTGAACATGGCGATATTATCCAACAAACTCACTTGTGAAGAGTTTCCGATACTTACTTTTTTTCTAGTTGTAATGTCTTCAATAATGAATCCGTTTCTTACTTGAGAAACAAGTTTGAAAAGCCCTGGTTTACCAGAAATTGAAATGATTTTCTCTAACTGCATAATGCTTTATTTTTTGTAATATTTTATTAATTATAATTATTTGGGGAATCTCATTTTGTACGATACTCCAACTTCCCCTTGTGTTATTTTGCTAAGTTTTCCTTTTACCAATTTCTTTTTCAGAGGAGAAAGATGATCGGTAAAAAGCACTCCTTCGATGTGGTCGTATTCATGTTGAATAACACGGGCACGAATATCCGAATAAGTTTCGGTTTTTTTAACGAAATTTTCGTCATAATATTCTATCACGATGGTTTCTTTTCTCTTGACATCTTCACGAACATCAGGAATAGAAAGACAACCTTCATTAAACTTCCATTCTTCGCCGCTTTCTTCTAAGATTTGAGCATTGATGAAAACCTTTCTAAAAGATTTCAACTCTTCGGCAATATCGGCATAATCTTCATCTTCCGCCAATGGAGAGACATCTACGATAAACAAACGAATGTCTAAGCCAACTTGTGGCGCTGCCAATCCAATGCCGTTGGCACCGTACATGGTCTCGTACATGCTGTCTATCAAAGCGTTCAGTTCGGGATAGTCGGCGTCTATGTTGTGGCATATTTTTCTTAAAACCGGATCCCCAAAGGCTCTTACTGGTAATATCATCTTGTTCTAACTTCTAAAAAATTTTGTAAAATTATTGTAGCACTCATTTTATCAATCAGTCCTTTATCTTGTCTGGCTTTCTTATTCTTTCCGCTCTGGCTTATGAAAAATGAAGCCATCTTAGAGGTGAATCTTTCGTCCATCCTTTCTATTTTTATTTCTGGAAATTCCATCGAGAATTTATTAATGAATTCTAAAATGTCATTTTCTACCTCCGACATATTTCCTTTTAAATCTACTGGTTGGCCAACCACCAAAATATCGATCGTATTTTGGCTGTAGTACTTTTTAAAAAAGTCCATCAAGCCTTGTGTGGCAACGGTTTCTAATCCGCTGGCAATCATTTGCAAATCGTCCGTTGCTGCAAGACCACATCTCGCTTTTCCGTAGTCCAGTGCTAATATTTGTCCCATAGATTTGCAAATGTACTAAATTTTAAAAAATATGGAGTGCATGATTTATTTTAGTCCGCATTTCGAAAATTATTTTTAATTTAGTTTATTCTAAAATACCATGATATGAAAAAGCTAATTCTCGTTCGGCATGCAAAAAGCGATTGGCCCGAAAATACTGAAGATATCGATAGACCTTTAGCTGAATCCGGAGTAGATGAGGCTCAAAAAATGTCGGAATTTTTAAAAACTCGAGGATTAGAATTTGATAAATTAATATCCAGCCCCGCAAAAAGGACTCTGAAGACTTGTGAAATTTTCAACGAAATTTTCGAAACAGACTCAACAATTAATTCAAAACTTTACAATCCTTCAGAAAATAATTTCCTGTCTGTGATCTACGATTTGGACGATAGCGATACTTCCATCGCCATGTTTTCGCACAACAACGGGATTTCTAATTTTGCCAATTACCTTACCGAAGGACTCTTTCATTTCCCAACCTGTGGTGTTGCAGGCTTCGAAATCAATTGCAACAAGTGGTCGGATTTTGATGCAGCAGACAAAAAAATGATCTTCTTCTACGAACCTCAAAATATTTAATTTTTTTGGGATGATGCATTCCTCTTCTTTACCGGCACTTGTCGAGTTCCATTCCAAAACCTGTGGTTCTTGCCAAACCATGGAAAATATCATCAAAGAATTAAAGTTAAAATTCGGTAATAGCATCAACTTTATTTCCATTGATGTAGATGAGTATCTTCCCATTGCCGAACATTTTGATGTGAAGTCGGTACCCACTTTTATTCTTATAAATAATGAAGTTCAGATTTGGCGAAAATCCGGACTGATTTCTAAAAAAGAATTTTCAGATCTGCTAAAGCAACAACTCGATTTGTTGTAAAAATATTTTGAACTTGTATTTTGTATAATTTTGGTTAATTTTACCCCCATCATGACCAAAGTTTTACTTCTTTCAGATACCCACTCGTATATCGATTCTAGGATTTTAGAATATGCCAAACAAGCAGATGAAATCTGGCATTGCGGAGATTTTGGCTCCGGAGTTATCGATGAACTGAAGAATATAAAACCTCTGAGAGGAGTTTATGGCAATATTGATGATGCTGGCGTGAGAGCTGAATTTCCTGAAGTATTGAGTTTTTTCTGCGAAAATGTTAAAGTTTTGATGATTCACATTGGTGGATATCCCGGGAAATACACCGCGCTTGCAAAATCTGAACTGAAAAAACACCAACCTAAGATGTTTATTTCTGGACATTCTCATATTCTAAAAGTGATGTACGATCAGAATAATTCGTTGTTGCACCTTAATCCTGGGGCTTGTGGTAATGTTGGTTGGCATAAGATGAGAACCCTGTTGCGGTTTGTAATCGATGGTGATGAAATTAAAGATTTGGAAGTGATCGAATTGGGAACAAGATAATTTTAAGATGAAAATTGGAGATGTAGTTTCGGTATTGGATGAAGATCTGGAGGGGATGGTCACCTCTTGTCAGGGAGATGTAGTCTGTTTTAAAGACGAATTTGGCTTTATCCATCGCTATCCCAAAAAAGAAGTGGTACCAAAAGACAAATCGTTGTATGCGGATATGACAGTTAATAAAAAAAATGAAACGGTAAAAAAGATTGTATCCAAAAAGCACAATAAAAATCATTTGGTTTTGGATCTTCATTTTGAAAAACTGGTGGATAATCCCATAGAATTTAGCAGTTTTGAGAGGTTGTTTATCCAAAAAAAGAAACTGATGGACACTTTGGATTTCTGCAGAGAAAATCGTTTGAAAAAATTGGAAATTGTCCACGGTATCGGAGATGGTACACTGCAACAAATGGTCGTTCGTGTACTGGAAAATCAGGTCGGACTAGAAATACATCACATGGAAGTCCTGAAGCAACAATCGGGAAATATTATGGTGTTTTTTCAATAAAAAAAACTTCGATAAAAGTACATTTACCTTCATCGAAGTTCTATTTAACAATATAATTTGGTTTACTTTTTCTTTGGCTCTTCGGCAACAAAGCTGAAGCTGGTGGCGTAGAACTTGTTGTTTTTCAACTCTCCACTCACCAATGCTTTTTTAGTGATATTGCAATATCCATCATCTGCATGAGCATCGCCAAGGGATTTTTTGCTTACTCCTTCAACATAATAAGGTTTACCGTCAATTTTCACAGCTATGGCGCAACCTTTATCGCTTTTCATGTTGTAGATGCACATTCCGCATCCGGATTCAACCACTTGTTTGTCCAATTTTTTTTGAGCGAAAAGCATTACGGAAAACAACATTAAAAATAATCCTACTAATTTTTTCATTGTACTTAATTTTGTTGGGTTAAAGGTACTTATATTTCTTGTCATGCAACAAATGATATTGCTCACTTATTTTTATCATGAATTTTATAAGACGGATTATTTTAATAAATTTGCGTTTTCAACCTATGGAGAAATTAAAATTGTTATTTACAAAAGACGGACTTCAGTACCAAATTTTAAAAAATAAAAGCGTATTGGAAGAGCAATCGTTTTTGCCAGCACCAGATCAGGAAATATTTTCTGTTTCTGAAAAATTAGATGAGGTTTTAGCTAAAAAGGATTTCAAAGAAATCTCTGTAGTTTCTGCGCTCAATCACTTTTCGATAACACCGGATCACTTTAATCAGCACGATTTGGGTTACGATTTGTTGGCTCTAAACGCTCCTGTAGATCAAGAAAATGAAGAGTTGATGCTATCCATCAATAAAAAATTCAGAGTTCAATTTTATTATTCCTTTCCACAGAATTTATATCAAAAACTAAAAAGACAATCTGCAGAAGTCGCTTTTAATTTTTCCGGCGAAAAGTTTCTCAATACCCTTGTGCACAAGCATAAGAAAGAAATTCACATCAACTTATACCACCAACAATGCGAGTTTTTTGCCCTTAGCGAAAAGCAAGTGGTTTTGTACAACAATTTGGATGTCAATTCAGAGGTCGATTTCTTGTATTTCATCATGTTTACCCTTAGTAAAATTGGTTTTGGTACCCAAGATACTTACTTTTATGTCTATGGAGAAACTACAGAAAACGATACTTTTATTTCTGAACTTCGAAAGTTTGTGAAACACCTGAAAATTATCTTTGATAATCTCCCGGGAAAAAATTTCATTTTAAATTAAGCTTTATCTAAAGCCTAATAAATACAATTATTTTTATGTATAGAATCATTAGTGGTCAATGGAAGGCCAAAAAAATAGCTGCACCAAAACATTTTGAAGTAAGACCCACTACGGATTTTGCCAAAGAAGCCTTGTTCAGTATTTTAGATAACCGATACGATGTCGAGTTTTGCTCGGTGTTGGATCTCTTTGCCGGGATTGGATCTATTTCCTTAGAATTTGCCTCCAGATATTGTCAGGATGTAACCTCTGTTGAAATGAATACCAAACATGCGGGTTTCATCCATTCAACTGCAGCAGATCTAGGACTGTCTTTAGCTTTGAACATCCAAAGAGCCGATGTTTTTGAATGGCTAAAAAAACAAAGAGGTAAAAAGCAATACGACATAGTATTTGCAGATCCTCCGTACGATATGGAAGTCGAAAAATACCATGAATTGGTTGCAACGGTGATGAACAATCCTTTTCTTAAAGAAAACGGAGTGTTTATCTTGGAGCATCAAAGTCGTATGAAATGGGATCATCCTTTGTTGATGGAAACCAGAAAGTACGGCAATGTGAGTTTTTCTTTTTTTAAAAATGAACAACAAGAAGAGCAATCTGAGGGCTAATTTTTTTTGATGATGAATACCAAAGAACAAAAATTAGAAGCATTCGGTAAATTGCTGGATATTATGGACGACTTGCGAGAGAAATGTCCTTGGGACAAAAAGCAAGATTGGCAATCGCTCCGACATCTGACTTTGGAAGAGGTCTATGAACTCTCAGATTCTATCCTGAAAGAAGATTTACCCGAAATAAAAAAAGAGTTGGGAGATGTGCTTTTGCATTTGGTATTTTATGCCAAATTGGGTTCAGAGACTCGCTCTTTCGATATTGCCGATGTCATCAATGCGCTGAATGAAAAACTTATCTTTAGACATCCGCATATTTATGGAGATGTCGAAGTTGCTGATGAGGAAGAGGTGAAACAAAATTGGGAAAAATTAAAACTGAAAGAAGGAAATAAGTCCATTTTGTCGGGAGTTCCAAAAGGTTTGCCCAGTTTGGTAAAAGCGTACAGAATACAAGATAAAGTGAAAGGTGTGGGCTTTGATTTTCCAAACAAAGATCAATCTTGGAAAAAAATTGAAGAAGAATTTGCCGAATTCATGTACGAAGACGATCCTGTGAAAAAGGAAATGGAATTGGGCGATGTTTTATTTTCCATCATCAACCACGCCAGGATCATCGGCATCAATCCGGATACGGCGCTGGAAAAAACCAATCAGAAATTCATCAACCGCTTTCAGAAAATGGAAAAAATGGCGGAAAAAAACCAATACCAGTTGGATCAATTGTCGATTGACGAGTTGGATCATCTCTGGGAATTGGCGAAAAGAGAGGAGAAATAATCTGTAAAGTTACTCTCATTAAAAACAAATAAGGCTACCTGTTTCGGTAGCCTTACTTTTTTATCTGTGGTTGGTCTTCAACTGTTCTATTTTTCGAGTTACAATCTCTTGATCCATAATTGGTGCCGACTCTACCACCACATTGTGTGGAGATACACCCCAAGCTTTGAAATCGTCACTGCCTATGTATTTTACAAAATTATAAATATTGAGTGTGATTTTTTCTTTCACCGTAAGTAAAGTTTCATTGATGTAAGTGTTGTCAATGATTACATATTTCAAATCCGGTGGGATGTTGTGATCTCTGAGCGATGGATGCGAGCTTCTTCCGGAAATAACCTCATCCTCAATCATGTCCTTCAGTACCTGATCAAAATAGTCGTTAATTCTACGATCTACTTTAAAACCGAGTAAGAAATTTATTCTGTAGATGGTTCCCGGCATAATTTCATCCACAAAATATTTGAAGGTATATGGGTCTTCTTGGTTAATGATGTTGAGAATGAAGTAATGATCGGCTCTTTTCGGTTGTTTTCTTATGATGGAGTAGATGATCTTGGATTCAATTTCATCTTCTCTTTTGGCACGGCTCAAAAAGGCCAGGTTGGTTGCATATTTAGGGATGGTCTCGTCCAATTTCATGTCCTTGATGATGGGTACATACTTGTCCAATTTTACAAAAGTGATGAATTTGGTTTTGATGCGTCTCCCGTTGAACCAAGCATACATGCATATCCCGATAAAACCACCAAGTACAACGGTAATCCAACCGCCTTCAAAAAACTTAATGATGTTGGCCGAGAAAAACCCTATTTCTATGGATAAATAAACAATGATAAATGCCAAAATCAATAATTTATTGGCTCTTTTCTTCAGCAACCAATATACCAAAAGTATGGAGGTCATCAACATGGTTACCGTAATGGAAAGTCCGTAGGCAGCCTCCATTTTGCCGGACTCTTCGAAGTGTAGAACGACAATTAAACAAAATAGCAGCAATCCCCAATTGATTCTAGGGATGTACATCTGACCTTTTACTCCGGATGGATAATCGATTTTTTGGTTGGGCCAAAAATTAAGAGACATCGCTTCAGAAAAAATGGTAAATGATCCGGAGATCAAGGCTTGACTGGCAATAATAGCGGCGGCAGTAGCCAAAATAACCCCGGGAATAACAAACCATTCGGGCATGATGCCAAAAAATGGATTGATGCTTACGGTTTTTCCTGCATTATGTTCATTCAATAACCATGCGCCTTGTCCCAAATAATTTAGGATCAGCATGATTTTTACAAAAGCCCAACTGACACGAATATTGATTTTACCACAATGTCCAAGATCCGAATAAAGTGCTTCTGCACCCGTTGTACATAAGAATACTGCACCTAAAATAATAATGGCACTAGGAGATTCTACAATCAAATTGTACGCATAATAGGGGTTGAAAGCTTTTAGAATTTCAAAATTGGTTAGCAAATGCATGGTGCCAATACCTCCCAAAACCAAAAACCAAATGACCATAACAGGTCCAAAATATTTTCCAATAAAACTGGTACCAAATTGTTGGATGATGAAAATAACCAAAAGTATCACACAAGTGATCAGCACAACAGGTGTATGCGGGTTGTAGATTTGTAAACCTTCAATAGCCGACATCACGGTTAATGAAGGGGTGATGACTCCGTCTGCCACCAAAGCCGCTGCGCCGACAATGGCAATCAGGTAAAGCCATCCTTTTTTTAAATTTTTCACCAAAGAAAAGAGAGCCAAAATACCGCCTTCGCCTTTGTTATCAGCGCGAAGTGCGATGATGACATATTTGATGGTCGTTTGTAAGGTGAGTGTCCAGATAACACAAGATAGCGCTCCTTCGATGTATTCATCAAAAGGCAGGGCTGATCCGGATTTAAAAGCCGAAACGATGGCTTTCATTACATAGAGAGGAGAGGTTCCGATGTCTCCAAAGACGATGCCTAAAGAAACAAGTACTCCAATAAAAGTTAATTTTTTGGTGTCAAAATGATGACCCCCTTCAGTGCTTTTTGCCATTTTCTGAAAATAATTTGCAAATATAAATTTATTTTTAAATCGAGCGGTTTTTTATCATTGCTTAAATGATAGAATTGTAAATAAATTACTGTGGCTATTGTTTAAGTATTTGGTTATTAACTTGTTTGCTTTTGTTGTTGAATGAAAAAAGCATAATAAAAATATAAAAAAACCGTGTTTAAACAAAAAAAGACGCAAATAAATGCGTCTTAATTGGTATGTTTAGATTTATGCTTTTATATACATTGCTTTTTTGATTTCTTCTTTTACCTTTTCCAATTTTGGAAACCATTCTGCAAATAAAGCTGCAGAATAAGGTGCAGGTGCATCTGGAGTGGTGATTCTTTTGATTGGGGCATCCAAATAATCGAAAGCTTTTTGCTGAACCATGTAAGTAATTTCCGAAGCAACACTTGCAAATGGCCAAGCCTCTTCCAATATAACCAAACGGTTGGTTTTTCTTACAGAAGTTAATACGGTTTCGTAATCCAAAGGTCGTACCGTTCTTAGGTCGATAACCTCCACAGAAATTCCTTCTTTTTCCATGTCTTCAGCTGCTTGAAGAGCCAATTTCATAATTTTACCAAAAGATACCAAAGTAACATCTTTACCTTCTTTTTTGATATCGGCTTTTCCAATTGGGATGTAATATTCTTCTTCTGGAATTTCCATTTTGTCACCGTACATTTGTTCGGATTCCATGAAAATTACAGGGTCATTATCTTGAATGGCTGTTTTCAACAATCCTTTTGCATCGTAAGGGTTAGACGGTACTACCACTTTCAGTCCCGGACAGTTGGCGTACCAGCTTTCCAACGCTTGTGAGTGTGTGGCTCCCAATTGTCCCGCAGATGCCGTTGGACCACGGAAAACGATAGGGCAGTTCCATTGTCCACCGCTCATTTGTCTAATTTTTGCAGCATTGTTGATGATTTGGTCAATCCCTACCAACGAGAAGTTAAAGGTCATGAACTCAACAATCGGTCGGTTGCCGTTCATGGCAGCACCTACAGAAATACCGGCAAAACCAAGTTCGGCAATGGGGGTGTCTATCACTCTTTTGGGACCAAACTCGTCCAACATTCCTTTAGAAGCTTTGTAAGCACCGTTGTACTCTGCTACTTCTTCACCCATCAAATAAATCGACTCGTCTTTGCGCATTTCTTCGCTCATTGCTTGTGCAATTACTTCACGAAAAGTATATTCTGCCATAGTTTAATTTTAAATTTGAACTGCAAAATTAACGATTTTCTTATTATGTTGTGAATTCATTTTTAATTTTAGAAAATTTTCTACTTTCAATACAGTTTAAATGCCAAGACCATCCTTTTTTTTGGGATGGTCTTGGTGGGTGTTATTTTATGTTAAATTTAATTCGCTTTATGCCAAATTTGACTTCTTCCGATTAATGAGAATCCGATGTAGCCTCTTACATTCAGGTTGTTGCCGTCTTTTTTAATAATGCATTTATAGACTTTTCCATTTTTAGGATCTGTGATGGTGCCGCCAGAAAATTCATCTCCATCTTTACTAAGATCTCTTACGATTTCCAAACCAATCAATGGTTTATTTTTTCTGTCGTCCTTGCATTTTACACAAGTGTCGTGTTCTGGCTTTGTTAGGAGTTGGGATATTTTTCCATAATATTTGCCGTCCGATTTTTTATAAATTTCGATGATGGATTTTGCTTTTCCTGTTTCATCGTCTATCGTTTTCCATTTTCCTTCTATTTGTGCATAAGAAAGCGTACCCATCAGCAAGGCTCCAAATGCAAAAAATAATTTTTTCATATCGTTTAATATTTATTTGGTTAAAATTAAATAATTTTTTCAAATAATAAACATTTTTATTATTTGTTGTCTGATTTTCAATAAATATGCCAAAGGTTTTAAAAGATTGTTGTTAGTTTAGCTTTCTATTGATCACCCTATTCATGTAGTCTTGGTACCAAGCCTTGGATAGTGTAATTCCTTTGTCTATTTCAGGATTTTTTATTTTTCCCAAAATGTTGTTTTCCATATTCAGGTCATCTTTTTTATACACTGCGACTACATTTTTTCCATCAAAACGATAAATGAAATTCCCGATAATGAAGTTTTCCATCACCGAATCGGAGTTTACAACAATTGGTGTACCTTGGTTTTCCGAAAGTACACTTTGTCCCCAAGATCTAATTTTTTTAGGATAACCAATCAGATCTGCTAAAGTTGGGTAAATGTCCATTTGTTGCGTGGTCTTTGTGATGTTTCCCGTCAAGTTGTATTTGGGATTGGGCGAGTAAAATAAAACCGGAATGGCAAAACGATTCATTGCTTTTTCGTATTCTGGATAGCCAATTTGGTTGGTGTGGTCGGCAACCAAAACAAAAATGGTGTTGTGGTACCAAGGCATTTTTTTGGCGGTTTCAAAGAATTTCTTCAAGGCAAAATCGGTATATCCAATCGGTTCGTGGATTTCTAACGGTCCTTTTTTGAATTTGCCTTTATATTTTTCCGGTACCTTAAAAGGATGATGAGAGGATACGCTGAAAAGTGTGGACATGAAAGGTTGTTTGGTTTTATCCAAATTTTTAGCGAAATATTGGAAGAACGGCTCGTCCCAAATCCCCCAAATCCCATCAAAATCCTGATCGTTGTTGTATTCTGTTTTCCCAAAATAATGTTTGAAACCCAAGATGTTCCCAAAGCCTAAAAATCCCATACTGCCGTTGGAAGCACCGTGGTAAAACGAGGTGTCGTAGCCCATTTCGTTGGTGATGGAAACTATGGATTGTATTTTTTGATTGGAAAATGGTGAGCTGGTAAATGCATCCGTCAGGCTGGGGATTCCGGCCAGGATAGAACTCATCCCATGGATGGATTGTCTGCCGTTGGCAAAGGCATTGGTCCAGATCATACTGTGTTGTGCAAGGCTATCTACAAAAGGAGTGTAAGAAACAAAATTTTTGATTTTTGTGTCCTTGTTGAAGGCACCGGAATATTCTTTGCCAAAACTTTCTAATATAAAAATGACGATGTTGGGTTTGGATTCTACATTGCGGGTGGGATAGCTTTTGTACGGGACAATGTTTTGGTCGATGTATTTTTCATCAACAAAATTTACCAATTCAAAATTATTGGTATTCATGGTTCTGAAAAATGAAAAAACAGAATTAAGAACCAGGTTGGCCTGCACCGGATTTTTGACATAACGGTTGGCATCCACCAGGTTTACAGGTCGTGTGCTGTGCTTGAAATCGCCCCGGATACCACCTATGGCTAAAGTGACAATGACGCAAAGGGAAACGATGGAGCTGATGAAGTAAGGGATGAGTTTTGTAGGTTTTTGTTCGTCAACACTTAATTTTTTATAGAGAAATACCCAAATTGACATGCAAAGTACAAAAGCAACAGCAACCGATGGATTTTGAATTAATGAAATCCCAAAAACCTTAGAAATATTGGTTTCGTTTTGTGCAACATGAAGGGCAGTGGTGGTCAGTCGTGCTTGTGAAAATTTGAAATAAATAAAATCCCCAAAATTCATGATGAAAGCGATTCCGTTGGTGATGAAATACAGCCAAAACAAAAATTTCTGATAGACTTTTTTAGTGTTTATGGTCAACGGCAGGATGCTGAGCAGAATAAAAAGTCCATTGACATACAGTATGGCGGTGGTATCGAACTGGGTGCCGTGATAGGCCAAACTGAGGTAGTCGGAAACCGAATCGACCTTGATGAGCTCTTTGTTGTACCACCAAAACAGCAATCTGGCGATTTGATAAAAAACAAAAACTAAAAATATTCTATAAAATAAAAGGACAATTTCCTGTATTCGGACTTCTTTCGTGGAGATTTTCATGCTGCAAATTTAGGATTTTACATTGTATTTGAAATTGATTTATGGGTAATAATCTATTTTAGTAATATAAATAATTATAACAATTTCTGTTTATGTTTTTATGTGTAAGTTCTTGAATATTAATAGGATTGTCTTAAATCTAAATTCAACCTTCTAACTGTCCACTTCTTTTGTATTTTTGTAAAAATTTATTTGAATCATGAACGAAGCAACGATTTTAAAACAAATTATAGAAAATAGAAGAAGCATCTATCCTAAAAATTATAGTTCGAAACCCATTGAGGATGAGGTTTTGGGGGAGATTTTGTCATCATCAAACTTTGCGCCCAATCATAAAAAAACCAAACCTTGGCGTTTTCATTTGTTGAAAGGCGAAGCATTGACCAACTTGAGTTTGGAGATACAAAAAATATACAAAGAAACCACACCGCAACATTTGTTTCTACAAAAAAAACACGACGATTTTGCCCATAAAATAAGTCAGACTTCAGCAATCATTCCTATCGTTGTTAATTACAGTGGGCTCGTTCCTCAGTGGGAAGAGGTGGCAGCGGTTTCCATGGCGGTACAAAACATGTATCTTACAGCAACCGCTCATAAGGTGGGATGTTATTGGAGTTCGCATCCCGTTTTTCATCAACTGAAATCGTATTTTGAACTTGAAGAAAATCAAGAATGCCTCGGGCTTTTCTATCTTGGTAATGTAGCGGAAAATTAAAAATAAATTTTAGTCAAAGACTTTGTTGTGTGATAAATAAAAAAAACTTATTTTTGCACACTTAAATATTAATCGGGACGAGATCCCTTAAAAACAACAATTATGTCAGTAAAAATCAGATTACAAAGACACGGTAAAAAAGGAAAACCTTTCTTTCACATCGTAGTAGCAGATTCAAGAGCAAAAAGAGATGGTAAATTCATCGAGAAATTGGGAACATACAATCCAATCACGAACCCTGCAACCATCGATTTGAATGTAGATGCAGCAGTACAATGGTTGAACAACGGTGCACAACCGTCCGATACCGCTAGAGCAATCCTTTCTTACAAAGGTGCTTTGTACAAAAAACATCTTCAAGGTGGTGTAGCTAAAGGTGCTTTCGACGAAGCTGAAGCTGAAAAAAGATTTGCAGCTTGGGTAGAAGCTAAAGAAGCTAAAGTACAAGGTAAAGTAGATGGATTGGTACAATCTAAAGCAGACGCTAAAAAAGCAGCTTTGGAAGCAGAAGTTAAAGTAAACGAAGCAAGAATCGCAGCAGCAGCTCAAGCTGAAGCCGATGCTAAAGCAGCAGCTGAAGCTACTGAAGAAGTAGTAGCAGAAGAAACTCCAGCAACTGAAGGAGAAGAGCAAGCTGAAGCTTAAGAAATTATAAAAATAATTATCTTTGCAGAGACGCGATTTATTCGCGTCTCTCTTATTTTATAGATTTATTATGAACAAAAAAGATTGCTATTTTTTAGGCAAAATCACCAGAAAACACGGCTTGCAAGGCAATGTAATCCTAAAATTAGATACCGACCAACCTTCGCATTACGATCGATTAGAAGGCGTTTTTCTAGAAGTAAACGGATTGTTAGTTCCTTTTTTTATTGAAAAACAGCAGTGGTCCAAAGACGATACTAAAATTATTTCGTTTAAAAATGCAAGTGAGCAAATGGTGGAACAAAGCATCGGGAAAAATGTATTTCTCCCGCTATCGACCTTGCCAATATTGACAGGAAAGAA
The DNA here is from genome assembly GCF_014353055.1 of Amniculibacterium sp. G2-70. Lineage (GTDB taxonomy): Bacteria > Bacteroidota > Bacteroidia > Flavobacteriales > Weeksellaceae > Amniculibacterium > Amniculibacterium aquaticum. Next base: position 2,222,820 of record NZ_CP060698.1, read on the forward strand.
ATTTTATTATCACGAAGTTGTTGGGTATTCTATTGTGGATCAAGATGGTACGGATTGTGGAGTGGTGAAAGAAGTGAACGACCAAACGGCTCAACATTATTTTATTCTTGATTTGGATGGAAAAGAGGTGATCATTCCCATCATCAAAGATTGGATTTTGGAGGTTAACAGAGACGAAAAGAAAATAAAAATGCAGTTGCCGGACGGCTTGTTGGATGTGTTTCTAACAAAAGCCGTTAGGGACGAATAGGGAAAAAGATTGAATGTGCTTTCCGCTCTATAATTTCAATCATTTTGTGCATAGAAATCGCACACTTTACAATAATTAAGCCAAAAATCACTAAATTTGCGGTTCATTGAATTTTTACAAATGAAAAGACAAACGATAAAATCTTTATTAGCAGATTATAAAAAAGTTCTTCATCACGATATTACCGTGCAAGGTTGGGTTAGAGCATTCCGTTCCAACCGTTTTATAGCCCTTAACGACGGTTCTACCATCAACAACTTACAAGTGGTGGTGGATTTTGAATCCTTTGACGAAGAAACCATTAAAAATATTAAAACCGCCTCTTCTCTAAAAATTGTTGGCGAAGTGGTAGAAAGTCAAGGTGCTGGACAAAATATTGAAATTATTGCCAAGAAAATCGAAATTTTAGGCGATAATTTTTCTGAAGATTTGGAGAAAACCGTGCTTCAACCTAAAAAGCATTCCTTAGAAGTGCTTAGAGATCAGGCGCATTTGCGTTTTAGAACCAATTTGTTTTCTGCCGTATTTAGAATTCGTCATGCCATTTCTTTTGCCATTCACAAATTCTTCAACGATGGCGAATTTTTCTACATTCACACTCCTCTTATTACCGGTGCCGATGCCGAAGGTGCTGGGGAAATGTTCAGCGTAACAGGATTTGACCTGAATGAAGTGCCAAGAACTGAAGACGGATCTGTAGATTACGAGTCGGATTTCTTTGGTAAAAAAACCAGCCTTACCGTTTCCGGACAGCTCAATGTAGAAACGGCCATGATGGGATTGGGCAGGGTATATACTTTTGGACCAACTTTCCGTGCAGAAAACTCCAACACCACAAGACACCTTGCCGAGTTTTGGATGGTAGAGCCGGAAGTTGCCTTCAACGATTTAGAAGACAACATCGACCTTGCTGAAGATTTCTTGAAATTCGTAATTTCGTATGTACTAGAAAATTGCAAAGACGATTTGGAATTCCTAGACAAGAGGTTTGCCGAAGAGCAAAAGCAAAAACCAGAGAAAGATAGAGCCAAAGAAGGGTTGATTGAAAAATTGGAGAATGTGGTGAAAAAGAGATTTATGAGAGTTTCTTATTCCGAAGCCATCGAAATTTTGATGAACTCCAAAGAAAATAAAAAAGGAAAATTCCAATTTCCTGTAGAAGCTTGGGGTTGCGATCTTCAAAGTGAGCACGAAAGATATTTGGTAGAAAAACATTTCGAAAGTCCAGTGGTTTTGTTTGATTATCCTGCAGAAATCAAAGCATTCTACATGAAACTGAACGAAGATGGAAAAACGGTAAGAGCGATGGATGTTCTTTTCCCTGGGATTGGCGAGATTATCGGTGGATCGCAGAGAGAAGAAAAACTATCGGTACTGAAAGCCAAAATGGAAAAAATGAAAGTGGACGAACACGAACTTTGGTGGTATCTGGATACCCGAAAATTTGGATCGGTTCCGCATTCTGGTTTCGGTTTGGGATTGGAAAGATTGGTACTTTTCATCACCGGGATGACCAATATCCGAGATGTAATTCCTTTCCCAAGAACACCAAAAACGGCAGAGTTTTAATTTAAACAAAAATATAAAATTAAGCATTGACCGATTTGTGTAAAATAGTTGTAAATTTATTTCACCAAATCGGTCAATTGATATTTTATCATCATCATTTTTCAACAGACAACGATACTTAGATCATGCTAAAGCAACACCTTCAAATGAAACTCGGGCAAAAGCTCGCACCTCAACAAATTCAGTTGATGAAGCTCATTCAGCTTCATACCCTTGAGTTTGAACAAGAATTGGAGCGTGAGTTGGAAGAAAATCCTGCTTTGGAAAAAGTGAGCGATGACGACAAAGACGAAAACTTTGACGAGCTGGGTAAAGAATATGAAGAAGAAGGTAACGAAAGCATAGAAACCGATTTCGATGTGGACGAATATTTGTACGATGACGAACCTTCCTACAAAACCGCTTCCAGCAACTACTCGGCAGACGATGAAGAGTTTGATAGCCAAAGTCTTCTGACTGAAGGACAAACCTTGTACGATTATTTGATGGAGCAAATCCACCTGATCCATATCGAAGAAGAAGACCTGAAAATTGCCGAATACCTCATCGGAAACTTAGACAACGACGGATATCTGCGCCGTGAACTGAAATCCATTGTCGATGATTTGGCCTTTTCGCAAGGGGTCTATACCACCATCGATCAAGTGCAAAATGTATTGGAAAATTATGTCCAAAAGTTGGATCCATCGGGAGTCGGGGCCAGAAATCTTCAGGAATGTTTGATCTTGCAAATCGAGAAAAAAGTTGTAGCCGACAAAGCCGTTCAATTGGCAGCCAATATTTTGAAACATCAGTTCGAAGCACTTTCCAACAAGCATTACAATAAAATTATTCAAAAATACGATATCGAAGAAGAGGATCTTAAAGAAGCCTTGGACGAAATCGCCCACCTTTCGCCAAAAGTGGGTGGTAATTTTGATACGCAAACCATCACCATCAACCAAGAAATTATTCCGGATTTTGTCATTCAGATTCGTGAAAATAAAAATGGAAAACCCGAAGTCTTGGCGATGTTGAACAGTAAAAATGCGCCTACACTTCGCGTTTCTGATGAGTACAAAGATATTCTGACAACCTATTCCCACGATAAAAAATCGACAGAACACAAGCAGGCAGCACTGTTTATTAAACAAAAATTGGATGCAGCAAAATGGTACATTGACGCCATCAACCAAAGGCAAAATACCTTGCTGAAAACCATAACAGCAATTGTGAAAATCCAAAAAGAATTCTTCATTACAGGCGATGAAAAATCCCTGAAACCCATGATTCTAAAGGACATTGCCGAGGATACAGGTTTTGATATTTCCACCATATCTCGTGTGGTAAAAAGCAAATACGCCGACACACCCAACGGAATTATCTTGCTGAAGGATCTGTTCTCGGACTCTCTCACCAACGACGATGGAGAGGAGGTTTCGACCAAAGAGATTAAGACTTTCTTGCAAGAAGCCATTGACAACGAAAACAAAAGAAAACCACTCACCGATGATGCATTGGTAGCCGTTCTCAAAGACAAAGGCTATAATATTGCCAGAAGAACCATTGCCAAATACCGAGAGCAGCTCAACATTCCTGTGGCAAGGCTAAGAAAGGAACTTTAGTACGATTTCAACAATAAAAAATCAAAACAATACAACAAAGAACTTTGCATCCGTGCAAGGTTCTTTTTTTTGAAGCATCAAGATTGATCGTATTTTCAAAATTCCACCGGCTGTCCGCTGTATCTTTTGTGCCTTGGCTTTTCCTATCGCCTACAAAAGGATGCCGCTTCCATCCGGGCTAGATTCAAAAGTCGAGATTCTTTCAGATTTCCTATTGATGAAAATGTGTCAAAAAAAAGTTGCAGAAAAAATGTAATTTTCTGTTCGTGGGAAAAATTTAGCTGTTAAAATACTCCCAAATCACTTTGGCTTTGGCTTTGCCTACAATTTCCTCCAAGGCTTCTATTGTAGATTCTTTTACGCGTTTTACCGACTTTAGTTTTTGTAAAAGTTGCTCAATCGTTTTTTCTCCCACACCCGGAATTTCTTCCAATTCGGATTTTATGGTAGAATTTTTTCTGCGGGTTCTGTGGTGCTTTATCCCAAACCGATGCGACTCGTCACGGACGCGTTGAAGGACTTTTAAGGTTTCGGATTTTTTGTCCAAATACAACGGATCGGGATCGTTCGGGAAGTAGATTTCTTCCAACCTTTTGGCGATACCAATGATGGTGATCTTGCCGTACAATCCCAATATTTTCAAACTTTTTATGGCCGAAGAAAGTTGGCCTTTTCCACCGTCAATCAGGATCAGTTGTGGCAAATCTCCGCCTTCATCCAAAAGTCTGGAGTACCTTCTGAGGATCACCTCTTCCATGGTGGCAAAATCGTTGGGACCTTCCACCTTTTTTGGGTGGAAAATTCGATAGTCGGCTTTGCTGGGTTTACCATTTTTAAAAACCACACAGGCCGAAACGGGATTGGTGCCTTGAATGTTGGAGTTGTCGAAACCTTCGATGTGCCGAGGTTCTACAGGCATTTTTAAGAGTTTTTTCATCTCGGCCATCACACGATTGGTGTGTCGGTCCGGATCTACAATTTGTATTTGTTTTAGTTTTTCAACTCGGTATTCCTTAGCATTTTGTTCGGAAAGTTCCACAATTCTTTTTTTGTCGCCCATTTTCGGGACCAACAATTTTACATTGGGGATTTCTGTACTCAGGTGGAAGGGCAAGAGGATTTCTTTGGAATTGGAGTTGAATTTTCTTCGTATTTCAATCATGGCTTCTTCCAAGATTTCTTCATCGCTTTCTTCCAATATTTTTTTTATTTCCGTGGTATAACTCTGTATGATGTTTCCGTTTCGGATTTTAAAATAGTTAACAAAAACTGCCGTTTCGTCGCTGCACATCCCGAAAACATCTACATCGTCAATGGTGGGGCTCACCACGGTGTGTTTGGCTTGGTAGTCTTCTAAAAGTTCCAGTTTTTCTTTGGTCATTTGTGCCTTTTCGAATTCCAGATTTTTGGCAAACTCCATCATTTCTTCCAAAAGGTATTGTTTTGCGATTCTGAAATCGCCTTTAATAATCCCACGGATGGCCTCTACTTTTTTCTGATAATGCTCCAGGCTTTCCAATCCTTCGCAGGGACCATCACAGTTTTTGATGTGGTACTCCAAGCAGACTTTGTATTTGCCTTCGTCAATTTTTTTTTGTGAAAGATCCAGAGTGCAGGTTCGAAGTCTGTAGATGTTTTTTATGGTTTCTAGCAGGACTTTTGCGGGTCTTACTTTGGCATAAGGGCCGTAATATTCCGATCCGTCTTTTACCTTGTTTCGGGTAAGGAAAACTCTTGGGAAATTTTCATTTTTTATACAAATCCACGGGTAGGTTTTGTCGTCCTTCATCATGATGTTGTAGAAGGGTTGGTGCTCTTTGATCAGGTTGTTTTCTAGCAAAAGGGCATCGTATTCGCTGGGGACAATGGTGGTTTCTAAACGGTGGATTTTCCCAACCATTATTTTGGTTTTGTATCCAGAAACGGTTTTGTTGAAGTAGGAAAGGACTCTTTTTTTTAGGTTTTTAGCTTTGCCCACATACAACAATTGGTTGTCCTTGTCGTAATATCGGTACACTCCGGGTTCGGAAGAAAGGGTTTTTAATTGGAGTTCTAGTTGGGCATTCATCTTTCAAAAATAAGAAAAATTGTCCTTTTTATCGGATTGTTAAGATCAAAAATTTCATTTGAAGAATTGAAGGAGAATAATTTTATAAGCTCCTAAAAAAGCCGTATTTTTAGCCAAAATTTACAACAATGAAAATTTACGGAATAGATCATTTTTCGATAGAAGATGTTTTGGAAATTATCCAAAATCCTAAAAAAGCAAAACTGAATAAAAAATCCAAAGAACAAATCCTAAATTCGTATAATAATGTTCAGAAAATTGTGGCTTCTGACAAGACCGTTTACGGGATCAATACAGGGTTTGGACCGCTTTGTGATACCAAAATTTCAGAAAACGAAACGGCAAAGCTTCAGGAAAATTTAATTATTTCTCACGCTGTTGGTGTGGGCAAACCCATTGCTAAAGACTTATCAAAAATCATGATGGTGGCCAAGATCCATGCACTTTCCAAAGGTTTTTCTGGTATTTCTATGGATGTGGTAGAGCGAATGATCTTGATGTTGGAAATGGACATTATCCCGGTGGTTCCAGAGCAAGGTTCTGTAGGTGCTTCTGGAGATTTGGCTCCACTTTCACATTTGGTTTTACCTCTTTTGGGTTACGGTCAGGTTTGGGATGCAGGTGTACCAACCGACACCCTTTCCGTACTTAAAAAACACAAAATAAAGCCTTTAAAATTACAAGCTAAAGAAGGTTTGGCATTGATTAACGGAACTCAATTTATCCTTTCTCATGCGATTGCTGGTTTGGACAAATTTGGATATCTATTGGATCTTGCCGATCTTTCTGCTGCCATGTCTTTGGAAGCATACCAAGGTTCTGCCAGTCCTTTCAAAAAAGAATTGCACGAAATTCGTCCGTACAAGGGGACAAAGAAAGTGGCTGCAAGAATGTTGAAATTTTTAAAAGGTTCAGAGAATTTAAAATACCATGAAGATTGTGGAAGGGTGCAGGATCCGTACTCCATGAGATGTGTTCCGCAAGTGCACGGTGCAAGTAGAAATGCCTACGAACACTTGAGAGAAATGGCAGAAATAGAGCTGAATTCGGTTACCGATAACCCGATTGTAATCTCCAATGAAGAAGCAATTTCCGGAGGTAATTTCCACGGACAACCCATGGCGATGCCGCTGGATTATGCAACTCTGGCTGCTGCAGAATTAGGGAATATTTCGGACAGAAGATCCTATCTTTTGTTGGAAGGAAAATACGGTTTGCCAAAATTATTGATAGAAAGTTCCGGCCTCAACTCGGGATTCATGATCCCGCAGTACACTACTGCAGCATTGGTTACTGAAAACAAAACCCTTTGTTTCCCTGCTTCTGCCGACTCTGTACCAACCAGTTTGGGACAAGAAGATCATGTGAGTATGGGAAGTATTTCCGGTAGAAAATTCAACCAAGTGTTGGGGAATTTAGAAAATATTTTTGCTGTTGAATTGATGTTTGCTGCTCAAGGTTTGGAGTTTAGAAGACCTTTGAAATCCTCTAAAATTGTTGAAGAAAATTTCAAAATTATCCGCGAAAAAGTGACTAAATTAGAAGATGACCGATTGATAGGTAAAGATATTTTGGCAATTGCTGATCTGATCTGCGAAAGAAAATTGAAAGTTACGGTCTAAAAATACAGACTTCCTAAGTGAATACTAAGCCATCTCAATTTATCATTAGAGGTGGCTTTTATCTGTAAACTTTCTAACGGAATTGTTTATTAAAAAAATCTTATTCTTCAAAGTTTTTCATTGCCCGGTTCAAAGTTCTGACGGTAATTCCTAAATAAGAAGCCATTTCTTCTTTTGAAAGAGAAATATTTTGTTGGGTCTGCAATTCCATCAGCTTGGTTAAACTATGTTCAACCGTGTATAATTGCTGATAAGAAGCCCGACTAGCAGTATCTACAATTCGTTTTGCAAAACTATCTAAAAGTAGCTGATTCAACTGAATATCTGCTTTGAGAAGTGTTGAAAAATAAAATTTATCAATAGCGAAATAAGAAATATCCGTCATCGCTTCAACAGCACACAGACATGGAATATTACGAATCAATTCCACTTCTCCAATAATTTCACCTTTCCCTAAAAATTCAATAATGTATTCTTTGTCGTTATCTTCTGTAAAATAACATTTGGTGATGCCATCAACAATCAGCATTACTTTTGCGAGTGCTTCATTTTGAGAAAGCAACCTTTCTCCTTTCCTACATTTTTTTAAAATGATAGCTTCTTTACGATTTTGGCTTTCGTAAAGTGCTGATAAATAGCTAAAAAATGTTTCGTTTGTTTTTAACATAAAACCCTTGGGACAAATGTCCTTTTTACTAAATTTAATTTTGCTGAACTTTGCAATTCACAAGTACTTGACAAAAATCTTAACCCATGATAATTTGTTTATTAAACCACATAGTAACATAGTCTAGATAGCAATAAGACTGCATAGTTACACTTAGTATCCGTCAAAGACGGATATCTATTGTATTTTTTGTCAGATATTAAAAACAAATTTAGCAAATAAAGAAATGAAAAAAGATATAAAAATCATAGCCTTCGATGCCGATGATACCTTATGGGTAAATGAACCTTACTTTCAAGAAGCCGAAAAACAATTCTGTGCTTTGCTTGAAAATTACCATCCGCAACATACCATTTCGCAAGAACTTTTTAAAACCGAAATGAAGAATTTACATCTTTACGGTTACGGGATTAAAGGTTTTTTGTTGTGTATGATAGAAACCGCAAACCGAGTTTCGGACAGAACCGTTTCTTTAAATGTCATTGATAAAATCATTGAAATTGGGCACGATTTGCTGCAAAAGCCTATTGAATTACTGCCAGGTGTTTCCGAAACTTTGGAAGCCTTGAATGGCGATTTTAAATTGGTAGTTGCCACCAAAGGCGATTTGTTAGACCAGAAAAGAAAATTGAAAAACTCTGGGTTAGAACATTACTTTCATCACATAGAAATTATGAGTGAGAAAAAAGAGAGTGATTATCAAAAACTGTTCAAGCATTTGGATTGTCAACCCGAAAACTTTTTAATGTTGGGCAATTCCATTAAATCCGACATTATTCCGGTTTTAGAATTGGGTGGCAATGCGGCTCATATTCCCTACCATGTAACTTGGACGCACGAGCAACACGAAACCCATTTGAAGCACGAGAATTTTATCCAGCTGAAATCCATTAATGAAATTATAAATTATCTGAAATAGCCATGAAAATTAATATTAGACAAGAAACATCCGCTGATTATCCTATCGTATTTGATTTGATAGAACAGGCATTTCGCGATGAAATTTTAAGCGATAAAAAAGAACAATTTTTGGTGGAAAGACTGAGAAAATCCGATGGATTTGTTCCGGAATTGTCATTAGTTGCAGATATAAACCTCCAAATTGTTGGCTATATTCTGCTTACGAAAATCAGTATTGAAACCAAAACAGAAAGCATCACTTCTTTAGCATTGGCACCTGTAGCCGTTTTGCCAGAATTTCAAAAACAAGGAATTGGAAGTAAATTGATAGTGGAAGCCCATCACATTGCTAAAGACTTAGGCTATGAGTCGGTTGTTTTATTGGGACACGAAAATTATTATCCAAAGTTTGGATATCAACTTTTACATCATTTCAATATTTCTCTTCCGTTTGAAGCACCTAAAGAAAATTGTATGGCGATAGAACTTGTTCCTGATGCTTTAAAAAACAAAGCAGGAAAAGTGATTTACCCAAAAGAATTTTTTGAATAATAAACATAACAATGAAATATAAACCACATAGACCCATAGGAAGTGTTTTTTGCGAAAAGAAATATTTTAGCTACACAATAGAAGTCCGTCTGTGACGGACACTATGTATAGCTATGCAGTCCTAGTGCTATATGTTCTATGTTCCTATGTGGTTTAATCAAATGATTAATTTTGTGTTACAATATATCGTTTTTTGAATGAAAACTTAATGACAAAAAACATAACAATGAAATATAAACCACATAGACCCATAGGAAGTGTTTTTTGCGAAAAGAAATATTTTAGCTACACAATAGAAGTCCGTCTGTGACGGACACTATGTATAGCTATGCAGTCCTAGTGCTATATGTTCTATGTTCCTATGTGGTTTAATCAAATGATTAATTTTGTGTTACAATATATCGTTTTTTGAATGAAAACTTAATGACAAAAAAAATAACATTGAAATTTAAACCACATAGACCCATAGGAAGTATTTTTTGCGAAAAGAATTATTTTAGCTACACAATAGAAGTCCGTCTGTGACGGACACTATGTATAGCTATGCAGTCCTAGTGCTATATGTTCTATGTTCCTATGTGGTTTAATCAAATGATTAATTTTGTGTTACAATATATCGTTTTTTGAATGAAAACTTAATGACAAAAAAAATAACATTGAAATTTAAACCACATAGACCCATAGGAAGTATTTTTTGCGAAAAGAAATATTTTAGCAGCACAATAGATGTCCGTCTTTGACGGACACTATGTGCCACTTAACCGCCTTATTGCTATATGTCCTATGTTCCTATGTGGTTTAATCAAATGATTAATTTTGTGTTACAATATATCGTTTTTTGAATGAAAACTTAATGACAAAAAAAATAACATTGAAATTTAAACCACATAGACCCATAGGAAGTATTTTTTGCGAAAAGAATTATTTTAGCTACACAATAGAAGTCCGTCTGTGACGGACACTATGTATAGCTATGCAGTCCTAGTGCTATATGTTCTATGTTCCTATGTGGTTTAATCAAATGATTAATTTTGTGTTACAATATATCGTTTTTTGAATGAAAACTTAATGACAAAAAAAATAACATTGAAATTTAAACCACATAGACCCATAGGAAGTATTTTTTGCGAAAAGAAATATTTTAGCAGCACAATAGATGTCCGTCTTTGACGGACACTATGTGCCACTTAACCGCCTTATTGCTATATGTCCTATGTTCCTATGTGGTTTAATAAAATGATTATTCTTGTGTTACAATTTTGATAATGTACTTAGATAAAAAATAAGATTAAAAATGAAAAAATTAATAGACCTTGATGCTTGGAACAGAAAAGAGCATTTCCTTTTCTTCTCAAAATTTGAAGAACCCTTTTTGGGGTAACTGTAAAAGTGGATTGCACCACTGCCTATCAAAAGGCAAAAGAAAAAGGCGTTTCTTTTTTCTTGTACTACTTGTACAGTGCCTTGAAAGCCGCTAATGAAGTAGAAAATTTTAGATATCGAATCATTGAGAATCAACCTTATGATTTTGCAAGTATAAACGCTTCGCCAACCATCAATCGGCCGGACGGAACATTTGGCTTTGCATATATGGATTATTTAGAAGATGAAAATATGTTTTACGAAAAAGCATTGCAGGAAATTGAAAAGGTAAGAAATTCAAACAGTTTATTACCGGCTGTTTCCGGAGAAAATGTCATTCATTTTTCTGCCGTTCCATGGTTGGATTTTACCAGTATTTCTCATGCAAGAAGTTTTTCGCATCCCGATTCTTGTCCAAAAATAACTTTTGGTAAAATGACTGAAAATAATGGTGTGAAAGAAATGTCTGTTTCTATTCATGGACATCACGCACTCATGGACGGATATCATGTAGGTCAGTTTGTTGAAAAATTTCAAAACCTCTTAAATGCCGAATGAAAAATACGGAATCGATAACGAACAAATTGCAAGAGAGTAGGGAAGTGCTCTGTTAGGAATATTTTAATAAATTTGAAAAGCTGTCCCAGCACGGAATTTGGTTTTAGAAACCCGTTCCATTGCAAAGTGCACAATTGTAATTAAATAAAATCGTCATGAATATTAAGTTTTTTTTGAGCTTGTTGTTTGCATTTCCGTTAATGATTTTTGGTCAAGAACAATTAGAAGCGAAGTTGGTTGTTGAAAAAGGTAAATTTATCTTTGATAAAAAAAGCTATAAGTTGTTGAAAACTCAGGTGGATGAAATTTCAAAACAAAAAAAAAAGAACGATAGCATGATGAAAATTAATCCGAGCATTTCGTATATGGTTCTTGATTGTAGGGTAACCGAAATTCCGAGATTAAACTCTAAAACGACGCATTTTACAGCTTTAGTTAATTCTAATTTGAATTTGAAAAATATAAAACGAGGTAAGAATTTAATGTCTATCGTTGTTAAGAAAAACGGAATAGCGGGAAGCTTTAAATGCATTGAAGCATCTGATGAAAAAATTTGCAATCAGATAAAAAGAATGTTTAGAAAAGAAGAATTTAAAACCTGGCACAACGCACTATTTTCTAGTATTGCCGTAGATTATCATTTAACTTTTTCCATTATTGTTGATACCGATTCTACGAATTATAATTTGAGAAACAAGTGGTCGTTGGATAACAATATTCAAGATTTTGAAAAGTAGATTTCATTTAATGTGATCTCCCCAACGCAGCCCGACTTGAGTGGAGCTCTTTTTGTGGAGCCCTGCGGAACAAAAAAGCGGGAACGGAAGGCGGAAAAGCTGCCCTAAAAAAAATTACAATCAGTCTTTTTTTATTTCTTGTGTACGAATGGTTTTGAGTTTGAAATTGATGTTGAGCATGATGATGGCGAGTAAAATGAAAACAACGCCTAACCATTGGGTAGAATTGATGATCTCGCCCAGCATGATGAAGGAAATAACGATGGAAACAGGTAGCTCAAAAGCTGAAAGAATGCTACCTAAGCCGACACCAACAATTGGAAATCCTTTGTTGAACATGAGCGGTGGAATGACGGTACCGAATAAAGCGATCGGGATCCCCCATTGATAGAGAATGCTGAAATCCAAAGATCGGTTGCTGATAAAATCTTCGGGAACCCAATGGATGTTGAAATAATAGGGTAGGATCTGTGTTGAAAGGGTGAGCAGGGCGACAACGATGGCACCGCCAAAAAGCATGACTAAACTTCGTTTTGCCGGGGAAAGATGCAAGGCGATGCTGTTGGTAGAAAGCAAAACGAGACTGAAACTGATGGCGGCCAAAAATCCGAATATAACCCCTCGGTAATCCAGAGATTGTGTGCCGTTCAGGGCGTTGGTTGCAAGTAGGGTTCCGGCTAAAACGATAAGTACAGCTGCAGTTTTTTTAAGGTTAGGAAGTTTTTTTTGCTGTATGGATTCGATCACAACCCCGATCCACACGGATTGCATCAGTAAAACAACTCCTATGGAAGCCGATAGAAATCGTATGGAAATGTAGTACAAAACACTGGTGAGTCCAAAACAAATTCCTGCGAGAAGGAGTTTTGTTAAGTCGTCTTTTTGCATTTTATTGTTGTTTTTACTGAACAAAGTCAGGATGGCAAGGCAAATTATCCCAAGAAGATATTGGGCAAGGGTAACTTCGGCAGTTGAAAAGAGATTTTGATAGGCGGTCTTTACAAATGTAGCCAACATCCCATAGCTAGAGGCTCCAATAAGGACAAAGGCTATTCCATGGCTTAATGATTTCTGTTTGTTTTCCATAATTTTTCTTAATTTTTCTTAATTGATTGCACATTAGACGCTATCGTTTATTCCCAAAAAATGATTTAAAAACACATGGAAATCAACCTTTTTATTGAGGTGAAAAAAGCATGATTAAGAAAAAGGAATTGAAAAAATCAAAGGGTTCAGTTTTCTTATTTAAATCAAAATTTATGCAATGAAGCGATAAAGTTTGGATCTAAATAATCAACTATTTGTGGTAGTGGGTAGAAACGCTCAACCGTATTATGAGCTTATATCTATATCCGAAATCGAGGGCAAATTTAGGAATTATTATGAGAAATAAAAAATCGTTCTTTGCTTTTTACAAAGAACGATTTCTAAAATAAATGAACGATTGTTGTGGTTTTTAGTTTTTGATAAACTGCAGTTCGCCAGCGATGTTCACGGTATCGCCAACCAAAACGCCGCCCGTTTCTAATGCTGCATTCCAGTTGAGGTCAAAGTCTTTTCTGGAGATTTTTGAAGTAAAGGAAAAACCTGCTCTGGTATTTCCCCAAGGATCTTTGTTGATGCCTCCGAAATCGACATCCAAATTAATTTCTCTGGTAACTCCGTTGATGGTTAATTTTCCTGCCACCTCGTCCGTAAGAGAAGTACTTTCGAAAGTAATTACAGGGTTGAGTTCCGTATTGAAAAAGTCGGCGTTTTTCAGGTGGTTGTCTCTATCTGCATTGTTGGTGTCAATCGAGTTTACTTGCACGGTTGATTGTACTTTTGCTTGGGCAAAAGTATCGTCTTCTGCGATAATTTCCGCATCAAAATTTCTAAATTCTCCTTTTACATTGGAGATCATCATGTGTTTTACTTTAAAGGTAATTTCGCTGTGTGTTGGGTCTAATTTCCAAAGGGTACTCATACTATTTTGTTTTTTATTGTTATTGATGGTGCAAAGATACAAGCATTACGATGGGCTGACATTGATGTAGGTTAAGAAATGATTTTGGAATTAAATTTCCTATTTTTGCGACAATTCAAAATTTAGAAATGAAAATTAATAAAATCTCTTTGTTAATGATGGTTTGGGGCGGATTGGTCTTTGCCCAAAACCAAAAATACACCATGGCCGAAGCAGTGAACGGACTGCGATCCAACTTGGCCGTTAAAAATATCGCTCAACCTTCTTGGATTCCCGGGAAAAATACTTGGGTAAAAGCCGATAAAAATGCCTATATCTACAACGATTTGGCAACGAAAAAGTCGGATACACTGGTTTCACTTCACCAAATCAATAAGAATTTTACCAAAGAAAAAGCACTGAAAAGAATGCCTTTCGTGACATTCCTTTCCGACAATTCGGGGTATTACAAAACCGACTCTACCTATACCAAATTGGATAAGGTAAACGGCGAATGGAAAGTGAAAACCTGGATGGTAATTCCTGCAAAGGCTGAAAACATCACTGTTTTAGAAGATGTAAATACGGTGGTTTATACTTTAGGCAACAACCTTTACGCCAACCAAAACGGAAAAGCCATCGCGATAACCCAGGATAAAAACGAAAACATCCTGAACGGACAAGCGGTACACAGAAATGAATTCGGGATTGATAAAGGAATTTTTGTTTCTCCAGATCATAAAAAAATTGCTTTCTACAGAATGGATCAAAGCATGGTTGCCGATTATCCCATCATCGATTGGTCCGTAGTTCCGGCGGTGAATCATAACATCAAATATCCGATGGCTGGAAAACCTTCTCACCATGTTACACTGGGTGTTTATGATCTTGAAAAAGGAACAACACAGTTCATGAAAACCGAAGGCGACAAAGAACAATATCTGACTTCTATTGCTTGGACTCCGGATAACAAGTCCGTATTTATCGGGATTTTGAACCGTGATCAGAACAATTTGGACATGAATTTGTACAATGCTGAAAATGGAAATCTGGTGAAAAATCTTTTCAACGAAAAGCATCCTAAATATGTTCATCCTACGACTTCCATGATTGCCGTACCTGGATCTTCTGATGATTTTATTTATCAATCCGAAAAGTCAGGATTCAATCATTTGTACCAATTCAACCTGAAAAAAGGTTTGCAAAAACAAATCACCACGGGAAATTGGGCGGTAACTTCTGTGTTGGGAATCGACCCGAAAACTAAAGATATTTTCTTTGTTTCTACCAAAGAAACTCCATTAGAAAAACACCTTTATAAAGTAGGCTACAACAATTCTAAAGTCACCCGATTGGATAAAGAACCTGGGATGCATAACGGAATTTTGAGTTCAAATTTCGAATACCTCTACGACTCTTTTGCCAATGCCGATACGCCGAGAAAGGTGGACATTATTAATGTTAAATCTCTGGCATCAGAAAATGTGTTGAAGGCTGATAATCCATTGACTAAATACGCTCAGGCTCAGGTAAAAAATGTTTCATTGAAAGCCGATGACGGAACGCCGTTGTACGGAAAATTAATTTTGCCAAAAGATTTTGATCCTTCAAAAAAATATCCGGTTATCGTTTATCTTTACAACGGTCCGAATGTGCAAATTGTGACCAATTCTTTCCCGGCTTCTGGTAATTTGTGGTACGATTACATGACGCAAAACGGATACATCGTGTTCACCATGGACGGTAGAGGTTCTTTCAACCGCGGTCTGAATTTCGAAAATGCCACTTTCGGAAAATTGGGAACGGTAGAAATGGAAGACCAACTGAAAGGTGTCGATTATCTGAAATCTCTTCCGTATGTAGATGCCGATAGAATGGGTGTTCATGGATGGAGCTTCGGCGGATTTATGACCACCAGTCTTATGCTTCGTCACCCGGATGTTTTCAAAGTAGGTATTGCAGGTGGACCGGTAATTGACTGGAGTATGTACGAAATTATGTACACCGAAAGATACATGGATACCCCAAAACAAAACCCCGAAGGATATAAAAATGCCAATTTATTGGACAAAGTACAAAAACTAAAAGGAAAACTTTTGATGATACACGGTGCACAGGACGATGTTGTAGTATGGCAACATTCGGTAGACTTTGTAAAATCTGCTGTGGACAAAGGCGTGCAAATCGACTACTTTATGTACCCGGGCCATCCGCACAATGTCATTGGCAAAGACCGCGTGCATCTGATGCAAAAAGTGACCGATTATTTTGATCTTTATCTGAAAAAATAAGAATTCCTAAATACTAAAAAACTCCCTCAAAGTCTGTGCTTTGGGGGAGTTTTGTTGTATAAAAAATGCCCCGAAGATAGTCGAGGCTCTAAATGTTTTAGTTCACGAATTTATAATTGTTAATTTGTGTTCCTTAAATTGAAGATTCGACGAAGTCAAACATTCAAGATATGATTAAACAAAAAAAGACGAGTTGCCCCGTCTTGAATGTTTTAGCTCACATACTTGTTTATTTTTAAATGGTGTTCGTGAAACATTTAGCAAAAAAAATGCCCCGAAGATAGTCGAGGCTCTAAATGTTTTCACAACGGAATAATCCTTATTGTGAATTGCTTTCAATATGACAAATGTAATATTTTTATTTTATACTTTTTACGGTTAACCGTAAAAAAGTATAAAAATTATTGTCTATTTTTAAAAAAAAATAAAAACATTTGATAATGGCAAAAAAAATACTCGGATTAGACTTAGGAACAAATAGTATTGGGTGGGCGTACGTAACCGAAGGAGAAACACAAAATGAATCAGAAATAAAGCAGATAGGTGTTCGTGTTAATCCATTAACAGTTGATGAGCAAACAAACTTTGAAAAAGGTAAGTCAATTACAACCAATGCAGATAGAACGCTAAAACGCGGAGCAAGAAGGAATTTAGACCGTTATCAATTGCGTAGAGAAAATTTGTTAGAAGTACTAACCAAAGCAAATATTATTAATGCAACTGCCAAATTATGTGAAGATGGCAAACAAACCACTTTTCAAACTTGGGAATTGAGAGCGAAAGCAGCTTCAGAAAGAATTGAGCTCAATGAATTTGCACGAGTACTTTTGGCTATCAATAAAAAACGTGGTTATAAAAGTAGTCGTAAAGCAAAGAACAGTGAAGAAGGACAAGCCATTGACGGAATGGGAATTGTGAAACGATTATATGAGGAAAATCTGACTCCAGGGCAATTGGTTTACCAAAATTATGAAAATGGATTAAAAGCGATTCCCGATTTTTACCGCTCCGATTTGCAAAGTGAATTTGACAAAGTATGGAATTTTCAAAAACAATTCTATCCGGAAATATTGACCGATGAATTTTACAAAGACTTACAAGGTAAAGGACAAAAGGCTACTTCGGCTCTATTTTGGACGAAATATCAATTCAACACGGCTGACATTAAAGATTATGATGATAATTTCAAAAATAAATTTGCTACAAAATTTGATAGTAGAACTTTAAAGAAAATTCAGGCTTACAAATGGCGAAGCGATGCCGTTTCAAAACAATTGGAAAAAGAACAAATGGCTTATGTTCTCACTGAAATCAACAATAATCTCAATAATTCCAGTGGTTATTTAGGGGCTATTTCGGATAGAAGTAAAGAATTGTTTTTCAATAAAGAAACCGTAGGTCAAAATCAATATAATCAGTTATTAAGAAACAGACATACAGCACTTAAAAATCAAGTTTTTTACCGACAAGATTATTTAGATGAGTTTGAAAAGATATGGACTACACAAGCAAAATATCATGCTCAACTCACTGATAAACTAAAAGAAGAAATTCGGGATATTGTTATTTTCTATCAACGCAAGCTTAAATCACAAAAAGGTTTAATCAGTTTTTGTGAATTTGAAAGCAAAGAAATCGAGAAAGATGGTAAAAAGAAAACGGTTGGAATGCGTGTGGCTCCGAAATCTTCGCCTTTGTTTCAGGAGTTTAAGATTTGGCAAATTCTACATAATGTTTTAGTGAAAAAAGCAGGAAGTAAAAAGAGAAGCGTTAAAAAAGAAAATCAACCCTCCTTATTTGAAGAAGAAAAAGAAATTTTTGAATTAGACTTAGCTGCTAAAAATCAAGTTTTTGAAGAACTTAATATCAAGGGAAATCTAAAGGCTAATCAAATCATTGATATCTTAGGTTACAAACCCAAAGATTGGGAGATGAACTATTCCCAGTTAGAGGGCAATCGTACCAATCAAGCCTTGTATAATGCGTACTTAAAAATTTTAGAAATAGAAGGTTACAATGAAGACTTGTTAAAGCTTTCTGATAAAGACGATATCAATATTGAAGAGCTTAAAACTCCTGCTTCTGAAATCAAATCCATGGTAAAAGCCATTTTTGAAGTTTTGGAAATCAATACTGAAATTTTAGAATTTGATGCAGAATTAGAAGAAAAAGATTTTGAAAATCAAGCAGCATATCAACTTTGGCATTTACTCTACTCAACAGAAGACGATACCAAAAAATACAACGAAGAAGATATTTTACTTTATGGGAATGACAATATTGGACTAAAAAAACAATTGTGTGCTAAGTTTGGATTCAAACCAGATCATGCCAAGATATTGGTAAATGTGGTATTTCAAGATGATTACGGTAGTCTTTCTACCAAAGCTATGCGTAAAATTTATCCATATATCAAAGAAAATAAATACAGCGAAGCATGCGAATTAGCAGGTTATCGTCATTCTAAACATTCGCTTACTAAAGAGGAATTAGAAAATCGAACATTAAAACCCCAATTGGATTTACTCAAGAAAAACAGTCTTCGCAATCCGGTTGTAGAAAAAATCCTCAATCAAATGGTAAATGTGGTAAATACGCTGATTGATAAAGAAAACAACCTACTTAAAAGTGAGGGTAAAGAACCTAACTTCCAGTTTGATGAAATCCGAATTGAGTTATCTCGTGAGTTGAAAAAAAACGCAGCTGAGCGAGCGGAAATGACTACCAATATCAGCGCCGCAAAAATAGCTCATGAGAAAATAGTGAAGTTATTGCAAACTGAATTTGGCGTTGCAAATCCCACTCGTAACGATATTGTTCGCTACAAATTGTATGAAGAATTAAAAAACAACGGCTATAAAGATTTATATACCGACACTTATATTCCAAGAGAAATCTTATTTAGTAAGCAGGTGGATATTGAACACATTATTCCACAATCTCGTTTATTTGACGACAGTTTCTCTAACAAAACAATAGTTTACAGAAAGGATAATTTAGAAAAAGGAAATCAAACTGCTATTGAATACATTGAAACTAAATTTGGTGAAACGGGATTAATTTCTTTCCAAGAAAGAATTGAAGATCTTCATAAATTATGGAACAAAAACAATCCTGAAAATGGTATCTCCAAAGCCAAATATCAAAAATTACTAAAACGCTCTTCTGAAATTGGCGAAGGCTTTATTGAACGAGATTTGCGAGATAGCCAATACATAGCAAAAAAAGCAAAAGAAATGTTGTTTGGTATTACCCGTTCTGTGGTTTCTACTTCGGGACAAATTACAGATAGGCTGCGAGAAGATTGGGATTTGGTAAATATTATGAAAGAACTCAACTTGCCAAAATACCGTGCATTAGGCTTGACTGAAATGGAAGAACGAAAATATGGGCAAAAGGTTGAAGTGATTAAAGATTGGACCAAGCGAAATGACCACCGCCATCACGCAATGGATGCTTTGACTATTGCTTTTACCAAAAGAAGTTTTATCCAATATTTGAATAACTTGAATGCCCGAAGAAATGAGAAATCGGATGATACGATTAGTAATTCTAAAGGTAGAACCAGTATGGATACGTCTAACCTAAAATTATCAACTCGTGATGTTTTAGGTATTGAAGAGAAAGAAACAATTATTAGAACTGATGACCAAGGCAATAAAAAACGAGTATTCAAAGAACCGATTACCAATTTCCGCCAAGTAGCCAAAGAGCATTTGGAAAATGTAATTGTATCCCACAAAGCTAAAAATAAAGTAGTTACAAAAAACAAGAATAAAGTAAGAGGTTCAAATAAAGTGCAAGAAGCATTAACTCCTCGAGGGCAATTACACAAAGAAACCGTTTATGGCAAATACCAGTATTACGTACAAAAAGAAGAAAAAGTAGGTGCTAAATTTGATAAAGAAACCATTGATAAAGTAGGTAATCCTTTATACAAAAAACTTCTATTGCAACGCTTAGAAGAATACGGCAACGATTCTAAAAAAGCATTTACAGGAAAAAATACCTTAGAGAAAAGTCCAATTTATTTGAATACAGAGAAAACGGAAGTATTACCCGAAAAAGTAAAATTGGTTTGGTTGGAAGAAGATTTTTCTATTCGTAAAGATGTAACACCAGACTTAAAAATTGACAAAGTAATTGACAAGGCTGTAAGAACAGTCTTGGAAGGTCGCCTGAAAGAATTTGGAGGAGATGCAAAAAAAGCCTTCTCTGATTTAGACAAAAACCCTATTTGGCTCAACAAAGAAAAAGGAATTTCCATAAAACGAGTTACCATAAGTGGTGTAAGTAACGCAGAGGCTTTGCATTACAAAAAAGACCATTTTGGCAAACCAATTTTAGATGCAAACGGCAATAAAATTGCTGTTGATTTTGTACAAACTGGCAACAACCACCATGTGGCAGTGTACCGAGATGAAAAAGGAAATTTACAGGAAAATGTTGTTTCATTATACGAGGCTGTTGCAAGGGTTAACATGGGTTTACCTATTATTGATAAAACCTACAAACAAAGTGAAGGTTGGCAGTTTTTATTTACCATGAAACAAAATGAACTCTTTGTTTTTCCCAATGAAAAAACAGGCTTTGACCCAGCCGAGATAGATTTACTTGACCCGAAAAATAAGAAACTAATTAGCCCGAATATGTTTAGGGTGCAGAAATTTTCAAAAGTGACTTACGGTAATTCTGCAGTAAGAGAATATGTTTTTAGACACCATTTAGAGACAACAGTGGATGATAAAAAAGAATTAAAGGATGTGACTTATAAAAATATTAAAAGCCTTGGATATTTTGAAGGAATCATAAAAGTCCGCACCAATCATTTGGGAGATATTATTGGGGTGGGAGAGTATTAATTATTAGAGTAAAATAAGAAAAGTAAAAAAAACAGTAACTTTAAAACTAAAGAAAAATAGATAAAACCATGTCACACAAACTAAAAATTACGCTACAACACAGCGAACCTAAAATTACCAGAACAGTAATTATTCCTGAAGATTTCAGTTTTCACCAACTGCATACCGTTATCCAATGTGTGATGAACTGGGATAATGCCCATCTGTACCAGTTCAATACCGGTGCGGCTTTCAGAAGCGATACCATTGCATTGGAAGATGAAGAAGATGAAGAAGATGATTTCGGATTTTCATTTAATTCTTTCAAAAAAATCAATTCCGAGGAAACCAAAGTGTCAGACTATTTCAATAATAACCTTAAAAAAATGTTATACATCTATGATTTTGGAGATGATTGGCGACATATTATTTCTGTGCAGAAAAAACCTAACGAAGATGTTTTGTTTCCCAGATGCGTGAAAGGAGAAAATGCTGCCCCAATGGAAGATTGCGGTGGTATTTGGAGACATGAGAATCTTTTGGAAATTTCTCATAAAAAAAGAAAATCTTCCGAAGAAAAAGAAATGTTAGCATGGTATGGAATACCTACTGACAAAACTTTTGAAGAGGTTTATCCTTTTGATATTGATACGGTTAATAAAATTTTATTGAAAGTTTTTTCTTCTTAATATAAATTCTAAAATACCATGATCACTCGCTCCATCTACATCGGTAATCCGGCTTATCTCAAACTCAAAGATGAACAAATGTACATTCTCCACCCTGAGACTAAAGAAGTGAAAGGCAAAGTCTCTATAGAAGATCTCGGACTGTTGATGTTAGACCATTTTCAGATTACGCTCACCCATCAACTCATACAATCCATGATGGAAAATAATGTAGTGGTCATCAGTTGCAATTTTTATCATCTGCCACATGGCATCATGTTACCCTTATATGGACATACCGAACATTCTCAAAAGATCAAAGCACAAATAGAAGCCAGCGAACCTCTTAAAAAGCAACTTTGGAAACAAACTGTAGAATATAAAATTAAAAATCAAAAAGAGGTTTTACTTAGAAGAGGTAATTATTTTGAACCCATGCTAAAATACCTTCAACAAGTGAAATCTGGAGATTCTACCAACATGGAAGGGATTGCAGCCCAACATTATTGGAAATACCTTATCAGCTTAGATTTTATCCGAGATCGGTATGGTGATTACCCCAATTCTTTTTTTAATTTTGGATACTCCGTCCTTAGAAGCATTATTGCCAGAGCCATTGTAGAAGCGGGTTTACTTCCTGTTTTAGGCATCTTTCATAAAAACAAATACAATCCATATTGTTTGGCAGATGATCTTATGGAACCCTATCGTCCTTTTGTAGATTTTTTAGTGATGAATTGGTTAGAGCAAAATCCAATGGTGGACGACCTGACCAAAGAATTTAAAGCAGCTTGCCTCAACATCGCCTCCCTAGATGTAGAGATTGATGGAAAAAAAAGACCATTATTGGTTGCGGTAAAGACGACTGCTTCTTCATTGTACAAATGTTATACAGGAGAAAAAAGACAAATCGCTTATCCTGAATTGAAATGAATTCAGAACGATTAAATGCTTATAGAATTATGTGGGTAATGGTCTTATATGATTTGCCAACCGAAACCAAAGTCATGCGGAAAGCAGCCAATCTTTTCCGTAAGAAACTGGAAGATGATGGTTTTGCACTGTTTCAATTTTCCATTTACATACGGCATTGTCCCAGTCGGGAAAATGCCGAAGTACACATCAAAAGAGTGAAAGCTATTTTGCCCAAAGCCGGAAAAGTGGCCATTATGTGCATCACCGACAAACAATTTGGCGACATTGAAATCTTTTTTGCCCGATCCAAAGAAGAACCACCACCCACTTGGCAACAATTAGAGCTTTTTTAGAATAAAACAATGAAGATTTGAGTATCATTTTAAAGGTAAAAGTAAATTTTTACCATTCAATTAAGATGAGTAATACGATGTAATTCAGTATGTTATTTGTTTTAAGGTTGTGGCGTATCGAGAATTTAAAAATTTTGAAATCCTTGATGCATGAATTGATCTTATAGGTAGAAATCTAATTTCATCAAGGATTCAGCGAAAAGCGATGGAAAAGTTTGGGCTGAGCTAAAGCAATTTATCTAGATTAGGATTAGAAAATCAACTTATTTCTTAGAAAAAACAGATGATATCATTATTTTTTTAATTGAAAAAAATCAAATCAATCAACTGAATTTCAGTTAATTGATTTGATTGAGGTTGCGACACATCGCGAATTTAAAAATTTTGAAAGCAATTCACAACGCATTGAAAACTTAGGTGTCCAAACTTTTTGTTGCGACACATCGCGAATTTAAAAATTTTGAAAGCAATTCACAACTGGAAACATGGACACGTACATGTCGGTACAGTTGCGACACATCGCGAATTTAAAAATTTTGAAAGCAATTCACAACGCACAACATCTGTTAACCATACAGAATCAAGTTGCGACACATCGCGAATTTAAAAATTTTGAAAGCAATTCACAACTGTGAACACTAAACCTGCTCCAGTTCTGTAGTTGCGACACATCGCGAATTTAAAAATTTTGAAAGCAATTCACAACTCATCATGAGTGCTGCAGCTGCAATAACCGGTTGCGACACATCGCGAATTTAAAAATTTTGAAAGCAATTCACAACTATTTTCTTGATTTCAGTAACTTCGGTTTTGTTGCGACACATCGCGAATTTAAAAATTTTGAAAGCAATTCACAACTGGAAACATGGACACGTACATGTCGGTACAGTTGCGACACATCGCGAATTTAAAAATTTTGAAAGCAATTCACAACTGTGGTCTTCGTCCTATCTCTGTCATTGCTGTTGCGACACATCGCGAATTTAAAAATTTTGAAAGCAATTCACAACATATTATTTGTGAATTTGTACATGATTTGGGTTGCGACACATCGCGAATTTAAAAATTTTGAAAGCAATTCACAACCAGGCTTCTTTACTTCAGAATTTATTGCTAGTTGCGACACATCGCGAATTTAAAAATTTTGAAAGCAATTCACAACACTATCATCACCCAATGAATCATTTTGGATGTTGCGACACATCGCGAATTTAAAAATTTTGAAAGCAATTCACAACTCCACAAATCA
Source organism: Amniculibacterium sp. G2-70 (assembly GCF_014353055.1). GTDB lineage: Bacteria > Bacteroidota > Bacteroidia > Flavobacteriales > Weeksellaceae > Amniculibacterium > Amniculibacterium aquaticum. The sequence goes on from NZ_CP060698.1 coordinate 2,246,971, forward strand.
TGGATAAAATCCTTGTACAGTTGCGACACATCGCGAATTTAAAAATTTTGAAAGCAATTCACAACATAACGGGTGGCGAAAGTGGTTTGGAGCAAGTTGCGACACATCGCGAATTTAAAAATTTTGAAAGCAATTCACAACCCCTTTGGGAATCTACTGTTTAGCTCTTCTGTTGCGACACATCGCGAATTTAAAAATTTTGAAAGCAATTCACAACAAAGACTAGCTTTCAGGGTTCTGTAAGGAAGTTGCGACACATCGCGAATTTAAAAATTTTGAAAGCAATTCACAACAACTTTGTTGAGCTCTTCTAATTTGGCTTTGTTGCGACACATCGCGAATTTAAAAATTTTGAAAGCAATTCACAACTTTTTGTGTCATTTTGTATATTTTTTGTTGGTTGCGACACATCGCGAATTTAAAAATTTTGAAAGCAATTCACAACAAACAAAAAATAATTAAGCAGAATGATTAGGTTGCGACACATCGCGAATTTAAAAATTTTGAAAGCAATTCACAACAGCAGTCGAAGATGGCAGAAATAAACGCTCGTTGCGACACATCGCGAATTTAAAAATTTTGAAAGCAATTCACAACTACTTCCATTGATAATGGTCGTGTGGTTTTGTTGCGACACATCGCGAATTTAAAAATTTTGAAAGCAATTCACAACAGTTTGTCCTAAATTCAAAATTTCTGCAATGTTGCGACACATCGCGAATTTAAAAATTTTGAAAGCAATTCACAACATCCCAAGATTGCTGAAGCTTTCTCCTTTCGTTGCGACACATCGCGAATTTAAAAATTTTGAAAGCAATTCACAACTAAATAAACTTTTTTTTGTTAAGTATGAAAGTTGCGACACATCGCGAATTTAAAAATTTTGAAAGCAATTCACAACCTACTAATTTTTCAATTGGATTTTGAATTGGTTGCGACACATCGCGAATTTAAAAATTTTGAAAGCAATTCACAACCTTTCAATTGGCTTTCTGTACCCAGTTTAGGTTGCGACACATCGCGAATTTAAAAATTTTGAAAGCAATTCACAACTGCTTTTGCATCTTTAAGTTGTGCCGCTTTGTTGCGACACATCGCGAATTTAAAAATTTTGAAAGCAATTCACAACTACTAGCAACCCCTTACTACTTGGTATTTAGTTGCGACACATCGCGAATTTAAAAATTTTGAAATCCTTGATGCTTGAATTGATTTTATAGGCAGAAATCTAATTATATCAAGGATTCAGCGAAAAGCGATGGGAAAGAAAAGGCTGAGCTAAAGCCATTCACAACTTGGTTTGTAGACGGCACGCCAATTAAGAATATAACAACGCAATGAGCTGATAAGAGCTTTTTTCTCTCAACTAGAGAAAAAGAACCCCAATTGGTGTTTGTCGGTTCTTTTGGTAGAAACGGCAAATAAAAACTTTTCGTCATTGTCGGTAAACATCGTGTCAGCCATCCTTAACCACAACGGCATCTACAACGATCTGAAAGACCAACCAAAAATGCTAAGTTTGTCTGATGAGATATAGATAATAGTTGTATATTCGCAAGGTCAGACATACTTCTGTCGGGTGTTCCTCAGGGATGAATTGTTTTAGAATTAATATTGTTTTTCGAATAAATTCTATTCTTAATCCTTAACATATCGATAGGTATTAATTCGCTATTGTAATGCAATCCAAATACTAAAAAACTCCCTCAAAGTCTGTGCTTTGGGGGAGTTTTGTTGTTTTGGATCTTCAAAAAAAGTAAGAATTTTGAAGAACTGAATGGACGGTAGTGGTTCTAAAAATTGTAAATCCTTACGGTTTTGTTTGAGATTTCATTGATGATTTCATCAAATTGCGAGTCATAAGGAAAAGGTAAATTGGCATTGTAAATTTTCCCTTCAGGATCTACCAACATAAATCTTGGGATACCGTTGATGCCCAATAGTTGCATAATTTCTTTGTTTTTTAGCCACATTTGTACTGCCTTGGATTTGTTGTTTTTTACATTCATCTTCCAATTGTTTTTATTTTCATCAACACTTAGGGAGAGGAAGACCAAATTGTTGTTGTAGCTGTACTGTTTGGCCAGATATTCAAATTTTGGTTTGGTCTCTCGGCACGGTCCACACCAAGTGGCCCAAAAATCGATGACTACATATTTGCCTTTGTATTTTTTCAGGTCAAAGGATTTGCCCAATGCATCTTCAAAAGTTATTGTAGGCATTGGTTTTCCTTTTTGTTGGTTGTTGATGACGAATAATTCTTTGGCTACAAAATCTCTAAATCGGGTATCCGAAAACTCATTCATCCTGCTTTCAAAAAGTTGATTTCTCTTGTTTTCGTCGTTGGTCATCTCAAAATAACTGAGCAATTGGGTTTTCAAAAGTCGGTCTTTTTCTTTGCTTTTCGGCATCGTGTTCAGCTTGGCCATGATGGTGCTGTCCGGATTTTTGGATCCTTCTTTTGGCAGCAATTGGTTCAGTTTCATTTTTGTGAAATCTTTGGAAGCCATTAGCATTTCTGTTGGATTTTTTATGATTTCGTTCAGCTCTTTGGTTAGTGCTGTAGGTGCAGCATTCTTCTTGTCATTGGCTAAAGAAATGGTCTGGAAATCGTGCAGCGCATTGATCATTTTTGCTGCATTTTTCTGCTTCATGTATTCGTAAAAATCTCTTCCAAAATAAATGTTTTCTTCGGTTCTGTACTGGTCTAAGTGTTTTTTGCTGTCGTTCCATTCTTTTTCTGCTGCGTCATAGAAATATTCGGGCTTGTCCAAATATTCTTCTTTGTTGTTTACAAAATAACTGTAGAATTGCCCTTCATTCATTTGCTGTTTTAGGTAATTAAATTCAGCATTTCTACTGCCAGTAATATTTACTTCAGACTGTTTTTCATCGGCATTAAATTGTATTTTCAAATGATCCCCTTTGGACAAAATTGCTCCAAATTTATTACCACCCAAATTGAAAGTATATTCGCCTAAAGGTAAATTTTCGGTACTTTCCCAAAAGAATTTTCCGTTTTTAATAGGAATTTTGGCAACAGGTAAGTTGAGCTCGTTAGAATACAGGCTGATTTCTTTATGCTTTTTTACCGTATTTACGGTGCCTTCTATGATGGTTTTTCCGTCCAACTTTTCAGGGTATATCGGGCTTGTGATTCCAAAATATATTCCAACAGCAACAGTCAGTCCCACCAAGGTTTTTGCAATGGTTTTTCCATTTTTAAAAAAAGCAGCTTTTACACCACGGTTGGCATAGATTGTATAGCCGATAACGAAAAACAAAACTGCCCAAAAAATACTGAGATACTCCGTGTAATTCAGGAAATGACTCATCATCGAAGAGTCTTTTAGTTTGACAGCTGTAGCCAAATTGTTGTACGGGATATAGTCGTAGGTTTCTTGCCTGATTTGACCGGTGATGTTGATGACAAATCCCATAACTCCAATAACAAAAGGCCAGATAAATCCTCGAATAACTACAGAAAGCATCAGTTGTAGCGAGACAATCCCTAAAGATAAAATGATCAAACGAATGTAAGTGTGGATGATGAAGGAGAAATCTATGCTCAAGCTCAATGCTTTTTGAGGAAAGATAAGTTGTTGTAAAGAACTGATTGCAACGGATGATACAATAAAAGTAGTGATGCAAATGAGGGTTAAAGTCATTGCAGAAAGAAATTTTCCGGTATAAATGCTCAACTTACTCAGTGGTTGAGATTCCATAAAAACCCAACCGTTGTTTTTATGGTCGGTTTGGCAAATTCTAATGGCAGCAATGATGATGAAAATAACCATCATGAAACTTCCAAACCCGGAAAAAAAAGTTTGTATGGACTCTGTGGACACTTCGGAAGGAAGTCCTGTGTATTCTCTGGCTTCTTCAACAAAAAGAGATACGGTGAGCAGTATCAGAGGGAGCAATGCTCCAAGGATTATGGATAAAATAAGCAATCCCAAACCTTTGGTTTTCAGCCATTCGGATTTGAAGGCTTTTATAAAATAATTGATGTTCATTTTTTGTGTATTAGTTTTGTTTTGTAATTTCCATAAACCATTCTTCTAGACCTCCTACGGCAGATATTTGGTAGATTTCTGCTCCTTTTTCAATTAAGGTTTTGTTAATTTTTGCCACATCTGCAGAACTGTTGGTGTTCACCAAAAGCTCTCGGTTGTTTTTCAGTTCAGCATTTTCGACATATGGCAAATATTTTTCGGCATCGTTCATGGAGAATTTTGTCTTTTGAAATTGAAACATTTGGTTCAGCTCTTCTCGGCTGCCTTCAAATTTCATTTCACCATGAGAGATGATGCCCAAATGCGTCACCATCTTGTCGATTTCTTGTAAAAGATGACTCGAAATAAATATGGTAGTGCCTTTTTCACGGTTTAGTTTTACCAAAAGTTCACGGATTTCCATCATTCCGTTGGGATCAAGGCCGTTTACAGGTTCGTCCAAAATCAGTAATTCAGGATCAGAAATCAACGCTAAGCCAATGGCCAATCTCTGTTTCATTCCCAAAGAATATTTTTTCATTTTGATGTCTTTGGCTTCGGAAAGTCCTATGAGTTCTAATGTTTCTGTGATTTTAGATTCACTCAGATTTCGGATTTCACAAACAATTTTCAGATTGTCATAACCCGAAAGATGATCGTAAAAAGCAGGGTAGTCGATCAATGAACCGATATTTTTTAATCCTTCCGGGAAAAATGAGGATACCGAATTTCCAAAAAGTTTTATGCTGTCGTTTGCCTCGTTTTCCAGTCCCATAATCAGCTTCATGGTGGTGGATTTTCCTGCGCCATTGGCTCCCAAAAAACCGTAAATAGAACCTTTTGGAACTGAGAGGTTAATGTTCTTCAGAATCTGCTTTTTAGCGTCAAATCCAAAATTAAGATTCGAGATTTCTATGATGTTTTTCATGAATAATTTTAAAATATTAGTCCGTATATTAATCTAATTGTTACAATTTGTTGTGTTTTTTTTAATAAATTATTATTTTGAACTAATCGTATAAAAGGGTAGTAAATATTTTATAATTTCCTTAAATTTGCAATCTTATAAAAATCAACATTTAACAAATGGTTTCGGGCAACCGACAACAGCTAAAATAAATTATGACTTCACAAGAAATTCGCCAAAAATTTTTAGATTATTTCCAAAGCAAAGGTCACCTCATTGTTCCTTCGGCACCCATCGTCCTGAAAGACGATCCAACCCTGATGTTTTCCAACTCCGGAATGACGCAGTTCAAAGATTATTTCTTGGGCTACAAAGAGCCTAAAGCACCTAGGATTGCAGATACTCAAAAATGTCTTAGGGTTTCCGGTAAACACAACGATTTGGACGATGTGGGCAGAGATACCTACCACCACACCATGTTCGAAATGCTTGGAAACTGGTCTTTTGGTGATTATTTTAAAAAAGAAGCCATTGGTTTTGCTTGGGAATTGCTAACCGAAGTCTATAAAATCCCGAAAGAAAATCTCTATGTAACCATCTTCGAAGGCGATGATAAAGAAAACCTAGAAAGAGACCAAGATGCCTACAACTTCTGGAAAGAACATATTGCCGAAGATAGAATCATCAACGGAAACAAGAAAGATAATTTCTGGGAAATGGGCGAATCCGGACCTTGTGGACCTTGCTCAGAAATCCATGTTGACCTTAGATCCGAAGAGGAAAAAGCCAAAGTTTCAGGCTTGTCTTTGGTTAATAACGACCATCCGCAAGTAGTGGAAATCTGGAACAATGTATTCATGGAGTTCAACCGTAAAGCCGACGGAACTTTAGAAAAACTTCCTGCTCAGCATGTGGATACCGGAATGGGCTTCGAGAGATTGTGCATGGCTTTGCAAGGCAAAACTTCCAACTACGATACCGATGTTTTTACACCGCTTATCGCTAAAGTTGAAGGCTTGACCGGAAAAAAATACGAGGGAATTTTAGAAAACGAAAAAGACATCGCCATCCGTGTGGTAGTCGATCATATCCGTGCAGTTGCTTTCGCTATTGCCGATGGACAGCTGCCTTCCAACGGAGGTGCCGGTTATGTGATCCGAAGAATTTTGAGAAGAGCGATTTCTTACGCCTACCGTTTCTTGGGTGCCAAAGAACCTTTCTTGTACCAATTGGTTGCCGTTTTAAAATCTGAAATGGGCACTTATTTCCCTGAAATTGTAAAACAGGAAAATCTGGTAACCGAAGTGATCAAAGAAGAAGAAGCTTCTTTCCTAAAAACCATTGAACACGGTTTGGTTAGGTTGGATGTCATCATAAAAGATACTTTGTCTAAAGGCGAAAAAGTATTTCCAGGTGCTGAGGTTTTCGAATTGTACGATACCTACGGTTTCCCTGCGGATTTGTCCAGAATTATTGCCGAAGAAAAACAACTTACGGTGGACGAAATCGGTTTTGAAGAGGAAATGCAAAAGCAAAAAAATCGTTCTAAAAAATCATCTGCTCAAAAAGTGTACGATTGGGAAGTGGTGGCAGAATTGCCTGAAAACTTCGTGGGCTACGATAAAACCGATAACCAAGTAAAAATTACCCGTTACCGAAAAGTGGAAAACAAAGACGGTGTTTTCTACCAAATCGTACTTAACGAAACGCCTTTCTATCCAGAAGGTGGTGGACAAGTGGGTGATAAAGGGACTTTAGAAAATATCGAGGGTCAATTTGAAGTCTTAGAAACCAAGAAAGAAAATGGATTGGTGATTTCGCTTATTCAAAATTTACCACAAAATATTTCTACAGAATTTACTGCAAAAGTAGATACCAAAGATAGAAAAAACACCCAAGCCAACCACTCGGTAACTCACTTGTTGCACGAGGCTCTGAGAACGGTTTTGGGAACGCATGTAGAGCAAAAAGGATCTTTCGTAGGACCGGATTATCTGCGATTTGACTTTTCGCATTTTTCAAAATTGTCCGAGGACGAATTGTCCACGGTTGAAGCTATGGTGAATGCTAAAATTAAAGAAAATATCGCCCTACAAGAATTCAGAAACATCCCGATTGCCGAGGCAATGGAAAAAGGAGCTATGGCGCTTTTTGGAGAAAAATACGGCGATAGTGTTAGGATGATTCAGTTCGGTTCTTCCAAAGAATTGTGTGGAGGTACCCATGTGAAATCTACCGGAGAGATTGGTCATTTTAAATTGGTAGCCGAAAGTTCTACCGCTGCAGGAATCCGAAGAATAGAAGCCATTTCTGGAGATAAAGCCAATGAATATTTCCAAAATCTGGAAAACCAATTGAAAGAAATTTCAACTTTGTTAAAATCCAAAGATGTGGTAAAATCCATTGAGAAATTAATGGACGAAAACGCAATTTTAAAAGCTGAGGTTGAAGCTCTAAAAAAGGAAAAAGCAAAAGGTGAAATTTCCAATTGGAAAAATGATTTTGTAGAGGCCAACGGCAAGAAACTTTTGGTGAAGAAATCATCTATGGATGCAGCGTCCATCAAGGATATTGTTTTTCAATTGAAGAAAGAAGTGGCGGGTGCTGTTGTTGTGATCATCTCGGATGCCGGTGACAAACCAATGATTACCGTTGGCGTATCCGCAGATTTAGAAAACAGCCATAATGCAGGAAATATCGTGAAAGACTTGGCTAAAGAAATCCAAGGAGGTGGTGGTGGAAACCCAGGTTTTGCTACGGCAGGAGGTAAAAACCTTGCCGGTATCGAAAATGCCTACCAAAAAGCCTTGGCTTTGTAACAGCAATTCAATAATCATTACAGAATACCATCAAAAAACCTCGAATCTTTCGAGGTTTTTTTGATGATGCATCAAGCGTTTCTAATAAAAAAAGGAACTTTAGAAAAGCTCCCTTGTGTGTGTTTTTACGAGAAGGATTAGTTAATTACTTTTATTCCTTTTGCCAAAACTCTGATTTCGGTTTTAGGCTCGGTGATCTTTGCAATTTCTGCTGCCGGTTTTTTAGCATCTTCGGCATAATGTCTCAGCTCTTCTACAGAAGTTGTTTTCAGCGTTGCATCGGCATTCAACAAAACGGTTTTTCCCATGGCAGATTGGGGTAAGAAAAAAGCATAATCCTTCATTTTTACAAAAACCCTCTTATTTTTAGAATTGGCAAGGGTAAGCCAACATCCTTTTTTCTCGCAAACTCCGGTAATGGTTGCTTTGATGACGATGTCTTTCAGCTCTGCACCTTTGTCTAGACTGGCAATTACTTTGTCGGTGTCATAGACATTAAAACTTTTGTCTTCGGGTACTCCGGCGCCGTATTCCGTACCCGGAACAGCTTCTGCTATTTGGTTTTTCTGTGCAAATGCAATCGTACTGATGGCCATTGCGCCTAATAAAATAAGTTTTTTCATAGTGGATATTTTTTAATTGATTTTTTTTTTAATTCACAGGAAATTCTGGTCTTCTCATTTTGAAGGTGGTTCCCGTCATCGATTCTAGGAATTTTACCACGGCTTGGGTTTCTTCTTTGGTAAGATCCAATTTTTTTAATAGAGGGTCGGTAACGGGATAGTTAGGATCTTTTTGTTTTTGATCGGGTTTGGGATCGTTCATGTGCATCCCGCTGTTGTAGAGGTTTACAATGCCTTCAAGATCATCAAACAAACCGTTGTGCATCCAAGATCGGGTAATCATCAGATCACGAAGTTGTGGCGTTCGGAATCTGCCCACATCTTCTGGCTTTTTGGTGATGGCATATACGCCAAGATCTTCATATTTTCTTTTGTAATAAGTCAAACCAATGTTGTGGAATTTTTCATCGGTCAGATATTGTCCGTTGTGGCAGTTCATGCATCGTGCTTTGGTACGGAAAATGTGCATGCCGTAGATTTCTTGGTCGGACAAGGCATTGTGTTTTCCATCCAAAAACTGATCAAAGCGGCTGGGTTGGCTGCTTACGGTTTTCTGAAATTCGGCCAAAGCTTCGGTAATGCGATCCATGTTGATTTTTTCGTCACCATAAGCGTCTTTGAATAATTTTTTGTACCCATTGATCTTGGATAATTTTCCCGGGAGGAAAGGCGGTTCCATATTCATTTCATGATGAGCCGCAATGGGATTGATGGCTTGGTCTTCTAGCGTTTCCGATTTCCCGTCCCAGAATAAAGTTTTTCTGGCACCTACATTTAATATCGTTGGTGTATTTCTGCTTCCTTCGAGGTGGTCATTTCCCAAAGAAACACGGCGTCTGTCAGTCCAGCCAATTTCCGGATCGTGGCAAGAACTGCAAGAAACCTGGTTGCTGCCGGAAAGTTTAGGATCGAAAAATAACATTTTTCCCAAGATCACTTTGGGCTTTTCTTGGTTGATGAAATAAGCAGAATCTCTTTTGATCGGGGCAAACTCTTTCCAAGCCACACCTTCGTCAATATTGGGTTTTGGCCACTTCGAAATTTCTTTTTTATAACTGTTGATGATGTCTTGTATCGTAGGATCGTGCACATCCAAAAGGTTGTTGCTCACCTTTGGTGTAAAACTTAGCAAAAACACTAGCATTGCAGCCGTTCCTATTAATATGATCTTCTTCATGACTTAAAATGTTATCCCCAAAATGATTTGTGTAAAATTATTGTTTTTTTCTTGAATACGCGCCTGTTTCCAACTTCCAAGAACATAAAATGCGGGTAAATTTTGTAATTGAATATCGTATCTCAAACTGGCACCCATCTGCAAATAACCACTGGTCAAATACTGATAATCTTGCATCAACCAATCGACGATGTTACTTTTTATGTCGGTGTTGATGGCATTAACACCAGAATTGATGTGCTTTTGCGAAACATGTGCGGAAAGGCTGAGCATTTGGTTTTTCGTAATTTCTTGTTTGTAGAATGTTTCTAAACCCATGCTGTAAGCCGTAAATTTTTGTCCACTAAATGGATATTTTCTTTTTTCTGTAAATTCTTGATACTGAAAAACAGGTACTACGCCCGCTACAAAACGATCTGCTTGGTATTGATACATCAATTTTACCGTGGTTTGGTAGTCTTCTTTTTTGTACGATTTTCTTTTGTAGAGTGGCTCAATAATTTGGGTATTGTTGGTGTAACCGTATTCGGCACCTGTGAAAATATGGGCTTGATATTGGGCAACAGCTCCCAAACGATGTTGGTTGATATTAAAAAATTTTGCTCCTTCAACTTCGTAAATGGTTTTGTCCAAATCTGAAATATCAAAATAACGATTGCTAGGATTGACACTTTTCAAATTCTGAGCTTGAGAAAGGCTTCCGGTCAAATAAAATGGATTTTTAGAATTTCTAAAAACTTGTGCTCCGGTTTTGTACCCAAATTCTTCGTAAATAGCCGCAGGACTTCCACCGTTGAAAAAATAGTTAGAAAACCCGAAACCCGTCATTTGATACATTAAAGCTTGACCCAATTCGCTCACAAATGAGATGGAAGTATTTTGAGTGTATTTGTTGATCTGTCCGAAAACTCCAACTTCATAATCTTTGTAAAAACGGTAGTTGGCGCCCAGATTTATGTATAGGTCAGAAGTGGTGCTTTTTTGTCTGGGATCTCGGTCTCTAGAGCCGAGTTGAGCGGTGTAATCTGCACTAAGTCCCAATGTCCAACGATTGAGTTTTTGAGAAATCCCACCTCCAAAACTATAGCGTTCTAATTTCGTATCACCACCTGCAGAATCCGCAATTGTATAAGGTGCTATTCGGTCATAATCCAAATTTTCATTCCATTTCACCGATTTTAATTTCATATTTTGATAACCGGCATTTCCCCAAATACTGCGGTTTTCATTGGTTTTTTGGAAAGAATTTACCTTGATGCTCAGGTTTTTCTCACCAGAACCTTCTTGCTGTCTGTAGATTTTTTTTTCTTCGTTCTCGTAACCGATGTTTAGATCCGAGAAAGAAAATTTACCATAACCCAACATACTTGCTGGGTTATGATAAAATTGAGGAAGAAGTTGTCGTTCTGTGCTGTATTGATGTTCTAATTTTTGAAAAAGTCTAAGACTGTCTTGGGCTTTTAAGCTGAAAGACGATAGTCCCAAGAAGGGCAAATAGAGCAAAGTGAGATAGCGAAACTTCATGATGTTTTTATTTTAGTGAACGATACCGTTTTTTAGACTTGGTTCAGCATTTTTAGTGAAATCTTCTGTAGAGTTATTGGTGTCTTTGTAGATGTTTTTTCCTGTGCTGGTTACGCCCAAAGTCTTTCTACGCACGGATTTTCCTAATCTGGCAGGATCATTCCAAAATGCACCAACACCTGTCCATCCAGAATCTATAGAACTACCGGTGAGGAGGTGTAAAAATTTATCTTGAACCGAATTATTCATTCCGTCCAAGATCCAAGAATTTGGGATGGCATAGGCGGATTTGTTGGTGGTGTTACCAGCCGCGTTGGTGTAAGAATAGTTGTATTTATGATTTTGCAAGAAGGTTGTCGCATTTTCACCTGCTGGGAATCTTGCGATCACATAAGACTCTACACCGCTGCTGTGCAAGAAGATCATGTTGTAAGTCATGGTGGTGAAAATCACATTCACATTCGGTACAGACGGGTTATCTACTTGTCCCAAAGTTGGGTTGGTCGAAGGGAATTCGAAATCGGCATTATGCAAATCGAAAGCATTGGTGGTTACCGCATTGTGGTTAATGGCATTGTCTGCCACTACGATAAAATCTCCGGGTTGCACAGGATATTGGTTTCCGGTTCCTGGTAATACCATCACGCCTTTTACGGCAAATTTCTCATTCGGATTGTACGGGGTAACATTGTTATTAACAGATGTTAAAAATTCTGACTGTCCGATGATCAGTTGATCCGCATACAACACTTTATCGGTATTGTTCACCAATTTAAAATATCTGCTGGAGTTGTAATTTTTTCCGTCTGCCGTTTTCACTCCGGTATAAAATACTTCTTCAATAATGAAATCTTGACTGAATTGTTTGATAAACAAAGGAATATTAATGCTTGAAGTGGTGGTGTTGATGTCAATAATCCCGCTTCCTGCTACGGAAAAAGTTCCGTTGGTATTGGTGATGACGGATCCGTTGGCTGTGATTTTGTAAGATCCATAAGGTAAATCCAGCTGCAGGGTGTTGAGGTTAGAAATGGATTTTTTTATTAAACTTCCGGTGTTTACTTCCAAAATTTCTATTTCCAAATTGCTGTAGGTCGCAACATCATCAGCAGTGAAAGTCATGTTTAGGTTGCTTTTTTGGGAAACTTCGGTTCCGAAATCATCGTCTCTAGAACAAGATACCAAGCTGGTGGTGAGGGTGAGTCCCAACAAACTCAGGATAAGAAAGTTCTTTTTCATGTTTTTATTGTTTGAATGTTAAAAATTATAATTGATTTCCATCCCAAAATAGGGTGTACTTAGATTTTTTCTTTCGATCTTGATCCCGTTCATGTAATAAGGATGGGCATAGCCGAAAAGTTTATTTACAAATAGAGAGGTTCTGATGGATTTATAAATTTTTTTGGTCACCTTGAAATTGGCATTCAAGGTATAGGTGTATCGGGTTTGCATATTATCGGTCACCGAAACATTGCGCACCAACCATTGTTTGTACAGATCGGTTTTATCAGCCTCGGTGAAAGGATGGATTACACCATCCAATCCGTAATAAGAAATGGGTTCGGCTATTCGATGATCTTTTTTTCGGTGATCGAACAATGTTCCTTGGAAAGAAGCCGAAATTGTCAGATCCATTTTGGATAAATAAGTATCGACCAAAAAGTTGTAGTTGAGGTTAGAATTGATGTATCCATCATCATTTTTATAAATTCCGTAATACGGGAAATTTTGTCCGGCGATGGAAGTACTCGGCTGATAATGAATGGGAATGGTGTTTCTGTATTCCGTTTTGAACCAAGCTCCGGTAAGGGTAAATCGGGTGTTGATGCCTTCAAAACGCGGCGAACTGTACCCGAATTCTATTCCTTTTTTTAAGGTGGCACTTCCGTTTTCGGTGATGGAATAATTCCCAAATTCGGTCATCAGTTGATAAGGAACATTGGCCAGATTTGGGCCGTTGTTCCAATCGTTGAGGTCAACAAAGGCTGCATCGTATTTTTTATAGGTATGAAAAGCGGTTTGCAAGGTATTTCTAAATCCGTTGCTCATTTCTTCTTGAAAATAAGTCAGAAACATTTCGTGATTTCTGTAGCTAAGATCTATTCTGGTTTCGTACTTTGTATTTTTAGCGGCGGTCAGATTTTTATTTTCCAAAGACTGAACATAGGTCATGAAATTGACATATCTGTACTTTTCATCGTTGTGATAATAGTTCAGTTGGGTATAATCGGTATATTTCAGATTTGGGTACAACATCAACAGCGTAGGTTGTTTATAAAACTGTCCAAATCCTAGGGTGATATTGGCTTTCAAAGCATGATCTCCAATAAAAATTTTCGGCAATCCATATTGGAAATTCAATCGAGGTTCAACAAAAATTTTATTTCTAATGCTGAAACTTGGGTCTATTCCTAATAATTTTGAAGTTCTGAGGCCTGCATAAAGGCTTAGTTTATGCTCGTCCAATTGATACGACATTTGGTCACCTACAAATGCGGCCGTATTTTGCCAAGCCGGGATATCGTCATAGGCTCTGGGTCTTGTCGTCATGGTGGCAGTAGGTGGCGTGAGCAAATCGTATTGCTGTCCTTTACCAAAATTTTTAGAAAATCGCCAATCCAATCCGGCTTCGTATTGATGGAGGATATTTCCCCATTTTTTCACCCCATTCAGTTGGATTAAAGCTGATAAATCCATCGGTTTACCATCGGTTGAAGATTCGGAAATGTATCGTAATTGTGGGAAAATTCCTACATTTTCCCCTTGAGTGGTCGCCAAAGAAATCGATCTAGGTCCGGATTGTTGTACCAATTTGGTTTGTTCAATCTTATCAAAACCTTGTCTGATGGCGGTATTTAGGGTAAGTTTATTAAAGAAATTTTCCTTTCCCAAAAGATAAACGAAATTGTTGCTAATGCTGAGTCTTCTGTTGTTGTTTTTGTACACATCTACACTGGGATAGCCGGTGTCCGGATCGTACTTTTCTTTGTCCAGATTGTTAGAAAAATCTATGGTCGCTCGCCATTCCAAATGTTTTCCCCAAAGATTGGTTTTCAATCTGGATCGTAATGAAGCGGTGATTCTTTGATAATTTTCAAACTGATTGGTCGGATCTGCCTGAGCATCAAGATAATCCATACTTGCGGTCATTTGCCAATTTTCTTTCAAGGCAAAACCTTTGCTCAGATAATATTGTTTGCTAAAACCATCTGCTTTGAATCTGGCTTGTAGTGGAGTTTTTCCAATTTTCCTGTCGATTTTTATCACCCCAGAAGTCAGGTCGCCATAAGCTGCAGAGGGTATCCCTCGGATGATTTCTACGCATTCGATATCGTTGGTAGAAAGGGTTCTCATGTCCACACCAATTCCTGCAGAAGTTTTAGAAGCCGGACTGCCAAGAAACTGACTATCGTTTACAGAAAGTTGAAGATCGGCGTTGGAATTCCAAATAGTATTATCGATGATGAATTGAGTTCCTAAAGCAGAAGTGTTGTAACCGCTAGGCATAGCATTAGGATTTTCTCGTAGGGCAACTCGGTTGGTAGCCATCAAACTTGGAGTTTTAGATAGACCACCCGGCACCAATTCCATAAGATCGGCAAAGCTAGAAGGTTGCAAATGTTCCATTGCTTTTGCATTGATGACGGATTTGCTGGTGAGACCTTTACCTTCTTTGGCGGTAACGATAACTTCTTGGATTTTATTTTCTTCCTGAAGAACAATATTGATTTTCTGTTGATGAAGAGGCTGAATTTTGATGACTTTATCTTGAAAATGAGGATGGGAAACCACTAAGGTATAGGTTTTATCTTGATCAAGTTTCAGTTTTGCTTCGCCATTTTGGTTGGTGGTGATAGATTTTTGTCCAATTATTTTTATCGTAGCACCAGAAATCAATTTGCTTTTACTTGCACCAGAAACCACGATGTCTAAACTAACATCATGATTCTGAGCAGAAACAATTCCTAAACCACCGACTAATAATAACAAACTATAAATCTTCCTCATTCTTATTTTTATTTAGTTTAAATAAGGTGGCAAATATAATAAGTTGTTTTCACAAAAACTTTATTTTTCCGAAAAAAGAGATTAGGTTTAAAAAAAGTAAAGCAATATTGTCTTAAAATAATTAGAACAGTATTGATGAAATCTGAGAAAATACTGTTATTTTTGAATCTGAAAGAGGTTTTATGTTCCAGTATGTTTTCTTAATTTATGAGTGTATTGTATTTTAAAAAGTAATAATCGGATACTCTTTTTTTTATTTCTAAATGACAACTCGGTTTGTTGTCTATATCAATTTATAGATCATGCGAAAATTTTTCATTATTTCTATTGGATTTATTTTATCAATCCACATCCAAGCACAAGTAGCCACAGCTACTCCTACAAGAATACAGACCACTCAAGTTCAAACCAAAACTCAACCTAGAGTCATCATCCTTGCAACCGGTGGTACCATTGCTGGTGCTGGCGAATCGGCTACCAAAGCAGCTTATACTGCTGGCCAGGTTCCTATTGATGCCTTGTTGAATGCGGTGCCGGAAATGCATCAGTTGGCGAAAATTAAAGGCGAACAAATCGCAAATATCGGTAGTCAAGATATGAATATCGATACTTGGCTAAAACTTAGCAAAAGAATCAACCAGATTTTTGATCACAACGAAGCCGATGCCGTAGTGGTTACCCACGGTACCGATACTCAGGAAGAAACGGCATATTTCCTAAGTTTAACCGTTCAGTCAAACAAACCTGTGGTTTTGGTGGGCGCCATGAGACCTTCTACCGCCATGAGCCAAGATGGTAACCGTAACTTATTGGATGCCGTGATGGTTGCTTCTTCTCCCAATTCTAGAGGAATAGGAACCGTTGTTGCAATGAACGAATTGGTTTTTGCTGCTAGAGATGTGACCAAAACCGTTACGACAAATACTGCGACTTTCCAATCTAGAAATTTTGGACCTATCGGATTAATTTATGATGGAAAAGTAAGCTACTATTACCAATCTCTTCGTCAGCCACAGAAGAAATTTGATGTGAGTACATTGAACAAACTTCCACAAGTGGAAATAGTCTATGGATATGCCGGAGCAAGTTCAAAAGTGATTGATTGCATGGTTACCGATGGCGTAAAAGGAATTGTCTATGCCGGAATGGGAAATGGTAACTTTAATGCACCGGTCGGTAAAGCGTTAGAAAATGCTGTAAAAAGCGGAGTAACCGTAGTTCGTTCTGCCAGAACCGGCGGTGGTAGAATAACCTTACACAACGAGGTGGATGATGAGAAACTGGGTTTTGCCGTAGCAGATGATCTTAACCCTCAAAAAGCGAGAGTCCTTCTCATGTTGGCGCTTACAGAAACTATAAATGTGAAAGCCATTCAAGATATTTTCTTTAAGTATTGAGGTTATTTAGAATTAAAAAATACCGCCCCAAAATTTCGTTTCGGGGCGGTGTTTTTTGTAGAACTTTAGGATCGATTAGAGCCTCTCAATTTTATCGGTTAGTGCGTCGATAAAGTTTTTCAAAGGTTTTTCAACCATCATTTTTATGAAAGGATTGAACTGCCCTTCAAACAATAACTGAACCTCGGTTTGGCTTTCATTTAGAGGGTTCATCATTCCTTTTAAAGAAAACTCCAAGCTGGAGCTGGCAGAGCTTAGCGTTACTTTTTCAGGAGTTACGGATTCTATCTTCAATGCGATTTCCGGCATTCCTTTTAGTCCAAATTTGAAGCCGTCTTCTCGAGCTTCAAATTTTTGCAAAGACTCTGGCATCAGTTGTTCATAGTCTTTTGGGGATTTCAAAAGTTCTTGAAGTTCTTGTGATGATTTATTTACGATGATTTTTCTTCCTTCTAAATTCATTTTTAGTTATTTTTGTAGAGTTAAAAGTGTCCTACAAATGTATAAAGTTTTTATCAACGAGAAAAGATTATTGTTTTCTAAAAGTCCGCAAAGCATAGAGAAAAAAATTTTATACGACGGTTCTATCAGTTTAGAAATTGCTCTCGATCTATTGCAAAATACTTCCTGCCAAGAAATTAACATCTATGGTGAAAATTTAGAGGAAATTTGGGAAGATTTTATTCATTTTTTTAAAATTGTTGAAGCCGCTGGTGGTATTGTTTATAATGACCAATATGAAATTCTTTTTATCAAAAGATTGGGTCGTTGGGATCTGCCGAAAGGAAAAGTTGAAAAAGGAGAATCTCTTGATCAAGCGGCTCTTAGAGAGGTTGAAGAAGAAACCGGCCTCAGCGATTTGATTTTGGAAAAGTTTGTAAACAGTACCTTTCATATTTATACCGAGAGAAATGGTGAACGGATTTTGAAAACAACATATTGGTACAAGATGTCGTATTTTGGAAAAGATCAGGCCATTCCACAAATTGAAGAAGGAATTACAGAAGTGGATTGGAAGGGACAAAAGGAAATAGAAGATGTGGTCTATCCATCGACATTTAAGAACATTCAACTTATTTTAAATGACGAATCGTTGACCGATTAACGATAAAAAGAATAGCCCTCAATTTTTTCTGAGGGCTATTTTTGTGTTAAAGAAAATCTATGATTTTCTCCAATGCGATGCCTCTAGATCCTTTTAGTAAGATATTATCTGAAGTGATGGTGTTGCATTTTAAATGTTCAATCAATTCCGAAGAATCGCTAAATGCAGTTGAATTTTTATTGCATTCTTTGAATCGAGGTCCAACGGTGTAGATTTCATTAAATTCCAAAGCTTGTGCAAGTTCTAAAATGAGACGATGTTCCTGATGGCTTTCTTCCCCTAATTCCAGCATATCGCCCATAATTACAGTTTTACTGCCCTCAAAAGTGCTGAAGTTTTTCAACGATTCCGACATGGAACTTGGATTGGCATTGTAGGTATCCAAAACCAAAGTTTGATCGCCTTTTTTAACAATCTGAGATCGCATGTTGGTGGGTGCATACTCTTCGATTGCCGTTTTTATTTTTTCGATTTCTATTCTTAAATAAAGTCCCAAACTTACGGCTGCACAAATGTTCGTGAAGTTATAATTTCCAGTAAGTTGAGAAATGATTTTGGTGTTTTTATAATTCAAACCAACGAAATGTTCATGGGTGCAGAGTTCAAATTGATAGTTTGAATTTTCTTTGCCAAACGAAATGGTGTTGAAGTAATTTTTTACTTTTTCCACTTGAATTTCATCGTTGGCGTTGACCAATATTTTTTGTTGATGGTTTTTTAGATAATCAAACAATTCGGATTTCCCTTTTATAACTCCTTCATATCCACCAAAGCCTTCTAAATGGGCTTTGCCAAAGTTGGTTATGTATCCTATGGTTGGCTGTGCTAGGGATGCTAACATTTCGATTTCTTTTTGATGATTGGCACCCATTTCTATCACGGCTATTTCGTGTTCGGGTTGTATAGAAAGAAGGGTAAGCGGAACACCAATATGGTTGTTGAGGTTCCCTTTGGTAAATTGCGTGTTGAATTTTTTGGAAAGTACTGCATGGATCAATTCCTTGGTGGTCGTTTTTCCGTTACTTCCTGTTAATCCGATAATCGGAATGTTGAGCTTGCTTCTGTGCAATTTAGCCAATTCTTGTAAAAAAAATAGAGTAGAGGGAACATAGAAAATATTTTTATCTACATTTTCATATTCCTTTTGTTCGACAATAACAGCAAGAGCTCCTTGGTCTATTGTTTTTTCTGCGAGGCTGGCTGCATTAAAATTTTCACCGGAAAATGCAAAAAAAACATCTCCGGGTACTACTTTTCTATTGTCGATTTCTACTTTATTTGATTTTAAAAATAGAGGATAAAATTGTTCTGCATTCATGATTCAAAAATAAAAAAAAACCTTCCAAAAGAGGAAGGTTTTTTGAAAATATAATAAGAATTATCTTCTTGTTCTACCTTTGCTAATTTCTTTAGCATCTTGAGCTACACGGAATCCGATCCATCCATAAGCTGAGTTTTGGTTTTTGTATCTTCTTTGTCCCGGATCCAACCAATAGGCTGTATCTTGCCAAGAACCACCTTTTACCACTCTAATGTTGTTAGAGATTGCAGATGTTCTTTCTTTGGAATCTTTTTGAAGGATCACCTTACCTTTACCATCTACGATAAATCTTTGAACAGGTCCGTTGTACATGTTATACGCATCTGTGCTATCGGTGTTTCCTCTGTCATAATCCAGAGAAGATTGTTTGTCACCGTCTCTGAAGTTAGAGTAATCGGCAATTGTTTTTCTTTCGAATTTTCCAGGAAGTGCTGTGTAAAGTTTTCTTCCATCGGCTAAAGTGTCGTATTTGATGCTTCCATCGTCCACTTTTTTATTTGTACCGTCTCCGTTTTTAACAATTGTTTTTACTTTGCTACCTCTAAAGTAGTTATAGTCACTGTATTCGGCATCAACAACCGGTCTGTAAACATCGGCAGTCCATTCAGAAACATTTCCAAACATACCGAATAAACCTAGGTCGTTAGCTGGATATTTTTTAACATCCGCAGTTTGAGCAGAACCGTCGTCTTTCCATCCTGGGATACCGGAATAGTCACCTTTTCCATTTTTGAAGTTAGCCAACAATTGTCCGTGCTTACCTCTGATTTTATCCAATTCAGGTTTTTTGTTATCGTAGTTGTTGTACTGTCTGTTTTTTTCCATACCCAAAGCAGCATATTCCCATTCAACTTCTGTTGGTAATCTGAATTCGGTTACCATGTTGGCGTTAGGTGCTCTGTTTACAGCAAGAACTCTTTGGCTTCTTGTTCTGATGCCATTTTTGTTTTGCATTCTTTGAGTGTTGATGTATGCTTGCATATCCGGATCGTTCGATTTGAATTTGTCCATGTTGAAAGCAGTACCACCTTGGTTGTTAGAATCGTTGATGTACAAGTCTTTAGAAATGATACCTGCATCCATCAATGCTTTTTCATTTGCTCTATCGGTCAACCAATCGCAATATTTATTTGCTTGGCTCCAAGTCACACCTACTACCGGGTAATAGTCGTATTCTGGAGATCTAAAATACATTTCAGCATTGTCATTTCTAGACAATTTATTATCCCACATCAAAGTGTCCGGCAATGCACCGCTATAGATTTCTTTGAAGGTAGGGTCGTTTGGTGGAAATACATATTTCAACCAAGTTGTATATTCACGGTATTCGTAGTTGGTGATTTCTGATTCGCCAAGGAAGAAAGAGCTTACCTGCATTCTATGAGGAGAGTTGTTCCAGTCTTTCAAGACATCGTCTTTTACAGCACCCATAGTAAAGGTACCTCCTTCTACATAGACCATTCCTGGCCATCCTTTTTGTTTTTGAGTTTTTCCTGTAAAGAACCAACCTTTTTGGTCGTTTGGTTTCCATCCAGTTTTGCTGACAAATCCTTTGGTGCCACCTCCACTTTTACCACCACCTCCACAGCTGGTGAGTGCAAGGGTGGAGCTTAGGGCTATTAAAGAAAATAACTTTAGTTTTTTCATAGTCGTTATTAATATTTTCAAAGTACAAAGAAAAAATAAATAATTCAATTAATCAAGTAAAGAGTTGATTTTTTTGCAAAACGATTTCAAATTAATTTTATGGTATCGCATCATTATTATAAAATTTTCGTTTATTTTGTAACCGAAACAGTTGATGTCAATATTATGAAACCTAAATATTTTGCTTTAGCTTCTTTGTTAATCTGTTCTTATGTGTCTTCTCAGAAAATTACAATGAACTGGGAAGGTGCTAAAGTACAGCAATACAATGAAACCAAACTCAATCTTCCTTTTGTAAAGAATTATGATTTTTCATTTGACCAAAATAATATAATTATTCATACCAAACAAAAAATTGGTGAAAAACAATTGAAAATTTCTAATTATGTGTGGGAAAATGTTAATCAAAAGGAAGTGTACGACCTTAATCCTTTTGCTTTTCCAGAAGATGCAGTAGGCGATATTAATTATATATATAATAAGGATGAGAGAAGCAACCTTGCGCTAATCCATGTTAATGCATTTCGTTGGTACAAAGGAAGCATACAAAGATTGAAGTCTTTTGATCTTAGCACTTCCGATCAACCAATTGGTTCTCATTCAGTGGATAGAATAGGGACATCCAATAATCCTTTGGCTTCTGGAAATTTTTTTAAAATTAAAGTAGATCGCTCTGGAGTTTTTAAAATTACCAAACAGTTTTTACAAAGCAACGGACTGAATCCGGCAAACATCAATCCTAAAAATTTTAGAATTTATGGAAATGGTGGTGTCATGTTGCCGGAATTCAACCAAGATGCTCGATACGATGCGCTGCAAGAAGACGCCATACAAGTTGTAGGCGAAGAGGATGGCGTGTGGAACGATGGAGATTATGCCTTATTTTACGCTCAAGGTCCGCAAGGATACAATTTGTACGACCAAACCAACGGTGCAGGAATAAAAAGAGTTGAAACCAGAACCGATAAAGCGCAACACCTGAAAAACATTTATGAAGACCATGCGTATTATTTTATAAATTTTGATATCGGGCCTGGGAAAAGAATTCAAACGGTGGACGAAACTTTGCCTGCCAATTTAATTTCTCGTTATGATGAATATCAATATGTGGATAATGATGAGAAAAATTTATTGAAAGTAGGACGAATTTGGGTGGAAAATACACCGTTTACTTCTGCAAAAAGTATCGTGTTCAATACCAATTCGCCCATACAGAGTGCCGATAATATAAAGTATAGAGCCAATGTAGTGTCTTATCTTTCACAAGGGAACTCTGTGGTTTTTAATATCAACGGACAAAATTCCAGTAACCAACCAACTGCAATTACCGGACAAGACTTCGAGGTGAAACGATATTCAGGAAGCATCAGCAACCTTTCAGGAAACTCGGTAACCGTTAATATAACACCCAATATTTCTACCAATCCCAACGGATTGTACTATTTTGATTATGCCGAAATTCAGTATAAAGAAAATTTGAATTTCAACGGCAGTCAGATGAATTTTAGAGACTTTTCTGTGGTTACAGGCGGGCAGCAGAAATACGGATTTTCCATTTCCAATTCCTCTGCCATCGAACAAGTTTGGGATGTTTCGGATGTGACCAACCCGACAAAAAGGGTCAACAAAAGTACCGGTGGTAACTTTAATTTCGCTTTTGTAGCCAATAATCCTGATTTCAATAACGAATTTGTCGCATTCAAAGCCGATGCTGCATACCAACCCGGTTTTGTAGGCAAGGTGGAAAATCAAGATTTGTCCGGACTTCAAAATATCGATTATTTGATCATCACGGCTCCTGAAATGTTTTCCCAAGCTCAACGATTGGCGCAGTATCATCAGACCAAGAGTAATTTTACCACGAAAATTGTAGATGTCAATGCCATTTATAATGAATTTAGCAGCGGTGGTAAAGATTTGACGGGCATTCGTGATTTTATTACCAAATTGAATACTCCGGCAGGAAGTCTAAAATATGTCTTACTTTTAGGCGATGCTACCTACGATTACAAAGATCGAATCTCCAACAACTACAACAAAGCCATAGGTTACATCAGTGAGGAGAGTAGCAATTTGGTGAGTTCTTTTATTACCGATGATTATATCGTGATGACAGAACCTCAAAATGCAACCTATTTGGGGAATATTTTGCCGGATATCCCTGTGGGGCGTATTCCTGCGGCGACAGTAGCTGAAGCGACCACGATGGTGGATAAAACTTTGGCTTATTACAATGCCAAATCGGGACAGTCCAGTCCTTTTGGTGAATGGCGCATGAAAATGGATTATGTTGTAGATAATGACGCCGATGGAGGCGAACCTTTCCACAACATCATGAACCAAGCTTTGGCCGATGTGTTTGAAGGTGCCACCGACAAACCGGAATACAACATCAGAAAATTGTATTTGGATTCCTTCCCTGCTGTCAGTACTTCTGGTGGTATCCGATTTCCACAGGTAAACCAAGCCATCTCCAACGATATTGGTAACAGTTTGTATCTGTTTTATTTTGGGCACGGTGGTATCAACGGTTGGGCACAAGAAAGGGTGCTGACCTCGCAAGAAGTTCAGGCGGCCAATAACTATTCGCCGGTGTACTCTCGTTTCCCATTGGTTTCTACCATTACTTGTGAATTTACACTTTGGGACGAACCCGGAACTTTTTCCGTGGGCGAACAATTTATCAAACACAAACAAGGTGGTGCTGCAACCATGATTACCTCCAGCAGAGCCATCGCTGTGGATTACGGTATAAAATTCACAGATTTCCTGACCAAATCCATGTTTAAGCTTACCAACGATCGTTTCGATACTTTAGGAAATGCTTATTTGGATGCTAAAAAGGAATTCAATCTGATGTACTCTCCGGGAAGCAATCACATGAAAGTGAATTATTTGGGAGATCCGGCAATGACGCTTAGTCGTCCAAAAAGATTGTTGGTGGTCGATCAAATAGAGTCTCCTGTACCTGGGCTTATCAGAGCTTTGGATTTTGTTAAAATAAAAGGACATATCAATAAGGACAACGGTACTTTGGATACTTCCTTCAACGGAAGAGTGGTCATCAACATCTTCGATAAAAGGTTAAACAAACACAACCTGACCATGCAACCCATCTTGAATTACACCGAAGAGGGGAGTGCCATTGTAAAAGCTTCCGGAACGGCTGTTAATGGTGTATTTACGGTTGAGTTTTATGTTCCTAACGATATTAATTATACCGTAGGAACGGGAAGAATGCTGGGCTATGCCGATAATAAAATTTTTGATGTGTTTAATAACCAAGCGGTACAAGTTGGGGACATCAACCCAAATGGAGTGAACGACAACCAACCGCCAAAAGTAAAGTTGTACATGAACAATACCAACTTTGCTAACGGTGGAATTACCAACCAAAATCCCATGCTTTTGGCTTGTATAACAGATGATACAGGAATTAATTCGACTGGTGCTGGTATCGGTCACGATATTACCACTTATTTGGATGGCGAAATTGTAAACACCGTTGTTCTCAACGATTATTATTCGCCGGGCGAGGGTAACGGTTGCTTGGCACCGGGTTTGGCCGATTATCAAAAAGGAAATGTAACCTATCCGTTCAGGAATTTGGCACCTGGAGAACACACTTTAACATTTAAAGTTTGGGACATCAACAATAATTCGACAACAGAATCGTTAAAGTTTGTGGTGAAGGATGAAACCAACCAACATTTGGTCATCAACAGACCTCTGAATTGGCCCAATCCATTTACCGACAAAACCTATATTCAGTTCGAGCACAATTGCGATGATATCTTGGATGTGAATGTACAAATCTATACCATCACCGGAAAATTGGTGAAAACCATCAGTCAAACCGTAATGGCAGAACCTTTTTTACAAGGATTCAGAACACCAAAACAAGCGATTGAGTGGGACGGTAGGGACGATTTTGGTGATGTTGTAGCAAAAGGAACTTATATCTTTAAGATTTTTGCCAGAAGTCAAAATCAAGAAAAATGCAAAGGTTCGGCTACAGCAGTAGAAAAAATGGTTTTGTTAAAATAAAATTAAAATAATTATCATATATTTGGAAATTAAAAATAACTGTATGAATTTTACTAATAAATTATTGATAGGCTTAGGGATTAGTTTAGGGACTATGGCGTTTGCACAAGGTCCAGTTCTCACCGGTGCTCCGTTTCTTAGAATTGCTCCCGATGCACGATCAGGAGGTATGGGAGATCAAGGGGTAGTAACTTCTCCAGATGCTTTCTCACAATTTTGGAATGCAGCAAAATATCCGTTCAGCAGAACCAACTCTGCAGTCGGTTTCACTTATACTCCATACATGAGTAAATTGACCAACGATACTTTTTTGGTGTACGGTGCTTATCATAAATTTTTAGGTGAAGAAGAAAGATCAACCATTTCTGCCAGTGTATATTATTTCAATATGGGACAGGTAGATCTTACAAGAATTGTAGGAACTGAAGTGGTACAAGAAGGTATAGCAAAACCTAACGAATTTGCAATTGATGTAGCATACGGACTGAAATTATCGGATACTTATTCCATGGCCGTTACAGGTAGATTTGTTCGTTCCGATTTAGCAGGAGGTTTCAATACCGATACAACTCTAAAACCGGCCAACTCTTTTGCAGTGGATATTTCAGGTTACTATACTTCACCTCGATTTAACGGATTTGGGAATATGGAAAACCGTATCAATGCAGGTTATGTAGTTTCTAACTTAGGACCAAGATTGGATTATACGGGAGACGAAAACTCGAGATCTTATTTGCCAACAATGGCCAGATTGGGTCTTGGATATGAAGTCTTTATCGATGATCTGAACAAAGTAACCGTTTCAGCAGAAGCTTCAAAGCTTTTGGTTCCTGGTCCTGAAGTGGTGGGTCTAAATCCTGTTAACAATCAGCCAATTTATGATGTGCCTAATGTTGGGGTAATGCAAGGAATTGGAAAATCATTCAACAATAAAAAAAGCATGATGTACAGCGGTGCTATGGAATATTCTTACGACAATATGTTTGCTGTGAGAACCGGTTATTTCCACGAATCCGAAGAGCAAGGTGCAAGACAATTTGCAACTGCAGGTATTGGGATCAAGTATCAATCTTTTGCTTTGGATGTGTCTTACCTAATCAATACTTCTAAAGTGAACTCTGCTTTGGACAATACTTTGCGTTTCGGTCTTACTTGGAATATTGGTGACGAAACTTCAAATGCCGATTACTAAAATAGTTTAGATGATTATAATTAAACAAGGGTTTCATTTTGGTGAAACCCTTGTTTTTTTATAGTAATTGTTTGCTTTAGACCATTTGGAAAATTCTTAATGCATTTTCAGAAGTCATCTTTTCAATGGTTTTAAAATCCATTTGATAGAGATCTACCAATTTGCCTAAGACCAAATCCAAATAGGCAGACTCGTTTCTTTTACCTCTGAACGGGACTGGAGCCAGATAAGGGGAGTCGGTTTCTAAAACGATGTGCTCTAAAGAAATTTCTTTTAAAAATTGATCTATTTTTCCATTTTTAAAGGTGACAACTCCACCAATGCCTAAAGCAAATCCTAATGCGATTGCTTGTTGCGCTTGTTGTAGATCGCCTGAAAAACAATGGAAAATGCCTCGAAGTTTAGGATGTTTTTTTCTTTCCAAAACTTCAAAAATCTCATCAAAACTTTCACGACTGTGGATTACAATGGGCAGATCTCTTTCAATCGCTTGGTCTATTTGCCATTCAAAGGCTTTTATTTGGATGTCCAAGGTGCTTTTGTCCCAATACAAATCAATCCCAATTTCGCCAATTGCGCAAAATTTTCTTTTATTTAAAAAATTTTCAACAATGGAGAGTTCTTTTTCCCAAGACTCGGGTTTTACATAACAAGGATGCAAGCCCATCATGGCATGGATTTGTTCAGGAAATTCGGTTTCCAGAGCCAACATTTTCTCATGAGATTCTGAGTCGATGGCCGGGAGAAAAAATTTGTCAACTCCTTTGTCTATGGCTCTTTTGATGGCTTCGGCTCGGTCGTGGTCAAATTCCTCTGCATAGAGGTGGGTATGGGTATCGATCATGAAAAAAGGTTTTATTAACGGTCAGAGTGATTCATCGTCAAGTGTTCAACAAAAATTTTATGACTTGCCTTGGTTTGTTGCTCTGAAATTTTTTGTTTTAAATTTCGTAAAAACTCTTGATATTTTGGATGATTATCGTCCGAAGGTCGGTGTTGCAAGGCTTGGGTTATTTTAAAATTTTCTGCCATAAATTCTTGTGCACGATCCGAAAAATAGGCTTTTAAGAACTTCTCAAAAATATAATTCACGGCTTGTTTGCTGGGATGTAAAAGATCTTCTTTGTAGAAACGATAGTCTCTAAGTTCGTCCATCATGATCTCGTAAATGGGTAAATAATGGCAGTTCTCATTTTTCTCAATGGCTTCGTGTATTGCCGAAATTAATAAAGATTTGCTGCGATTGTTCTCAACGAAACCGTCCTTTGAATGCCTCACAGGAGAGATGCTGAACAGGATTTGAACATCAAATTTGCAAATGCTTTTGATGCTCTTGATGGTTTCGGAAATGGATGTTTCAATTTCTTCAGGCGTAAGCAATCGCTTTTTGAAGAATTTACCCGGAATTTTATGGCAATTGGCAACCAACTTTTGTTTGGGCAAAAATTCATAGATGAACGAAGTTCCGTAGGTGATGATCACAAATCGACAATCTCGCAAAAATGCATTTCCCAACTCGATTTTATGGTTTATTTTGTCCAGCGTTAGGTCTATATTTCTACTGTTGAAAGAGGTGTGGTGGTCCAAAGAAATATACTCGTCCTGATAGGCGATAAGGTCTTCTTCTGTATATTTTTTATTTTTTTGTAAAATGGTCAATTCTTGGTTGATGGACCAAGGATTGAACAGTGTCCCGAAAGGATTGTTCAGGGTTTGCCATTGTGCATTGGAAAGTAAGTCGTGCATTTCTGTGGCAAAACAAGATCCGATACTGAATATTTTATCGTGAATTTCTATTCGTTTTGTATTGGATTTTATTTCGACTTCTGTAGAAAATTTCATGAAGATGTATAAAGTTGATGATAGGTTATTTTGCAATTAATTTTTAGAATTCTCTTTTCAATAAGAAATTAGCCAATTCTATAAATGGTTTTTTCTTCTCCTCATTAATGTTTATTTTCTTTAAATAATTTTGGGCAATATCGTTGTGTTTTTGGATGAGTTGTTGCACTCTAACATCAGCTTTTGTTCTTCTGAAAATCTTCTCAACGCAGTAGATTTTGTCCAAATTATCGGTCTTTTTAGAGTACCAAAACTCCAATTCTTTTAATTCGTCCGGGCTGGCATTTTCCTTGGCCAAGAGGTATAAAATTGTTTTTTTATTTTCGAAAATATCTCCAGCATGTTTTTTACCAATCTGAGCATTGTCGCCGTAAACATCCAAATAGTCATCCATCATTTGGAAGGCAATCCCAAGATGTTTTCCGTAGTTGAAAATGGCTTTGGCATCTGCCGTACTGGCGCCGGCAATCATGGCTCCAATTTGAAAAGACGATGCGCTGAGAACTCCTGTTTTATAGGTGATCATTCGGATGTAGTCGTCGTAGCTAACATCTTTTTTTGTTTCAAAATTGATGTCGTATTGCTGTCCTTCGCACAATAAAAGTCCGGTATGGGTAAAGACTCTTAGACAGGCTTTGTACAGCTCAGGATCTAGATCTTCGAAATAGGTGTAGGCCTTAAGCAGCAAACCGTCTCCAGAAAGTATTCCTGTATTTACTCCATACACCGTATGTATGGTAGGGGTGTTTCTTCTCATAGGAGCCTCGTCCATTATATCGTCGTGGATCAAGGTGAAATTGTGGAAGTATTCTATCGCCAATGCAGGTTTCATCGCTTTTTGCAAATCGCCACCAAACAAATCGGTTGCCAACAATACCATGACCGGTCTCAATCTTTTACCTCCGTTTCGGATGATGTAATTCATAGGTTCATACAGTTCTGCAGGCTTGTCTCTGAAGGTATATTTCTCTATTGCTTGAGATACCATTTTGTGGTATTGGTCTAAAAATTCCATAAAATTTCGTTTGCGCAAAAATACAATTTTAAAACAGTTTTGTCTGATGAAAAAAAAAACTTTGCCTAGAAAAGCAAAGTTTTTTATGATAAATGGTATTCAGCTTGATTTTTATCCTAAGAAAGTTACTACAAGATATGTCAATCCCGCCATTAATGCAGAAATAGGAATGGTTAAGATCCAAGCCCAAAGCAAATTAATGGTAACTCCCCAACGGACTGCAGAAATTCTTTTGGTAACTCCAACTCCGATGATGGATCCCGTTACGGTATGGGTTGTAGAAACGGGAATACCAAAATGATCCGTGATGAACAAAGTCAATGCTCCTGCGGTTTCGGCACTCACACCTTCTAGTGGAGTAACCTTGGTGATTTTTGTACCCATGGTTTTTACAATTTTCCACCCTCCACTCATGGTACCAAGACCAATGGCCAAGAACGATACCAAAGGTACCCAATAATAATCGGATGTAAAGTGGTTGAAACGATCTTCGTGAGGCATAATGGCATACGGATCACTACCACCAATCATACTAACATGGTAGTAGATTACTGCAGCCCCAATGATACCCATTACTTTCTGGGCGTCATTCAAACCGTGACCCAAACTGAAAAGTGCAGAAGACACCAACTGCATTTTTTTGAATGCTCTATCAGCTTTATGAGGATTGGTTTTCTTATAAATCTGAATGATCAATAAAGTGATGATGATGGAAATGATCATCCCGATAAGTGGTGCCATGAAGATGAATAAGAAAATTGGGATGACTTTACTGAACTTTACCACATTTTGTTGTGAAAGTTGTGAGAAAGCTAACTTTAATTGTTCCATAATCCCCAAGTCCGGATGTGCCTGTGCCACATGTTGGTAGTCCAAATATAAGGCGTGCATCAGGGCTGCCCCCAAAAAACCACCAATAAGCGTGTGCGAAGAAGAGGAAGGGATACCAAACCACCAGGTTAATAAATTCCAAACAATTGCGGCAACCAAACCAGAGAAGATGACCTCTAGAGTGATGAAGTTTTCGTTGACGGTTTTGGCAATGGTGTTCCCGATTTTAAACTCGCCAATGATATACATGGCGATGAAGAATGCAGCAAAGTTCCAAAGTGCAGCCCACAAAACAGCTTGAAATGGGGTGAGTACCTTGGTAGAAACAATGGTTGCAATGGAATTGGCGGCATCGTGAAACCCATTAATATAATCGAATACTAGGGCTAAAGCGATGATGACAATTAGCAATATAGGTAAGTCCATCTATTATTTTTTTGGCGTGATTATGCGTATTTAATAATGATGTTCTCCATGATATTTGCAACATCTTCTGCTTTGTCGGTCACTTCTTCTAAATAATTAAGTACGGATTGTACCTTAATGATTCTTATGGGATCGTTGGTCTCGAAAAGATTCATCAATGCTTTACTTAAAACATCGTCTGCAAGGTTTTCGTAAGAATTGATCTTAATGCACGATTCTTTTACTGCTACTGGATCTTTAAAATCTTTTAAATTTTCAATGGCATTTTGGATTTCCAGACACGCTTTATGCATTAATAAAGAAAAATCGGCATACTCCTTAGTTTCTGGTGTTTTGTACAGGTAAATGTACTTTGCAGATGCATACATATAATCTGCAATGTCATCCAATTTGTTGGCAAGGGAAGTAATGTCTTCTCTATCAAATGGAGTGATGAAGTTCTGTCCCAATTCAACAAAAATTTTGTGAGTGAGCTCGTCGTTTTTGTGCTCGAAATCACTAATCTTTTTGATGAAACCATCGTTGTTTAGGTCAAATTCCTGAATGCCTTCATGGAAATATTTTGACATTTCTACTAGGTTTTGAGCTACTTGGTCAAACAATACAAAAAACACTTTGTCTTTTGGTTGGAAGGCTTTAAAAATATTACCGAGTCCCATTTTATTATTTTTTTTATTAGATTTTTATTTTTGCAAATATCCGAAAATACTGTGCTTGTGTAATTTTTTTTTTGTTAAGTTTTATTAACATGATTTTTTTAATCGGCCACAGGAATGTGGTGTGTTTCATTGAATTTTAATCGGTCAAATGTGAAATTTAATGAAAGATAGATAAAGTGGAGGTTCTTGTTGCCCGAGTTGGAAAATTCTTTTTGGAAAATATACCCCAGATTGGTCCCTACATATGGGTTGAATTGGTATCCCAAACCGACAAAGGTTCGGCTTCTTTTAAAGAAAGGATCTTTTGGCCCTACAAAAACCTCTTCAAAAGCATTGGCATAAAGCGCTCCGGGTTCTACTTTGTCTTTATTTAAGGGTAGAGTAGCTGCTAATCGATAACGATAGCGTTCGGTATTGTCGTGCGAATCGGTGTTTGGATAATAGAAAAATCTTTTCTCAGCACGAACTCTATGATCCAATTTTACCTTTCCAAATTGTTGACTATAAATGTATTGCAACCAGAATCTGAATTCCTCTTGATTGATGTGTTCGTTTTTATAAGTTCCATAGCGACCAATACCTACAAAAGCCTGATTGTTTTTATTGAAATTGTAGCCAATTCCCCCTTTAGCTTCGTAATAATCGGGTGTGGTAAAGTCTTCAATGGATCTCAATTGCAACTCCAAGTAGGCCGACCATTGTTTGTCGTGCTTGTAGCTAAAGGACATCATGTTGTAATTGGAAAACTGATCCTTCGTTTGAGCAAACGAAACCGTAAAGATTCCCATTGCAAACATAAAAGTTAATATTCTTTTCATATAGATTTAATTTCTGGGCAAAAATATTTATTTTAAGAAAGGTCTGTGTGAACGGAATATTAAATTTATGATACATAAAAAAACCGAACAATTTTCATTGCTCGGTTTCGTAATTCTAGTTGGCCACTTCGGCACGCATGTCTTTTCCTTTAAATTTCATTGAAGAAATGTTGTTCAGGATTTCTTGCTTAAAGTTTTTATCAATTTCAAAGAAAGTGAATTTGTCCAAAATTTCAATATCTCCGATATCGGCTCTTTTCTTGGTTTTAGCAGTAGCTTTGTTGATGATTTCCAACATATCTACTTTCTTTAGACTGTCTCTTTTTCCTAGGTTAAAGAAAAAACGAGTCATGTTTTCGTTGTTTCTTTTCTTGCGATCGCCTCTTCTTTCGCCATCTCTTCTTTCACCACGGTCACGATCTCTTCTTTCGCCACGGTCACGGTCTCTTCCTCTTTCTCTTCTGCTGCTTGGGATGTCGCTGTCTTTGGATAGACGCATTTCTTGCAAATCGTTACGATCTTTATAGAACATTGCAATTTCTTTCAGTTGGAATTGCAACATTTGGTGTACCAATTCTTCTTTGGTGAAAGCCGATAGATCAGGAATTAGACTGTTGTCAAACTCAAAGAAATCTTCGTGTTCGGTAAAGAGTTTTTCGAATACACCACCCACTTGGGCTTTTACAATCTCTTCTCCAGTAGGAATTTTTTTCTCAGTGATCTCAATTTTTGTTTGAGATTTAATTTGCTTCAGTTTTCTGGTTTCTTCTGGTTTTAAAAGTGCCATGGAGATACCGTCTTTACCAGCACGACCAGTTCTACCGCTTCTGTGTACGAAAACTTCTGGATCATCAGGAAGTGAAAAATGGATAACATGCGTAAGAGAGTCCACATCCAGACCTCTTGCAGCAACATCGGTAGCAACAAGAATTTCGATGTTTTTCAATCTGAATTTCTTCATAACCGTATCTCTTTGAGCTTGAGAAAGGTCGCCGTGAAGGGCATCTGCAGCATATCCATTTTGCATTAAGAAGTCGGCAACCTCTTGGGTTTCCATTCTTGTTCTACAGAAAATAATGGAGTACTGATTGGGGTTGGCATCCAACAATCTTTTTAAAGCCTCCTTCTTTTGTCGATATCCGACAACATAAAATTCGTGAGAAATATTTTTCTTAACCGCATTGATGCTTCCTACAGAAATTTTGTGAGGATTGGTCAGGTAGTTTTTAGAAATTCTTTCCACTTCCTTGTTCATCGTTGCGGAGAATAAGAAAGTTTGTTTTTCAGCAGGCGTTTCGCTAAGGATGGTTTCCAAATCGTCTTTGAAACCCATAGAAAGCATTTCATCGGCTTCGTCCAAAACCAACCAATGGATTTCGGAAAAATCCAAAGCTTTTCTTCCGATCAAATCGATAACCCTCCCCGGAGTTCCTACAATAATTTGCGGTTTTTCTCTTAGAGATCTGATTTGTTCAGAAATGCTACTTCCACCATAAACTGCTGTAGTTTTCAGATGAGGAAGGTATTTTGTATAGTTTTTAATGTCTTTGGTAATCTGAAGGCAAAGTTCACGAGTAGGGCAAAGCACTAATAACTGGATTTTACGACTGCTGTCGTCTATCATATCCAGAATAGGAAGCGAAAATGCTGCTGTTTTGCCTGTTCCTGTTGCCGCAAGTGCGATAAGATCGCGAATATCCGAAAGGATAAAAGGAATAGTCTGTTTCTGGATTTCGGTCGGTTGTTCGTAACCGAGTTCGCCAATTGCCTTGAGAATATCAGGACTTAAATTGGATTCCGTAAATAAATTCATGTAAATGATCGTCTATAATTTGCTGCAAAGATACAGAATTTATTTTTTCTATCCCTAAGTTTTAATCCATTAAAGTTTTTCTATTGATTTTCAAAGGCCCGTCAAAGTACTGTGGCTTTGATGGCTTGTCATTAAAATATACTTTCAAAGTCGATTGAGGTAAGCAAGGATTGGGGTTGTTGATGCATTTTTCTCTTTTTTCTAAAAAAGATTTTTTATCCAAATGGGTTGATATTGGATAGTGTACATTGTCAATGATTTCCGTAGTTTTACTCATGCCAATAGCGGTATATTGTATGACTTTATCTTCACTATAGACCTCTAAGACAAGACCCGGTAAGCCTTTGAATCGAGATGGTCCTTCTGGGATTGGGAAGTCTGTAGTGTACCATGCGTAAAAAACACGACCGGATTCATTCTTTGTTTTTGCCAGTTGACAAGTAACGGTATTGAATTTTTTTGTTTGATTTTTAATAAGTTCCCATTCCAATTGTGGTTCTTCAAAATAATACATTTCATAGATGATCGGCATAAAAGAATATATTTTGCCGTTCTTTTTGTACACGCTGTATTTTTCAGAAGGCGGTAGCCTATTGATGCTTCCTATTTCTGGCTTGTAGCTGGAATTGTAATACGAATAGGTATCTGTATTAACAAATATAGACATGCTGTTGTTTGTTAATAGTGTGAATTCTGCATTTTTGTGATTGTTGTGTAACGAATCTACAACCTTGTATTCATAAACGATGCGTAGGTTTGCAATGTTTGTGTTATCTTGTGCGAGGAGGTTTTTTGTTGAAAAGAAAATAAGGATAATTATAAAAGAAAATTTCATCATTTGTGTTGGTTAGAGTTTAGAACCAATAAACCTGTTTGACAGGAGCGTTTGCACATAATTCTAGATTTTTACCTTCTAATTTTGAATCTAATTCCAGTTGTTCATCTTTGGTTAATTCTGTAATCGGTTTATCCAAAGTGATGTAAAAAAATATCCCACAGGTAGATTTGTAAAGATATTTCCAAACCCATGCGCCTTGAGCGGCACTAGAGTCCTCTATAACAGCCGATATCAGAGTGGGAGGATTTACCGGTCCGTTTGTGGAGTTGTTAATGCTAGAAACACTTTTACTACTTTTTGCAAATGCTAAACTTGCGCATCCTATCAAGAGGACTGTAATTACTTTCTTCATAATAATTGATTTTGTTTAGTTGTTATTTGTTAATGATTTAGTGATGTAAAGATATAAATATTTGTTTAAAATGCAAATTTATTTTCAAATATTTAAAATGAATATTGGTTTTGTTTAGAATATTGAGATAAAAATATCTTATTAGGTTGATTTTCCAATATTTACAAAAAAATTAAGACTTTATTTGTGTGAGCAGTTTTTTAAAATTAATTTTGCAACAATCTAAAAAAGTAAAAAATATGTCAACTTATGTTGTTGTCGGACTTCAGTATGGAGACGAAGGAAAAGGTAAAATAACCGATGTTTTATCTGCAAAATCAGATTATGTAGTTCGTTTTCAAGGTGGTGATAATGCTGGACATACCGTATATGTAGGCGATGAAAAGTTTGTGCTTCACTTGCTTCCATCGGGGGTACTTCAGTGCAAGGGAAAATGCATTATTGCCAACGGTGTTGTGGTAAATCCAAAATCTTTTATCAAAGAAATTGGACAGATTGAAAGCAAAGGTCTTAAAACCGACCATGTTTTCATCAGCAAGAGAGCACATGTGATTATGCCGTACCACATCATGTTGGATACTTATAGAGAAGAAGAAGCTGGTGGGACAGAAATCGGGACGACCAAGAAGGGGATAGGACCGTGTTATGAAGATAAAATTGCAAGAGTCGGAATCCGAATGGTAGATTTGCTAAACCCAGAAATTCTTCGTGAAAAAATTGAGAAAAATCTGAAAGTGAAAAATGCGCTTTTCGAAAAATATTTCGAAAAAGAAGCCATGGATATCGAAGCAATCTATAACGAATATCTTGAAATTGGTAAACAATTGAAAGATAGAATTGTGGATACGGAAGTAGAGCTGAACGGCGCAATCAAAGCAGGTAAAAATGTTCTTTTTGAAGGCGCACAGGCATTAATGTTGGATATTGATTTTGGAACTTATCCTTTTGTGACCTCTTCTTCGCCTTCCACTGGTGGGGTTTGTGCAGGTGCTGGGGTGCCACCAACGGCTTTACAAAATTTAATTGGTGTTTCTAAGGCGTATACTACAAGAGTTGGAAACGGTCCTTTCCCATCGGAATTGCACGATGATTTGGGAGAGCATATTCGTAAAATTGGTCATGAATTTGGGGCAACAACAGGGAGGCCAAGAAGAACCGGATGGTTGGATTTGGTTTCTTTGAAACACGCATGCATGATCAATGGAATCAATAATTTGGTGATTACCAAGTTGGATGTACTTTCAGGAATCAAACCTCTTAAAATTGTAACGCATTATAAGACTGAAGACGGTAAAATTATTGACTATTTCACTTCTTCAACAACAAAACTTTACGATTACGAACCCATCTACAAAGAATTGGAAGGTTGGGATGAAGATATTACGACTGCAAGAAGTTACGATGAACTTCCTGTAAATGCTAAAAAATACATTGAATTTATAGAGGAATATCTAGGGATTAATGTGTATTTGGTATCCGTAGGTCCAGAAAGAAGTCAGAACATCATTAGAAAAGAATTGTTCTAATTTTCTATTTGAAAGAATAATTACAATCAGCAATCCTTTTGGGTTGCTGTTTTTTTGTGGAATTTAACAATACAATAGAATTTATCCACATTTCTTTTTCTTTTGTGGATAATTTTTTAATCATTCAAGTGTTTGGTAGCGAGTGTTTTAGCTTTTAGTGTGGATATGTTTCGTACCAACAAATTAAAAAAAATGTATTTTTGTCTTTTAAATCAAATTTATGGCGAAAATTATTGGTGTTGCCAATCAGAAAGGCGGTGTCGGAAAAACAACAACTGCTGTTAATTTAGCGGCAGCTTTGGGAGTTTTAGAAAAGAAAGTCTTATTGATTGATGCCGACCCTCAGGCAAATGCAACTTCTGGTTTGGGAGTAGAAGAGGTACAATATTCTACCTATAATATTTTGGAACACAGTGTTGAAACTGAAAAATGCATCCAAAAAACAACCTCGCCTAATGTGGATATTATTCCGTCGCATATCGATTTGGTAGCTGCCGAAATTGAATTGGTGGACAAAGAAAATCGTGAATACATGATGCGAGAATCCCTAGTAACGGTAAGTGACGACTATGATTTTGTGATCATCGATTGCGCACCAAGTTTGGGTTTGATTACCGTAAATGCTCTTACAGCAGCCGACGCTGTAATTATCCCTATCCAATGCGAATATTTTGCTCTTGAGGGTTTAGGAAAATTACTGAATACCATCAAAACGGTACAAAATATTCATAACAAAAATTTAGATATCGAAGGACTTTTACTGACCATGTACGATCCTCGATTGAGATTGTCCAATCAGGTGGTTGAAGAGGTGAAATCCCACTTCCCGGAAATGGTTTTTGATACCATCATCAGTAGAAATGTCCGTCTGAGCGAAGCTCCGAGTTTTGGTGAAAGCATTTTGATGTACGATGCCGAAAGCAAAGGCGCAATTCAATATTTACAATTGGCAGAAGAGGTTTTGATGAAGAACGAACATCTTGTAAAAAACTAATCGTTAGCCAAAAATTAATTTAACCTGTATAAATTTTAACACTTACTTTTCAAAAATGAGTGTTTCCGCATAAAAATGAAAGATAAAAAAAGAGCAATGGGGCGTGGTTTAGGAGCAATTCTTAGCTCCGAATCCAAAGTAGCCATCAATACGGCATCAGACGAAGGTGCAAAAACTTTGGTGAGCAACATTATGGAAATCGCCATAGAAGACATCTACCCCAACCCCAACCAACCAAGAACTTATTTTGATGAAAAAGCACTGAACGACTTGGCGCAATCCATCAGAAATTTGGGCGTTATCCAGCCTATTACACTAAGAAAAGACGGAGAGAAATTTGAAATTATCTCTGGTGAAAGAAGGTACAGAGCTTCCAAATTGGCAGGTCTTACCAGTATCCCGGCGTATATCCGATTGGTGAACGACCAAGAATTACTGGAGATGGCTTTGGTGGAGAACATCCAAAGAGAAGACTTGGATGCCATCGAAATTGCACTCACTTATCAACGATTGTTAGAAGAAATCGGGATGACTCAGGAAAATTTGAGTACACGAGTGGGAAAAGAAAGAAGTACCATCACCAATTATTTGCGCTTGTTGAAGCTGAGCCCGGATTTGCAAAATGCAGTGAGAAGTGGCGAGATTTCTGCAGGACACGGTAGAGCCATTTTAAGTTTGGACGATGAAGTTTCACAAATAAAACTTTTCGAAACCATCATAAAAAACCAACTGAATGTAAGACAAGCCGAACAAGCGGCTCAGGAGCTGAAAAATCCTAAATTGGCTAAAGAAAAAACAGTGAAAGAACTTCCGAACCACTTGAAAAGAGCACAGAAAAACCTTTCGGACTCTTTGGATGTTAATGTAGAAATAAAATCTTCTGGCAAAGGGAAAAAAGGAAAAATTATCCTGGATTTCAATTCCGAAGAAGAGTTGGAACACATTTTAGCACATCTGCAATAAATGAAATTTTACGGATTATTTTTTCTGTTTTGCTTTTTATTTTCTTTTGGCCAGATCCAAAAGAAGGACTCTTTACAACCCAATTTGTCGATATCAAACGATAAAATCATTCAACCCAAAACAGAAGTAACCGATCAAGATGTTTTGGAAGATATACAGAAAAAGAATTCTTCACAAACTGTGGCACTTTCAATAAGTCCAACAAAAGCCGGACTTTATTCTGCTGTCTTACCGGGTTTGGGTCAGTATTATAATAAAAAATATTGGAAAATACCCATCGTCTGGGGCGGTGTTGGGACAGGAGTGGGAATAGCCCTTTGGAACCAAAAACAATACAATCGTTACCGAGAGGCTTTTGTGGCCTCTGTAAACGGTATGCCGCATGAGTTTTCTAGCAATCCGGTTTACACCAAAGAAGTTTTGGGTAACATCCAAGACAAGGCAAAAAGACAAAGAGATTATGCCATAGCCATTGCCGGACTCATCTATGTCCTGAATATTGTGGATGCTGTTGTAGATGCTCATTTGTACGAAGGAAGAAACGATCCGGATTTGGTACTGAAGCCAACACTAATCTACGACGAATTCGGAAAGCAAAATATGAAAACTGGACTCAGCTTGAGTTATAATTTTTAATATAAAACAATAAAATATGAAAATAGCACTTGTAGGATACGGAAAAATGGGTAAAATCATCGATGGAATTGCCACCAAAAGAGGACACGAAATCGTAGCTCGACTAAACGAGGCTCCCACTGTGGATAATCTGAATTCCCCAGATGTTGTGATTGAATTTTCCCAACCCGAAGTCGCTTTTGACAATATAAAATTTTGCTTAGAAAATAAAATCCCTGTCGTTTGTGGTACTACCGGTTGGTTGGCACAAAAACCAATGATCGAGGCCATAGCAAAAGAAAACAATACCGCATTTTTATACGGATCCAATTTTAGCCTTGGGGTAAATTTGTTTTTTGCTCTAAACGAGAAGTTGGCCGCACTTATGAAAGGTTTTGACGAGTACCAAGTTCAGTTAGAAGAAATTCATCACATTCATAAAAAAGATGCTCCTAGCGGAACAGCAATTTCTGTAGCTGAAGGGATCATCAAAGAAAATCCTAAATTTACTTCTTGGAAATTGGACGAAACCAACGGCGCCGAATTGGGAATTTTTGCCGTTAGAGAAGACGAGGTTCCAGGTACACACACCGTAACTTACCATTCTGAGGTAGATGAAATCAACATCAACCATATTGCTTACAACAGAAATGGCTTTGCACTAGGAGCGGTTATCGCTGCTGAATGGATCTTTGGTAAACAAGGTGTTTTCGGAATGAACGATGTCTTGGGTCTATAATTTTGTAACAAAACAATCCGTTTGCTAACTAATTAGTATAATCACAACACTACAATATGAATTATTTTGTCCTTTATACCGTTTATGTTCTAGTACTTTCTGTACTGATGGGACTTACGACTTGGAAATTTTTCAAAAAAATGGGATACAATCCAATTTTGGCCTTTGTACCTTTTTACAATTATTTCATCATTCAAAAAGAAACCAATCATCCCAAATGGTGGGTGATTATGGCGTATCTACCCATCGTTGGCCCCATTATGATGTCGGTTTTCCATTTGTATTTGATGGATAAGTTTGGGAAAAATTCTTTGGTGGACAAGTTGTTGACGGTTCTACTTCCTTTTTTCTACATGGGATACATTCAATATACCAAAGAAATTGATGTGAAAAAAGAAGAAGAGGAGTTTCTGTTGCCGGGTGAAGAAAAAGAAAAGAAAAAAGAATCGTTCTTGGGTTCGGTTACTTTTGCCGTAGTTTTTGCAACCATCATCCATACCTTTGTTACACAGCCTTTTGGTATCCCAACAGGATCCATGGAAAGAACACTTTTGGTAGGAGATTTCTTGTTTGTAAATAAATGGAGCTACGGATATCGTTTGCCAATGAGACCAGTAGCAATTCCTTTTTTACAAGGAACCATAATGGATAAAGGTCAGGTAGGAAATCCTAAAGACGATCCAAAATCTTATTCTGAGGCCATCAAATTGCCGTACTCCAGAATTGCACAATTCGGTTTGCCAGAAAGAAACGATATAGTGGTGTTCAATTATCCACAAGACTCTGTACACACGGCTATAGACAGAAAAGATCCTTATGTAAAACGATGTGTGGCCATTGCCGGTGACGAAATTCAAATTAAAAATGGAAGATTATTTGTCAACGGTAAACCAGAGCAACGATTGGGCGACCAAGAAGTTCAACACGCCTATTATGTTGAGGCTTCGGAACAACTAGATGTTGCCGGTCTGTACAACAAATACGGTTTCCTTCCTTTGGTAGAAAACCAAACCGACAAAGGGTTCTTGTACCGTTTTCAAGGTTTGACGGATAATATCGCCAAAGACATAAAGGTTTTACCAGGTGTTGTTGGGATGAAGGAGGAAATTATGCCAGTAGATTCGGCAGCCGTTTCGTATAAAATAAATGCGGAAAGATCGGCTTACACCAAAAATATCGATACAACTCAGTCCATTTTCCCGATCAATAAAAAATGGAACCAAGACCAATACGGCCCGTTAAAAATTCCTAAGAAAGGAGATGTGGTACAGATCAATAACGAAACTTTACCGGAATATCGTTGGATCATTTCCGAATACGAACACAATAAGTTGGAAACCAAAAACGGAAAAATATTCATCAACGGAAAAGAAGCTTCAACCTACACCATCAAACAGAATTATTACATGATGATTGGGGACAACAGAGACGCTTCCCTGGATGCTAGGTTTTTTGGATTTGTACCGGAAGAAAACATTATCGGGAAACCCATGTTTACATGGATGAGCCTTCAAGGAGCTTTCAAAGATCCCAATTCTACCTACCAAGCGCCGTTCAAAATTCGTTGGGATAGAATGTTCAAAGCAACCAATACCGGAGAAACCAATAAAACTTCCTACTGGTGGATCGCTGCCATTATTTTAATTGTTTTCTTTGGATGGGATTTCTTCATGAAACTTTTAAAGAAAAAATAATACAAAACACAGGACTCGGCTCCTGTGTTTTTATTTTATATTTGTAGCAATTTTACAAAAATCATCATGCAAGATTCTTCAGTATCAAATATTTCGTTACTTCCCATTTTTTATCTTCCTCCCATTTCTTGGTTTTCAGTTTTTTTGAAAAAGGAAACAGAAATTATGTTGGAAAAGAAGGAAAATTTCCCCAAACAAACTTATAGAAATCGTGCGGAAATCTACGGAGCCAACGGAAAATTAACCCTGAGTATTCCCATAAAAAATCAAGGCAAAACCCCAATGGAAAAAGTAGAAATGTCTTTTGCTGAAGATTGGAAATCCCAACATTGGAAGTCCATACAATCGGCCTATCAAAATTCTCCCTACTTTGAATATTATCAAAATGATTTGAAGAAAATTTATGAAAATGAAATTTCTAATTTGGTCGAATTTAATATTCACGCACTCAAAATTGTTTTAAAATTGTTGAAG
Source organism: Amniculibacterium sp. G2-70 (assembly GCF_014353055.1). Taxonomy (GTDB): domain Bacteria; phylum Bacteroidota; class Bacteroidia; order Flavobacteriales; family Weeksellaceae; genus Amniculibacterium; species Amniculibacterium aquaticum. The sequence continues at coordinate 2,288,332 of NZ_CP060698.1, forward strand.
AAAAATCAATCTTTTACATTAAATTCAGAATATCAACACGAGTTTGATGGACAAGATTTCCGTACCCTTTTTTCATCCAAAAAAGAAAGTCCATGGGAGATGGATTCATATTATCAAGTCTTTTCGGACAAAGGTGGTTTTGTAAAAGATTTGTCAATTTTAGACTTACTCTGTAACAAAGGACCAGAAACGACTACTTATTTATTAGAATTATCAAAATTATTATGAAACAAATATTCATCGCCGCAGCGTTTTTCACTTTTGCGTTTTCATTTGCACAAACAGAAGGTACAGACACCAAAGTTGATAAAGATTTAATGACTTGGTACCACAAAGATTTAGCGGCATCCAAAGTATTCGGAATCAATACTCAAAATGCGTATAAATTTTTAGAATCCAAAGGGTTGAAACCCAAAACGGTTGTTGTCGCAGTTTTGGACAGTGGAGTAGAGGTGGATCACCCTGGCTTGAAAAAGAACATCTGGACAAACCCGAACGAAGTACCAAATAACGGAAAAGACGATGATAACAACGGTTATATCGACGATGTACACGGTTGGAATTTTATCGGTGGTAAAAACGGCGATGTCGATGTGGACAATATTGAAGTAACCAGAATCGTAAGAAAATACAAGCCACTTTTCGAAGGTGAAGATTCGGTGAGCAATAAGTCCAATCAAGGGAAACTTCCTAAAGAATTCGAAATGTACATGAAGGCCAAGGAAGAGTTTACCAAAAAAAGTATGGAAGCGCGTCAGAATTACGAAATTTATAAAAGAATAAAAGACGGTATTCCTGAGATCATCAAATTGTTAGACGGTAAAAATCTTACTGCTGAGGCGGTAGCATCCATCAAGCCAACCACCCAAGAACAAGCCATTGGCCAGCAATTGTTGTTGCAAATTTCAGGTGATGAAAATGTAAAAGGCAAGTCGCCAAAAGAAGTTCAAGAATATTTGACGGCTCAAATGAAGGAAGCTTTAGATTATTTTGAACCTCAAGCGACCAAGCAATACAATTTGGATTACGACTCCAGATCCATAGTTGGGGACAAGGAAAATGATTTGGGCGAAACCAAATACGGAAATAACCACTACGAAGGTCCTGATGCTTTGCACGGAACGCATGTGGCAGGTATTATTGCAGGGTATCCGCAAGGAAATGAAATTCAATACGGAGTAGCTTCTAAAGTTGCAAAAATTATGACGGTTAGGACAGTTCCTAACGGAGACGAAAGAGATAAAGATGTTGCAAACGCTATTCGATATGCTGTGGATAACGGTGCTAGAGTGATCAATATGAGCTTCGGAAAAGCGTTCTCTCCTGACAAAGAAAGGGTGTGGTCTGCATTGCAATATGCTGAAGATAAAGGCGTTTTGTTGGTTCATGCTGCAGGAAATGACAATGAAGATATTGAGGTAAATGAAAATTATCCAACCAATTTCTACAAAACTTCAGATGAAAAACCATTTGTTAACAACATGATTACCGTAGGTGCAAGTACCAACGATCCTGAAATGCTGAGAGCCGGTTTTTCTAACTACAACAAAAAAATGGTCGATGTATTTGCCCCTGGAGACAAAATTTATTCTACGGTTGTTGATGGTAAATACAAATACGAACAAGGAACATCAATGGCGTCGCCTGTTGTCGCAGGTGCTGCAGCAGTTTTGTTGGCATATATGCCGAACCTAACTCCTGAAGAAATTATTGATAGCTTGGTGAAAACCTCCAATAAATCTACGGTGAATGCGATGCTTCCTACCAATGAGAGTAATAAATTTGATATGATTTCTCGTGCGGGTGGTGTGATCGATTTGAAAAAAGCTGCTGAATATGCGTATGCCAATTATTTCAATAAAAACAATACACATACATTGTCGCCTAAGCCAATCAAGAAAGAATTGAAAAGAAAGGCTAAAAAGTAAAATTGTAATTGTCAATATTTTATAAGAAATCCGAAATATTTTTTCGGATTTTTTTTTATGTTAAATGAATTTTGGCATAATTTTAACTAACTTTGGTTTGAAGAAAAAAAACATTTCGCTCTCAAGATCTCAAAAGAGAATTTCAGAATTAAAAATATTATAAAAAACCAACATATGAAAAAGCTATTTTTTTTAGGATTGATGGGTGTAGCTTTGGTGACTACCTCTTGTGAAGCAACCAAAAAAGCAGAAAATGCACAAAATCAGAGAAAAGAATTTTTACAAATGAAAGGCAATTGGGTAATTACAAGTGTTGATCATTCCAAAAAATTTAAAATTCAACCTTTTGACGAAAACGCCGATGCACAATGCTGGGTGGGCAGTCAATGGAAATTTATCCCCAATAATTATTCGGGAAGTTATACCCTAAACGGCGGTGGCGATTGCCCTTCTGTAAGCCAAAATATCAAATTTGAAGTGGTTGGTGGCAACGAGTTTAAGTTTAAAAAACTAATTGCCGGTAGCAAAGCAAAAGCAGTGACTCAAGGGTATTCAACAGCAATATTGAACCAAACCGACAGTCAGTTCGACCTTCAACAAAACATCTCTTTTGACGGTGAAGTGGTAACGGTGGTTTATCATTTTCAAAAACAAAATTAAAAGTAAATATTAAAAATTATAAAAGATGAAATTAGTAAAGAATACAAAAATAGCAGCCATTTTCCTAACCGGATCTTTGTTGTTGACAAGTTGCGAAGCTGTACAAAATTCGAATAAAGAACAAAGAGGAACAGCAATTGGTGCAGCTGCAGGAGCTGTACTGGGTGGTGTACTTGGAAACAACATCGGTAAAGGAGGAAATGGTGCATTGGGTGCCGTATTGGGAGGTATTGTTGGTGGTGTAGCGGGCAATCGTATCGGTCATAAAATGGACAAACAAGCCAAAGAAATCAAAGAAACTTTGCCGGGTGCTAAAGTGGAGAGGGTGAACGAAGGAATTAAAGTAACTTTACCGGAAAACATGGTAAACTTCGATTTCGACTCTTCCAATTTAACAGCAACAGCAAAAGGAAATTTGGACAAATTGGCTCAGATACTTGAGAACAACCCGGATACCAACATCAACATCTATGGACATACGGATAATGTCGGAAAAGACGATTACAACCAAAAATTATCCGAAAGAAGAGCGAATTCTGTTAAAGCGTATTTGACTTCTAAAGGCATTGGAGCTTCTCGTTTGAACGCCATGGGTATGGGTGAGGCCAGTCCTGTAGCAACCAACGATACGGCAGCCGGAAGAGCTCAAAACAGAAGAGTAGAATTTGCCATTACGGCTAATGAGAAAATGATTAATGAAGCCAACCAAGGGAATTAATCAAAATTCTTAATAAATTGAATTTTAAAACCGCTTTTGCGGTTTTTTTCTTTTTATTATGGGTTCTAATTGCTATTTTTGTGAACAGAAAACAAACATAAATGACAAAATATCTGAAACTACTCCGAGTAGAACAATGGGTGAAAAATCTATTTGTTTTTACCCCTTTGTTTTTTTCCGGCAACATCCTTCATTCAGATCTATTATTAGGAAGTGCATTCGCATTCATCATTTTTTCAATTACGGCCAGTTCCATCTATATTCTCAACGATTATATGGACATCGAAGCCGATAGCAAACATCCTGAAAAATGTAAAAGACCTTTAGCAAGCGGTGCCATTTCCAAAAATTCAGCAAAAATTTTATTTTTAACTTTAATAGCGATTGCATCAGCTTTATTGGTGTACGGGCAACCGCTGTTGGGGTATCATCCACTGAAGTTTCCGGCAATTATTGCTTTTTATTTTTTAATGAATATTGCCTATACCTTCAAGTTGAAACATGTCGCCATTGTCGATGTTTGCATCATTGCTATTGGTTTTGTACTTAGAGTTTTGGCAGGTGGTTATGCTACGGGAATTCCAATTTCGCAATGGGCGGTATTGCTCACATTTGTATTGGCATTGGTTTTGGCCATCGGAAAGCGAAGAGGAGAACTGGTAAATGCACAGGTTTCTGGTAGAACAAGAAAGGCATTGGATGGATACAATGTTTTGTTTGCAGACATTACCCTATCCATTTCGGCAACATTGGCCATCATTTCCTATCTTATGTTTACAGTAACCCCAGAAATTCAGGAGAAATTTGGACAAAAAGTTTTTTATACCGTAATATTTGTTGTTTTTGCGTTTTTAAGATATTTGCAACAAACCTTGGTGTACAACAGAACCGAATCGCCAACAAAAATTGTCTATAAAGACCGATACATACAAGCAACCATCGTTATTTGGGTGTTTTCGTTTTTGTTTTTAATATATTACAAATAAATGAGTATGAAGACAAATGTTACTCAGAAAGTAAGCAATTGGGGGAATTTCCCGGTGGTTGATAAAGTGATAAAATCAGAAGATTCACTTTCAAATATTAAAGAATTTGTAAAGAATAACAACGATATCATTGCCAGAGGAAACGGTCGTTGCTATGGAGACGCTTCTTTGGCTGAAAATATTTTTTCTACCAAAAGACTCAATAAATTCATCGGTTTCAATAGAATTGATGGCATTATTGAGTGCGAATCCGGTGTGCTCTTGTCCGATATTTTAGAAGTTTCTGTACCGCAAGGTTTTTTTCTGACCGTAACGCCGGGAACAAAGTTTGTGTCTGTTGGAGGCGCCATCGCTTCGGATGTTCACGGTAAAAATCATCATGCCGAAGGTTGTTTTTCCGAGTCGGTTTTGGCATTTAAAATTCTGAATGAAAATTCCGAAGTACTGCACTGTTCCAGATCCGAAAATACAGATCTGTTTTGGGCAACCATCGGTGGAATGGGGCTTACAGGAATTATTTTGTCGGCAACCGTTCAGCTAAAGAAAATAGAAACGGCGTACATTCGTCAAGAAAGCATAAAAGCAGAAAATCTCGATGAAATTTTTCAACTTTTTGATGAAAGTGAAAACTGGACTTATACCGTAGCTTGGATCGATTGTTTGCAAAAAGGGAAAAACATAGGTCGCAGTATTTTGATGCGTGGCGAACATGCTCTTCTCAATGAGTTGCCGCAAAATTTAGCAAAAACACCTTTGAAATTAAAAAAGAAATTCATGCCCACCGTTCCTTTTTATTTTCCGAGTTTTGTACTGAATGCGTTTACGGTTAAGGCTTTTAATTTTCTGTATTTTAATAAACAAAGAAATAAAGAAGTAAAGAATTTTATCGATTACGAAACCTTTTTCTACCCGTTGGATGCCGTGCACGATTGGAACAAAATCTATGGCAAACAAGGCTTTATACAATACCAAATGGTAATCCCGAAATCGCAAGGAAAGGCTGGGATGAAAGCCATTTTGGAGACCATAGCCAACAGCGGAAATGGATCTTTTTTGGCCGTACTGAAACTGTTTGGAAAAGACAATCCACATGCCTATAACTCGTTTCCTATGGAGGGTTATACCTTGGCTTTGGATTTTAAAGTGAATAAAAAATTACCGGAATTGGTAAACAAGTTGGATGCTATTGTAGAACAATTTGGTGGTAGAATTTATCTAACCAAAGACTCGATGAGCAAACCGACATTGACCAATTATCTAAAAAATATTCACAATCCAAAATTTGCATCCATGCAATACAAAAGAATTAAAAACGGCTAAAATTTAACATAAACAGAGATAATAAAATGATTGTATTAGGAAGTAATTCTGAAATAGCACAAGCTTTTGTAGAAAGGGTTTTGGATGGTGGCGAACGATTTAAGACCTTGTATTTGTTTACTTCCACACCAGAAGTTACTGAAAGATTTGCCAAACACCTTGAGGTGAGATTTATGCAACACAGCGAGGTGGTTTTCATGGATCTAACCCAAAATATTGATTTTTCCAAATGGGACTATATCCAGTCGTCGTTGTTGTTTTGTGCTACAGGATATTTGGGAGTAGGGACAGATGAAGGGCTGTACAACCGTAAAAATACCGAGAAAATTGTCGATGTCAATTATGCTAAATTAATACCGGTGCTCAACTATTTTGCCGAAAAAATGGAGAGAACCCGTCAAGGAAATATGATCGTTTTGTCGTCTGTTGCTGGCGAAAGAGGCCGACAAAGTAATTTTATTTATGGCAGTGCAAAAGCAGGACTTACGGCCTATCTTAGTGGACTTAGAAATTATTTGCACTCCAAAAAAGTTCATGTTATGACTGTGAAGCCGGGTTTTATGGATACCAAAATGACCGAAGGTTTGCCACTGAATCCAGCACTTACGGCCAGTCCAAAACAAGCTGCGGATGGCATATTTAGAGCCTATAAACTGAAGAAAAATACGGTCTATGTTTTGCCAATTTGGCGATTGATCATGTGTGTGATCAGAAATATTCCGGAATTTATTTTCAAAAAAATGAAGCTTTAGGTTGATATTTTATTTGTATCTTGGTAAAAACTAAACATGAAAAAACTCTATCTTTTTGATTTTGATGGGACATTGACCTACAAAGACACCATGTTTTTGTATCTGAAATATTACAACCCTTTTCTCTACAGAATTGCCTTTTTAAAGCACATTCCGTTGTTTATTTTGTTAAAACTAAAACTTGCCGATGCCGAAAAAGTGAAAAAAAGTTTTGTGGCTTCCATCTTAAAAGGTCAAGAAAAATCCAAGATTGACGAAAAAGCTAAACGATTTTTTGAGAAGAATTTCCCTGAAATTTTCAGAGAAAATGCTTTGGATTTTATAAACAATATCGATCGTCGTCATGTAGATTCGTATATCGTTTCGGCATCTTTAGATATTTGGGTTAGGCCTTTTGCCGAACAGCTTAATTTGCAACTTATTGCCACTGAAGCCGAGTTTGTTGATGGCTTTTTTACAGGAAATTTCATCACTCCAAATTGTAACGGTATCGAAAAAGTGAACCGCGTAAAGCATGCTATTTTGGATAAAAAATACGATAAAATAATTGCATTCGGAGATACCTCGGGAGATCGTGAAATGCTAAATTTTGCCAAAGAGTCATATTTTAAGTTTTTTCATTAAATTTGCAACGCTTTTTACGAAGCGTTTTTTTATTAATATTGGTTTAATTGTTTTCTTTTTTATATGAATAAAATTTATTTGGACAATGCCGCAACAACGCCATTAGATCCAGCTGTGATTGATGAAATGGTCAATGTGTTGCAGTTTAATTTTGGTAATCCTTCTTCCACACACAGTTTTGGTCAAGATGCAAAAGTAATTTTGGAAAAAGTGCGAAGAGAAATAGCCGATTATTTGCGCGTAACCCCTGCGGAAATTATATTCACCTCTTGCGGTACAGAGTCCAATAACATGATCCTAAAATCCAGTGTTGAACATTTAGGAGTAGAGAGGATCATCACTTCGCCTTTGGAACACAAATGTGTTGCCGAATCGGTGTTGGATCTTAAAAAAAGAAAAGGGATAGAAGTGGTGTATCTAAGACCAAATAACCACGGAGACTTGTCCCTTGAAGATCTTGAAAAACATTTGAAAAATTCTGAAAAGAAAACTTTGGTAAGCCTAATGCATTCCAATAACGAAATTGGAAACCTTTTGGAAATTGAAAAAGTGGCTCAATTGTGTAAAGAGAACAATGCATTGTTCCACTCCGATACGGTACAAACCATTGCACATTACGATTTGGATTTTTCGAAAATCCCGGTAGATTTCGCTTCGTGCAGCGCTCATAAATTCCACGGACCCAAAGGTGTTGGTTTTGCATTTGTCAGAAAATCTTCAGGTCTGAAGGGGATTATTACAGGTGGACCGCAAGAAAGAAGCCTAAGAGCCGGAACCGAGAATGTTTGCGGTATCGCCGGAATGGGGAAAGCTTTGGAAATTTGCATGAGCAATTTGACCGAGTTCTCACAGAAAATCAAAGACTTGAAAGCGTACACCATCGAGCAATTCAAAAAAGAATTTCCAGGTGTTAAATTCAACGGAAGAAGCGAAGAAGAAAACAGCCTTTATACCGTACTTAGCGTGTTGTTGCCTTATCACAATCCACTGATTGGTTTGCAATTGGATATGAAAGGGATTGCGTTGTCTCAAGGAAGTGCTTGTTCTTCAGGAGCTGCAAAACCATCCATGGTCATGATGACTGTATTAAACGAAGATGAAATGGAAAATTGTACACCGTTGAGGGTTTCGTTCAGTCATTTCACAGAGAAAAATGAAATTGATGCATTGATTACAGCTCTGAAAGAGATACAAAATGCAGTGAATTAATACTATAGAAATTAAGAATAGTCCAAATAGATAAACGGTGTAACAAGTGATGAGGTTTTTCATTACATTTGTTCTCATTTTAAAATAAATTAATTAAAAAATATAAAAATGGCATTAGAAATTACAGACGCTACTTTTCAAGAAGTCGTATTAAATTCGGATAAACCAGTATTGGTAGATTTTTGGGCAGTATGGTGTGGACCATGCAGAATGTTGGGGCCTATTGTTGAGGAAATAGCTACCGATTTTGATGGTAAAGCTGTTGTTGGAAAGTTAGATGTAGACAACAACCAACAAGTTTCTATTGACTACGGAATCCGTAACATCCCAACGATTTTGATCTTTAAAAATGGGGAGGTAGTTGATAAAATTGTAGGTGTATCTCCAAAAGAAGTGATAGCAGAAAAATTATCTGCACATTTGTAGAAAATAATTGCTTTGAAAATGAGTGCTTTCCTATTTGGGAAGCATTTTTTTTTGAAAAACATTTGTAGGTAACGAAATTTAATGTATTTTTGCACCACTAAAAGAAAAGGAGTTCACATAAAGCGATTGGCCTGTAAGCCTAAAGGTTTTATAAAAATATTGATCCGGTAGTTCAGTTGGTTAGAATGCCGCCCTGTCACGGCGGAGGTCGCGGGTTCGAGTCCCGTCCGGATCGCAAAAAGTTTATCAGTTACTTTTCAAAAAAAACTGATCCGGTAGTTCAGTTGGTTAGAATGCCGCCCTGTCACGGCGGAGGTCGCGGGTTCGAGTCCCGTCCGGATCGCAACTACAATATCAAAGTAGTGCAAAAAGCTTTAAAACATATGTTTTAAAGCTTTTTTCGTTTTATGTCTATTCAAAGAAAGTTAAAAAAGCACAATTTGAAAGTGACCTATTCAGTGACCTGTTAAAATAGGTTTAAAAAGGTCACTGAAAATTCAACAAACCCTGTTCAGTAGCTAGTTCAGGAACTGAATATCTTGTGATAAGTTTTTGCTAAGATTAATTTTAAATCTCAAACCCTTTACGAAATGAACAAGACATTCAATTTACTTTTCTATGTAAAAAAAGCTAAAATCAATTCTTTAGGAGAGTCTCCTATTTACTTACGAATTACAATTGATGGCAAGATATTCGAGATAAGCACAAAACGTACAGTAAAGGCTTCAAAATGGAATTCTGCAATGCAGAAGGTTAGTGGCTCTTCTGAAGAATTTAGATCACTTAATTTTTATTTGAAAACTTTTGAGCAGAAAGTTTATGATGCCTATCACGAATTAATCAGAGATAAGGAAACAGTAACTTGTGAGACTCTTAAAAATAAGTTAGTTGGTAAAGGTAAATTGACCAGAATGCTCATTCCTATTTTTCAGGATCATAATGATCGAATGGAGAAACTGATTGAAAAAGAATTTGCACAAGGAACATTGACACGTTATAAAACATGTCTCAAACATACAAAAGATTTCTTGAAATGGAAATATAGTATTACCGACATTGAAATTAAAAAGATTGATTATGCTTTTCTAAATGATTTTGAATTTTTTTTAAGAACCGAGAGATCCTGCAACAATAATTCTGCTGTTAAGTATATTAAGAATTTTGGTAAGATTGTTCGTATTTGTCTTGCGAATGGATGGATAGAGCGAGACCCTTTTATGAACTATCATTCTAAGTTTAATGAAGTGACGAGAATGTTTCTTAATGAACAGGAAATTGAAGTGCTTTTTACCAAAGATTTTACAAATGAGAGATTGTCTTTGGTTAGAGATATTTTTCTGTTCAGCTGTTTCACCGGACTGGCGTACATTGATACCCAAAAACTAACATATCAAAATATCAATTTAGGTCTTGATGGCTCTCAATGGATTTATACCAAACGTCAGAAAACTAAAACTACTTCTAATATTCCCATACTTTCTCAAACAGAGAAAATTATTAAAAAATACAAAAATCATCCGGCTTGCCTTAATAGTGGAAAACTTCTGCCTATTCTTAGTAATCAAAAGATGAATGCCTATTTGAAAGAAATTGCAGATCTGTGCGGTATCAATAAGGAATTAACTTACCATATTGCACGCCACACTTTTGCAACAACCGTTACTTTATCTAACGGGGTCTCTATTGAAAGTGTAAGTAAAATGCTAGGTCATAAAAGTATTAAAACTACGCAGCATTATGCGAAGATATTAGATAGCAAAGTTAGTGAGGACATGATGTTACTTAAACAAAAATATCTTGACAAAAGAATGTAAAAAGATTTCTGAGATAATTAAATTATCAGACAAAGATAGTTGTATAGAGGATCTATATTCGAAGTTGATATGCCTTGTAAAGTAATGATACAGTTTTTTTTAAAAGATATTGAAATTTGTCTGTTAAGATTTCAAAAATGTCTTGAAGAAGACAAAACTTAAGTTCGACATCCTAAAAAAGCTGCTAGTCATCTTTTGTTAATAATCTTCATATATTTTTTATTTATATATCTTTCGATTTCCAAGAGAGATCGTAAGATTTGAATTTAGCAAAAAACATCCTAATATTTTTCCTGTAGGGAGTTGTGTGAGGTTAGCGGAGTATTTTTTATTGAAAAAGAAATCCAGCTTAATGATCAGAAAGAAAAACATTTTTTTCCAGAGATATCCTGTATTTATAAGTAAAGTTGTGAGAGATATAGCATCCTTCTTAGTGTCTAATAATTAGAAACAAAAGGAATGAGAGCTTCACATTCATTTATCACTGGATTTATGCGAGAAGATTGTCTTTAAAAGTTGTAAAGAAAAAATTTTAGAAAATTATTAATAATGTGTATGATTTTGTCTCAAAGATGGTAACAAGTTCAAAATATAATTTTATAAAAAATAGAAGTTATATCCTGATACCTTTTTTAAATATAATTTGTAAAAAGCTATTAAATCTTTTTGTATTTCAAATTTAATATCGTAATATTGCGATATTAAATAATTAAGTATGGGGCTTACAAAATCAGATATGTTTTCAGATGAACAAAATAAATTAGCTTCTTTGTTTAAAGTTTTTGGACATCCTGCAAGGGTAGCTATACTTCAATATATTATCAATCAAAAATCCTGCATTTGCAATGATTTGGTGGATAAATTAGGTTTGGCGCAAGCGACAATCTCGCAGCATTTAAAAGAGTTGAAATATATGGGTATTATACAGGGTACAATAGATGGAAAATCAGTTTGTTATTGTATAGAAGAAAAGAAATGGAAAGAGATACAAGAGTATTTCAATCAATTCTTTGAACAGGAAGTAAAAGTAAATCAATGCTGTTAAAGGCATTTTTTTACATTCCTTAATATCGTTATATTGCAATATTATGTATCGATTAAATTTGTATATCAAAAATAGAATTCCAAAGTATAGAAAAATATCATAATAAAATAGAAGATTTATGAAACTATCAGACATCAAAGAAATCTTACCAACATTAGATAATGTTGAATTTCAATTAGAGAACGGAATATTTGTACCAGAACACTTTCACGTTACAGAAGTGGGTGTAATTACAAAGAATTTCATCGATTGTGGTGGAACAATCAGAAATGAAAAAGTGGTCAACTTTCAATTATGGAATGCAGATGATTACGAGCATAGATTAAAGCCGACCAAACTATTAAACATCATCAAGTTATCTGAAGAAAAATTGGGAATGGAAGATGCTGAGATAGAAGTAGAATATCAAAGCGGAACAATTGGCAAGTACGATTTGGAGTTTAACGGGAAAACATTTGTACTAAAAAATAAAACGACTGCGTGTTTGGCTCAGGATGCTTGTGGCATTCCTTCAGAGAAACAAAAGAAAAATTTGACTGAATTATCTGTAAACAATTCAAACGCTTGTACGCCAGGAGGTGGTTGTTGTTAATATCTTAATAAGTAAAACAAAATTCAAAACATAAAAATCAATAAAAATGAAAATTGCATTATTCAGCGACATTCACGCCAATCTACCTGCCTTAGAAGCATTCTTTGAAGATGTAGAAAAAAGAAACCCCGACAGTATTTATTGCTTAGGCGATTTGGTAGGTTATAATATTTGGGCAAATGAAGTTGTAAACGAAATCCGTAAAAGGAAAATACCAACCATTGCAGGAAATTATGATTTTGGCATCGGGCGTATGAGCAACGATTGTGGATGTGCGTACAAAACAGACGGGGAAAAAGATAATGGGAAAATCTCTATTTCATTTACCAACTCTATTATGAAAGATGAAGAAAGAGCCTATTTGCGTACACTTCCTGTACATATCAAAGTAGAATTTCAATTGAATGAAGATAAGCTCAATTTATTATTAGTACACGGAAGTCCAAGAAAAATAAACGAATACTTATTTGAGGATAGGGAAGAAAAAAGTATGCTTAGGATAATGGAACAAGCTGATGCAGACGTTATGTGTTTTGGGCATACACACAAGCCATACCACCGTATTTTAAACTCCGGTATTGACGGACAAAATCATTTTAGACACGCCATAAATATAGGTTCAGTAGGTAAACCAAAAGACAGCGATGTAAGAGGTGGTTATGTAATGCTTACAATCAATGAAGATAGTTCAGTATTGGATAAAGACAGTATCAAAGTAGAATTTATACGCTTTGATTATGATATTGAAAAAGCAGCAAAAGCAATTGAAGAAAGCCCATTACCAAACGAATACGCAGAAAATTTAAGGAGAGGTTATTAATCTAAAAAATCAGAAAAATGGAATTTCCAAACGATTTAAAATATTCAAAAGAACATACGTGGATAAGCGTACAGGATAACATAGGTACAATAGGCATCACAGAATTTGCACAAAGTGAATTGGGCGAAATTGTGTATGCAGACTTATCGAATGTTGGATATAATTTTCAGCAGGATGAAGTATTCGGCTCTGTTGAAGCGGTTAAAACGGTCAGCGATTTATTTATGCCTGTATCGGGTAAAATCATTGAAACGAACGACATACTATTGAAAGTACCTACACTAATCAATGACAACCCTTATAAAGATGGTTGGTTGATAAAAATTGAAATCAAAGACCTTACAGAATTAGAAAACTTATTGACAGCAAACCAATATAAAGAACTTACAAATTAGCAACGCTATGCAACCAAAACTAAAATTTCTTGACCGTTACCTTACCTTATGGATATTCCTTGCAATGGCGGTAGGTATAGGATTGGGACATTTCTTTCCGGGTATCTCAAAAATTACAGATACCCTATCCGCAGGCACTACAAATATTCCGTTGGCAATAGGTTTAATACTGATGATGTACCCGCCATTGGCAAAAGTGGATTATTCATTATTGCCCCAAGCATTTAAGGATAAAAAAGTAATAGGGATATCATTATTGCTCAATTGGGTTATCGGTACAGTATTGATGTTCGGATTAGCGGTTTTGTTTTTACACAATGAACCCGATTATATGACAGGCTTGATACTGATAGGTTTGGCAAGATGTATCGCAATGGTAATCGTATGGAGCGACTTAGCTAAGGCAAGCAGGGAATATACAGCTATGTTAGTTGCATTAAACAGTATCTTTCAGATAATAAGTTACAATTTTTTAGTTTGGCTATTCATCAACGTGTTACCGAGTAAATTAGGATTGACAAATTTCAATGTAAGTGTATCAATGAAAGATGTTACAACAAGCGTATTGATATATTTAGGCATTCCATTCTTAGCAGGTTTTATAAGCCGTTATGCATTAGTAAAATCAAAAGGGATAGAATGGTATAACAGGAAATTTGTACCCAAAATATCGCCCATTACATTATATGCTTTACTGTTTACTATTGTTTTAATGTTCAGCTTGAAAGGCGATAAAATATTAGAGTTACCAATGGATGTAATAAAAGTAGCCATACCACTAATTATCTATTTTATACTAATGTTTTTCGTTAGTTTCTTTATCAATAAAGCCTTAAAAGTTCCTTACGACAAAAACGCATCCATCGCATTTACAGCCGCAGGAAACAATTTTGAATTGGCTATAGCAGTAGCAATATCTATTTTCGGTATCCATTCCCCACAAGCATTTGTGGGAGTTATTGGACCGTTGGTAGAAGTTCCCGTCTTGATACTATTGGTAAAGGTAAGTTTGTGGTTAAACGTGAGATATAGTAAAAAAAAAATGAGTTAAATTTGAATAGTACAAAAAATTAAAGAGATATGTCATTATCTGATAGAAAAAATCATTGGGAAAAAAATATACAATACCAAAGCTTTGGAAGAAGTAAGCTGGTATCAGCCTACACCCGAAACGTCATTAGCATTTATTAAAGAATTCAATGTATCAAAAACGGCCAAAATAATTGATATTGGCGGAGGAGATAGTTTTTTTGTTGATCACTTGCTTGACTTGGGTTATCAGGACATTACAGTTTTAGACATATCAGAGACAGCACTTAGTAAAGCTAAGCAACGACTTGGCGAAAAGTCAAACCGTGTAAAATGGATAGTTGAAGATGCCGGTACATTTAAACCCACAGAACAATATGATTTTTGGCACGACAGGGCTGCTTTTCATTTTTTGACAGAGGATAATGAAATTGAAAGCTACATCGATACGGTTAAACAGAACATTAAACCAACAGGAATTTTGGTAATCGGGAGCTTTTCAGAACAAGGTCCGATAAAATGTAGTGGTATTGAAATCAAACAGTATTCTGAAAGTTCATTGGAAAGTCGCTTTAAGGAACATTTAAATAAAATAGAATGCTTTACCGTAGACCACAGAACACCTTTTAATACCAATCAGAACTTTGTGTTTTGCAGTTTTAGAAGAAAAAGATGAGTTGGAATAAAAATATCGATAAAAAAATGAAATGGCAGATCTTATCAAAGTTTCACCATTCATTTTAGTTTGTTGATATAGTAGACAGACAGCTTCACAGTATCATTAGTCAAAAATAAAACAGATGAAAAATCTACATTTGATTGTCGTTTGTTAATAGTTGCGAAATTTAAAAAGTTTATTAATAATAAGTTTTTGTTTTTCAAGAATTTTTATTTTAAAAGTTTTTAGAATATTTAGTTAAACTTTGAAAAATATATTTATATTTGTAAAGTGAGATTAGTTAAGTTCTTTTTAATTATTTATTTCATGGTGCTTGCCGTAGTGCCTTGTAGTGATATCCATGCGCAGTCTCCAAATAATTCTAAAGATTCTTACAGTACTATTAGCAATTCTGAAGATTCTCATTCTAAAGACAAAGGAGATATTTGTTCTCCATTATGTACCTGTAACTGTTGTCAGATAACAGTAGCATCTTCTAAAATAGAGCCTTTAATGCCTTTATCACAAAAGGTAACCGAATATTTCTCAAAAAAAATTCATTCTCAAAAAAATGATTTTGCTCATTTGGTGTATGACCAGATTTGGCAACCCCCTAAAATTTAATTTTTATTGATTTAATGTAAGACGTGTGTCTTTCATCATTTTGTCGTGGAAACTTTGCAATATCATTGCATCGTGTTTCCGCTCATCTTTGTCGTTCATAATTCATCCTTTTTTTTTGATGAAATGAGCTCGACATTCAATAAAATTTAAATCCAATGTTAGATAATATCATACGATTTAGTATCAAGAATAAAATCATTATCGGATTGATGACTTTGATGCTAGTCATTTGGGGTACGTGGAGTGCCACCAAACTACCTATTGATGCAGTACCTGATATCACGAATAATCAAGTACAGATTATTACCGTCTGTCCAACACTTGCAGGACAAGAGGTTGAGCAATTAGTCACATTTCCTATCGAACAAAGTATTGCCAATGTTCCAAATATCGAAGAAACAAGAAGTATTTCCCGATTCGGGCTGTCAGTAATTACAGTTGTTTTCAAGGAAGATGTTGATGTTTATTTTGCCCGTCAGTTAATCAGCGAACAATTAAAAAGAGCTGCCGAAGAAATTCCGAAAGGTGTGGGAACACCTGAAATGGCTCCTGTAAGTACAGGTTTGGGCGAAGTATATCAATATATTCTTCACCCTAAAAAAGGCAGTGAGAAAAAATACAGCAGTAAGGAGTTAAGAACAATGCAGGACTGGATTGTCCGCAGACAGCTTAACGGAACTCCCGGAGTTGCAGAAATTAACAGCTTTGGAGGAGAGTTGAAACAGTATGAAGTTGCTGTAAATCCAAACCGTCTAAAAGCAATGGGAGTAAGTATTACAGATATATTTACTGCTCTAGAGAAAAACAATCAAAATACCGGAGGTGCTTATATTGATAAAAAGCCGAATGCTTATTTCATTCGTGGAATCGGAATTGTCACTTCAATTGAAGATGTTAAGAATATAGCTGTTAAAAATGAAACAGGAAGTGTTCCGATTTTCATTAAAGATGTAGCGAATGTTGGTTTAGGTCACGCAGTCCGTTACGGGGCTTTGACTTATAATGGAGAAGTAGATGCAGTGGGAGGTGTAATCATGATGCTGAAAGGAGCGAATAGTAATGAAGTCGTTCAAAGAGTTAAAGAAAAAATTCCTACCATTCAGAAATCGCTTCCGGCAGATGTTGTGATTGAGCCATTTTTGGACAGAACTGATCTGGTAGGAAGAGCAATCAGTACTGTAGAAAAAAACCTGATTGAAGGAGCATTGATCGTAATCTTTGTCTTGGTTATTTTCCTTGGAAATTTAAGAGCTGGTTTGATTGTAGCTTCAGCAATTCCCCTTTCATTGCTATTTGCTTTAGGAATGATGAATGTTTTTGGGGTAAGCGCCAACCTGATGAGTTTAGGAGCTATTGATTTTGGTTTGATTGTAGATGGTGCAGTGATTATTGTCGAAGCCACCCTTCATCATCTTGGAATGAGAAAAAGTATGAAGGTAATGACTCAAAATGAAATGGATGAAGAGGTTTTCCTTTCTGCGTCAAAGATTAGAAGCAGTGCTGCATTCGGAGAGATCATTATTTTAATCGTTTATATTCCGATTCTAACTTTAGTGGGTGTTGAAGGTAAAATGTTCACACCAATGGCTAAGACAGTAGGGTTTGCAATTCTAGGAGCTTTGATTTTGTCACTGACTTACATTCCTATGATGAGTGCCTTGATCTTATCAAAAAAACCTTCTCATAAAGAGACTTTCTCAGATAAGATGATGAACAGACTCCAAAAAATCTATCAGCCTCTTTTGGAAAAAGCTTTGAAAATTAAATATTGGCTTGTAGGAGTGACAGTTGCCATATTTGCCGTTGCAGTTCTGATTTTTGGTAGAATGGGAGGAGAATTTATTCCTCAATTACAGGAAGGAGATTTTGCTTTTCACTGTATTTTACCACAAGGAAGTTCTTTAAGTCAAAGTATAGAAACTTCAATGCAGGCTTCAAGAATTATCAAGCAATTCGATGAGGTAAAAATGGTTGTCGGAAAAACAGGAGCTGCAGAAGTTCCTACTGATCCGATGCCGCCGGAAGCCACGGATATGATTGTCGTACTAAAACCACAGGATGAATGGAAAACCAAGAAATCCTATGAACAATTAGCCGACGAAATTTCTGAAAAACTGGAAACCATTCCAGGAGTTTTCTTTGAAAAAAACCAGCCGATCCAAATGCGTTTTAATGAACTAATGACCGGTATCAGACAGGACGTTGCGGTGAAGATATTTGGTGAGAATTTAGATTCATTGGCAATTTATGCAGATAAAACAGCAAAAGTTATTCAATCGGTTCAGGGAGCAACTTCCCCACAAATAGAACGTGTTAGTGGACTACCGCAGATTAATGTAGAATACGACAGAACAAGAATGGCCAATTATGGACTGAATATTCAGGATGTCAACAGTGCTGTAAGTACTGCATTTGCAGGACAGGCAGCAGGGCAGGTTTTTGAAAATGAAAGAAGATTCGATCTTGTTGTCCGTTTAGACAGTTTGAACAGAACGAATATAGACGATGTAAATAACCTAATGATCTCTACCAATTCCGGAGTGCAGGTTCCTCTTTCACAGGTGGCAAATGTCAGTTATAAATTAGGTCCCGCACAGATCAGTCGTGAGGCAGGAAAAAGAAGAATTGTTATCGGTTTCAATGTGAAAGGCAGAGATGTTGAAAGCGTTGTGGAAGATATTCAGAAAAAGCTGGATCAACAGGTTAAGCTTCCGTCGGGATATTATTTCACCTATGGTGGTCAGTTTGAAAATCTAAAGGCTGCGAGCGCAAGGTTGATGATTGCTGTTCCTGTGTCGTTGCTACTGATCTTTATGCTTTTATATTTCACATTCCATTCCTTTAAACAGGCAGCATTGATTTTTACAGCTATTCCAATGAGTGCTATTGGTGGTGTCTTCGCTTTACTATTAAGAGATATGCCATTCAGTATCAGTGCAGGAATTGGATTTATTGCTTTGTTTGGAGTTGCGGTTTTGAACGGAATTGTTTTGATAGGCACTTTCAACCAATTGGAAAAAGAAGGCGAGACCGATATTCTAAAGCGCGTAATGGAAGGTACAAAAACGAGATTAAGACCTGTTTTGATGACGGCAACTGTAGCTTCTTTAGGATTTTTACCAATGGCAATTTCTACGGGAGCAGGAGCAGAAGTTCAGAAACCACTGGCAACAGTTGTTATCGGAGGTTTGGTTACGGCTACATTCCTTACTTTGTTTGTATTGCCTATGCTCTACATTATTTTTAATACTAAAATCAATTTTAAAAAAATAGGCAGTAAATCTGTTACAACAGTTGTTTTTTTAGGCTTTTTATTCTTCGGTCAGACTTTTAAAGCACAACAAGGTAATCCTTTGAGTCTTGAGGAAGCTACCAAGATGGCGCTAACCAACAATAATCTGATGAAGTCGAAAGATCTGGATATTAAGGCCACGGAAGCATTATTGCCTACCGCCAAAGAACTTCCTAAAATGAATGCAGATATGCAATTGGGACAGTATAACTCGAAAAAGTTTGATCAAATGTTCTCCATTTCCCAGACAATTCCATTCCCAAGTTTATTTAAGGCAAAAAGAGATCTTATTAATGAGCAGGTGAAAGGTAAACAGATCAGTAAGGAGGTTTCTGCAAACGAGCTGGCTAAACAGGTTAGAACATATTATTATCAGATAGAGTATCTGCAGTATAATCAAACAAAGTTGCAGAATTTGGATAGCTTATATACCGATTTTATTAGAATTGCAACAGTTAGATTTAAAGCAGGAGATGTCAAAAAAATTGAGATTAATACGGCTGAGACGCAGAAAGGAGAAATTAATCTGTTGCTCAAACAAAATTGGGTGTACTTACTTAATGCGTACAAAAACCTGAAAGCACTTTTAAATACCTCGGATGATTTTACCGTATTATATGATGAGAATTATCATCCTCTGAAAGCGGATTATGTTCTGGACAGTACTGTTGTTGCAAGACATCCTACGGTAAGGGCTTTTTATCAGGATATGGAGATTGCTGAGAAAAACAAAAAGGTTGAAAAGTCCCTAGGTTTACCAGATTTCACAATAGGTTATACGAATCAGTCACTGGTTGGTTTTCAGACTGTAAATGGGATGGATCAATATTTTAATAGTGGAAACAGATTTCATTCTGCAACAATTGGAGTTTCTATTCCATTAACTTTTGGTGCAACCAAGGCGAGAATTCGTTCACTGGATTATCAAAAACAAATGGCGGAGTCCAATGCGAAGTTTCAGCAAAAACAATTGGAAGCACAGCTTGAAAATGCTTTAAATCAGTATCAGCAAAATATAAAACAGTATGATTACTATGTCAATCTGGCTATTCCAAATGCTGAGAAGATTACAAAAGCAGGGCAGTTGGGATATAAAACAGGGGAAATATCATATGTGGAATATCTTTTTGCTTTGCAGACTTCGACCAATATTCAATTGAAATATCTACAATCCATTCAGCAGGTCAATGAATCTGTCATTATCATTAATTCAATAATCAATCAATAAAATGAAATGCCTGTAATGCTATTAATTAATCAGTATTACAGGTACTTCATCTGACAAATAAATTTATAAAGATGAAAATCAAATATAGTATTGTATCTCTAGCTTTAATTTCACTTTTTGCTGTTAGTTGCGGAAAGAAAGATACAGCGGAAGCAACAACCGAAAAACCCAAAACAGAACAAGCTGAAGAAGGTGCTCACGAAGAAGGACCGAAAACTATTGCTGAACTTACAGAAGAACAAATGAAATCGGTAGGTGTTGTATTAGGGCAAGTTGAAATGAAAGACCTTACTTCAACCATAAAAGCCAACGGATTGTTGAGGGTTCCTAATGATAAAAAAGCTACAGTGACCTCTTTATATGGAGGTGTTATTAAGACCATTAATTTTCAGATTGGTGATTATGTAAGAAAAGGGCAGGTGTTGGCAAGCATCAGTAATCCAGAATACATTCAGCTGCAGGAGCAATATTTAACCGTAAACAGTCGAATATCTTTTGCAGAGCAGGAATTCAGAAGGCAGAAAGAGCTATTTGACAATGATGCAGGAGCCAAAAAGAATCTACAGAGTTCTGATGCCGAACTGAAGAGTCTGAGAACACAAAGAGCATCTTTACAGAGACAACTTCAGCTGATGGGCATAAGCCCAGGAAGAGTCAACAATGGAAATCTCCGTTCAGGATTGGTTATTACTGCTCCTATCAGTGGTGTAATTAGTAATATCAATGCACAAATAGGAAGTTATGTAGATGTTTCGTCTCCAGTTTTGGAAATGATTGATAACAGTTCGATTCATTTGGATCTTCAAGTTTTCGAAAGAGACCTTCCTAAAATGAAAGTAGGTCAAAATGTACAGTTTAAGCTGACCAATAACCCTGAAATGCTTTATAATGCAAAAGTTTATAGTATTGGTTCTTCTTTTGAAAATGAAAGCAAGACCATTTCTGTTCATGCCAATGTTACAGGAAATAAAGTGGGGTTGATCGACGGAATGAATATCACAGGTGTAATTAATCTTGAGAGTGCGACAACGCCTGCAGTTCCCGATGAGGCAATTGTAGAGGCTGACGGTAAGTTCTATGTATTTGTACAGACAGACAAAAAAGCTGAGGAGCATGAAGCTCTAGAGAAGGCAGATGATGATCATGGACATGGACATGATGAAGGAGAAGCTGAACACGGTCACAAAAATGAACAGGAAGCTGGAAATCACGCGAAAGAACAGGGGAAGAAAATGAATTTTGAAAAAGTTGAAGTGGCGAAAGGTTCATCAGAAATGGGCTATACCGCTATTACTCCTGTTACTGAAATTCCAAAAGATGCAAAGATTGTCGTTAAAGGAGCTTTCTTCGTGAATGCTAAACTATCGAACGCTGGAGATCATGGGCATTAATTAACAAAAAGAGTGAAATTAACCGGAAGGTGTTTCACTCTTATTTTAAATATTAATCATTATGGCTTTAAGACAAGAACTAGAAACACAAGGTAGCTGGCTGTTCAGATACAGGAGTTTTTTACCGCTCATCATTCTTTTCATTGGTTTAGCAGTTTTTATTGAGACCAATTGGAACAGAAGTATCTCTGAATGTAATGTTTATTATGAATTGTTTTGCCTCCTTATAAGTATTTTCGGATTAAGCATAAGGATTTACACAGTTGGCTTTACTCCAAAAAATACATCAGGCAGAAACACAAAAGCGGGTCAGGTAGCTGATGAATTAAATACGACAGGAATTTACAGTATTGTCAGAAATCCACTGTATCTCGGAAATTTCTTTATGTGGCTTGGTTTAGCTCTGTTGACTGAAAGCATATGGTTTATAGTTTCATTCGTCCTTTTTTATTGGATCTATTATGAAAGAATCATATTTGCTGAGGAGCAATTTCTTGAAAGAAAATTTGGGGATTATTATATCAGGTGGACTGAAAGAGTACCTCCGTTTATACCTAATTTTTCATTGTTCAAAAGTAATCAGCTGAGGTTCAGTATCAGAAAAGTTTTGCTTAAAGAAAAAAACGGACTTTTTGCCATCTTTCTGATTTTTACTGTATTTGATATTTCGGCAGAAGTTATGAATAACCATCTTCATTTCAATAATGTTTTTATTATAGGTTGCATAGTGACTATGCTGTTATATGTTGTTTTGAAAATAATAAAAAGAAATAAAGGGTTCTCCCTAGAAATTAACAAGTAGAAAAAATATAAATATCAAATACAAAAAAGCGATGTTACTCAACAAAAGAATTTCGATAGGATATTTTGTCCGTCAGATTAAGTACCAGATCATATTGATTGTATTTTTTGCTTTTTTTATAGGTTTTTTGGATGATATATCTCTATTTAAAAAAATATCTATTCCATTAATTATCCCCGCATTGCTGGGAACGGCAGTGTCATTACTTCTGGCATTCAGAACAGCACAGTCATATGAAAGATGGTGGGAGGCAAGAACCGTATGGGGCGCTATCGTCAATGATTCAAGATCTTTTATAAGATTAGTAAGACAGTTTGTTCCTGAACTACCCGAGGAGAGCAGGCTAGTTGCAGAAAGACAGATTGTGTGGGTGTATGCCTTGGGTGAAGCATTGAGAAAACAGGTATTTTCAGATAAAGTGAAGAATTATCTGCAGTCCCATAACATTACAGGAACAAATATTCCTAATGCAATTTTGGATAAGCATTCCGAACAGATTAGAAAAATTGCTGCGGAAGGTCATATTTCTGATTTTAAAGAAGTTCAGTTAAATGAGGTTCTTATGAGATTATGCGACAGCATGGGAAAATGCGAGCGATTGAAAAATACAGTATTTCCAAGAGCTTACAGTATCCTGCTGCATACATTGATTTATGTTTTTGCTTTTTTATTGCCTTTTGGTTTGGAAGATTCTCAGTTGACTGTCGAAATAGTCACTACTATTATTGTCCCTATTATATTTATTACGATAGAGAAAACAGCTATTATCATGCAGGATCCTTTTGAGAATACTCCTGTTGATACACCAATGACAGCTTTGGCTCAGACGATTGAAATCAACCTACTTCAAATGATTGGTGAGAAAAATATTCCCGCTAAAAAAGAGAATGATTCCTATTTTGAAATGTAGTTTGGATATAAGATAACATCTAGAAATTATGAATAACGATAATAAAAATCTTTCAGCCTCATCAAAGCACAAAAAAAATCTATTGATTGTACTGTGCTTAAGTGGCACATATATGATTGCAGAGGTAATAGGAGGTATTACAACAAAGAGTCTCGCGTTGTTAGCTGACGCAGCACACATGTTGACAGATGTGGTAGGGCTATTTTTAGCATTCGTTGCTATCAAGATAGGTGAAAGAAAAGCAACTTCTCAGAAAACTTTTGGTTACTATAGAACAGAAATATTGGCTGCCGTTATTAATGCGGTTGTTTTATTAGGTATTTCTATATATGTTTTGTTTGAAGCATATCAGAGATTTAATAATCCTCCAGAGGTACAAAGTACTCCTATGTTGATTGTAGCTGGGATTGGTTTAGTGGTAAATATCATAGGGATCATAATTATCCGTAAAGATTCTTCCGAGAGTCTAAATATGAAGGGCGCTTATTTTGAAGTTCTTTCCGATGGATTAACATCGATAGGAGTAATGATTGCAGGAATAATAATGTTAACAACAGGTTGGTATTATGCTGATCCATTAATTTCTGCTGCAATAGGTCTTTTAATATTTCCAAGGACTTGGAAACTGTTGAAGGAGGCTATAAATGTTCTCTTAGAAGGTACACCAAATGATGTTAACATAGAAGATTTACGGAAATCCCTTGAATCCATAAATGGAGTCAAAAAAATACATGACCTGCATGTTTGGTCTCTTACTTCAGGATTTAATGCAATGAGCTCACATGTCATTGCTGAGCGTAGTGAGGATATGAATATTCTACTAAAAACACTTACAGAAAAAGCTACTACTGATTTTAAAATTTCACATACTACTTTTCAAATTGAAACAGAAGGACACAAAGAAGGCGAAGCACATCTTTAAAGATTTACAATATTAATAATCAAAAATATTGGAATATGGAAAACAGATTTGATGTCATAATTATTGGCTCTGGCCCACGTATTATCAATCACTTCAGGAAGCTTCCTTGGCGGTTCATGGGATCGCTATCCACATTTAACTTTAAAATAAATCTATTCTCGGTATGAAACCTAAAAGTCTTTTTAAGAGCAGCTATGCATTGCTTACCAGATTTTTTCTATTATTTATCATAATGTCTTTTTTACTAAGGCTGGGATTTGTATTGTCCTCATTTCCTAAGGCTGAGTTTTCTGCAGTAGCTTTTATTAGAGTATTTTTATTAGGACTTATATATGACATAGGGGTAGGTTTGTTTTTCATATTTCCATATAGCCTTTATTTGTTGATTTTGCCCCAACGATTGGTAGATTCTAGATTAAATAAAATCATTACCTACTTTTCTTTTTCTCTTGTTGTATTGATTCTGTTTTTTTCCTTTTTTGCTGAAATAACTTTTTGGCAGGAATTTGAAAGCCGGTTTAATTTTATCGCTGTAGACTATCTTATTTACACTTACGAAGTAATTAATAATATCAATGAGTCTTATCCCCTGCCAATATTAATTGCAGTGATGATAATTCTCACATTTTTTGTAATTTTTTTCTGTATCCGAAAAAAATATTTTTTTGATACTTTCAAAGGCACTACCAGATTTTTGTCAAGGCTGAAAATAACGGTTGGAATTTTTGTAGCAACTCTTGTTTATGCTTTCTTAGTCGAAAACAATTTTGCGGATTTGAGTACCAACCGCTATCAAAATGAATTGTCAAAATCAGGAATCTATTCATTCTTTTCTGCTTATAATAATAATGAAATTAATTACGATCATTTTTATCAACTTATGGATAATAAGGATGCTTTTAAGATTATTAAAAATGATTTGAAAGACAGCAGTTCTATATTTCTGCAGAACAGTTTCTCAATCGAAAGAAAAATTAAACCCACCACAGCAACTGTACAAAGACCTAATGTAATTATGATTACAATGGAAAGTTTCAGTGCAGATTTCATGAAAACTTTTGGAAATAATCAGGGTATAACTCCGGTATTGGATTCGCTTGCAAAAGAAAGTGTTTTATTTACAAATATGTATGCTACAGGTACGAGAACGGTTCGAGGAATGGAAGCTCTTTCTCTTGCAATACCCCCTACACCAGGTAATAGTATCGTCAGACGAAAAAATAATGACCAGCTGACAACAATAGGATCAATTTTCAGTCAGCAGGGTTATGATACAAGTTTTTTTTATGGAGGGGACGGATATTTTGATAATATGAACAAGTATTTTGGGAATAACGGATATAACATTATTGATAGAAACAGAAATGCATTTGCAAAGGAAAACTATCTTGCGCCAAGAACTTCAATCGATGATAGAAATATTACTTTCGAAAACGCATGGGGTATATGTGACGAGGATCTTTACAATGAGGTAATCAGAAAATCAGATCAGCAATATAAAAGTGGCAAACCCTTCTACGACTTTGTTATGACTACGTCAAATCACCGACCGTTCACCTATCCGGATGGAAAAATTGATATTCCCTCTGGTTCAGGAAGAGAAGGAGCAGTTAAATATACAGATTATGCAATAGGAGCATTTCTGAAAAAGATAAAAAATAAGCCATGGTATAAAAATACTGTTATTGTTATTGTTGCAGACCACTGTGCCAGCAGCGCTGGGAAAAATGAAATTGATATATCAAAATACCATATTCCCGCGATGATTGTAAATCTTCAAGACAAGCAGTCTTTGAAAATCGATAAAATGTGTTCTCAAATTGATTTGTATCCTACTTTATTTAACTTTTTAGGATGGAAATATACAAGCAATCTGTATGGAAAAAATGTACTTAGCGACAACTATATTCCCAGAATATTTGTTGGGACTTACCAAAAACTTGCCTATATGGAGAATGATGATCTCGTCATCCTTTCACCCCAACAAAAAGTTGAGACTTTTAAATATATACAAGGAAAAAACGATCAGATTGCTGTATTACCTAAGCCGGAAATAGTAAGAAGGGCAATTGCGAATTATCAAACAGCCTATTACCTTTATAAAAATAATGGTTTGAAGCAGAATCAAAAAAAATAATTGATATGAATATGGATCTCCGCTTTGAGTTAATTATTGCAGCTAAACTCTTTTTGTCAATAGTATTAGGTTGTATTATAGGTTTTGAGAGGGAAACATCCCATAAAGATGCGGGAATCAGAACTTTTGGTGCAATTACCTTGGCTTCGTGTCTGTTTGTTGCAATTGCATCTCACCTTACAGATGATAAATCTGCTATTGCACGAATGCTCGCTGCGATAGCAACGGGACTCGGCTTTATCGGCGCAGGTTTGAGCTTTAAGGATAAAGGCAACGGTCTTATGGGGCTAACAACGTCATCTGCCTTATGGGCTACGGCTGCAGTCGGCTCTGCAGTTGCTCTCAATATGTATGTACTGGCCATATTTTCTACCGTTTTAATTTACATATTATTATCTCTTAATAAATTCACATGGTTTAGAAAGATAATAAAAAGTAATATTTCAAACAAAAGTAATCATGATGAAGGAAACAACGTTTAGCTTACTTTAAGATTTAAAAATGTAAACATTTAATCAAAATATTATGGAACACATTCACAAGTATGACGCAGAGGGCAAACAGCTCTGCTGCTCTGCACAAGAGGAAAAGATTGATAAAAAGGCTGATAATCTCCTGAAAAAATCGAAACATACAGCGAACGACGGGCATGATCATGATCATAGCGATGAAGACGGACACGACCACGGAAGCACGGATAAAACTATTTTTCAAATGTTTTTACCATCAGTAATATCACTTGTGCTTCTATTAACGGGAATTGTATTTGATAATTACGTTAAAATTGAATGGTTTGATGGATGGATTAGGACAATATGGTATGTGGCTGCTTATGCTCCTGTTGGCCTTCCTGTTATAAAAGAAGCTATTGAAAGTATCGTAAAAGGTGATGTTTTTTCGGAATTTTTACTGATGACCATTGCTACTGTCGGCGCATTTGTTATCGCAGAATATCCTGAAGGTGTTGCTGTAATGTTGTTCTATGCTGTAGGAGAGACCTTTCAAACTCTCGCAGTTACAAGGGCTAAGAGTAATATTAAAGCTTTACTTGACCAGCGACCAGATGAGGTTACAATTTTGGAGAATAATATTCCTAAAACTATAAAAGCTGCACAAGCTAAAATAGGAGAGATTATTCAATTGAAACCTGGTGAAAAATTAGCGTTGGACGGTGAATTGCTAAGTGATTCGGCATCCTTCAACACCGCTGCTTTAACAGGCGAAAGTAAACCAGATACGAAAAGCAAAGGGGAGTCAGTTTTAGCAGGAATGATCAATCTGACGAGCGTCGCACAAGTAAAGATCACTACTGCTTACGAAGACAGTAAATTAAGTAAGATTTTGGAATTGGTACAGAATGCCACATCACAAAAAGCCCCTACAGAACTTTTTATCAGAAAATTTGCTCGTATATATACACCTATAGTCGTCTTATTGGCAATTTTAATCTGCGTTGTACCATATTTCATTGTTGATGATTATGTATTTAGAGATTGGTTGTATCGTGCGCTGGTATTTTTAGTGATCTCATGCCCTTGTGCATTGGTAATATCGATTCCTTTAGGATATTTCGGAGGGATTGGTGCCGCAAGCAGAAATGGGATTTTATTTAAAGGAAGTAATTTTCTCGATAAAATTGCTGAGATACAAAACGTTGTAATGGACAAAACCGGAACAATGACTGAAGGTGTTTTTAAAGTTCAGGAAGTTAAAATTGAACCAGGTTTTGACCAGGATGAAATTCTTAAACTTGTAAATACGCTGGAGAGTAAGTCAACGCATCCTGTCGCAACCGCTATTCATGAGTATGTTGGAGAAATTGATAATTCTATCAATCTTGATAATACTGAAGAAATTGCAGGTCACGGTCTTAAAGCGACTGTGAACGGAAAAGATTTGCTGGTGGGTAATTTTAAGCTAATGGATAAATTCAATATTAAATATGATATTGACCCTTCCACAATTATTTATACTATCATCGCAATAGCATATGAAGGAAAATTTGCTGGCCTTATTACTATTGCAGACAGTATAAAAGAAGATGCAGGGATTACAATCAAAAAACTTCATAATCTTAATGTTAAGGTGACTATGCTCAGTGGGGATAAAAGTAGTGTGGTTAAATATGTTGCGGACGAGATAGGAATTGATAATGCTTTTGGTGATTTACTTCCAGAAGACAAAGTCAATAAAGTTAAAGAGATTAAAGCAAGAAAAGAGAGCGTCGCATTTGTTGGTGACGGGGTAAATGATGCACCAGTGGTTGCATTGAGTGACGTAGGAATTGCTATGGGTGGATTAGGAAGTGATGCGACTATTGAAACAGCCGATGTCGTAATTCAGGATGATAAACCTTCAAAAATTCCCATGGCAATCAATATCGGTAAAAAAACAAAAAAGATTGTTTGGCAGAATATCATCCTAGCATTTGTAGTGAAAGCAATTGTGCTTATTCTTGGAGCTGGTGGTTTAGCAACCATGTGGGAAGCTGTTTTTGCTGATGTAGGAGTTTCACTTATTGCTATTCTGAATGCCGTAAGAATTCAGAAAATGAAATTTGAATAATTACTTTTCAGATTTTTTTAAACATTGCAATTCAATAAATAAAATGAAGTTTTTAAAGCAACCTCCAATATCTAACTAATCTTTAAATCAATATAATTCTATTGTTTTTATTCCGGTTTTATATCGGAACATCAATAACTATGTTCGAAAATAACCACTGAATTAAATCAAAATGCATATTCCCATGACAAATTTTTTCAAAAAATATATGCTCATAATATTGATGCAGATTTGTTGTTTAGCCTCAGCACAAGACAGTCTGAAGTTAAATACTCTAGATTACTATGATTCTTTAGAAGTATCTGATCTGAAACATCATCAATTAAGTTACAAGAAATTAATTATCCCGGCAAGCTTGATTACAGTCGGTGCCATCAGTTTTGTTGTTCCTGAGATGAAAGAAATAGATCGTGATGTTAGGGGAGAAGTGAATGAACATAATTTGTCCAATTCAAAGCTGGATAATTATACACAGTACGTCCCTGCTGCAATGGTGTATGCCTTGAATATAGCAGGAATGAAGGGTAAACATAATTTTAAAGAAAGAACAATTATTTTTGCAACCAGCCAGGCTTTGACAGCGGCTATTGTACTTCCAAGTAAGAAATTAATCGGAGAAGAACGACCTGATAAATCCAATAATATGTCGTTTCCTTCGGGACATGCTGCTGTTGCCTTTTCGACTGCCCACTTTTTATTCCGTGAATATAAGGACACCAATTACTGGCTTGGAATATCGGGATATTCATTTGCGGTTTTTACAAGTGTATACCGGGTAATTAATAACAAACATTGGGTAACTGATGTATTTGCAGGCGCTGGAGTTGGGATATTGTCAACAGAAATAGCTTATTGGTTATATCCCAAAATCAATTCTTTGTTTAACATCAGCAAGGGTAAGTCTGCTTCTATGATTTCGCCATTTTATCAAAAATTTGATAAAACGAATATAATGGGGCTAAACTATCAATTGTCCTTTTAAAAGTAATGTAATGAGTTTTAAAAAGAAAAGCAATACGTAATAGTAAACATAGGGTTTCATCCAAGGATATCTTTTATCTAATCTGTTGTGCCCTTTTTTTTCTTTTGCTAATAATACATCAGACTTATAAATTTAGTATTAAGTATACAAAAATTCATCCCAGACCATCTAACCATCAAACACACTCTAAATAATTAAAATACAATGTATCATTTTCTGAATAAAAATTAAGTATTCTCCAAACAATATTCTCCAAACAATATTTTCCAAACAAAAATTCATTCAAACAACTTTTATAAACCTTTTATTTTTTAACATTAGCATGAAAAAATTATTACTAAATCTTTTGACGGGCTTTGTATTTTGTACAATCTCTGCACAAGCACCAACGAATTATTATGACGGAACAGCAGGTCTTTCTGGAGCAACCCTAAAATCAAAACTTAAAACAATAATTACCAATGGGCACCAAGACAAAGGGTATGCAGGATTATTAAATGCATTTCAAACTACAGACCGAGATTATTTTTATGAAAACGACGGAACTGTAATGGATATGTATTCAGAAAATCCACTTGGATCAGATCCATACAACTATAACCACGGTTCTAACCAGTGTGGTAATTACAGCAGTGAAGGCGATTGTTATAATAGGGAGCATGTAGTACCACAAAGCTTATTTAACCAAAACTTACCAATGAGATCAGATGTCCATTTTGTGACACCAACTGATGGCAAGGTAAACGGAATGCGATCAAATTACCCATTTGGAAAAGTAGGAACGGTTTCCTTTACTTCATTAAATGGTTCAAAATTAGGAAGTTCGGCTTCCGCGGGCTACGCAGGTACTGTTTTTGAACCAATAGATGAATTTAAGGGAGATATTGCAAGAATGATTTTATATTTTGTAACAAGATATGAAACACAACTTTCTGGTTTCAGCAGTGGAAACATTTTAGGCTCTTCGGCATTTCCAGGTCTTCAAACTTGGGAACTCAAACAATTACTTGCGTGGAATGATGGAGATCCAGTCTCAGCTTTTGAAATAGCACGAAATAATGCAGCTTTCACATATCAGGGAAATAGGAATCCATATATAGACCGCCCTGAATTTGTTGCGCTGATTTGGGGAGCTTTTATGGCTGTAGATGATGTTTCAATATCTAAAAATCTAACCATTGTGCCAAATCCAGTTAGAGGAAATGTTTTAAGAGTAACTGGCGAAAAAGATTTGAAAAAATTTAAAATTGCATTAATTATTAATTCTGCTGGACAAAATGTTCAAACAATTGAAAAACCATTCGAGAATGGGAATACAGTTAATTTGAAAAGTCTACCAAAAGGAGTTTATTTTCTTAAATTAGATAATAGCAATACAAAATTTATTATAGAAGATTAAAAAAGCAAAAGGAAGTGACCTAAAAGTCAGATACACCTTCTGAGAATCAAATATTCATATACTCCTCCTGTATTGGGGTAAGAATAGAACCAGCAAAAATTGAGGCTGTCCAAACTTTTCGGACAGCCTCTTTGCTTTTTTAATCTAGTAATTAATTGTATGCCTCGCCAAAAAAAGTTTGGACAGAATTATACCTTCGTTTCTTACACTATAAAAATCTTCCATTAGATTACTCTGAGTAGAACACTTTTAAAATTTTTGGAATATGACTATGTGTTAAATAAGATAAAAGTTCAAAAACCGAAATCCAGATTAAATATTACAATAAAATTAGATTAATATAAACAAATTGTTAGATTAGTCTAACAATTTGTTTATATTTGAAAAAAAAATAATCGTGAGTAAAAGATATTTATCTGTTGTTGTACTTTGCTATCTTGTTTTTATTATCGTGCAGGCTTGTGATAACCTCCATCCGGAAGCAATAGACGAAGGCGAATTATTAGACGGTCCGATTGAGGGTTTGTCCTACGCTGAAAACCAGCAATTTTTGAAAGGAGATATTGCTTTTAATGATGAAATTTTCACAGTTGAAAAAGGGCTTGGGCCTACATTTGTAGCAACAAGTTGCGGCAGTTGCCATGCCGGTGACGGAAAGGGCACGCCTTTTTCTACGCTGACTCGTTTTGGTCAGGTTGACGAAACGGGTAATTTATTTTTACATTTAGGTGGTCCCCAATTACAGAATAGAGCGATACCGGGTTATACTCCGGAGACAATTCCTTTCGGAGCGACATTTTCCAAATTTACTCCGCCTGCAAATACAGGATTGGGTTTTATTGAATTGGTGTCCGATACAGATATCTTGGCAATGGCTGATCCTTTTGATGCAGATAATGATGGGATTTCAGGAGTTCCAAATTACATAGTGCTTCCAGCATATCAAGCGCCATTTCCTTTTGCGATCCCAAAAGGAGGGAAGTATATCGGACGATTTGGTAAAAAAGCATCCACATACAGTTTACATCAACAGACTGTTAATGCCTATAATCAAGATATGGGCATTGCTTCAACATTTAATCCTCAAGATGTTTATTCAGGAATGAACATTGACCCAGAGGTCTCTGACAAAACCATTGCAGATGTCGTATTTTATCTGCGTACATTAAAAACGCCGATTCAACGAGATCCAGAAAACAATAGTGTTAAGCAGGGGCAGGCTCTATTTACCCAAATAAGTTGCATTAAATGCCATGTCTCGGAATTAAAAACTTCATCATCTTCAATTTCAGCATTATCAAATAAAAAGTTTTACCCATACACAGATCTATTGCTTCATGATATGGGCAATGCTTTGGATGATGGATATACAGAAGGATCTGCAAAGACCTATGAATGGCGTACTCCTGCATTGTGGGGACTGGGTTTATCACCAAAATCACAAGGGGGGCAATATTTCCTAATGCATGATGGTAGAGCAAAAAGTATAGAGGAAGCTATACAACTGCATGGTGGAGAAGCTACAAATAGCAAAAATAAATACATGCAGTTATTATCTCAGGAGAAAGAAGCTATTATTAAATTTTTAAAATCATTATAAAAGTGGATAGACTTGAATTTATAAAAAAATGTGGTTTTGCCTGTTTGGGGATTACAGCACTTCCTATCGTTCTTTCAGGGTGTATAAGCAATAAAATAGTTGCTGGAACAATTGAAGAAGATTACATTATATTGCCTTTGGTAGATTTTGTGGAAGCAAAATATCCAGATAAAAAACGTTCTTATGTCATCATTCAAAATGATATCCTGAAATATCCTATCTGCGTATTTCGTTTTTCAGAAACCCAATACGAGGCATTATGGATGCAATGTAGCCATCAGGGAAGCCAATTGCAAGTGTTTGGAGACAAGCTCCAATGTCCTGCACACGGTAGCGAATTTACCAATAAAGGGCATGTACAAAACGGTCCTGCTGATAGGGCACTAAGAAAACTTCCGCTGTACATAGAATCCGATTTTTTGAAAATTTCTTTAAAGAAACCCGTATGAAAAAAATCCTCTACCTTACTGTATTTTTAATATTTCAAACAACCATAGCACAGGTCGATACTGAGCTATTAAAAAGAATTCCTATAGACAGCGCCCAATCTTTAAATATGGATGCTGTCTACACACGCCCTTTCTTAGGCCTAGGAAAAGTACCTGTCTCTATCGGAGGCTATGCAGAACTCAACTGGCAGCACATCAGTACCGACGGCGTATCAGAAGGACATCAATTTCAATTACGAAGAATGACACTTTTCGTATCTTCTTCAATTTCGTCCAAAATAAAATTTCTTAGTGAAATAGAATTGGAAGAAGGTGGTAAAGAGATTAATATTGAATTTGCTGCCATTGATGTGGAGCTTAATCCCCTGCTTAATTTGCGAGGAGGAATTATCATGAATCCAATTGGGGCTTTCAACCAAAATCATGATGGTCCGAAATGGGAATTTACTGATCGTCCTATATCAGCAACACAAATGTTGCCTGCAACATTTAGCAACGCCGGCTTTGGGTTATATGGAAAAATGTATAAAGCAGATTGGATGATTGGCTATGAAGCCTATCTTTCCGGAAATTTTGATAATTCAATTATTGATAATAGTCAGAACAAAACTTATTTGCCCGCTGCCAAAAGTAATCCCGAACGTTTTGAAGGAATCAATAGCGGCATCCCTCTTTTAACCGCCAAAATTGCTACAAGACATAAAAAAGCAGGAGAGATTGGAGTTTCTTATATGGGAGGTATTTACAATAAATTTCAGGATGATGGTCTCCAGATCGATGATAAGAGAAGAGTAAGAGTATTTGCATTGGATTATAATAATACACTTCCAAATTTGGGAACTTTTATTACTGCGGAATGGGCATGGGTAAAAGTAGATGTTCCTGAAACTTATACACAGCAATATGGGGATAGACAATATGGAGGATTTCTTGATATTGTGCAACCCATAGTTAAAAGAAAAATTCTAGGTTGGGAAAAAGCCGTTGTTAATGTTGCATGCCGTTTTGAATATATAGACTGGAATGTAGGCCACTTTAGAGAAAATAACAACAAAATTGGAGATGACCTATGGAGTGTAATGCCTGCAATTAGTTTAAGACCAAATGCACAGACTGTTTTTAGAATTAATTACAGATTTCAGAAACAAAGAGATGTTTTTGCAAATCCTTCATCAACTACGACAGGCTTCAGTTTTGGAATTTCTACCTATTTTTAATTTTTACTAAGAAATTGAAATATATATAGCTAAGCTGTTGAAAATATATTTTTATTTGTAAATTTGTTGTGTTGACAAATTTAAGAATATATACGAGTGTGATAACACTATTTTGTTTGGGTTTCTTTTTGATACCTATTCAAAGCTATGCCTGTTCCAAAAAATCAACAAGCACTGAAAAAAAGTCCTGCTCAGAAGAAAAATCTGATAAATTGCACGACAAAGACAGTTGCAAGCACAAGTCAGATAAAAAATGTAACGATGGTAACGACTGCGATGGCAATTGTAAACACAGCTCTTGCAGATGCAGTACTTCTTCATCTTTTGTCAGCTTATTAATACCAATTGATTTAAATATAACAGACCCTTTTGCTGAAAACAAAAAGCAAAAATTCGGGTTTGAACAAGCCTACTATTCTTTAGGCTACTCATCCATTTGGCAACCGCCTAAAATAAGCTAAAACGGAGGCTTTACAGCCAAAGTTATGTCTTGTCGAAAACCAAATCCGGTTTTCGCACCCCTTTTGTATTTCTAATTAAATTAAAAATTTTCAAAATGAAATCATTATCAAAAATAGTGATGGTAATTACCGTATTACTATCATCAATAAACAGTTTCGCACAAATCAAGAATGCGAAAACAGAAACCGTAAAAATTTACGGCAATTGCGGTATGTGTAAAGCCACTATCGAAAAAGCAGGCAACTTGAACAAGATAGCCAGTGTAGAATGGAATAAAGACACTAAAATGGCTACACTCACTTATGATAGCGGTAAGACCAATCAGGACGAAATATTGAAACGTATCGCTTTGGCAGGCTATGACAGCGAGAAGTTTTTAGCTCCAGATGATGTGTATGCCAAACTTTCAGGATGTTGTCAATACAGCAGGGAATTAAAGCCGGTCGCAAAATCTAATGACGCAGGTATGGATATGAAAAATCAACACGCAAATCACAACGAAATGGCAACAACAAAAACTACCGATGCCCAAAATTTACCACAATTGAAAACTGTTTTTGACAATTATTTTTCAGTGAAAGATGCTTTGGTAAAAACTGATGCAGGCACTTCATCCACAAAAGCTGCCGATTTAGTGAAAGCCATCAAAGCGGTAGAAATGGCAAAACTTTCTACCAAGGAGCATAGCGTTTGGATGAAAGTGATGAAAGACTTGACTGCAAATGCCGAAAAGATTGCTGCTTCAAAAAATGTTGCCCAACAAAGGGAAACATTCGTTTTGCTTTCTAATAATATGTATGAGTTGGCTAAGGTATCAAAGCAGGAGATTCCTGTATATTATCAGCATTGCCCAATGTATAATAACGGGAAAGGAGCAAATTGGCTGAGCAAGGAAGAAGCTGTTAAAAATCCATATTACGGTTCTCAAATGCTAACCTGTGGTAAGGTAGTAGAAATGATAAATTAAAAACAAAGGGTAGTTGAAAACTACCTTTTTAGTAATTATAAAATTGAAATTTCTAAAATGGTTATTCAAAAAAATATTTATAAAAAACTGTTGCCAATAGTAATATTACTATTGGCAACTCAAATAATTTACGCCCAAAAAGTAGTGCGATACGAGCTGTATGTAAAAGATACGCTTGTAAACTACGCAGGAAAAGAAAAAAGAGCCATTGCCGTAAACGGTCAAATACCGATGCCAACGCTCACATTTACAGAAGGCGATACTGCCGAGATTGTAGTGCATAACCAATTAAAGGAAAGCACATCATTACATTGGCACGGCGTATTTTTGCCCAACAAAGAAGATGGTGTGCCTTGGCTTACACAAAAGCCAATTGAAGCAGGTTCAAGTTACACCTATCGTTTCCCAATTATTCAAAACGGAACACATTGGTATCATTCCCATTCAGGTTTGCAGGAACAGATTGGTATGTACGGCAGTTTTGTAATGAAAAAGCGTAATGACGATAAAACCTTTAGAAAAGGGATAGATGATTTGCCTACCGTACCCATTATTTTAAGCGAATGGACAAATCTAAATCCAGATAACATTAACCGGATGCTGCATAATGCAAATGATTGGGCGGCTATCAAAAAAGGAGCAACACAATCTTATGCAGAAGCTATTAGAGAAGGGTATTTTAAAACAAAATTAACCAATGAATGGAAACGTATGTTGGCAATGGACGTAAGCGATGTTTATTATGATAAAATATTAATCAACGGTAATCATACTACCGATTTAAAAACCGTTGATGGAAAAACACTAAAAGCCGGAGATAAAGTAAGATTAAGGGTGTCAAACGGCGGAGCCTCATCCTATTTTTGGTTACGATATGCAGGAGGTAGAATTACAATGGTTGCCAATGATGGTAATGATATAGAGCCAGTAGAAGTTGATAGATTAATCATTGCAGTTTCCGAAACGTATGATATCGTAGTAACCATTCCTGATGATGGCGTTGCTTATGAGTTTTTAGCCACAACTGAAGACAGAACACAATCTGCAAGCTATTTTGTAGGTAACGGTATCAAGCAATTGATTTCTCCGCTCCCACGATTGAAATATTTTGAGGGAATGAAAATGATGAATTATATGATGAAGATGAATGGCGATTTGGATGATATGGGTATGAAAATGAGCCTTAACCAAATGGATATGAATGTAGTGATGTATCCCGAAATTACAGGAGAAGCAAAGCAAAAGCAAGACCATAGCCAGCACAATATGAATATGGATAATGACCCCAACCGTTACAATGCAAATGCTTTAGGAGAAATCAAAACACTGAATTATGCAATGCTACAATCGCCGAATAATACCTCACTACCCAAAGATGCTCCTGTTAAAGAATTAAAGTTTACCCTTACGGGAAATATGAACCGCTATGTGTGGAGTATGGATAATAAAATACTTTCTGAAACCGATAAAATTCCTGTAAAGAAAGGAGAAATTTTACGCATCACCATTTACAATAATTCGATGATGCGCCATCCAATGCATCTGCACGGTTTCGATTTTAGGGTAATAAATGGCAAGGGCGAAAAATCTCCCCTTAAAAATGTAGTGGATATAATGCCAATGGAAACGGATACCATTGAGTTTTTGGCAAACGCAGAAGGAGATTGGTTTTTCCACTGTCATATCCTCTATCATATGATGTCAGGGATGAACAGGGTTTTTGCAGTGGATGATTATCAAAATCCATATTTACCCAACAAAAAACAAGCATACAATAAATTGCAGAGAGAAAGCAATATGCCTCACTTTATGGCACAGAATGATTTTGCAACCAATGGAAATGATGGTGACGCGATGCTTCAGAACGCAAGATGGAATTTAGGTACAGAATGGCGTCTAGGTTATAATGATATGCACGGTTATGAAGTAGAAACACACTTAGGTAGATACATTGGTAAAATGCAATGGTTTATGCCATTCATCGGTTTTGATTGGCGTTACCGAAAAATGGGTATGGATGAGCACGAAACAAATTTATTTGGACAGAAAAATGAAAAAGATACACGCAGAGCTTTTAGTCTAGGTTTTATGTACACTTTGCCAATGTTGGTTAATTTTCAGGCAGAAGTATATCACGATGGCATTGTACGTCTGTCATTAATGCGTGAAGATATTCCTATCTCTAAGAGATTAAGAGCGGGCTTTATGGTAAATACTGATATGGAATATATGGCAGAACTTAGATATATCATTACCAAAAACATTGGTATCCGTACACATTATGATAGTGATATGGGTTTTGGTGTAGGAATGGCATTTACATACTAAATAGCAGTTGGAAAAATGAACTATTAAAATGTTTATAATAACAGAACCTTAATTATACTAATTCAAACAATGCATAGTTATTTTCAGAACAAATAACAGTTTTAAAAAAACTTCTAATCTGTGTGCATTGTTTGATTTAAAAAAACATCAATGTTTCGGAACTAAATGAATTGATTTCATAGTTAAATATTGCAAAATTAGAAACAGAATTATCGAGATTGATAGCTGAAGACTGTTTCTTAGTTTGAGTAAAAGAGATTTAGGTTGTATATAAGTAAATTAAGTATAGATATAAAAACAAAATATGTATTAGCGTTTTGATATCATTACTTTGTGATGTTTTTTATCTAGAGCTCTGAAAAATTGATAGTCTTTTAAGACAAGATCGTTTTTTTATACAAACATCTAAATTTTTACAATCAAAGCGACCTTGTTTTTTGCATAGAATGCAAAGAAACTTCTTAACTCGTTTTTTAAAATATAATAAGATTTCAAATTAACTGCAAAGCTAATTCGATTATCCTCTTATAATGTAAGGAATGATTTTGATATAAATCAGTTCAAATATAATTTCTACAATGGTCTGAGTTACAATTACCACTCCAACTAATTGATTATCGGGAGCAGGTAGAGAAAGTCCTAAAGGTAAAACAACTAATGAATTTCGCGTACTTGTAGAAAAAGCTATTGCCCTCGTTCCATAAAGATTTACCTTAAATATTTTGGATGATAGCATACCAATAAATGGCGCACATATGGCAAATGCAATATAAATAGGAATAACAGTTAAAATAGGTTCAGGATTATTGTAAAGTGATGAAATTTGAGACGCAGTAACAACAAAAAATGTCAACGCCATAAATGGAACAGGCAACCAGCTCGAAAAGTCCATTATTGTATTTCCTATTTTATTATTAGATTTCGAAGCGGTTTGCGTTAAAACTGATAATATAAAAGGTATAATTATCAAGTAAATAAAAGATTTGACAAAAGGAGTAACTTGAATTATGTTGATTATTTCTCTTCCCAAAAAAATCCATAGAAATAAGGGTAACAACAACATCTGAATGATAAATAATAAGGGTGTTGAAGCTAAGACAGATTGAGAATCACCTTTTCCTAAGTACGTAAATACAATTACATAATCTATACAAGGTGTTAAAAGAACTAAAAGAACGCCAACACTAATTAAAATTGTTACAGGAAATATGCTTATTAAAACCCAAACAAGTAATGGTATAAGTATGAAATTTCCAACTAAAAGAGCTTTAAAAAAAGAAGGATTTTGAAATGTTTTTTTTAGTTTCAAAAATGGTATCTGACAAAACATACTATAAAGCAAAATTCCAATAACTGGTTCAATTGTATGCTCAAGAATTTTGCTATTACCCCAATTCAGTCCAATAATAGCACTTATTAAAAGTGTGACTATATATATACCAATCTGTCTTTTTTCGAGTATTTCTTTAGTAATCATTAGTTATAGCAAATTTTTTTAGATTGAATACTAAAATCCAATTCTATTTTAATACCGTCAACAACTTTAGTTTTTAATTAAGTTTTACCTTTTCATCCACTGACAGATATTGCAAAAGTATAAAAATCAAAGCATTCTATTCAGTTTAGTAACTTTGTATGTTCCAAGGAATTTATATGCAAAAACTTTTTTTAGTTCTCTCCTCTCAATAATTATGATTTTCAGGTTGGCAATAACCGTTTCTTTTTCTTAATAATTTGCAGAATATTTTTTCTGATTTATTTTTTACTAATCTTGTTTTTGGTTGCACCGTTTAATATGATGATAACAAATACAATAAAAACGAATGCTTTAACAAGATTGAAAAAAAACTTGTAAATCAATCAAAGAATCAATGAACTAAAGCTGTCTGAACCCAATTGTTGACTTGGGGAAAAATGGGAGAATGATACAGGAAGTAGCGCTGAAAAAATCAAATGAAAACTGTCCTAGTCTTCTAATTGTTAATCAAAAAGAACGCCTCAGTAGAGGCGTTCATATTTAAATTACTATGCTTTCTTTTTGTTGCCACCACAGCAAGAACCATCAGCATTGCATGACTTCTTCTCATTAGATGTCGTGGAATTTTCATCAATCTTACAAGAAGGTTCTTTCTTCGATTTTGAAGTATTGGACTTTTTTTTCGATACAGAAGTTTTTTCTGCGTTTTTCACTTTTGGCTCTGTTTGTTGAGCATTTACATTTATAGTTAAAGTAAGCAATAATACAGCGATTATACTTTTCATATTTATTGTATTTAATTGTTAAAAAATTCTAGATATAACAAAACTCTCACTTCCTTATCTTTTGATAAATCTAGAGGGGTATAAAATTTAAATCTTAGATTTTAAATTGAAATTTAACATAAAATTTTGGAGGATGCCAAATATCACAATTTCCTAATAAAAGGTAACATTGATTTAAGCCAAAGTTATTTTTGCTTACTAAATTTGTTATTGAGTGACTCTGCTTTAATATATCAGAAATCAATATGTTTAATTTAAAACAACAAGTAAACGAAGAACAACTTTGCTCCTTGCACTTGTCTTTTTTCTTTTTAGCATTTGTAGGTTTTGAACAGGACTTAGCACATTGTTCAGATTAAAATTTTGCATAAACAATACTAACTGTCGGAGTGGCAATAAGACTTATTATATAAAAACTTGTTATAAACGCTAAAAATTTCATTTGACTGTAAAGATAGTAAATAAGATTTTAAGATACTTTAGTGATAAAGGAGCTCGGATTTAATTTTTTTTGATGGCAGTTGCTACAATGGTCTATTTCCTTTATAAAGCTTATAAAGCCATTGTATTTTTCAGACTCAAAGATAA
Organism: Amniculibacterium sp. G2-70; assembly: GCF_014353055.1. Lineage (GTDB taxonomy): Bacteria > Bacteroidota > Bacteroidia > Flavobacteriales > Weeksellaceae > Amniculibacterium > Amniculibacterium aquaticum. The sequence goes on from NZ_CP060698.1 coordinate 2,329,433, forward strand.
ATATATCTACTGTGCAATCGATTCTGAAATGGAGATCTTATTACGAAGGCTATGCTCCGTTGATTAGGATTTTGAGAACGCTCATTATAATTGATAAAAATCACATTGTTCAGAACATCGATATTTTTAGTAATTTGATATACTAAAGAATATTGCATCCTGCAGTTATTGTATTATCAATTGGTATTTATCAAACCCACCAAGACTATATTAAAGTCAAAAAAGAATATAAAGAAACCGAGGAGGTTCTACAACAATGTTCAGATCGCTATTATAAAGAAATAGCTATTTCGAAGTAAACAAAATATATTTGCAATGATTCTCAATCTATTTGGGTTTCCATTGTTATTAGTTTTTATCCCTTGTTATTTAGGGATTTTGAATAAGACTTGATGAAGTAATACTCATATAAAATAAACTATTCTTTAGGATTTTCAATCTTTAAAAATTTCAGCAACATTTAAATCCAATTGCTTACACAACTTTAATAGCGTAGAAAATTGAAAATCCTCTTTACCATTTTCCATGTCACTGATTTTAGAACGATCAACCTTCGCCTTATCAGCCAACTGTTCTTGTGTTAAACTCTTTTCAATTCTTTTATTCTTTAAAGCTTTACCTATTGCTTTATAGGTAGCTGTGAAATTATCACTCATTTTTTTTATTTTTTTTGTGGTTATATTGCCACATTTAATAATTATTACTATATTTGCTCAAGCGATTATAAAATATAACTGGTTAAAATTTAACCATGTAACGATGTTTCTCGTTCCGTAAAGTCCTATTAGCAGACGAGAGTATCGTGAAATCGCTCCATGTCGAAAAGTTTTCTACTTTTGCATACGGCATGCGAGCGGTCTTCACGCAAGCTTTCATTTGCAAACAATATTTTATTGTTAGGGTCGTAGGACACCCTCGGATTGAAAGTGTGAGACCGCTCCTTGCTTTTTGTGGCACAGCTATCTTACATTCACACATTGTTCCCGATATATATAAAACTATATTTATGAGAACGATCTTTTCAACGATTCTGCTTATTTGTCCACCAGAGTAGCTGGTGAGCATTGTAGAAAAAATTACTGCTCTATATATATCATTTTAGCCCAATAAAATTAGGTGAGGAATAAAAGCCCCACTAATATATATCCGACACACTCCGAAATTCCCTTAATAGTTAGAGGAAGCCAGACTACACTTTAAACTCACACTTTAAAAGTACTTGCTTTCTTTTAATTTTCCAAATTATTTTTCAGAACGAAGGGAATTTAATACAAAAGTACATTGCTAAATGGGAGAGCTGTTTTTATTTGTGGTAAAATATATTTCTCACTTATGACATTTTACAATGAGGTGTACAACTCATTGCGGCTTAACAGGCTTTAACGAAACACAATTTTCATTCATATTAATTTTTTATGATTGTTTGGGTAGGAGGTTTTCCACCACCACGGATGCCTCCACTCAAGCATATCATTTCAAGCAACAACTAAAACAGATATAAGACACAGATAATTTACAGCAACCCTTAGAAAAAGAAAAAGCCCTTTCCTCAGTTTGCAGACCACAGGAAAGAGCATAAGAGTCATTAATAATCATTAAAAACCTATTCAAAAATATGAAAAATATTTTTTGCAGGGGATCTATGTCCCTTACTTTTACACTTGTGGTGGCAACCACATCCTTTGCCCAGAACAAGTCTCTTAAAATTGGAGATTCCCTTCCTGAAAGTTTTTGGACAACACCTTTACAGGTTGTCAACCATCCTCAGAAAACCATCAATCTTTCAGAGGAAAAGAACAAATTAATACTGATTGATTTTTGGACGACTTGGTGCAGTGGCTGTCTGATGAGCCTCCCTAAAATTGAAGCCTTACAGCAAAAGTTTGGAAACAAAGTAAAAATACTTCCTGTAAGCAGTCAGGATAAAGCTGCTTTGGATAAATTCTTCTCTTCATCCAATGGAAAGAAGTACAAAAGTATGACGTCTACGTATGAAGACAAAAAGCTTCACGAACTATTCCCACACGCAGGTGTTCCATTCATCATTTGGATAAAAGATGGAAAACTATTCAACTCCACCGATGCAGGACAGCTTACTGAACAGACTATCACTGAAGTTTTGAACGGTGATAAGTCGTCTTTGCAGACCATTATCCAAATGGACAGAGCAAGACCATTGATGCTTTCAGAAGATTACGACCGTCAAAGAAATGTCGAACTCCTCAATTATTCATTTTTTGCCAAAGGACAAATCCCTGATATTGGTGCAGGAGGAACGTATCGCAAAACAGCATCAGGCAAAATTCACGGAAGACAGTTTACCAATCTGTCATTATGGGATATATATTATCCTATAGGATACGAGCTTATCAAACAGCAAGATAAAATATCTTTCACGGAAAAAAGGATAATTATCGATGTCAAGGAACCTAAACAATTAATGTCGATAGAAAAAGCAGACGGCTCAAATGATGGAGCAAACCTTTATAATTACGAATTCATTATCCCAGAACAAAAGTCTGATTCTCTATACAATTATATGCTTGAAGATTTGAATCGTTATTCCGGCTATACCGTGACCCTTGAGAAAAGACCTGTACAATGTTTTGTATTAGTAAGAACAAGCACGAAAGACAAACTGGCAACCAAAGGAGGAGAAAAACGCTCCACATTTCCACAAACCCCATCCATCCTTAAAAATGTACCTCTTAAAAATATGGTCAATATGCTCAACGGCGAGATTCCCATCAAGGAATTGTTTATCGATGAGACAGGATACACAGGGAATGTAGACCTGGAGGTTTCGGGAGTCAAAGATATTGCCACCTTAAAAAAAGAGCTTCAGAAATACGACCTTGACCTGATACCTCAAGAGCGTCAGGTTTTGATGATGGTCATCAAAGACTCGCGGAAATAAACATTCCCACGCATGAACAATCATTGAATTTACATTAATGCAAAACTATATCAGACTATGAAGAAATTATTAGTGCTTCCCGTCCTATGCTATTGTGTGCCAATAATGGCACAGCAGATGTTCACGGGAAGCGTTATCGACGAAACAACCCGCTTACCCGTATCAGGCGCAACCATCGCCATTCAAAACTCAAAAATGGTTACGACTACGGACAGATATGGAAACTTCAGTCTTACCACCAATAACAAAAAGATTAATCTTGTGATACTTGGAAGAGGTTATGAAGAACAGATCATTGTTTTGGAGCTTCCTTTAAAAGAACCCTTAAAAATCAATCTCTCTGAAAAGGTAGCCCAAATTGATGAGGTAGTACTTACAACAGGTTATCAGAAAATCCCTAAAGAACGTTCCACTGGTTCTTTTTCATCGGTGAGTAATTCAGCCTTAAATACACAGGTTTCCACCAATATCCTTGACCGTTTAGCTGCCACAGCTAATGGAATCGTCATCAACAAAGGGACATCTCAAGGCGGATCACAAATTATGGTCAGAGGTCTGAGTACGATTCAGGGACCTAAATCGCCTTTGATTGTGGTTGATAACTTTCCCTACGATGGTGATATCAGCAATATTGACCCCAACATTGTTGAAAGCATTACCGTTCTCAAAGATGCCGCCGCTTCGAGCATCTGGGGAGCAAGAGCCGCCAACGGTGTAATTGTTATAACTACCAAAACGGCAAAATACAATCAGCCTGTGACGGTTAATTTCAACACTTACTTAATGACCAGTCCCAAGCCTGATTTTAATTATCTGAAAACAATGTCAAGTGCAGACTTCATTGATGTTGAACAGGAACTATTCAAGAAGAATTTTTACAACACCGATATCAATTCCACAAGTCATCCTGTATTATCTCCAGTGGTTGACCTTCTGAACAAGGAAAAGAAAGGACTGCTTTCACCTGAATATGTAAGAAACGAAATAGAACGCCTGAAGACGATTGATTCCCGTGACCAATACCGTAAGTATATGTACCAGCCTTTGGAGAACAGGCAGTATTCACTGAGTATGGCGGGTGGTGCTCCTCAGTTTTCTTGGACTTCATCTTTAGGGTACGATGACAATACCGGAAACTTAGGAGAAAAATACGAACGTGTAAACCTCCGCTTTCAGAATACCTGGCAACCTCTAAAGAACCTTACACTGAATACAGGAATCTTTTTCACGCACTCAGCAACTCAAAGCGGACGCAGTGCCTTTGGAAGTATTATTATGAAAACCAATGCTGTTCCCTATATGGAAATGGCAGACGCATTCGGAAATCCGTTAGCAGTTTCAAAATCTTATGAGCAGGGTTATAAATCAGCATTAGGCAACGGGAAATTATTGGACTGGAATTATTATCCGCTAAACGATTGGGAGCACAATACAGCCAAAAGCAAAAGCTCGGAGATCATTCTCAACGCAGGATTGAACTATAAACTACTAAAAGGATTGGATGTTGATATTAAATATCAGTATCAGATAACCGCAGGACTTTCCAATACAATGTATGTTGAGGGAAGTTACTTTGTAAGAGATTATGTAAATAGGTTCACAGTCATTAATTCCGATGGCAGTCTGACCTACAATGTACCCAAAGGTGCAATACTGGATAAGACCAACTCGCAATTGCACATCAACAATTTTCGAGGACAGCTCAATTTCAACAGAGGTTTTGGCAAACATCAGGTGTCGGCTATTTTGGGAAGTGAAGTAAGAGATTCCAATTCACAGTCGAGCAATAATCGATATTATGGTTATGACCCCAACAATCTTTCCTTTGGAATGGTCGACCTCAGCAAGAGATTCCCAATCATTGCAGGAGGTACAGCTTTTATCGATAATCTGAATTCTTTGAGAGAATCGACCAATCGTTTTGTATCAGTCTATGGCAATGCAGCCTACACCTATGATAACCGATATACCATATCGGGAAGCGCCCGTCGTGATGCCAGCAACTTGTTCGGTCTAAAAACCAATGACCAATGGAATCCCTTTTGGTCGGCAGGACTTTCGTGGAATGTAGCCAATGAGAAATTTTATGCTATAAGCTGGCTTCCGAATCTGAAGCTAAGAGGTTCTTATGGTTTCAATGGAAATATCAATCCTGCAATGGTTGCCGTAACAACAATGGCATTACTCGGTGTTTCAACATACACGCAGGAGCAGATGGCGAGATTTGACAATTACTACAATCCCCAACTTCGGTGGGAAACGGTCAGAATGATCAATGCAGGATTGGATTTTGCAACCAAAAACAACAGAATCTCAGGTTCTGTGGAGTATTTCCAGAAAAAAGGAGAAAATCTTTTCGGACAGGTTCCGTTGGACTATACTATTGGAATAAGCAGTCTTGTATGGAATGTTGCAGGAATAGAAGGAAAAGGTGTTGATGTTGAACTTAAGACCATCAATATCAACAAATCTTTTAGATGGTTGACCACACTTAACTTCAGTACCTACAAAGATAAAGTGACGAAATACTATCCGAGCAGTACGATGGCAAGGAACTTCGTACTTGCTTCTGTTCCCATATCTGGAATTGAAGGCTTGCCTGTCTATTCTATTTTTGGCTATCAATGGGCAGGGCTTGATCCCCAGACGGGTGACCCAAGAGGTTATCTTAATGGAGAGGTCAGTAAAGATTACGCCAATATAATGGGAGGTGATGTCAAAGATCTGCAGTATTTCGGTTCTGCTGTACCTACTGTTTATGGTTCTTTCACGAATACATTTGTTTACAAGCAATTAAGCCTTGATGTAGGAATTACTTATAAACTGGGGTATTATTTCAGAAAACCATCCATTAACTACACGAGCTTATTCAGGGAATGGAACGGTCACAGCGATTATGAACAAAGATGGCAGAAACCGGGTGATGAAGCTTTTACCAATGTGCCTTCCAACCTTTATCAGACAAATTCCAACAGAGATGCATTCTATGCAGGTTCGGCTGCTCTCATTGAAAAAGGCGACCACGTTCGTCTGCAGTACATCAATCTTGCATATGAGATCAGCAAAAGACAATGGCAAAGTTTGCCGCTCAAAAGTCTTCAACTGTATGCCAATGTGAGTAATCTCGGAATACTCTGGCAAGAGAGCAAAAGTGGAATCGACCCTGATTTCAATTTGGGAAACAATACCTTAAAACCTCCTATGACCTTTACCTTAGGATTAAAAGCTAAATTTTAAAATGGATAGATATGAGAAAAACTAAAATACTTTTAATATCATTATCATTAATTCTGATTTCCTTTGGATGCAGTGATTTTTTAGACGAGAAGTCTGACCTGAAATTGGCGACTCCAGACAGATTGGAGGACAACCAGATGCTTCTGAACAATTATGGTTTCCTCAATGTGGAGTTTGCTTCAAGTGGAGAAACGAGTTCGGATGACTACTATCTTACAGATGCTGATTATGATGGCTTAAGCTTCGAAGAATCCAAACGTCTTTACACCTGGATGCCGGATATTGTAGCCCCTCCCATTGAATCAGGAAACGATTGGTCTACCTGCTATAGAAGTATCTATATCTGCAATGCCGTTTTGTTCAATATGCAGGATAAGAATTTTACAGGTGAGCAGGCAGACAATATCAGAGGACAGGCGTTGGCACTTCGTGCTTTCCGATATCTGGATGCCGCTCAGATATGGTGTAAGGCTTACAATCCTCAGACTGCTGGAACAGATTTAGGGCTTCCACTAAGACTTGACCCTGATATGAATATTCCATCGGTACGTTCAACAGTCAAGCAGACCTATGACCAGATCATCAGTGACCTGCAAACTGCAATACCACTGCTATTACCAAAACAGATTTCAGGGATGCGCATATCAAGAGCGGCTGCTTATGGTTTGTTGGCTCGCACTTATCTTTTTATGGGAGATTATACCAACGCGCTACATAATACTCAGCAGGCACTCAGTATCAATAATGACCTGATGGATTTTAATACGCTGAATCCCAATGATGATTATCCCATTGAGGAAATGAATAAGGAAGTCCTTTTGTGGACAGCTATAGCCTACGAATCTCACTTAATGCCAGCTAAGATTCCAGACAATATTTATCAGATGTATGATAATGATGACTTACGCAAAACCGTGTTTTTTAATAAGAATGCAGATAATGAAGTTTTATTCAAAGGGTATTACAACAATGTCAATGGGCCGATAGTGAGCGTGGCAACTGATGAACTGTATTTGATGGCTGCCGAATGCAATGCAAGACTGAACAAGATTCAGGAAGGTATGGGTTATCTCAATAACCTGCTTGTCAAAAGATGGAAAACAGGAACTTTTGTTCCGATAACAGTCGGCTCACAAATAGATGCTCTGAATATTATTTTAAAGGAAAGAAGAAAAGAGCTTTTGATTCGTGGACTAAGATGGTCTGATTTAAAAAGATACAATCGTGACGGGGCAAATATTACATTGACAAGAACGGTTAATGGGCAAAGCTACACTTTACCTCCCAATGATCTGCGATATGCCATTGCTATTCCTGAAGATATTATTTCGCTTACGGGGATGCCACAAAATCCAAGATAAAATAATAGGGTTGACAAATTATTGTCAACCCTACTTTTTAATACTGATTGAAAGGACTATTATTGTCTTCTTTCACTTGGATGAATAGCAAGGACCTGCGCATTGGTCATTCCTCCAATCACGTCAACCAAGTCTTGCCCTTCAGGAACTGCAATTGTACAAGGTTTGTTTCCTGTTGTAAGACAAGATGAACCTGCTCCTTCTGCCCAGTTGGCTACATTAGCGAATGCACCTGCAGAAGTACTGGTACTATTGTAATAGAACTGTTTGTCGGCTGCTTTTTTTTCTACGATTTTAAACGACATAAGAGCACCTGTAAACATAATGGCAGCTATCGCTACTGCGTTGATTTTCAAAAATTGATTAATTTTCATTGTTATGGTCTTTTTATACATCAAAAAAGATTACCTTAAAAACTTTAGAAACCTGTCTGAGAAGTACGAAGAGTAGGTTGAAAAATTAATTATACCCATAGATTAACAAATCTTGTCGTACCAAAATATCCCATTCTACATATTCCCAAACAAATTTTTGTTGATAAATTCATTTTAAAAATCTTGATTGTTAAACAGCTTTCAGCTGTCTAATTTTAAGGTTAAACATTAATAACAAATTCCAATCATAAACATCCGTAAACAATTACGGTAACATACTCACTCAGCAGGCCTGCTGTATCTTAGATTTAAACCTAAAGCAATAACAGAAAGAATAACACAGCCTATATTAAAATACAGATGCTGATGCCAGCTCATTTTCTCCAAAATTCCTCCACAGGAACAAGGAAGATTATCGCTTGTACTTATTATTAAAGCTATATATCCTGTGAAGACGAGCATCAAAATAAGACTACCAATCAGTCCTATATTTCTTGTTTTTCGATAGCATAATAATCCTGCAATGAAAAACTCAGCAATGATTATGGTGTAGGGAAGGAACTGCGAAAACCTATTCAACAAAGGAGATTCTGAAATCCGAGTTTGAAATTCATCAAAATCCATTAGTTTACCCATTGCTGCATAACAAAACAGCAGTATAAAAAAGTAGCTGATGAATTCTATTATTCCTGTTTTAAAAGTTTTCATAATATTAGTTTTTATCCTTTTCTAACTAAAATCCATTTTACGTTTTTCCCGCAGTAGGTGGGCATTACTTCGCCTTTTGAAACGTAAACTACAGTGCTTATTCTTCCTTCAATCTCCCATTCTCCACTTTCGGTACATTTCTTTCCGGTGCTTAAGATCACTTTCTGATTTTCCATTTTTTGAAACTGTTCAGTTTAGTAGAGGTCATATTTATCAGATCGTATCCTGCACTATCCTCCAGTGCTGCTTATCTTTTTTAGGCTCATCGTCATCACCCGTCTTAAAATTATTGGAGCCATTTGTTTCTGAGGATCCGTCTGCATTCTTTGAAGATTCTTTATTGTTTGGAATTTCAATGCTTTGTTGTTTCTGTTCTGTTATTTCAGAGACAGAATCGGTTCTTTCACAAGACTGCATTAAGAATGCAGCTGTTAGACTTAAAAGTGAGATATACTTTTTCATTTTTTTTATAATGGTTTTAAAAGTTATCCCGGCCGGTTGTTGATATTGATTAGAATTCTGATGTCGAAATTAGGAGGGTTAGGGAATTAAAAAAAACTATTGTTGCATCAATTGATACATTCAATGTAATTATTGATCAATTCTACCAACAAAAAAAAATGATTGTAATGTATTGAAAATCAGTTTTTTTGTTATCATTTGAAATATTGAACGGGCTCTTAATTGCGAGTTTTTCATTAAATTTGCAAATATCTTATCATAATGTATTATTGTAGTAGAATTTTACCAATGTTGTTTACTTTGTTTGTGCTTATGACACAAGGTCAAGAGATACAGCAACAATCTTACAAGGAGATCTCCCGATTGATAGATTCATACTCAGAGAATGACGAAAGAGCAATGGTTTTTGTAAAAATGTACATTGACAAAGCAAAAAATGACCATAACCTTAAAAAACAGATCCGAGGTTACGAAGAAGCTATCTACTACAGCAAAGAAACCGGCAGGAAATTATCTTACGCTGACAGTGCCATTACCTCTGCATCAAAATTAAACGACCAGGATCAGATCGCAAGAGCCTACGCAGGAAAAGGAATTATTTATTACTATAATCTAAGACAATATAAAAAAGCTTTAAAAGAATATTTAATAGCATTCAAATATTCAAAAAATTCAAAAGATGGTTACCTTAAGAATAAGATCATCTATCATTTGGGAATGATCAAAAGCTATTTGGGATACTATAAATATGCAGCCGTACATTTTGAAGAGACAGCTGATTTTTTTGAAAAAAATGCCAAAGAGAGTTTAGATAGGAACATCAGGTTCAATAATGAATCAGGTTATTATAACAGTATTTATCGCTTAAGCACTTGTTATAGAAATCTAAAATTATATAATAAGGAAGACTCCCTCATAAATATTGGGCTAGAAAAACTTCATAACAACAGCGAGCAAGTGATTGAGTTTGGGTACTTCCAGAAAGGAAGGGGAGTGCAGTTACTTAGAAAGGGAAGAGCAGATGAAGCATTGAAGCACTTTAAAGTGTCTCAAGATATTCTAAGCAGTAATCAGGATTACGCTTCATTGACGAGCGTCTATTTTTATATAGGGAAACTATATAGATCAAAGGGAAACAGAGCTGAATCGTTAAAATATTTTAATAAAGTTGATTCGCTGGTCAATAAATTTTGGTTTATTACCCCTGAGATCAGATCAACTTATCTGTATCTGATTGATGATGCTAAAAAAAATAGGAATTCTGAACGGAAGATGTACTACTCTGAAAAGTTGTTAAAGGCCGACTCCATTATTAATGCTGACTTTGTGATGCTCACGGACAAAATTTATAGCGAGTATGATACAGACAATTTAATAGAAGAGAAGAAGCAGATGATCAGAGGTCATCAAGTTATTTTATATTCTTTCATTGGTGCGGGACTGGTAATATTGTTTTTTTTAATTTGGAGGTTCAGGAAAAGAGAAAAAGAATTGAATGCCAGGTATCAGGAAGTGCTTGAAAAATTAAATAGCTCAAAAGAAACCATTAGTTTCGACGTCATACCACCCGCTTCATCTGATGAAGACAATTTAGACTTATACAGTTCAGAAATTATCGAAGACATCAAAACAAATCTAAAGATTTTTGAAGACGAAAAACAATTTCTTCAGCCGAATTTAACACTTGAAATTGTTGGCAAAATGATTGGAAGCAACCGCACCCATTTATCATATGTACTCAATGTACACTTTGATGTAACATTTCCAACATATCTTAAAGCTTTAAGAATCAGATATATCACCAATTTGCTTGTAGAGGATACTAAATATCTTAGTTATAAAATTGAAACACTCGCCAAAATATGCGGGATGGCGAACAGGCAGATCTTCTCAGCACACTTTCTTGAGATCAACAGTATCAGGCCTAGAGATTTTATCAGAATGAGACAGGAAGAATTAAAGAAGACCTGACTTTTTTATTTTTTAGCCCGATTTTTACGTTAACAATAAATTGAAAAACGTATGAACGGACAAAATTTTAAAAAAAAAGTTGATCAACTTTGGAAAGATCTTTCAACAGCAGTAGATCAAATCAACAGAAGTGAGAATGATATTGTGATTCGCACAGAAGAAATTCTGATGGAAACAGACGCTTCTATAAGACAATTGAAAGACCTATTGCGCCAATATCAGTTTCCGGACTGGAGTAATGAAATATATTTCTTTAAAAACACCAAACCACAGTTCGTAGCAGTATATATCTACTATTCCAAAGTTTTAGCCATTGAAGCCTCAAAACCCTACGCAGATTCGCAAGCGTTAAGATCGTATTATGAAAACGAGAGATCCAATCTTTTATATTTCTATAATGAGCAAAGGGACTTCATCAGTTATTATCGTCGTAAATCGACATATCTTGACAAAAAATATTTCGTTCGGTTCAAATTTGATTTTAAGTTGAAGCTCAGTCCGGAACTGTACAGTTATGATGAGGAATTTTCCACATCTCACGACCATATTGTATCCCAAATTATAGCAAATGATCTTTTAGAACAATATTTAACAAATAAAATTGATTCAAAAGAGAGTAGAGAAAACTCTATTAACCATATTAAGAATCTGGAATGGACGGCTCCGAAAGTTGCCCTTATTGAGTTGTTGTATGCAGTTCATCAAACGAAGTGCTTTAATGGAGGTCATTCAGATCTTGCGGAAATATTCCGCTGGGCAGAAAATTCACTAAATATTGGTCTAGGGAATTATCACAAAACATTCAGTGAAATACGGTTAAGAAAAACGGATAGAACAAAATTTTTGTCATTGCTTCAGCATAATTTTAATCAGTATTTGGATGACTTAGACCTGTAGGAGAACTAGTTTCTACACAAAATTCTCCAATTTCAAATAGGATCATATTCTATTTTTACCAGTAATAACATATAACACCTTAAGCTGTTTTAATATCGACGGTCTGTCGCTTCAGAGCTATTATCGTTTATAATTCTAACGATTGACCTATGAAAATAGTGTTTTACAGGAATTGTAATTGTAAATCTTTCGGTAGTATCGATGAGCTACCGAAAGATCTTCTTTGCGATTTACTAATAAAGCAGCTTTATACACAACATTACCAACGAGATTGCTATTAAGACTGTAGTTAAAAGTTTTTCAAGCTAATTTGAATTCGATCAAGATAATTCTTAAAAATGTTGTGAAAACTATAGTCTTAATGGCAAGAAATAAAAAATTTATATAAATATTGAATGATAATCTAATAAAAGTGTTGCTTATCGCAATGCATTGTATGTTTTTTTCACAATTTCAAAAAAAAACAGTTTAATCACCATTAACCATTGATCTAAAACTCCATACTCAAAGGATGTATAAGAGAATCTTTCGGTAGTACCGAGAAACTACCGAAAGATATTAAGCGTGATTTTGAAATTTTGTCAAACAAAATAATTGACAAATGGCAATATCTATTATCACCAAGGAGGATCTTCAGCAATTTAAAATTGAATTGCTGGAAGCTATCAAAGAACTATTACAAGGTAATACTACAGAACAAAAATTGTGGCTTCGCACCTCTGAGGTCAAGAAGATGCTTAATATCTCTTCAGGCACATTACAAAACCTAAGAATTAATGGTACACTATCTTATAGTAAAATTGGAGGGACGTTGTATTACAATTACAAGGATATTGAGAAACTATTGAAAGATTTCAAACATTAATTGATAGTCAACAGTTATGAAGCAATCTAAAAATATCATCAGTTTCTTTGGCTCTTTTATTCAGGACAGCCGGATGTATCCTTCACATATCAGCTTATATGTTTCGCTTTTCCAATTGTGGAGTTCGAACAAATTTCAAAATCCCTTTCGTATCTGTCGCGAAGAATTAATGAAGCTAAGTAAAATTAAATCTTTTGCGACCTACCATAAATGTATTAATGAGATACATAATGCCGGATTTATTAATTATTCGCCGAGCTACAATTCTTACGAAGGAAGCTCGATTGAAATTATTGATTTTGAAACTGTAGATAAGAACAAAAATGAAATAAGCTTGGAAGAAAAAAACCTACAAGAGGAAAAAATTAATTTTTCAATACCGATGCTTTATGAGATTGAAATGTATTTCAATGAACGGGATGTAGTATCTGAAGAAGCGTACCAATTTTATTCATTGTATCAATCTAAGGATTGGAGATTGACAAATAGTAATCCAATGAAATGCTGGAAATCAGCTGCAAGAAATTGGATTTCTAAAATCAAAAACATTAATCAAAACCAGAATCTATGAAAGTGATTAATCTTAAAACCCCAATCTGCGATTTGACTGTTGGAGAATTCTTAGAAATATTAAAGAATGTGGTAGCAGAACAGAAATACGAATACGGGCTAAAAGGGTTAGCTAAAATTCTTGGATGCTCAATTTCAAAAGCTTCTGAAATAAAATCTTCGGGAATTTTGGATAAGGCGATTATTCAAAAGGGCAATATAATCATCATTGATAAGGAAAAGGCTTTGAAGCTTTTTGCGCAGAAGTAAGAGATGTATTACCTAGAATTAATACAACGGTTTTGGGACTTTAATCGGATTGCCAAAATAAGTCCTACTGAGATTGCTGTGTATTTGTATCTGCTTAAAATTGGTTATGAAAAGGACCGCTATGATTTTAAAACCTCTGATGTAGAATTAGCAAAAGAGTTGGGCTTGACCAGAGTTACCATCAAATCTTCAAAAGAGAAGCTCAAAAATAGAGGATTAATACAATTTCAGACCAGCAATGGGCTTCCTTGTTACTACCGTTTGCTATTAGACTATTCTTTTCAGACTGAACCGGAAACAAAAGAAGAAAAAAAAGGCACTGACACTGAAAATCTCCTAGAAGCGGCATCTTTAGAAATTTCTCCGATAATTGAAGACGTAGCCAATGAAAGTAGCATAATCCCTTCTTTGCAGGAATTTATGAGTTATGCAAAGGCATTGGAAAGCTACGAATCTCAATTGGATTTTTCCATTGAAAAAAAATATAAAAGCTGGGTAGATAAAGGATGGAAAAATGCATTTAATCGTCCAATCAGTAATTGGAAAGCAACACTAAAAAGTGCACTGCCTTATATGAATAATTCAAATGTAGACAATCCAATTTCACTAAAAGACATTCCAAATATAAAGCACCCCTAACTCAGAATTAATAATCATTAAATCAAATTTCAAAAAGTAATGAGTAAAAAAGAAGTTACAATATCCGATTTAAAACCTGGACAAAAGGTTTGTATCAATGGTATGCTTGCAGAATATAAAGGCATCCAAAAAGTGCGAATTTTCAATTTGGGTAAAGCTGACAAAAGAGTTTTTAAAGGAGAAGAAGTTAATATTTTTAAATATTACAGCTTAGCTGATGGCTCGAAAACGCTTAAAAGTGAAAAAATTAAATTGATTTAGTCCTGCCAGTCAATTTGAAATATAGTTAGATTAAATCATAAAATATCTTAAACAATAGAATGGCTAATCCAGATAAGGATTTTCGATTAATCCGTAACAAATTTGAAATCAAGAATGAAATCGTTCAGGAAAGAATACGGGTTGGAAATCGTTTTGTTGATGATTTTATTTTCGATGATAACGAAGCTGCGGATATTCCAATTAATGCGTTACGTGTTATTTTCAATATTATTTCAATTATCAGCAATGAACAGTTTCGTCCGGAAGACCGACCTAAGCAACTATCGCTTTTTGATGAAGAGTTTGAAACGGATAACAATATTTTTGCTTCCATTAGAATAAGAAACAGTAAAATTTCACCAAGTGGTTCAACACAACAGGTCGTTGATGCATATGAGTTTCTTGCACGATTCAAAATGGGTTGGTATAAATCTTTGAACTCGAAAGGGAAAGAAATTAAAACTTTCGGTGGATTGATTTCTGCACCCAGTTATGACAAACGAGGTTATACTACATTTTTAGTCAGCAGTTATTGGCTTAAGCAGCTGTTAGTCATTCCTGAATACAACTACATTTTATATAATTTGGTTTACAGTGTAAGAAACAATAAGCATATTATTTTTGCCATCTGGCTTTCAAAAATACCTGAAAGTGGAACAGTTCTAAAGTTATCGACATTGAACAAAAAATTTGGACTTAACTATAAAACAGCCAATGATTTCTGTTTTAAGTTTCTAAAACTTGCAAGAATCAGCTTGGATAAATATAATAGTTTGTCTTTCAACTACCAGTACAAAGGGGATTCTATCTTTATATTTCCTTACAAAACCAAAATGAGTTCAGATGTTTTAATGTCCGAAAACTCAAAAAAAACACCTAAAATCACTAAAAGATTAAGCTATTTCCGGAAAAGATTTGGCTTACAGGAAAATGAAATGAATCAATTCTTTCATCAATACAGAAATATTCCCCAAACCCGAATATTAATAGAGAAAGCTTTTACTAGGTTCATTAAAATCTGCAGATTAAAAAAAATACAGTCTGTCACATTTCGGGGGATAGCCTTTTTACAGGAAATTCAGAAGCTTGTTATAGAAATATATCAGGAGAGTAGAACTGGAAAATTAATTCCCAATGGTTATCCGATAATACTGTGAATTCGGAATTGCGCTCATTCTGATTTCGGAATTGCGGTAGCTGAAGTTAAAAAAATCTTAAAATATGAAATTTTCAGTTATTGTTTTCGGAATTGCGCTCATTCCAAAATATTAAATACCACTAAAAGTGATAGCTAATCATAAAATCGTGAAGAACTGCGAGAATTTATAAGCAATTAAAAAAGGCATTTCGGAATTGCACTCATTCCAAAATGTGGGTTTTCTCGGAATTGCGCTCATTTCGATTTCGGAATTGTACTCATTTTAAATTCGGAATTGCACTCATTCGAAAAATACTTGAAATCCTTTGTGGTAAGACGATATAGCGATTTACTAAAAGTATATTAAAAGATGATAAAAGGTTTTTTTTATCTAAAAGGAAAATGAAGATGAAAAATTTGCTTTAAAAAGAAAAAAAATGAATTGCGAAGAAATAAAACAAAAAATAGGAATCAGAACAGTTTTGGAGTCGTTCAACTTATTTCCATCCAAAGAAAACCGAAGAACAGCTTTTTACTTTGCAATTGACAGAGAGGAGAGGACACCAAGTTTATCTGTTGATTTTGTAAAAAATAAGGCATTTGATTTCGGGACCGGCAAAAGTTATGATGTGATTTCAATTGTGCAGCAAATTAATCAATGTTCTGTTTCTGATGCTTTGAAATACTTGGCAAAGTTTGACTTTTTTCTCCGGAATGATATTCAGAAAGTGGAGTCTAATCAAGAAGTGGAATACGAAATCTTAAAAACGAGTGAAATTAGGCACTTTGCATTAGTTCAGTATTTAACATCACGTAGAGTTTATGAGCAAAAGGATTTGGTCAAAGAGGTTCATTACAAAATGAATGGCAAAAAGTATTTTGGAATAGGCTTTTTAAACGACTCTGGTGGTTTTGAAATACGAAACAAATATTCTAAAATCTGTTTGGGTAAGAAAGATGTTACATTGATAAAAACTCAAAACAACTTTGATGAAATTGCAATCTTTGAAGGCTTTTTCGATTACCTGACTTACAGAAATATGGAAAAAGAACAAAGCACAGATTATCTTATTCTCAACTCTACGTCAATGCTTTTTAAAATTGAAAACGAATTGAAGAAGTATGATAAAATCTCATTGTTTTTAGATAATGATTCCAACGGAAAATCTGTCAAAACGAAAATCGAAAATCAATATAAGAATGTGGAAGACTGTTCTTTGATTTACAACGGTTTTGAAGATTTGAATAAATGGTATTGCGAACGAAAATAGAGATTGTTTAATCAAAAAAGAAATATTTTCGATACGGTTTTCCGTAATGCAATTAGAATATTAATGATGACCTTTAAAACTGTTTAACAAAAAAAAATACTTTTATGGAAACAGTTAAGGCTATTAAGCCAGGTCCAAAACCTAAAAAAGAAGATGGAACGCCCGATAGAAGACCTCGGGTAACTCCACCAAACCAACCGAAGCATCCGGATTTGAAGCCGCATACGCACAAACCCGGAGATTCCAAGTAGTAAAAACAAATCCCAACTGAAAAGCTGGGATTTATTTTTTATCAATTATTTCTTAGATTCTTCAACAGAGATTTTTCTAAAGTCTTTAAATAATTTACTCAGTTCCAAAGCAGATTTTCTTGCTCTAGTTCCGGCTGCTTTGTTTCCTTTTTCAACTTGTTGGTTTGCTTCTGTAGTGAACGCCTCAAATTCTGCGTTGATTTTTTCGATAAGTTCTTTCATAAGGTATGTTTATATATTTAATAAGTCCGCAAATATAAATTTTTATTCCTTTCTATAAGCACTTTTAAGCCTATTTGTAAATTTTTATAGAATCATAAATGATTAAACGACTTGAATTTCATTTTAGAAAAATGAGACTGTAAAAAACGGATTTTTTTAATGGATTTTCCTTTGTTTTCCGTTGACAAAAACGTCATTGAACCAATTCATCACTGTGGTTTGTGCTTTTTACTATTGCAAATGTAGGACAGCATCATTCACTCAAAAAAATCTTTTTGGGTTTCTACAAAAATTCTTTCCACTATGCTCCAATAATTTTTCCAGACACTCCTAAATCCTTCGGACAAAAAGATTTCAAGCCCGATTCAACACTGTAATCCACTACGGGAAGTGAATCGGGTTTTGTGTGCCTGATGCTTTCCTATAATCATCGGCAAAGAAAAAGCCGGAACCTCAGTTATACGAATCAATTCAACTCAAGACGTTCTTTGACATCAACGAAAAAACAAATGGAAAAACAACAGAATATACTGTTTTTCAAAACTTAAATATAAAAAAGAGAGCCGAGTGTCCTCGATACCAAATCAAATCACTCAGAATTTAAAATTAAAACAATCAAGAATTATCAACAAAATTTTAACAAAATAAATCGAAACATTATGAGTACAATTATCGGTAGAGTTACCAAAAACGCAGAAATCAGCATTTTAAAAAATGACAAACAAGTAGTTAATTTTTCAGTAGCTATTAATGACAGCTACAAAAATAAACAAGGAGAAAAGGTGGAGCAGACCACTTATTATAATTGCGCATATTGGCAAAGTCCTAATGTCGCAAAATCTTTAACTAAAGGGACTTTGGTAGAACTATCAGGCAGAACGAGTTCAAATGCGTGGATAGGTAAGGATGGAGAGATAAGGTCTGGATTAAACTTCCATACTTCAAACATAAAGTTTCACGGAGGAGGAAAACGAGAAGGTGTACAAAACTTTGTGACAGAAAAAGCACAAGACAAAAAAACATTTGCAGAAGATACAGACGACGATTTACCATTTTAATTACTCAAAATTATGGAAGCACAATTTAATTTTCAGATAAAGCAGAAAAAAGATGAAAGAGAATGGGAGGACATCGAAGTCTATTATGTAACCAATTGCGACAGAATCACAGCAATACGATACGCAAGAAATATTTCCAAAATTTTCAAGTCGGAAATTCGATTGACACAAGGTAAAGAACCTTTTAGAACAAGTGGAACTTATATCTATGAAAACAACTAAAATTAGAAAAATATGGCTAACAGATGCAACAATAAGGTAACATTTAAAGGAAATCAAGCAAGTTTGAATCAAGTATCGGATTTGTTTCGCACAATGATAGATAATGAAAGTAAAGGAAAAATAGGTCAATTACCCGATTTCATTCAAAGCGAGTACGGATATTTTTCTGAAATCTATAAAGACGAAACAGAAGAATGCTCTTTTCATTATGATACAAGATGGAGTCCAAACATTGAGGTGTTGTGGACGATTGCAAATCATTTTGATGTCGAATTCGTGTTAAGCTATGAGGAATCGGGATGTATGCTTTTAGGCAAGACCTTTTATGAAAATGAGATTTTGAAAGATTATTGTTTAAACCAAAGTGACTTTCAAGATTGTAGCTACAATGAGGAAGAAAATAACTATCAGTTTGAGGGCAATATCTATGAGTACAAAGATGAAATAATGAAAATCCTTTTAGGAAGGAAAATAGCTTTCGGACAATCTTAATAATTAATACAAACTACCACTTTCGATAGTGGTAGTTTTTTATAACAAATAAAAAAATGAAAAAATCAATCAAACCAACCGAATATTTATTAATAAAAGCAAAGAGCGAATGGGACGACTGTGATTTTGCAATTATACATATCTCCGAAGAATGGAAAAAAATCCAAAAGAATAGATTGAAAGTTGTGAAAATTGTTGAAAATGATTCCGATTTGAAATGGCTCAACTATGAAGATGTCAATGTTGAGTTTTTCAAATTCTCTAAAGAAAACTACCCTCAAATTGAAGAATGGCTTTCGGAGAAAAATCAATTTTTCGTCGTATTGGAAAAAGATGATTTGAAACAACTTTTACAGCCCGAACACGATTTGCACAACCATCAAATGCAAGTCTTTAGAAGTGGAAATGCCATCTACAACGCATTCGGAAAACACACAAGTGAAGAATTTTTCACAGAACAATTTTCATTGGTGGAACTCATAAAATAAATTAAAGAATCAAAATCACAAATCATAACAATTATGCAGACCAATTTTTTCAGACATATCGCAAAAATGGACTTAACGGGAGATTTGCAAATCACACTTCGTCCGACGACTGAAAATTGCTTTGTTCTTTCCATACTGCTCAACAATGAGCGGTGTGGAGACGAAGCAAGGAAATTAATTCCACCTCTTAATCTTCGTGGAACGGCGGAGGAACTTGATAACGGTTTTTTTGAACAAATAACGACACCATTGCAAACCGCTTCGGGATTGATGGTGGATATGGAGGCTTTTATGAAGCAACTTGAAGAAGTCAAAAAGAAATCGGCAATGGAAAAAGAAAAGAGTGACAAGGATAAAAAGGAAAAAGATGCTAAAGAGAAAAAGTATAAAGAAGCATTGCAAAAAGCCGAAGAACTTGAAAAGGAGGGGAAATATAAAGATGCTTGGACAGCACTTCCAAAAGCTTCTGAGTATCCCGACTTCGCAGAAATCATACGCAGTAAACAAGACGAATACTCAAAACATCTCGCCCCAAATCTTTTTACCGAAGCTAGCGACGAAAATGTGCCAATTGAAACTATCTAACCTAAAAAATTTTAAAAATGTTACTTGCAACACTATTAGAAAGAGTTTTTGTTTTGAAAGACAATGGACACGAAATAAAACTTACAGACCCCGAACCTAAATGGAGTGTAGAAGCTGTGATGAATTTTTACGCCAATACTTACCCAATATTAACCACTGCAAAAGTTTCAGCACCGCAGATTAAAGATGATACTATACAGTACAAATTTGAAAGTGTAATGGGGACTAAGGGATAGATAAATATTGCTACTTGTTAAGAGCAAATTAATTTAAAGCCAGTCCTCCTTTTTCAGCAACCAACAACAAAATAAAAATGAATGCAACAAAGAAAAATTATATCGGGAAAAATAAAGTTGCCCGAAGAAAGACAACAAGAAAAGTTACATCAACAATTGGGCAGGTTCGCTCATTGGCTTCAAAAACCAAAGACCTTGAACGAAATTCGGAAAGACAGACAGAAATCTGTACCAATAACAATGCTTCCAATGGTTTTCTAAGATGTAAGTTTCTTCCTAAACAAGAAGAAGTATCACATTTTCAAGATAGCAAGAAAATACTTAACACAGAAAGGGACTTTTATAAGTCCCTTTCTAAATTTTCCAAACAGTATGGAGTAGAGCCAATGCAAACCAAAGACTTTGGTTTTCCATATAATTTGGCTTTGGCAATATGGGATATTGAAACGAAAATGAAACAGGCTAATGCAGATTGGAATCAATTCAAACTCATACGAACTAACGAAAAGTTTCATTTTGCAAAAGAAGAACAGTTCTGCACTAATACATCACTACATTTTATTCCAGTTGTGCCACTTTTTAAAATGCTTCACGACAAAAATTATAAAAAGAATGCCCAACTTCTACTTTCTGTTTTTAGCTATCTCTATCATATTGCCAACGTTCCGTATTACAGACAACAGGATAGTTATCTCTATTGGATATACGAAATGCACGAAGAGTGGATGGAACAGGAAGAGGAGGAAGCAAGAGAGGATTCACAGAATTATTGGCGAGAATTTAAAATGTCCAAGAATATAGGTGACAAAATTGAAAAAAAATTATTCAATCTAAAAAATTTGGATTTTTTTGAACAGCGTTTGAATTGTTTTAAAATCCAAAATGAATTTGACATCATTTGCCACAAAGTTGCTTTCGAAGCTTTTGCTCTTTATTCAGAATATCCAAATACAACAATTTTCAGAAATAAACCATCATCTGAAGAAAACCCATACGATGACGATTATTCCAATAAAGCTATATCAATGGATATGTACATTTCATTTGTAGCTAATACCAAAGGCTGTTTGTACAATAATATTGAAGATAGCATTAATGCGGAGTTCAATGAATACGGAAGCATTGAAGAGCCAACTATTTACCTACCTATTAATGGAACAGAAATTCCAAAAGCGGATTTTGATTTTGAAAATCGATTATTCACTTTAATGGAAGAATTACATCAAGTGTTAACCTATTAAAAAATTAGAATGAATAATGTAATTGATACCAATAAATATTTAGGAATGCTGTACGAACCAAAATCTGCATTGGTTTTTTACGAGTCCTTATATAAAAATGAAATGTATGTTGAACACTTTGATATGGACAGAAATGGAAATCCAATCAATGCACATCCGTTAACTGTAAACGAAGCAAAAACGTTAGCAAAATCTTTAGTCATTGATAAAGAAATCGAGAAAGCCTTTTTAAAGTCTAAAGGAATCTTAGCCAATAACATTTTGCATATTAACCCAAGCCAAAAAGGTTCAGTGATTTGGTACACCAAAGCACAAGAACGACAAATGTATTTTGTGAAAAATCTGGAAATACCCAGCGGAAAAGCAAAAGTTCCTGCTATGCTTTGGATTGCGGATAAAGAAAACCTTTCTGTTTTTGCATTATCAAACGATAAAAGACCAACAGAAAACACAACATTACATTACGCTCCATTCTTCAATGTTTATAACGATGGTGATGTTTGTATGGGAAATGTCGATATAAAAATTCAAAATTCAACTTCGGTAGAGGAATTTATAGAACAATGGGAGAGCTATTTTTTCAATTCTTATTTCAGCCATTTGGTAGGAGGTCATAATCCTATTGATGGGAACTTAGTAAACCTTTGGAAGAAATTGCTCAAATCAAATGAAGCGTTTCCCAATGAAATATTAAAAAAGAACAACAAAACCCTTAAAAATTTATTGCGATGATTACAACAAAACCAACCGTTCATTTTGTGGACAATTCTTTGCTTAGTCCAACGAATCCGATTTCAGTTAATCTTATCGGTGGTGGGGGAACAGGTTCAAAAGTCTTGACCGCTTTAATGGAAATGAATCACAGTCTTATTGAATTAGGACACGCAGGATTACAAGTTCGTCTTTGGGACGATGATATTATCACAAGTGCCAATATAGGAAGACAACGGTTTGCGGAATGTGAAAGAGGATTGTATAAATCCGTTGCATTAATCAACCGTATCAATCGATGGGCAGGAACCAATTGGAAAGCCGAAACCCAAAAGTTTGAAAAAGATAGTTTCGGCAGATTTTCAGTAGATGCTAAAGCAACGATTACGATGACCTGCGTAGATAATGTACAGGCAAGGTTTGGTGTTGCAGAAATTTTAAAAGAGAAAGATGATTACAAAAGTTTTAGCAATCAACCGAAGTATTGGATTGACTTTGGGAATGGTAAACATACAGGTCAGGTCTTGTTATCTACTGTAGGAAATTTAGGACAACCCAAATCCGAGAAATATGAAACAAGAGGTCATCTTCCATTTATTACTGAGGAATTTGGAGACCTGCTAAAACAATCCGAAACAGAAGATGATACACCAAGTTGCAGTCTCGCGGAAGCATTGGCAAAGCAAGATTTATTTATCAATTCAACTTTGGCTCAAATGGGATGTTCGCTTTTGTGGAATTTGTTCTGTGATGGATTAACTGAGAACAGAGGTTTTTTTCTTAATCTAAAGAACTTCCATTCTCAAGCGATTAAATTGTAGATTTTGCTGTCCGATGAAAGTCGGGCGGCAAAAATGCAATTCCTCCCTTGGGGTCGGAAACGCATTTTTGCAAAATAAGAAGCAACCCCATTTCAAAAACATCTCCGTGCGTGAACTTTGGATGTTTTTGAAAAAAAGTTGCGGAGTATTTTATTTTTTTGAATTATTAAAATCAAGTAGATTCAAAAAATCTTGTTCAGTCATCTTAGTTCCAAACAACTTTTAAATCTTTAAATTCTAAGTTTGTTTTAGTTTTCTCAAACGTATTTCTCTCTGGCTGTGAGGTAGTTTTGAATTTAAATATTTTGATAAATAAGGGTTCACCTTGTATATCTTTAAATGAAAAATTTAGTTTCAAAGGAACATTTTTGGCCAATTCAGGAAAGGTTTTGCTGGATTTATACAAGTCAATTTTGTGTTCATTACCTTCAATATCTACAATACTAATATCTTCGATTGTCATTTTTTTATTCTCATCCTTGGACTCAATAATGAAACTTATTTCAATGTTTTTCCCAGCTCTATTACCTGTAACTTTTGTGATTCTATAAGAAGAATTTTCTGTTTCTGTTTCGAGAATTGGCTTATTGATGTCAAGCACTTTTTTTAGATAATCGTTTTCAGAAGTCAAAACTTTATTGGTTGATTGCAAAGCTTCGTTTTCTTTTTTTATAGCTTCACAGTTTGTTTGGCCAAATCCTGATATTGCAATTGAAAGTACTGATAAAGTAATTAGTTTTTTCATAAACCCTCTTTAATAATGTGTTTGTTTGATATTCAAATATACGATTATTGATTTCTATTTCCTGTTTTACAATTGAAAAAAGGTTCTAATTCTTATGCTTTTTTTCTGACTACATAGGTTGTTTTCAGTTTGCAAAAATATAAATCCTGTTTCTGCTCAAAAAAATCTTTTTGGGTTTCTAAAAAAATCTTTCCACTTCGCTTCAATAATTTGTTCAGACACTCCTAAATCCTTCGGACAAAAAGATTTCGAAGCCTTCATTTCATTCTTCCATTTCGGTTTTGACTGAAACTGGATTTCTATCGTCAAAAAGCAATGAAAAACAACTCAATAGTCAGAAAAAATTAAAGCACAGCAATCTGTGACTTTTCCAAAAAATAAAACAAAATACAAACATTTTTAAAATTTCAATTATGAAAAATCCAAACATTTCAGCCAATGATTTTTATGACAATTTTATGGGAACAGAATCTTATTACTCCTATATAGGAAAACTGTTATTAACAGATGGTGTCATAACTATAGCTCGGGAAGAATCTTGTTTCTGGTTTCTTGACTGCATCGCATCCTACCAATTTTCAGAAAAATTTCAAAAAGAAGAATTCCAAGTCTGGAAAATCGAAAGAATTGAAGAGAATAGATTCAACCTTTCTGCGACTGACGGAAATGATAATGTTCTGGCTACACAAGATATTGAGTTTTCTGATTTCTTCTTTAATGAGTTTACAATCTGGAAAGAAGATAATGTTTTACTCCTACCAAGTGAACATTAATCACAAAGAACCTCACGATGTACAGGCAATCGTATTTTTTTAACTTAAAAATTATTACAATGGGAACATATTCAATAATATATCTGAAAAAACCAGAAAATGCTAAAGAGATTAATGAACTTCTTAAAGAAAAATACAACCTAAAATATGAAACTTACAATGGAATAGAGTATGGTCTATTCTTTTCGCAAGAGATGTTTGATGAAGATTTACGATATATGAATGAAGAAAAGGAGGGATTTTCTAATTTACCACATTTTAAACGCCCTATTTCCAAAGAAACTTACTATTCTCTTATTTTCGGAGCAGGAAATTGTTTTGGAGATATAGGAACTGTCTGCATTAAAATCTCAAGTATTTCCGAAAAAGACATAGATACTATTAGGTCTCTTCAGGAATTTTCAAAAACTCCGGAATTTAAAAAGTTGATTAATTTCAGAAAATCTAAAAATCTTCAAAGATTATTGCAGACTAAAATTTAGTTAGTGATTATAAAGCCAATTGGAAGTATTTTCCAATTGGCTTTTTTTATAAAAGATTCGCAAAAATGCATTTCTTCTCTTTGGTCGAAAATACATTTTTGCGAAATATAGAGCAACCATTTTAAAAATATCTCAGGTCAAAACTTACCAATGATTTTGAAAAGAGTTTATAGATAAATAATTTTAGTGGATGTTTATATGAAACCATCATTAAATTTTAAAGCGGAATTATTTTATTCTTCTTCAGCCAACCGTAGTCTTGAACGCTCCAACCATTCTTTATCAATGTTAATGATGGTGAAAGGAGCTTCAGGATTGTTTCTTTGATTAAATACAAAAATCTTGGAGAAAAAATCCTGTTTTATGCCAAGTGCTACTGACTTGTTTAGATTAAAGGATTTCCAGTGGCTAAAGATTCGTTTTGGTACATAAAATTCAAAATCTGTCGATTGAGTCCGATTTTGTGGGTTGTAAACAGTTAGTGTCCAGATGTTAGGATTATCTTCTGTCCAATGTATTTCTGCTTTTAAAGTGTAAAAGATTCCGTAATTATTCTGCCTATTTAAAATGTTGTCTTCGGTTCTCGTTCGTGAGAATAAAAAAACCATATCACCAGTTTCCAATAATCCTACATAAGAATATCTCAAAACTGTGTTAGAAAAAGTAACAATATCCCCAATGATGTTATCATCACTCAAAAAGTTATATGCTCGTCGGTAATTAAAATTCGATAAATCACCATCTCTATCTTTTAAAAAGTTATACAAGTTTTGAATATCATCTTGATTGAAACTGTCAATAAGCCTTTGAGTAATTCCATTAAAATTATCTATTGTATGTGGACCTAAAAACCAGCTTAGAGATAACAAAGGTATTTTGTTATTTGATGCGAATTCTACAGCAGGTTTACTAAAGTCATTCACTGACGCAACGCCTACCTGATACAAAAAACGGGTTCTGGTATCTATTGCGTAAGAAGCTCTTCTATTATTTTGCCTTTCTAAGATACTTTCTCTTGTTACAATTTCAAAATCATTCAAATCATTTCTTAAGCCAGCAGCATTCCTTACAATTGTTAGACTTGTAACTGATCCGTAAGCTTTGCACTCAAAGAGTAATTGAGTTGGATAGGCAAAGGGCATCTGAATTGGAGGATTCATTATGATATCGGCATCGTGTGCAGCTCCTTTGCCATTTATAAAAAATAGCCCTCCTCTTTCAAAAGAAAAAAATTCTTGGGCTTGCACATTGGTGAATCCACAATTTTTCAATAGCTGTCGAACAATGTACTCTAGTAAAGCTCCTTTAATATTGCCTGCTTTCATTAGAAGATGTTATTAGTTTTAAAATGAAAATCTAAAAGTCAAATATTCTGTGTTTGCTTATCATTAAATAAGTTATTAACAGAGCTTCCACGCGCTTTCAGAAATTTTGATTACATCAGATTCAGACAAAATGCTGGGCATTACACTAACGTCTTGTACCAAAGTACGTGATATTTTTATTCCATAATTATTGTTTAATCTAACCGAGTAATTAAAGTCATCGTTTAAAAAGTGTTCAACATACAAACCTAAGTCTGTATTTATTATTCTAGTCTTATTAACTAAATCAATTACTGTGGATGTGTTTTCTGTAGTTTTATGCATATATTTTTATTTGTTTATCCATCTAATCAATTCCTTTTCTCCCTCTACCAAATTCGAGTTGTACTCAAAGACTAAATTATCATAAAGTCCTTGATTAATAATATATCCTAGATCTTCATAATAATTTGTTTCTGTCTCTGTAATTACAGTTAGACAAGTATTATTCTTTTTGTTAATTTTTAAGATGTTTGCAATAATGTGGTTTTGAATATCCAAAGAGGCGTGCATAAAATAGTCGAATTGTTTAGTGCTGTTATCGACAATTATTAAGTTCATAATGATTATAAATTTGAGTATGGTAACTACCCAAATATACGCAAAAATTTGCGAATTTTTTAAATTTGAATTACCGGTGAAATCTAAAAATAATTTATTTTTAAACTTTTTACAATCAATAATTAGGCGTTACAGTAATTATAGGATGCTTATTTTTATTGTTCGATAAGAAAAATTCCCGACTATTTTCGTTTTTTATTCTTCTTTCAAGTAAGTTTACGAAAGGTAATTTAATTTCTTGCGTACTTATAATGTTCTTCTATTTATTTTGCTACCTGTATAAAATTTGCACACTCAAATAAAAGGGGTGTTTAAATTTTATACACTCAATTCTTAAAAGTGTACAAATTATTACCCACAATTCATTAATAATGTACAGAAATTGTACATTCTCAAAATAGTTTCTTTCTAATCTTTTTTATTTCAAAAGCAATTTTAGTACAAGAAGTTGATAATTAGACTAATAGTTTGTTTTTTGGAGCTCTGAAAAAAGTAAATTCCTTATACAGCAAGATGTGTCTTTGTATATACAAACTTTTACAAGTTTTACATCCAAAGACTCTCTTGCCTTTTCTTCAAAAAGGGGAAAAAACTGCGGAACTTGTTTTTTTGTTTTCTGTGAAATTAGGTTTAAGATTCCAGATTAATCCAGATTATTCTTTTTTAATCTCCAGAGATTCCAGAATCATCCAGATTCATCTTATTTAGCCCAGCGACCTTTAACACTATTGTTTTCAATGTTTTGAAGTTCCAACTTTGCAGAAGAAATATTAACAAAAAAAGAAAAATGAGAATACCTTTTTATTTTTTTCTGCTATTTACTGTGATAAATATTCGAGGGCAAGTCGGAATCAATACTCAAATACCAGAAGTTACTTTGGATGTTGTAGGAAAACCAAGTGATTCTAATCATTATGACGGAATAATGCCTCCACGTATTACAGGAAATCAGTTGGCATCCAAAACATATTCTTCTACGAAAAAAGGAACTATTGTTTTTGTGACAGCACCTGCAACTAATTTTGTTGGTCAAGTTACGCATATTACAGATCCTGGACTGTACTATTTTGATGGCGACCTTTGGCAATTATTTTCTAAGGAAAAAGATCCTATCGAATATAACATTTTGTTGACATTTGATCCAACCAGTACTGCAGGTCTTACTGCAACATCAACTTGGTCAACTCCGAGTAATCAGTGGGGAAATACCAATGGTTATTTAACCTCTTCAAAATACTACATCCTTGGAACGAAAAACTTTGGTGGCTTGAAAGGAAATGTATCTTTCAAAAAAATTGAAGGTATTGTTAATGTACATTTTCAGATATATAGATCAAATGATTCTGAACCTGTAATAGGAAATGCTTTTATGAATATTGGAGATATTTACAGTGATATAGGTTATATTCCAAATCAAATTGTTCTGTTACATACAGAAAATTCAACTCAGTATTTTCCAGCATTACTTGAAAATTATTCTATACAAATTCCTCAAACGTCTTTAAACTTGATATCGACATCTTATTATACTTATGGTGAAGTGCAGGGATATTCTAACTGGAAGAAGCCATATCTACAATAGAATTTTCAAAATTACAGTACGTATGAAAATGATCAAAGAAGGCGATTCTAAAAAGCAAATGAATTTTAGTTAAAAACAATATTACAATGAAAGCACTAATTTACTCTTTTCTGTTCTTAGTTGGTATAACAGTTCAGGCTCAAGTCGGAATCAATACCCAAACACCGGAAGCGACTTTAGAAGTAGTAGGAAAACCTAACGATACCACTCATTATGATGGAATTATTCCACCACGTATTACTGGAGAACAATTGGCAGCAAAAACTTATTCAACTGCGAAAAAGGGAACAATTGTATTTGTGACAGCGCCTTCAACTAACTTAATCGGTCAGGTACTCCATATTACCAAATCAGGTTTGTATTATTTCGATGGCACAGTATGGATGCCTTTTGTTCAGGAAGACCCTTTAAAAGATGTTGCCCTTAGAGGAAACTCTTCAACAGTAGAACTTGTTGTCAAAAGTAACCTCCATCTTGATTTTGATAGTAAAGAAAACTACATAGTTGGAAATTCAAGAAGCCCAATTACTGGAGATTACAATTCCATCGTTGCAACAGATTCCAAGATAACTTCAGGAAAAGGAAATTCTGCCAGTTTTTATGCAATGTCTCAGGGAGAGATTACTGGGAAGTTGAATTATGGAGCAGGTGTTTCAGCACTGAATGGCATTGCAAACGGAACAATTTCAGGAAACAGAAATATTGGAATCGGAGCAGGAGCAATGTCATATATCACTTCAGGAAATGATAATATATCGATAGGGTATTTGTCAGGGACAGGAAACCGAACCGGCTCTAACAATGTATTTATTGGTGTTGGAGCAGGTAGCCCAGCTTCTGGAAATAGAAGTGTCAGTAATAAATTAGCCATACATTCAACCCCCGTCACAACAAGTTCAACCAACTTTTGGGATAGTATTACGAATAATTATACGGATTACAAATTCGCGTTGATTTCGGGGGATTTTTCTGAAAGATGGCTCAACATCAATGGAAAATTAAGTGTCACGCCTTCACAAATGCCCAATGCAGATAATGATTCTTCATATACGAAAAGAGTAGTAGCTAAATCTGATGGATCATTTGTTTTTGCAACTGAAGTAATTCCTCAACCACCACCTGTAGGAACCTATGTTCTAAAGAGTGTAAATGGTGTGGCAAATTGGGAAGCACTTTAATGCACAGCGAATTCAATTGAACTTAGAAAATAAATCAATGAAAAATTACCAAATATTTTTAATTCTGTTGTTATGCATCTCATTGACCTCCTGCAAAACCATAATAGCTAATCCTGGGAAACCATTAATTGAAAGTTCAATAGAAGTTGGCAGAAGCTATGAAGTTCAAGATTTTAATGCAAAAATACTTAATCTAAAAATCACGGGATTTGATAAAGATTGTATCTATGGAATTTCGGCTAAGAAAGAACAGATTATCCTTGAGAAAGCAAGCATTAGACAAATGAAAAAATGGCAAGTATTGAATTCTGTTTTTGTATGCGCTTTAGCTATTGCTGCTGTTATTTTTATTCCCATTTAGAAACACCTGAATAAATCTATTTACTATTTCAAATGAGTCCAAATGAAACCGAAAATAAGACTATCATTTTTAGAATCAGTAATCAGAAAAAACAAGAATGGAAAAAAATATGTGACAAAAGAAAAATCTCTCTTACGAGTTTAATCATCAATTCCGTAGAAAAAAGGATTTTGGATGACGAAAGAAGAAAAGTTCTGGAATTCATAGAGAAACAGGACAATGTTTTTGTTAAAATCGAAACCAACATCAATCAGATTGCAAAGATTGTAAATACACAAAAATTCATCAATTCTGAGGATTTAAAAGTTTTTAATGAAAGGCTTTCAGAGATAATAATTCTTAAAAAAGAGCAAAACAAAATATTTGAAAAAATTTATTCTTTGATATCCAAATGATCGTCAAGATAATGGATCCGGCAGGTTCCGATTTTCCAGGAGTCAATTACAATGATAAAAAAATAGACAAGGGAAAGGGAGAACTAATGATGATGAAAAACTTTCCTTCTTTTATCAATGAAAACAGTGATAAACAGCAAGTAAGAGATTATTTAAAAGCTATTTCAGTAGGAAACAAGAAAGTTCTGAAGCCACAGTTTCACGCAACGATCTCAACAAAGTTCAGGGAACATACCAAAGAAGAACTTGCCAAGATTGCTGAAGACTTTATGGATGAAATGGGATACGGGAAACAACCATTTGTTACGGTTTTCCACAATGATACTGAGAATAATCACATCCATATTGTTACGACCCGTTTGGATAAGCAGACAGGTAAAAAGATCAATGACAGCTATGAAAAGCTGAAGGCTCAAAAAGCTTTGGCTTTTACTTTAGAAAAACTTTACGGAATCAAATCGGAGGAAGTATTGAACAAGCTGTTGGACTATAAAATGAGTTCTTTCCATCAGTTTGAAACTTTACTTAACAGAAATGACTATAAACTGGGCAAAAACATAAATGATGCAAAATCTTTGAGCATTTTAAAAAACGGAGTAATCCAGCGAACATTATCAGGAGACCAAATTGTTTTTGATAGTAGAAAAAATGAGAAAAGGACAAAACAACTGAAAGCCATTTTTTCAAAGTATAAAGATATTTACTCCAATAAGGTTTTCAAAGTTGAGGATTTTAGAAGGCAAGAAGCAATGCTTCCGGAAGAGAAGCAAAAAGATGATTGGACACCAATAATCGAATTCGAAAGTGAACTTCAGAAAAAGCTGAAAGATGTCTTTGGGATTGACTTGATTTTCCACTATAAAGATGAGTTTCAACCTTTTGGTTATACGGTCATTGACCACAAGACAGGCTCAGTTTATAAAGGAAGTGAAATAATAAAAATGAACGGATTATTTGAATTCACCTCAGATAAAATGGATAAAAAACTCTTTGAAAGTCTGAAGGATTATAATGTTCCAAACAATGGAGTTAAAACATTACTCCAAGTATTTTTAAATACAAGACTTCCGGAAAATGAAGTAAAAGATTTTATGCTTTTTGAAAATAAAAAGCTGAAAAGTAAGGAGACATTTGGAGCTATAAGGGATGATGTAAAAGAATACCTGAAAAGCCAAAATAAAGAAGATGTTAATATCATCAAATCAGAGGATGGAAAATATTACATCGTTCATTCAAGACTTCATTACATCGGAGAATTGGAACCAATGATTGGGGAAAAGAAATATCAGGAATTCCTAAACCCTCAATTGCGAACGGCGCAGCAAAGCGAAAATAAAGAAGGGAATGAATTGAAAAAAGCGGTCAATGAAATGCTTTTTGAATTAATGAAAAGTACTGGGACTGCAAGAGACCCTGCTGAAAATGAACTTAAAAAACGAAGAAAAAAAAGAAATAGATAAGTAAAATGCAGCTTCCAATTATTTAAAAGATATAGAAAATTATGATAATCACTTTTGCCACACAGAAAGGGGGAACCGGTAAAACAACACTTGCCATTGCTTTTGCCAATTATATTTCTGTTAATTCCAAGAGAAAGGTTAATGTATTCGATTTCGATTTTCAGAAGTCATTTTATCATAAATGGAAAGAAGATGAATTGCTGGAT
The DNA here is from genome assembly GCF_014353055.1 of Amniculibacterium sp. G2-70. GTDB lineage: Bacteria > Bacteroidota > Bacteroidia > Flavobacteriales > Weeksellaceae > Amniculibacterium > Amniculibacterium aquaticum. The sequence continues at coordinate 2,361,787 of NZ_CP060698.1, forward strand.
ATTCCAAAACTATATGATGTCGAGATCATCGATGAAGAAAACGAACAGCCTTTCTCGGATTTTGAAACTTTGATCGAATTGAAAGAAAGTGAAGAGATAAACATATTCGACCTTGCAGGAACATTGGATGTCAAATACAGCGACCTTCTCATTTACAGCGATTTCATTGTCATTCCTTTTGAATATTCCAATGTCTCTGCCAAATCAACTTTGGTCTTTATCAATTTTTTGGGACTGTTGGAAAGTCAGGCAGAAAGAGTATTTATTCGGTCGAAATATGATAAAGGCTACAAATACCTAAATCAGGAAGGAATGGATGCCGAAATCAGCAGGTATGGACTGCTATTGAAGAATCCTGTATTTAAAAGAAATTGTCTACAAATTCTTGATACCAGGAAATTAACGAATCATCAGAGATATGCTGTAGAGAAATCATTCAACGAATTAATTGACCACATTAACAAATGCCTTGAAATTACATTATAACGGATCACTATAAACTCATTACAAAATATGATTAAAATAATTACCTCTATCATAGCCATTTATCTGCTTTATTATGCAGGCAATGTAGTGTATGATCTTTTTTTGAAAAAAGACAGTTCAAAAAAACCAGATGAAACTGAAGAGTATTCTCTAACAGAATTTTCAGAAGATAACAAAAGTAAAGTACAGAAAATAGAGATCGATGATGTAGAAAATATCAATACTCCCAATTCTTTTAACAAGAAAGAGCTATTCCCGGCTAATCAGGAAGAGCAACAAGATGAAAACCGTGATCTTGATCACTTTCGAAAGAAGTTCGAGTCTGAGCAAGATATTGATGATTTTTATAACGTTCCCGAAATAAACGAAAAGCCAAATGAAAAAGAACAAAAGGAAACTGTTTCACTTGATTCCCAACAGGAAGACATTGTTCAAGAGCAAGAAAAAAAAGAGATTCCATCCCCAAACCTCGACGCCTTACATAAACAGTTTAAAGACTTTCTAAATCTCGCCGAAACCAGTGTTCAGGTTATTCTAAACCAAGATGGACATAAGGTCTATCAATCAATGATCTAAGAGGTTAATCCACACTTTTCAAAACTAAAATGATCCGCCCATAAAAGGCGGATAGCACCCCCCCCCCCTTATGCCTAATTCTAAGCAAAATAAACACAATTCTAAACATAAATCCTTAATCATTATGAACTACAAATCGAAACATTACAAGCTGTTTAAAAAGTTATTGACTGCTTGCGTAATTCTCCTTGCTGTAAGCCCTGCATTTGCACAGGGTGGTGCGACGGCAATCTCTAATGCAGCCAATGACATCAAAGACTATTGGGATCCGATCAAGCTTATCCTCAAAGCAGTCGGAGGATTGGTCGGTTTCATCGGCGGGCTGAGAGTGTACAACAAATGGACGAATGGTGACCAGGATGTAAATAAGGAAATTTTGGGCTACGGAGGTGCAATGATCTTCTTATTGGTAGTTCCGGAATTCGTAACAGCATTCTTTGCTTAATATGGGCTTCTATCTCTACAAGGGGCTTAAAAAACCCCTTGTATTCTTCGGACTCAAAGGCAAATACATCTTTTACGCAGTAGGAGTTATTGGAGTTGGTGTCATCGCAGCACTCATATTATCCAAATTCGGATTACTGGGTTCTCTTTTGGGACTCGCAGTTACAGGAGGAGGCGTCTATTTCATATTCAAAAGACAGGATAAGTACGGTTTGTACGCTAAGACCAAAAACTTCAATCAAGTTTTGATTTTCCCAAAAAAAATAAACAATAAAACACTTTTAGGTTATGTCCAAAATAAAGAAACTAACATTTGATATTCCTTTTATCGGATTTGATTACGGAAAAGATTTCGGGTGGGACTTTGATGTTTTATTTGGACAATACGGAAATCCTATTATCGGAATTAGAATAAAAAATGCCGTTGAACAATATTCTGCAGATCCAGATCAATATCTGAATTTTCATACGGTTTTGAATCAAGTAGTGTCTATTATTGGTGAAGGTAGAATTGTTCAAAAGCTTGATATTTTCTCAAAAAAGAAATACGAAGCTGAAGAATCCAATCAATTTCTCCAGCAAAAATATTCAGAGCATTTTGATGGCAGGCTTTTTAAAACCATTGAGACTGTACTTCTTTTCACAGATATTGTGGACGATAAGTTGAAAAAGAAAATGAAGCACTACCATTTCTCTGACAAGGGTTATAAAGAGCTTCGTGATAAATGCCAAAAGGTATTTATGCTTTTAAAACAGAATGATTGCGAACCACAATTTTTATTTGAAAAGGATTTTGAACATTACATCTCCGGTGTATTGTCGATGAAGTTTTCAGATGTACCGAGCTTTGACAATATCAAAAGCACCAATGAATATCTGCAGATAGGAAATCGTTTTGTCAAGAGTATTTCATATGTCGATGTTGAAAATATTGATCTGCCTTCTGAAATAGATCCCTATTCAATTCTTGGCGGAAATGGTGCAGCATCAGAAACTGCTGTTGATAATTTTACATTCATCAATGAATTGGAAGGCTATGAAACCATCATTTACAATCAGGTTATTACTATTCCTCTTCAGGCACAACAGCAGAGAGAACTTGACAAGAAAAAGAAAAAGCACGAAGGTGCAGCCAATAATTCTCCGTCCAATGCCATTATAGCAGAAGAAATTCAAACACTTCTCCATAATATCGCTACTGATGGTCAATTGGTGGTCAATGCTCATTTTTCATTATTATTTTCGACCGACTCTCTTGAAAAAATGGAGGGGATACAATCCCTGATTGAAAACAAGTTATTCACTAAAGGGATTATCGTTTCCAAGAATGCCTACAATCAACTGGAGCTCTTCCGGTCAGCCATTCCAGGGAATGCTACGGAACTTAGGGAGTACGATCTATTTATGACGACAAGCGAAGCGGCCTTGTGTTTTTTTTTTTAAAGAGAGTTACCCCGTGAATGAAGAATCCAATTTCTATTTGAGGTTTACAGACAGACAGGGTGTTCCATTAAAAGTTGACCCTGCTGACCTGCCTATGAAAATTGGCAGAATTAACAATCGAAACAAGTTCGTTCTCGGACCAAGTGGTTCAGGCAAGAGTTTCTTAATGAATAATATCATTGAACAATATCTCACCTATAACTATGATGTTGTCATCGTAGATACCGGAGATTCTTATTCAGGAACTTGTAAATACAAAGGTGGAAGATACATTCAGTATACTGAAGAAAAACCAATCACAATGAATCCTTTCCTAATGGATAAGAAAGAATTCAATATTGAAAAAATAGAATTTTTGACCAATCTGATCTTCCTTATCTGGCAAGGTCCGGACGCTTCAATGTCATCTGCGCAGAAATCAATATTGGACAATGTGCTGATGTCCTATTATCATCAGTATTTCAATTCGGGAACCGAATGGTATGAGAATAAAACTTCAGAAGAATTAATTCTTTACTTGAATAAATACAACATTCACGAAGAAGATATTTATGCTCAATATGAGAATGAAGTTAACGAACAGCGTACTTACTACGATGTTTTAGGAATTGCTTTCAATGCAAGTTCTGAAGAAATCAAGGAAGCCGGAAGGAAACTATTGAAGTTCTATCATCCTGACAAGAATATCAATAATCCAGATTATGACAATGAAAAATTCTATACTGTTTACGAGGCTTATGAAACGCTGGGGGATGAAGAGAGGAGAAGGATTTATAATGAAACCCAATTGATTCTCATAAAATCTAATGAGATCATCAAAAAAGACAAAACAGAAGAAAACTGGAACGAATCATTTAGAAAAGCCATCATTAAAAAGATTAAAGAATTCGAAGAGAAGTTAGATGCAAAAGAACTTTCCTTCAATGGTTTCTATGATTATTGCGACAAATTTCTTCCTCTTTATCTGAATAATAAGAAACACAGTATCACAGAAAGAGAATTTAACCTAAGAACTTTTCTATTTGTTCTGAGGGATTTTTACAAAGGTGGGCGATATGGAACAACGCTCAACGAATCTGCTGATAACACTTTGTTTGATGAGTCATTTATCGTTTTTGAGATTGACAACGTAAAGGATAATCCCAAGCTTTTTCCCATTGTGACTCTGATTATTATGGATACGTTCATTCAGAAAATGAGGCTTAGAAAAGACCGTAGAAAAGCTCTGATCATTGAAGAAGCGTGGAAAGCCATTGCAAGTAAATTGATGGGTGGATATATTTTGTATCTCTACAAAACGGTTAGAAAATTTTGGGGAGAAGCAGTGGTGGTAACACAGGAGCTGGACGATATTATTGGAAATGTAGTTGTAAAAGACTCCATTATTAACAATTCGGACACTTTCATTCTTCTTGATCAAACCAAATTTAAGGACAATTTCGATAGGATAGCGGCATTACTTTCATTGAATAAAGTCGAGCAGAACAAAATATTCACGATCAACAACCTTAATAATAAATTCGGACGAAGCAGGTTCAAGGAGTTCTATCTGAAGCGAGGTTCTAAAGGAGAAGTCTATGGTAACGAAGTTTCAATAGAGCAGTACTTAACCTATACGACAGAGAAGCCCGAAAAATCAGCAGTAGAGTATTATGTGCTTAAGTACGGAAGCTATGATGAAGCACTTATGAAGATGGTCTATGATTTAAAAGTATTTGGAGACAGCCTTGAAAATCTTGTTTCGCTGGTCAATCTGTATCAAAATCCCTTAGACCAAAAGATTGTTTCCTATTACCGCAGGATGAAAAATGAAAACAAAGGGAAAAATATTTTCAAAGTCATTTCACAGGAGCTCGAAGATCATCAAATCAGTTTTTCAGAATTAATCACTAAAAATTATCAGTATGAAAAAATTTAGTCTCCTATTTCTAGGATTCGGTAGTTTTTTATCTGCTCAGAATACCTACATCGATCCTACGGTAACGGCTGCAATGATTCTGTATTCAGAAAATCTGAAAGCCAAGCAGAACGAAGTCATTGAAGAAACTTCAAAATTAAAGGATGCACAAACCTGGGTCGGAACCCAGATGGTAGCAGCCAATGATATTCAGAATAAAATATTAAAAGGACTGAAAGAAGTTTCCGGAACACTACAAAACGGCATTCAGGTACAGCAGATTTATACTGAGCTGAACAAATGCTATGATTATTCAGCTCAGGTTGTCCAATTAGCTTCCCAGCATCCCCAGTATGCCATATTTGGAACTAAAGCTTCACAAAAAACCTATGAGCAAAGTCTGAAAATAGTCACCGATATTACGGATATTCTGGCATCTGGAGAACTGAATCTGGCTACTGCAGGAGATCGATATAAAATCCTGCATAATATCTCAGGAAATGTAAAAAATCTGAAACTATGGCTTTTGGCAATAAAGCTAAGACTGGAAAAAGCCAATCGATTGGGATTCTGGAATTCAATCAATCCTTTTGCTGGATACATCAATACCGATAAAGGCATTGTGGAGAACATAATGAATAAGTACAAGAGAAATTTTTAAAAGTCAAAAAATGAAAAAGATTTTTCTAATCCTGACCATTCCTATTTACATCTTAATCACTTCTTCAAGCGGTGGTTCTACACCTGCGTGGCAACAGGAAAATGTTTCTTTTCCAATGATGGATTTGGAGATCAATGCAGCGATGAAAGAACACGACCGACAAAAAGAAATGAGACAGAAGCAGACTGTAAATGCTACTGTGGAAACAGTTAATCAATCACAATGGAAAGATTTCAAGGAGAAAATTACAAAAGTACAGGACAGGTTACGAATTGTATCATTTGCTGTTCAGGCAATACCAACAGGAATCGCTATGAGCAGAGAGATAACGAAGATTACGGATAATCAGACCACTATTATTAATGAAATCATTACTGCACCATATTCAATCATAACTGTTCTGCCATCGCAAGTACAGTTTGTGGATGACCTCCAGATGGTCACTCGTTTAGTGGCAGGAATCATCCTTTCATATGGAGCAATCAACCAAATGGAAAAATCGGAACGAAAAATTTTGCTGGATTATGCATTGGATGAAGTCAAAGCAATAAGTAGAAACTCTACCCATATGCTTTTAAAGATAAGGGACATCAAAGCAAAGGTCTTACGTAACAAAAGAGCATTCCAGTACTATGTCAACAGAGATAAACAAGTTGTGGAAAGTATAATGAATAACATCAAATCTTTTTAAAATGAAAAAAATATTAATACTTGGAGTCGTTGCGTTATCTAGTATTTTAGTAAAAAGCCAGCAGATTGTTATCAATGATAAACTGTTATCACAAATCACGCTTAATCACGGTGTTCGACTGGCAAGTGAGCAGGCTTTTTTGGATTCCTATGAAAAACAAAAGGAGCTGTATGACGAAATCAACAACAAGACAACTCAAATTATTGCGATTCAGGAATACATCTATCAGCAGCTTAAAAATGTCAATTCAGCGCTTACACAAAGCAAGAAATTAATCTATCTGTATCAGTATTTAGGAAAGATTGCTACCAATTCCAATAAGATGCTGGATCTGTCGGCACAACATCCTGAATATGCAGTTCTAGTTTCAAAGTACTATACTGAAATTGGTAAACAGGTTATTAAACTCCAACAGGAAGTTACCCAAGATGTCTTGAACGAAGACAAAGATTTCCTGATGGATGCAATGGACAGAGAAATGCTGATTGAGAAAGTTTTTACAAGGGTAAGAAATATCAATGGGAATATCCTTTATATCATTTTACGATTAGAGAATGCCAAGAAAATCCCATATCTGTTCCAAGTCCCTGTACTAAGAAATTACCTCAATGTCGATAAGGCGATTGTCGGTGATATTATTCAAAAATACAAACACCTATTCAACTAAAACTATGGAAAATCTACTTAAAAAAGGAAAACTTTTTCTCTTACTACTAGTTGCGGTAAATGGCTTTGGACAAAGTGTGAAAAGATTGAATGACCCTGCAATTGTTGCGCAGCATAAAAGGATGACTTTTGAAAGCTGGGGTGATTGGCGTCCTTATCCTAAATATTTTCTGGGTATTCAAACCAATTTTGCTTATGCAACAGTTTGGGGAATGTGGGCTCCTAAAATTAACAGGGATTATAAAGATGGTGATGATATAAGACCTCTGAAACCAACCGGAGAACAGAATATACGATTTGCTCAACTGAAATTTCAGGAAGAAGAAGCGAAGAAGATCAAAGCTGCTTCCGATACAATTTATAAGAGAAGTGTTCAGGATCTTGCCCATTGGACTTCTGCTACGGTCGATGCAGACCCGCTCTGGCTTTTATACTACAAGCGAATGCTGAAACCCATCACAGAGTTTCCAGACACACCACAGAATTTTATTGAATGGAGACTGAAAGATCAGCAGACGTATGAAACGCTCAATACGACTGGCACATTAAAAAGACTTCAGGAAGAGCTGGATCTCCTTAAAGAAAAGTATTCGATGTCCCGCTCAATGGATATGCCAAGAGGAAAGAGGTTTGTAATGTACCACGAAACGCTTATCAAATGGAGAAATTTTGTGCAGGAATTAAGAAAGCATAATAACAAAACGACACTCCTGCTGGATTACAGAAATATACTGAATAGCCATTTACCCACAGCTTTACCGACGCAATGGACAGCTACTTCAGATAGACAGATTGTTCAAAATGTGATGCAGCAATACAAACACAGATACTAATATGAATAGAAAATTGACATACTTTTTTTGTCTTTTTGCAATAGGATTACCAATAATGGGCTTTGCCCAGACCGATAGTGATTACAGTAATCTGTTACAGTTTTTAAAAGGTGACGGTGCCTTTGAAAAATGGTTTATGGAAGTCTTCACTAAACTGGACAATAGTGTACAGGACAGTGCACAAGGTTCAGCATTGGTTGGAAGAGCAATAGGTGGGTTAGGTGCTTTGATGTATCTCGGTTACATGGGATGGCAGATGGCAGCCGGAGATCGCGAATGGGAAATTACCCCGATGCTCAAACCTATTCTGATCGGGTTTACATTGATTTATTGGATGGGATTTGTCAATATGTTGCAAGCACCATTCGAAGCACTTGCAGAACCGGGGATAGCCATCTTTAGTGACATCGAATCTGAAGTAAACGATTTGAGAATTGAAAGGTTCAAAAAACAACAGCAATTGTTGAATGCAGTCATCAGGTTAAATGCTGAAGAGGATGCCAAGCAGGAAGTAATCAATAATACCAGCGAGGATGCGGACGATTCGTGGTATGACATCAGCGAAGGCATTGATAAACTGTTACAACCTATCAAGGAATGGCAGATCCGAATGGAGTTTCAATTACAAAAATTAGTGGCAGAAGTCATTGAGTTTATATGTTTATCCATACTAAGAATTTGTGTTTATCTCATCTTCTTTATCCAAAAAATATGGGCATATATATTAATAATTCTTGGCCCTATTGCAGTGGGAATGTCACTGATTCCGGGATTTGAAAACTCTTTGTACAGCTGGGTTTCAAAATTCATCAATATCAACCTGTACACTTTTGTTGCCTATACTATTATCAATATTGGACAACAGCTGATCGCATCAGGCTATACAATGGAGATTGAACGATATGATACGCTTTTAACCAATGGAACTATTACCAATTTGGATGCTTTAATGGTTTACGTGTCAAATTCCGGAATGATCTACAATCAACTCTTTACCTGTGTGGCTTATATCGTCACAGGCATTGGAGTTCTGATGACTCCAACCATTGCCGACACAATTGTTACTGCAGGTGGAGCAGGGGCGATGACCAAAATGAAAAGTGCAGCAGGCAGAATTGCAAGCGGTGCAAAAACAGCGGTTTTGGCGGTCAAGACAGGCGGAGCATCCGCAGTGAAGTCTGCGGCGGCTGCTTCTGCATCAGGGAGGGTAAATGATGCAATGAAAAATAAAAAGTAATCAGACTAAAAAAATTCGAGAATGCTTATAAAAAATATAGAACAAAGAATTAAGATCAACAAGGTGGTTTCATTGGGAGCGATTGTATTTGCTGTCTTTATCATTATTGCAGGGTTTTTATTTGCCTACAAAATGATTCAGGATTCAAGAAAGTCAATTTATATTCTTGATAACGGAGTTCCGGTACTTGCCAAGCAGACCGATGTGCTTCTGAACAGACCTGTGGAATATAAAGCCCAGATCGAATTATTCCACAGATTATTTTTTACGCTGGCTCCTGACGACTCCTATATCAAGGAAAATATCCAAAAATCATTATACCTCATTGATGATAGTGGAAAAAAAGAATACACCAATCTAAGGGAAAAGGGATTTTACAATCAGATCGTTGCTTCCAGCTCAATGGTCAGCATTCATACTGATTCTATTACTCTGAATATGGAAAACAAGAAATTCCAGTATTTCGGAAAACAGATGATCACCAGAAAATCTTCTGTCATTACCCGAAAATTATTTACTGAAGGTTTCTTTGATGACATTATACGAAGTCCCAACAATCCGCACGGTGTTCTTCTTAAAAACTGGCGGATCATCAATAACGAAGAACTGTCTAACCAAAATAAAAACTCTTATTAAAATGAATGCTTTTGTTAAAAAGATTGGGCAGAAATGGTTTGCCTGGACAGTCAAAAACCCTAAGGAATTTTTTATGTATTCGATGGCTTTCCTATCAGTTTCCTTCATCATATCAATTGTGCAAGGAATATTCTTTCCTTCTGATATGACATTTAAAATCAAGCCTCCTGTGCTTTATTCCAAAAGTTCGGTAGGTCAAAATACTTTAAAAAGTAATGATAAGGAAATGAAAAAAATAGTGGTTGAACTCCAGTCACTCAAAGTAAAAAGAGATCAGCAAAAACTACGGAAAGATGACAGCCTTAGAATAGAATATCTGTTTAACCAATACCAACACTTAAAAAATGGACATTAATAAAATCAACTTTAAAGAAAAGAAATATGTTCTGCCACTCCTTGCTCTGCCGTTCGTTTGTCTTTTTGCATATGTAGGTGCTCAATTTATGAAAGAAGATAAACCTGCAGACAAACCGAAAGAGCTTTCTATGTCACTTGGTGAATCTCAGGATTCCATTATGACCAAAAATGATGCGTATGATGCATTCTTTAAAAAGGAGGATAACAGAACAATGCTTGGAGGATTGGACAAGGAACAGGATAGTCTGCTAAGCTATGACGACCAATTGTCGTTAGCTCAGAAAAGAAGGATTGATTCTTTAAAAGCTGTCAATTCAAGGCAGAGTCAATATGAGACCACAGGAAATCCATCATCCTATTATGATCCTAAGCAGGGTAAAGAAGATCAGGACTATAAAAGATCAACTGAGATTATTAAAATGCTAAATGACAAATCCTACGGAAAAGCAGAAGATAATATTCAGATTATAAAGCCTAAAACAAAAGAACAAAATACACAGCAAGATCCTGTAAAATATCTAAAGCAGCAAATGCTGGTGATGGATTCTTTAGAGAAAGCAAGAGATCCCGAGTATCAAAGCAAGCTGGCGGCTGAACAAAAGTTAAAAGCCAATAAAGAAAAGATGGACGAGTTCCTTAACTCTACTTTCAACGTCAGTAAGTCTGGTATCAATAATGACTTCAACGCCATTTATAAAGACAAGGAAAATAGTTTTATCAAGGCTGTTATCGATGAAAACAACAAAGGATTTTTAGGAAGCAGGATTAGATTCAGGTTGCTGGAAGACATCTTTGTTGGAAACAGAAAGATCAGTAAAGGTTCCATTTTATATGGTCAGATTTCTGGATTTACAATGCAGCGAGTTGACTTGAAAATCATTTCGGTATTTGCTAAGGGAGAGATCTTTCCAATCAACCTATCTATCTACGATGTTGATGGTATGAAAGGATTGTATGTTCCACAAAGTGTTTTTAGAGATATGATCCGTGAAATGGGAAGCAATTCTGTGCAAGGAACACAGATGGATATGGGAGGAGAAGGATTTTTTACCACCATTGGTTCCAAATTATTTACGTCCACCTCCAAATCGATTGCGAATCTCATTAAAACCAACAAAGCCAAATTGAAATACAACTCTTATGTATTTCTGATTGACGAAAAACAATTGAAAGAGTCACAAAACCAACCAAAACCTTAAAAGCAATGAAATCATTTTTATATACACTTTTACTATTTACTGTTACACTCAATGCACAGACAGCAACAAAAGAACAAATTATTTCTGACCTGCCAGAAATAGAAATCACAGAGGGAGTCAATCTGCATATTATTTCTCCGGAACCTATCCAGTACGTTGATCTGTCTACAGAAAAACTGACAGGAGATTTACCGACGACCAATATTGCAAGAATCAAAATTACAGACAGTCAAACATCTGAAGAAAAAGATAAAAAAAAGAAGTCCAACATCTTTTTTAATGGAGATCAAGTTGGAATTGTTACAGTTGTGGGACAATCTTTTATTGCACAGTATAAAGCGGTTTACAGACATTCTGAAAACTTAAATACAATTACCAATATACATATTCAGCCAGAAGCGATGCAGCCCATTGAATTTGATAAAATGGTATTCTCTAATCTTGAGCTCAGAAGATTTGCAATGGAAATCATTCAGAAAAAATCTGAAACCGACCCCATCAGAGAAGAGAAAAATCTTAAACTGAGCTTCCAGCTCAACAATGTTTATGTCATTAGCGATTACATTTTCCTCGATATGACCTTTAAAAACAATTCTAATCTGAGCTATGATATTGAGGCGTTAAAATTTTCTATTGAAGATAAAAAAATTCATAAAGCTACCAATAACCAGAGCATTGAGATGACGCCACTTTTTCAGTTGAATCCTCAAAAACATTTCAAGAAGAATTTCAGAAATATTTATGTGTTCAAAAAGTTCACTTACCCGAATTCTAAAGTAATGATGATAAGGTTGATTGAAGAACAGCTGTCGGGTAGAACCATTGAAATGAAAGTTAATTATTCTGACATTCTAAAAGCTGATACTTTCTAGGCGGAAGTTCCGCTTCCAATTTAAATGAAACAATAATAAATTATTATGCAAGAGCAACAACATCAAATCAAAATCTACGGATTCCTGCAAAAGGTGGTCTATGCTGTGGTTGCATTGGATTGTGCTTCGCTGTTTTACCTTAACGCTAATGTTCCTGTAGTTTCCAATTTATTGAAGAATTTCTCTAATATGAGTTTTATCTATCCTCCAATCAATGCAAAATTTGCAACGGTCATTTTAATTGGATTAGTTGCTATTGGAACAAAAGCTCAGAAAAAGAAAGACCTCAATATCTATACGGAGATTGGAATTCCAATGGTATTAGGATTATTGATGATTTTCTCATCGCTTATCTGGCAAAGTGAAGCTGGAAATAGAGAACTCCCGCATATCTTTCCAGGGCTTAATTTGTATCAACTCATTTATGCAGTTCTTTCTTTTTTAGGAGCGGTTATCCTTCAGATGGGAGCAGACAGTATTTCAAAGCTGATGCAGCAGAAAATGGGAAAAGATCGGTGGAACGTTGAAGAAGAATCTTTTGATCAAAACAAAGAGCTGGTAAATACTGATACTTCAATCAATATCCCGTATGTTTTCAGGTACAATAACAAAACCTACAAAGGCTATATCAATATAGATCCTTTTAGAGGAACTATCGTAATCGGAGTACCTGGTTCTGGAAAGTCGTTTGGGGTTATTAATCCTTCCATTCGACAGATGATTGCCAAAGGTTTTTGTCTTTGTATTTACGATTTTAAGTTTCCTGATCTGGCACAAATTGCCTATTATCATTACTTATTGAAAAAAAGTAAAGAGTCAGATTATAACTACAGTTTTCATATTATCAATCTGAATGAAGTAGAAAAATCAAGAAGAGTCAATCCATTTCACAAGAAATATATCCAAACCTTAGCTGAAGCGCAGGAAATGGCAGAATCAATGGTTTCTTCATTACAAAAAGGAGGAGCAAGTTCCGGAGGTGGTTCCGAAGCTTTCTTTACCCAGTCGGCAATCAACTTTCTTTCATCTTGTATCTACTTTTTTGCCACACTGGAAAGTGGTAAATATTCAGACCTGCCACATATTTTATCCTTTATGAACCGCAGCTATAAAGAAATCTTTGATACACTTTTTACCAATGAAGAAATTCTTTCTTTGCTTTCACCATTCAAAACGGCTTATGACAACAAAGCTTTTGACCAGTTGGAAGGGCAAATTGGAACTTTAAAAATATTCCTTTCGCGTTTAGCTACCAAGGAAAGTTTTTGGGTATTCTCAGGAGATGAAGTTGAGCTGAAAATAACGGATAGAGAAAATCCTTCAATTCTGATTTTAGCATCCGATCCGAGTACACAAGATATTAACTCAGCCTTGTATTCGTCAATACTTAATAGGACTTTACGCTTAATCAATTCCAAACATAATTTACCTGGTGGAGTCGTTGGTGATGAGTTTCCAACAATCTACATTCATAAAATTGATAATGTGATCGCAACAGCAAGAAGTAACAAGATAGCTGTTTTATTAGGGCTTCAGGAAATTCCACAGCTTCGACAGTTTTACAAAAAGGAAGTCGCAGATACAATTTCAGCGATTGTCGGAAATATTCTTTCCGGTTCTGTAAGAGATAAAAATACCTTGGACTGGCTTGAGAAATTGTTCGGAAAAATCAAGCAGAAGTCTTACTCCCAATCTATTTCGCAACAAGGAACATCGACAAGCATCAATGAAAAAATGGACTTTATGATTCCTGCAGGAAAAATTGCTGCACTTAAAACCGGTGAAATGGTTGGAATGATTGCGCAAGGAGAAGAGAATAGTACTGAGGAATATAAAACTTCTGCAATAAGAGGAAAAATCAATCTTGATATGAAAGCTATTAAGGAGGAGGAACAAAACTATGTAGAGATGCCTAGCTACTATTCATTTATAGACAAAAAAGGTGTCAATAGAAAAGAAGAAGTCTTGATGACCAACTTCAGAAAAATCAATCGAGAGGTGGAGCTTATTGTTAATGAAAATATTAAAGATTAATGCAATGGGATCAGCAATGAAAAATATAATAACAGTGCTGTTTTTAGGTTGCTATTCGTTGGTTTTTACCCAGTTCAATACACTGACTCCTAAAAAGGTTGCATCCAACGAAATTCTTAATGAACAACAAAGTCTTCAGAAGCAATCTGCCAGCAAAATAGAAAAGGAGCAAAAAAGCATAATTAACAAACTTTTCAATGTCCCAACTAAGAAAAATCTGAAAAAGGAGATTGATTCTTTGAAGACATTAATGCTTCGCTACAATGTATCTAGAATTGAGTTAAGTAAAACAGACTCAGAAATGGATAAAGACTCGCTCTTTCTGAAGTATAAAAAACAATCAGCATATGTGGAGAAACCGAATACGGAAAAGCCTATTAAAAAATTTGATTTCATTGATGAAGAGGAATCTATCTCAAAAATAAGTATGCCACTTAATAACAGGATGATGGTTACTTCTCCTTTTGGAAGGCGTGTTCATCCTATTTTCGGAGCTACTAAAATGCACAACGGAGCAGATTTTAAAGCCAACTATGAAAATGTATATGCCGTTTTAGACGGAGTTGTAATTGCAGCGGGTTGGGATTCTGGCGGAGGAGGGAATTATATAAAAATCAAACATTCTGATTCATTTGCAACCTCATATCTCCATCTTTCAGAAATCTATTATAAAGCCGGACAATTGGTAAAAGCAGGATTCATAATTGCAAAAAGTGGGAATACCGGAAATTCTACCGGAGCGCATCTTCATTTTTCAGTGACAGAAAACGGAAAATACATTAATCCCATTCGGTTTCTAAATGACCTTATTAATGCCAATAATTTAATTGCCAATTCTTATGAAACAGTAAGAAACTCATACATCCAACATTAAACTTCTAAAAATTATGCAAAATCACAATTTACCGACGGACGAACTTAAAAATTTTGGAATCATCAATGATGACCTTACATTCTCCAAAAAACTAAGCGAAGATGATATTCAGAAATTTCTTCAAGGATATACCATCGTTGCCGACAATGATAAGAATAGAGCTACTTTTCAGCTTACAGAAGATAATACTAAACTGAAAGTCATCTTTCTTGAACGGGATAAAAGCCTAGCTACACTTCTTGAAAATAGCAAAGAGAAAGTTCAATATACCAACATCAAAGAGCTTTCAAATATAAATCCTTCTTTTGAAAAAAAGGCTTTTATCTATGATAGTGAGACAGGAAAAACAGTTGAGTTTGATTTTATCAAAAATGCAACAGAGCTAACTGCTATCATTGCTGATAAAAAAGACCCTCAAGAATTGACCAACTATAAAACTGAACTACTAAAACTGAAAAATTATTTACAAGATAAGATAGATCAGTACCCTGAAATAGCTAAGGAAATCAAGAATGATATGAATATCGTTTCCAGAGAAATTAATTCTGTCAATACCATTTCTAAAAACCAAAAATCAATTTCCAAAAGTGACAATTCGAATATTCAGCTAAATGTGAATGATAGGGATATGTATGAAGATGCCAACAGAAACTGGGAAGAGCAGGAAGAACAATCTGAGGAACAGGATAAAAGAAGAGGCTTCAGAAGATAAAATCTCAAATAATTAAAAAATGTGGAGAATAAATTATCCTGGTTCGACAGAGTGATTACTCCAAAAACCAAAGCTTACAAAGATTTTGAAAAAGAAATAAAAAATACAGCTCCCGAAATTTTTTTTAGAGATGGAGAAAGAAGGTTATCTAATCAGGAAAAAAGATTTATGCAAATCTATAAATCCAGAGAAAGTCAAATAATTCAATCATCTGCTTTTACTGTGAATTCCATTTTTAATTCAGATAGTAAAGCTTTGATTAAAACAAATTTCAAAAGCTTTGGTGAAGCTGTAAGATTTGTTGATAAACAGAGAATCGATGATAGGTTTTTACTCGTACAAGATAACACTGCCTTTAATGAAGTAACTATTAGTGACGAAGCGTCCAAACAAAAATTTCTTTCAGATTCTTGGGCAAAAGAATTGGAGAAAAGAACAGATTTAAGTTTGGGAATGACCAATACACAAATTGATGAAAAACAAGCTGATCATTATAGAAAATATGAAATGTATGCTTCTCAGTCCAACATAGAAAAATCAGATCTTACAAATGAAATAGGCGATGTTCGAAATTCAGAAAATTTTTTTTTATCTCAAGACGAAATTCAAAGTGACATTAAATTTTCTCTGAATTGGCAAGAAAAGAAGATTTTCGAATTAATCCATAATACTATATCAGATGATATATTTTATTTACTGCCGGCTGATTATGATTATAATGGTTTAACCGATGATTTGGAGGAAGATGACTTTAGGCTGATGTTTATACAACCAGGTATTGAAAATCTTTATTGGTATTTCAATAATTATCGATCCGGATATTCCCAACGAATTAATGAAGGTGGTAGACTTAATATTTTGGCGATTAAAATATTTCATCAGACCAGAGATTTGCTTTTAACGAGTACAAGAAAACTTTCTGAAGGAACATTTATAAAAGATGAAATTATTGAAGAAGCAGAAAGGAAAATCGAATCTTTAAGGAAGATTGAATCCTATTTAAAATTTGTACAAATGTACAATGATTTACAAAAAGGAAATCGTGCGGAGTCAAACATAGGCAATGACGGATCGGTAGAAGCTTTTAATAAGATGTTAGATGAATACACTAAAGAAAACAATATTTCACTCGAAAAATATCTTGGTCTGATTTCCAATGAATCATCAAATATTGAAACGTTGACAGATGTATATGTTTTAGAGAAAATTGAAAGTTTGGAACTTTTTCAGAATGAATCAATTCAGGACATAATTGGAAAAATTACTTTCTATGATTCAGGGGAAGTAATGTTGTACTTCTCTTCAGAAACTTATCTCAATGCTTTGAGTAATGAATTTGATTCTAATATGGGGGGGTCAAATATGAAACTTTAATGAAGACTTTCGAGCTCGCGAAAAAAGTAGACGATATAGTCTATGATGCGTACGGAGATGAGAATCCCAATTCACTCGATTACTATTATGCTTTGGCGAAACAAATAAAAAATATTAACAATCAAAACCCACACATTATGGAAACACATCAAGACTTTGACCAAGTAAAATATCTTAAAGACCAAGTGAAATATCTCGGTTTTGGGGAAGATGAAAAACTTCACAAAGATTTAGAAAAAGGCATTAATTCAAAAAAACAAGAGTTTGAAATTAAGACCAGCTCAGATAAAACCTTACCTGAAAATAAGGTTGATTTTACTTTGAAATTCAATAAAAGTGAAAGCGGAGGTGTTTTTCTTAATTCCTACAATGCAAAATTGACTAATAACAAGAATGAAGAAATCTCTCATAATTTTCCAATCAGTAAGGAGAGTTCATTCACCGCAAAAGAAGCAATTAATCTATTGGAGGGACGCAGTGTCAAAATTGAGTTTCTTAATCCAAAGAGTCAACAAGTAGAACCAGCTTTTGTTCAATTTAATTTCAACGAACCAAAGACTGAGAAAGGAAATTATTACTTCCAGAATTTCTACAAAAACTATGGTGTAGATACGGCTAAGATTGTTGACAAATCTAATCTCGTATTTGACAAACCTGAATGGAAAGAAAGCGCCATAAAATCTCTTGAAAAAGGAAATGTATTAAAAGTAAAATTCAAAGAAAATGATCAGGTCATAGAAGGAAAAGCAGTTCTGGATCCACAAAATAGAAATCTTAAACTTTACGATAACGAGATGAACAGGCTTAATACCAACAAACCTTTAGAGGGCTTGGAACAAGATAACAAGCACGATAAAGCCAATGTTAGGGAACAAAGTATTAAAAGATAAAAATTTTACTTACCATAATACCATCGGAAGCGGTAAGTCTATAAGATTTGCCGCTTTTTTATAAACCCAATTGAAATGAAACTAAAATTAATATTTCTACTTAATGCAATTCTATTTACAGTAAGTTCTTGTCACAAGGAAATCGTTTCTGAAAGTGGAGGAATTGATCTTATTTCCAATGTCTATTTTGATGCTTCGAAAGGTTTGGACCAAATGGAAAGTTTTCATTTATCAAAAATAAACTATTCTCAAAATCATTTGATAGAATTGGTTCCCGAAACTTCGTTTCCTGACATCAATAAACAAGCTTACTACATTAAAGATTCATTGTACTTTCAGATAGGTCAATCGGAGAATAATATCATATTTTCAGAAATTTCTCAAAAACAAAAACCACTATCGGTTTGGGACAAAAAAGTCGGTGCTATATATTCAAAGGATTGGATTCACAACTACAGAAACAGAAGAAATTTGTCTGATACTGTATTATTCAATAAAAAATTTAAACGCTTTGAGATCAACTCTCCCTGGAATTATACTCGTTTTTACATTTATCCTACAGATACTATTTTACCCTATTCTTTTTATAGACACGCCGAAAAAGACTACCGCGGAAGGTTAGAGCGAATTGATTCTTACAATAAGAAGACCGATATTTTCGTAACCCTTCAGCTGTTACCAAGAAAAAGCTGGGATGATCAGGCAAAAGAATTATTTGAGTTTAATAACTTCGTAACAAGCAGAAAAAACAATTGAGTATGTCATTGGATTCTTCAAATTTTAAAGATGATATTTCTGTTATCAAGGGAAGCAAGAACGAGCTTGTTGTATTTGAAAAGGAAACTGATACTCTATCATTTTTCGAATTATTGAAATTAAATAATCAAGATAATAACAGAACCCTCATTACGCTTAATTCTGCAAGCAACACGAATAAATTTCTAAATCGATTTAAAGATTTTGATGGGAAAATATTTTTATGTTTGGGAGGGAGCAGAATAGGAGATGCTGCAACGCTTAAAATTCTTCTGGAATTTAAAGAGAAAAATATTAAAGATATCCGAAGTATGTATGAGGTCTCCCAAAGCGCAAATAAGAATCTGAATGAATATCTACAAAACAAATTTAATCTTCAAAATAAAAATATTAATTTAGTTGAACCAAAAAATTCAGAAGATGCAGAAGTTATCATTAAACCAAAAAGAATTTCCGACACTCAGCACTTGGGATCCGAATTTTCTGGACGAAATTCTGGAGAGTCTCTCCAAAGAAGCGAATCCGAACAAAACGGAGATCACTCAGGAGGACAAACTTTGGGCAGCAACAATGCTGGAAATGGACTTGAAAAGTCAGAACGGAGCGATCTTGGAAACGCAAGAAGAGAATCCGTTGACAGAGCACAACCTGAAAATGTTGAAGAAAATGAAGGAAAAAAAGATGTCTTGGACGGAATCTTATCCGGGAGAATTGTATCCGACAGAAGCGAAAGAAGAGTAGATGATTCCAAGAATATTGAGGAATTAAATTCTCTTATTTCAAAATATAAAGGTCAAAAACTGACCAATGAACAAGTTGCGGAAGTGGTTTCTGCAGCTTGTTTTGTTTCCGAGGACAAAAGAGTTGCTTTACATCCAAATGTTGAGATCTCTGACGATCTAAAAAATATTTGCAATCTATACAAAAGTGGTGGTACAGCTAAGGAAGGGCGTGGAATCCTTGATGAATATTACACGGATTCAAAGATTGTGGAGGCAATTCGCAATCTTATAAAAGACCAATTCAAAAATCAAAAAGAGATTTCAGTTCTAGAGCCAAGCGTTGGAACCGGAAGCTTTCTTTATGCACTAAAAGACCTTTCTTTAAAAATCAATGTAACAGCTTTTGAGATCAATGAGACAACATCTAAAATAGCTAAAATTTTCCATCCAGAGGCTGACATCAACCTGCGTTCTTTCGAAACTGAATTTATTAATGAAAAAGGTCAAAAAACTGATGCAAATGACTATACTGACAAGTATGATTTGGTTATCGGTAATCCGCCTTATGGAGAACACCGAGGTCTGTACAAAGGATTAGGAGAAGAACCCAAAATTAGTAAGTACGAAGATTATTTTGTCAAACGTTCTTTAGATTCTTTGAAATCAAATGGTGTTTTGGCAATGGTACTTCCTTCAGGTTGGCTCAACAGGCAGAAGAAGTTAGAAAATGCCGAGATTATGAACGCCTACAGATTACCATCTGGAGCTTTTGCCGGAACTCAGATTGGAACAGACATTATTATCCTGAAAAAATCATCGCTAAAAATCACTCAGGATATATCTGAATATTTTGAAAAGAACCCAGAAAATATCTTAGGGGAAATTCGAGAAAAAAGCAATCGTTTTGGAAGAATGGAGCAATATGTCCACGGCAATTTGGATAATGCTTTACATATTCTGAACCAGCTCCAGACCAAAAATGTGACAGAAAGAATTGGAAATCTGTTTGAAGATTTTATTCCAGTGAATATTGAACCAGAAAACAAAAATATAGTCAATGACAAAACGGAAGTAGATAACGAAACCGAAAGCGGAGTAGCATTGAATGATGTTACAGACAAAATCACTGAAGTTCTTTCAACCTTAAAGGAAATCAAATTTAAATCTCCGGCTATTGTCAAAGAAATTGAGAAATATTCCAAGCTCAAAGAACAGATAGAAAAAGATGCTCAATCATTTAATTCCAAAGAGCTAAAGGAGGTTTTTGATAAATCCGAAAAAATAATTCAAACTCAAAAAAGGAAAGACTCAGAATATAAAACTCAGACAAAACCGGAAATCAAGAAAGGGATTTTAAAATATCTGTTTTCCAAGTCAGATGAAGTCGTTAATACTTCTCTTCAAAACAGTTCATCGATTTCCAAAGAACAAATTGAAGCTTTTCGTGATACCAATTATGATGGGACTTTGAATAATTATGGTAAACACTATCAATTTGCCAATTTCATTGATGGAAAATGGATGCACGATTTTTATTACGCAGAAGGAAATATTTATGCGAAGCTGGAGCAGTTGGAAAAAGATTTTGCTGATAAGTATGCTGTTGGCGGAACAGAAGATCAGTATGATAAGCAAATGAATCTGCTTCTTAGTGTTGTACCAATTCCTAAATCTTTGGATGACATATCCATTAGTCCCAATCACGAATTTGTACACAAGTTTGCACTTGGTCAAGTAGAAAAAGAGAAATATAACCCAAATTCAAAACTGGTCGAAACTGTAATTGTAGATTACAATCTTGCAGAAAAGTTTAAAGATTTTGTAGGAGACTTATCAAGTGATGCGTTTGCAGGTTCTTCAGCTTGGGAGGTCAAAAGTTTCGTAGATAATGAAACAGTTACTGGAAGTGACAAGGAACGAAATGCTTTGGTTCGTGAAAGGCGTAAAGCTGCAGCTAATGATCTGTTTCAAAAATTCATTCGTGAAGAATTGTCAGATGAATTGAGAGACCGTTTTGTAAAAGAATTTAATAGAAATTTCAATAGCATTTACGTTCCGGATTATTCTAAATTTCCATTGTTTTCTAAAATCTTTCAGAACTTTAAAGGTGTAGAACTTAGATTGAGTGAAGTTCAGAAAGCGGGAATAGGCAGATTGACAACAAAAGGAGTTGGTTTATTGGCGCACGAAGTTGGTTTTGGAAAAACGCTTTCCGGAATATTGTCAATGCACGAAGCTATGGAGCGTGGAAATGCTAAAAAACCTTTGATTGTTGTACCCAACGACAGTATTTTAAAACAATGGGTGGAAACAATTTTTGAAACTGTTCCGAATGCAAAACTAAATGTGCTAGGTAATCTAGGAAAGGATTATGATCTGTCCAAATTTGATAACAGAGATGGAGAAATCACTATAGTTACTTATGAAGGTTTTAATAATATTGGTTTTTCAGAAAATATCACTCAAGATTTAGCCGCAAAGTTTTCTTATATCTCGGAGAGTGAACTAAGAAGTGTGAACTCCATCAGCGAGCGAGATTTTCAGATAGAATTAGAAAAAGAGAGGGAGCTAGAGGGCAAAATGAAACGAGGGAAAATCTATGACTGGGAAGATTTTGGCTTTGATCATCTGACTTTTGATGAAGTTCACAACGCCAATCATATTGTAGGAAAAGTTAGAATTGAGGATCGAAGATTTGCATCAGATTTTAGAAGTCAAAATCAACAGACTTCCAAACTTGGCATCAATACTTGGATGGCTTCGCAATATATACAGGATAAGTACGATGGCAGAAATGTTACGTTACTTTCAGCAACGCCTTTTACCAATAAACCACTTGAATATTATTCAATTCTCTCATTGATTGGCAATAAGCGGTTGGAAGAATCAGGTTACTTTAATGTCAATAACTTCTTTGAAACCTTTATGGAGGCTGATACTGATATGGAGATTGATGCTAGGGGAGATGTGAAGTTCAAGGCCAATGTTCGGAGGTTTAAAAATAATTCCTTGTTTCAACAGCTTTTATCTGAGTTTATTGATATAAAAGGTGAAGAGGATAACCCTGAACTAATCCGTCCTACGAAAATCAATAAAGAGTATAAAATTGAACAGAATGACTTAACTCAAGAACAGTATGATTTACTGAAAGAAAATTTTGAAGAAACTCAAAAGGGAGCAATCTTAACTCACATACTCAATGCTAGGCTTATTGCAATTTCTCCCTATCTGTCACCATATTATGATGGAGAATTACCATCAGTAAAAGAATTTATTGAAAATTCTCCAAAGCTTATTGATACAATGAATCTGATACGGCAGAATAGAAATGATATTCCCGATGCAGGCCAGATCATTTATTCTGAATTAGCGGTGTCGGAATTTCAAAAAATGAAAGATTATCTTGTAATCGAAGTTGGTTATAAACCAGAAGAGGTGGGTGTGATTACAGGAGTAACGAGCAAACCCAACAGATTGAAAATTCAAGATGATTTTAATTCCGGAAAAATTAAAATCATCATTGGCAGTGAAGCCATTCAGGAAGGAATGAACCTTCAGGAAAATACGACCGATCTGTATATGCTTTCTCTTCCCTATAATTTTACAACCTTGAGACAAGTTGAAGGTCGTGCTTGGAGACAGGGCAACAAGTTTGAAAACGTGAGAATCAACTTTATGCTCACTAATGATAGTATCGATGTGTTTATGCTGCAAAAGCTACAATCTAAACAGGCAAGATATTTAGAAGCGATGAAGAAAGGTGCAAACGTATTAGATGTGTCTGATATAAGTACTCAGGAACTCAAAACCTCTATTATTACTGATCCAGAAACGAGAGCAAATATCGAAATAGAACTTTTAAAGAAAAGAATTGAAATTGAAAAGAACAAGCATCTTGCAGATATTGCATTTGTACTCAGAAAACACAATGACTTTCTAAAAGTCAAAGAGATGGTTACTAAAGCCGAAGATTCATATAACAGAATCCTTGGCTATTCTAAAAATGTTGATGGAAATACTGACTATTGGAAAAATCAACTTCCATCTTATCAGAAAACTATAGACTTGGCTAAAGGTGAGGTTCAAAAAACAGTAGAATTATTAGCTGAAAAAGGAATCAATGTTGCAGAAATAGAAGTTCAATCCTTAACAACCGAAGAAAAAATTGCTGAATTAGATAAAAAAATAGAAGAACTTCCTAGTATTCAAGAAAATTTAATTGTTCAGTATAAGAGAGAAAAAGAAGAAAAGTTGAGGCTGAATCAAAGTGTAGATAATGTAAAAGAAAGGTCAGAGGAAAATTCGAGTTTATTTTTAAAGAGTGTTAAAAAAAATGACGTTACAAATATTATGAATGACCAACAAATCAAAAATAAAAATAATTTGAAGTTACAAAGTAATACTATATTTAGGAGAAGATAGTTTAAATTTGTTGAAGTGAAGTAACGTTAAAAAACTAGATTCCAGAAAGTTGTTAATAAAGAATAGTTTATGCGGTAAAAATCAGTAATGGCAATTATTTTATTATGAAGATATTTTTTTGTGAGCGGGAAAAATCCCGCTCTTGTTCAAGTAAAAAATAGTTTAAAGGTAGACTTTCAACTACGCAACTATTCATTTTTTCTTAGAAATAGAAACTACAAACCCGTGTTTTGTATAAAGCCATTTGCTTTAAGTTCTTCTTTAAAGTCATCTAAATGTGGAAATCTATTCATAATATCCCTGATTTTTTCATCCATCTCATAATTTATACCTGTTAAAGTATATTTGCTAATGATATAGCCAAGAAAAATATGAAGATTGATATAAAGGTCTTTATCTTCATTGCTTGAGGTTTTAGTGATTAGTCCTCTAATATGATCAAACTTATCCACAATTAAATTTAAGAAAACTTTTCCTGTAGCTGTGTCCTCAGAAAAATTTTCGATTATTATAAAAGCTGCAGTTTTTAAATCATTCAAAATATAGTTATTTAGCAGCCTCTTGCTGAAAAGATAATCAATCATCTTCAACTCCGCTTTCAATATCACGGAAGACTTGAGCTTATGCAGTTCTTGTGTATTTCCTATACCAAATGGAAAATAAGGTGATTCAATGTTTTTTATTTGTGCATTCTCAACAATGTTTTTAAGCAACTTTTCTTTTTGAAGATTATTTATCTGGAGTAAGTATCGCTTGGTATCGGTGGTGTTTGTACTTTCAACAATTACTGTATCTAATGTCATAAATAGATTTGAAAGATTTTTTAATACAGGCATTTTTTTAGTTGCCGCAGCTTGTGTTGTTAGTAAATCAATCAGTCTATAATAACTAAAAATGGTATTTACATCCTCGCTGTTACTATATGGATGGTCATAATTATATCTAAAAGTAGCGGGTAAAATTTTTCTAATGACAGTAGCGAAATAATCGATGAAAGTATCTACGATTTCTGCTGCTATAAAATCTTCATTATTTTGCACAGCTCTATTAAAGTAAATTTCTATATCAGTAATAAAGTCAATTCCTTTATAATGCGGACTATTATACTTCAGAAAATCATGCTTCATACCTTCATCTTCTAAAACCCAACGTGTCTGTATAATCCTTTGTTGTGCAGAATTATTTTTTTCTTTTACAGCAAAAGAGAAAAAATCTTTCAAATTATCGGTGAAATTTGCATACAATTGGAGTTTATCACTTGCGTCTTCATTACTTTTAAAAACAGATATGGCTTTCTTATTAATGCTTCTAAGTACAATCTCAAATGTTGTATGATCAAATTCTTTAATTGCTGTTAGTCCAATTTCAGTAATAACTTTGAATGTATTGTTTTCATACTCATCATCGTCAATATTATCATCAAAAAATCGATAAGAAGCAAAGCTGGTTTTGTCAACGGAGTCAAACATAGCTTTAATATTATGTCTGCTTTGAGATGAAGACAGCAAATTAATCATTACCGGAAAAATGCTTAAGATAAGTATTATTGAAAATAGAATACCCTCAATAAATAGAACTTTTCCGTATACAGGAAAAATATTTGGTTCAACACAAGATTTTAGGTAAGAGATTGTGTATATTAAAAATGAAACATTAAGAATGAAAAGTGTAAACATTACCTTAAGATGCTTTCTTCTGAAAAAATCTGTAAAAGCAAATCTTCCAAAATATTTGTTGAAGATCTGAAAGGAAAGCAATGTAAATGAAAATATAATACTTAGCAATACTACTATTGAACGGACTAATGTTTCTAAAATTTCTATGCATATAGAAATCGGGGGGAATTCTTTTGGAAATCCAATATTTGTAAGATTACAGAGCATATTTATCGCAATCACCAATAAAAATATGCAAAGTGTTTTCAAATCAATATAAATCACACTTTTAAAGTCAAAATGTATGATTTGATATATTTTATAAAATAAGTGGTTCTTGTACTGAATAAAAAGATCCTTAATAGAGCATTTTTTTTCCTCTTCCTTGTTCATGATTTTAGTTTATGATACTAATATACATAATTGAACACTCTTCTGAAAAATATATTTTATTAATGTTTTAAGTTGTTAATATTTTATATAAAGTAGCTGTGGTAAGCTCGCAATTATTATAGTTTGCAATAATAATAGATTTGGAATTAGTAACTTCATCATCTGAGAATGTATGTATGTTAAAAATATTTTTAATTTTTGTAAAAGTTCGATCGACGTTCGTATTTACAGATATAAAAATGGCAAACTGAAAATTAAGAAATTCAATACCGTGGTTGAGTTTGATAATATCCTTAGCAACCATTTCATCTGGCTGGCTCTTAGTTTTAATTTCGACTATAAGTTTTTGGTTTTCTGATAAGCGGTCAATTTGGCTTTTATGTAAAACTAAATCAGGATTAAAATCATTCTGTTCAATAGTGTATTGCGTTCCAAGATTGCTAATGGTTTCATAAGTTTTTTTTCCTATTTCTCCATTGAACTTTATTCCTTTGTATTTTTCTGATTTGAGATTTGAAATAAGTCTTAGTTTATAATAAAGCTCGTATGCAAAAACTCTTTCGGTTTTTTGAATGGTTCCATTGTGTTGCCAGTTACAATATTCGTTATCAATACTTTTAATTGCAGTGAACAAATCATATAAATATTCAAGATCTTTATCCATTGACCAAATATACATAATTAGAAATCGAGACTTATTTGATAAAATCTTTTTAATACGTTTTCAAAAATGTGTTTATCAATTTTTTGTGCTCCTTGTAGCCCTAACTGTGCTTATAAATTTTTCTATTAAATATAATTTATTCTTCATATCAGTTATTAAATTTAAATCCTTGGACAGTTCAAGCATTTCAAAATTCTTATAGTATTCTAAAAAGTTTGGATTGATATGAGCTGATACATTATTTCGTACCTCTACAATTCTAATATCATTGTAGTCTTCCCCAAAAACAGAAACGAATATAAATATAGTTTTTAACTTTGGGAAATATGAAACAGAGCAAATTTACAGAGGTTCAGATTGTGAAGATCTTATCTGAACAAAATCAAGGAAAAACGGTAAACGAGATTTGCCGAGATTACGGTATCAGCCAACCTACTTTTTACAAATGGAAAAGTAAATACGGTGGTATGGATACGCACCAACTGGCACAACTCAAAGAGTTTGAGAAACAGCTGTCACAATATAAAAAAATTGTCGCAGAACTAACTTTGGAGAACACTGTTTTAAAAGATGTTATAGAAAAAAAGCTTTAACGCCTTCCGAAAAGCGAGAAATGGTAGTATATGCCAAAGAAACCCACAAGATAAGCATAAGGAAGGCATGCGGTTGTTTCGGGCTGAGTTATTCGGTTATGTACTATAAAAAGAGGATTGATTCTCAAGATGATCTCATCCGTGAAGAACTTCGGTTGTTGGCAATACAAGAACATACTTGGGGATTTTGGACAATGCGTTATCGCTTGAAAAACATGGGATTTTGGTGGAATCATAAACGGATTTACAGAATCTACACTTCGATGAATCTAAATTTAAGAAGCAAGAGAAAGAAAAGGCTTCCTGCAAGAGTGAAAGAGCCGCTTCTGCGTCCGATCTATCCAAATGTAACATGGAGTATGGATTTCATGCATGACACTTTGGAAAACGGCAAAAGCGTGAGAAGTTTGAACATTATAGATGATTTTAACAGAGAAATTTTACAAATAAGTATTGATACGAGTTTGCCTTCTGCAAAAGTAATTACCAAGCTGGAAGAACTCATCGAATGGCGAGGGAAACCGGACAAAATACGAGTGGATAACGGACCGGAATTTATTTCAGAAAAATTAAAAACTTGGTGTCAATATCACGAAATTGAGTTGCATTTTATCCAACCGGGAAAACCTACTCAAAACTCTCTTATTGAGCGGTTTAATAGAACATTTAGAACAGAGTTTTTGGATGTATATTTGTTTGAAAGCGTGAAACAAATGAGAAATTACGCAGAAATATGGATGTGGAAATACAACAACGAAAGACCACACAGTGCATTGCAATATCTCACACCGAGGGATTTTTTATTGAAATATGGAAAAATCAGCCACACTAATCCAGCAGATTTTCCCACATTTCAACAAAATTATTCAACACCAACAACAGAAATATTAAATAAAATCTCTACTTTTGAGTGTTACTAAGAATGGGAAGATTACATCATCATTAACGATTCTTCTAACATCCTTTATCAAATTTACCGCTTGTTTAAACTCATTCTCTAATTGAGGAAAATCACTTTTTATAGTTTTTAAAGTAGGATTTAATTTGTCTAGAGCTATTTTGGTTTCATAAATAATTAGACCCCCCCTTTTAATACTATGAATTTTTTCAAGATCATTCTGAGAGTAATGAATAGCTTTGAGAACTAAACAAAGCTCGAATTGTGCTAAAACAAGGATATATTGAAAATCTGCAAATTCAGTTTTAAAATCTTCGGCCAACTCAACATCATGCTCTGTAAGCATTGCATGAACACAATCGTATGTCGTTAAAATTTTACTCATTAATTCCAAGTGTTCACTTGTTGCTTTAATGTCACTTTCAATGTTTTCAATATTCATTCTGTATATTTTTAATAAAATTCATGTAGATAAAATTAGATAGATAAGTAAAAATCGTAAGTATTATTTAACTTATGATTGTACTAATCTTTAAAAATAATATTTTCTCTTTTGTTAAAAAACTTTTCTGAATTCTAATGTCAATATTGTCATTTAATTATTATTTTTTTTCTTGGCAAACCTATTTCATATTCTTGTGGATAAGGATTTCTAAAAGTCATGCTTACATCTTCACGTAGACTATTTTCAACTTCTTTAGATTTATCCTCATCGATAGAGTATCTGGGGTCACTGATTAGTGGCATCTTTGACATTTTTGTAATAGTAATAGTTGGAAAATGATAATCTACTTCAACTATTCCCAATAAAAGGTAGATGCCACCTTCTTTGAAAGGAAAACTTCTTAAACTATCTGGAAAATGAGCTGTATCAAAATATTGACCTTCTGAGTCAACCCACGTTCCAAAATACATATCATCTTTCTTACCCGGATGATTTTTCATTCGAATTGGAACATGCTTCCGAGAAATTAGATATGCTAACATTTTAACTTGCTTCTTATGATATTTCAGGAGGTCTTTAACCAAAACATGACCTCTGTATTTAGTTTTCAATAAATCAAAAATAGAGTAGGAGACTGGGAAACCTAATATTTCAATTTCATCGAAGGCATCTTCAAAAGGATTTCTCTCAATGACAGGCAATTCATAATTTTTTTGAGGCTCTTCGAACAATGATATAGTCTTTGTTTTATATTGATTCTTAGATAAAAGAAATCTCGCTTCAATCAATAATTCGTGCTTATGCTTTCCAGTAAATCTGAAGGCTCCGACAAAAATTAATATCTGTAAAGTTTCAATACCAATATTGACCCTTTTGACAAAATCTTCCAGTGATTTGTAATTACCGTTTTCTTTTCTTTCTTCAGGAATAAAAATTTTTATAGATGCTTCCAGTCTTTCGATATGCATTAATCCTAAATAAACATCCGTTTCATATACTGTTGTATGAAATTCGCTGAGGTTAACACAAGGATTATGAACCGAAGCTCCAGCCATTTTCGCTTCGTGAACATAAACTTCTGTTCTGTAAAATCCGCCTCCATTATTGATGGCTGAAACCATAAACTCAATAGGATAGTATGCTTTTAAATATAGACTTTGATAACTTTCTACAGCATATGAAGCAGAATGAGCTTTACAGAAAGAATAACCAGCAAATGATTCAATCTGTCGGTAAACTTCCTGAGATAATTGTTCAGGATGCCCTTTTTTCTTACAGGATTCAAAGAAGTCATCTTTTAATTTTTGTAAAGCAGAAAGAGACCGTCCCTTACCGCTCATGGCTCTTCGTAAGACATCACCATTAGCTGCTGAAACTCCCCCAAAGTGCATTGCAATTTTGATAACATCTTCTTGATATACCATAATGCCATAGGTTTCACCCAATTCTTTTTCAAATACTTCGTGGAAGTATTCAAATTGTCCGAGATGGTTGTGCCGAAAGATATACTCGCGCATCATTCCGCTCTGTGCGACTCCGGGACGTATAATTGATGAAGCGGCGACAAGTACTTTATAATTGTCACATTTCAGTCTTCTTAAAAGCCCACGCATTGCTGGTGATTCAATATAAAAACAGCCTATGGTTTTTCCAATGCTTAGATATTCATTGCATTTGATTTCATTTTTTGAGATTCTGGTATCTTCAATATCTACAATGATTCCTCTTTTTTCTTCAATTAAATTTACTGTGTCCTTAATTGTACCTAGCCCTCTTTGCGAAAGAATATCAAACTTCTCTAAACCGATATCTTCTGCAGTATGCATATCGAATTGTACAATGGGAAATTCTTTTGGTGGAAACTCTAGTGCAGAGTAATTGGTGATGGGTTCTTCAGAAATCAGAATTCCGCAGGAGTGCATACTTCTTTGATTAGGAAAGCCTACCAGTAGTTGCTCAAATTTATAAATCTCCTGATGAACGATTGAATTCTGGTTGTGTTGTTCTTTAGTTTGTTTTGAAAGTTGATCCAGCTCATCTTTAGGCAGACCAAATACTTTTCCCAGTTCTCTGAATCTTGATTTTCTTTTAAATTCTACATTAGTTCCGCAAAAAGCCACGTGGTCTTTTCCATATTTATCAAAGATATATTCCAAAATGGTATCCCTGTTTTTCCAACTCCAGTCTATATCAAAATCGGGAGGTGATTTACGGTTAAGGTTAAGAAAACGTTCAAAATACAAGTCCAGCTCAAGAGGACATATATCTGAAATTCCTAGACAATAAGCTATAATACTGTTAGCGCCGCTTCCTCTGCCAACGTGCATAAACCCCATACTATTACTGTATTGAATAATATCCCAAGTAATCAGAAAATAACCACAAAAATTCAGTTGGTCAATCACAGCCAGTTCTTTTTCAACTCTTTCAACAGCCTGCTTGTTACTATAAGAATATCTTCGAGTCAAACCTTCATATGCCAGCTGGGATAGTAATTTAAAATCATTCTCCCTACTGTCAGTATAATGCTTTTTGTTCTTCGGGGTTTTAAATTCAAAATCAAAACTACATTCATTGACTACATATTTAGTATTTTCAATAATTTCAGGATAATGTTCGAATTGATTCAAGAGTTTTTTTTTACCAATAAAAGACTCATTTTTTCTACAATAATCTTTTTCAATCAGTTTAGTAAAAAGAATATTACCATCAATTGCTCGTAATACTTTATGAAGTTCGTATTCCTCTTCAGTTTTAAAAGTTATCGGATGCAAGATGATCATTTTATGAATTAATGATTTTAATTCAGAATTTATCAACAGATTTAATTCATCTTCTCTTATTCCAATAAACTCGTGATCCAATAGTTTTTTGGGGATATTTTGTAAAGAATAAATCACAAAACAATTTTCTATTGAAGGGTTTGATTTTGGTATTTCAACACCTTCACAATTATAATCGGTCAACAATCTGTTAACTTCTGCAATGCCTTTAGGATTTTTTGCGAGACATATATAATATTGCTCATTTTCAACCCTTACATCAACTCCGACAATCGGTTTGATATTCTCTGCCTGACACAATTTATAAAACTGATAAATTCCTGTTACAGTATTTATATCCGTTAATGCCAAAACTTTCAGCTTATATGCAACAGCAAGTTGAACCAAATCTTCAACAGAAATAGTCCCATAACGTAAGCTATGATAAGTATGACAATTCAGAAACATAAGCAGTTTATTAATTTATAAGACCTGATGCTCTTCCTACGCTTTTAATTCCAAAACGATCTTTGATTTTGTCCATAGTTTGATATAATGATATCAGCTCTTCTGTATCTTCAAAAAGATTCATCTGATGGTTTCCGTGAACAAGATCTGTAAACTTGACTCCCACAAGACGAATTCTCATCCTTCTAGTATATACTTTTTTAAACAGTTCCAATACATATTTCAGTAGGGTATGATCCGCTGAGGTATATGGAACTTTGCATTGTTTAGTCTCCGTATCAAAATTGGAATATCGGATTCTTACAGAGACCGTTGAAGTCAGCCATTTTTCGTTTCTCAATTGATAACAGAGCTGTTCAACTATTCCAGAAAGAATACTTCTGATATTTTGAAAATCAATAGTGTCTTCTGCGAAGGTTGTTTCGGTAGAAATAGATTTTCTTTCAGAATATTCTATAACAGGATTATTGTCAATACCATTAGCCTTTTTCCAAAGCTCTGAACCATTTTTACCAATCAATTGCTGTAAAACATCAACAGGCATTTTAGAAAGTGTTTCTATTTTTCTTATACCTAGCCTTGAAAGCAATTCGAAAGTGACATTACCAACCATTGGAATTTTTTTGACCGAAAGAGGATTCAAAAAAGGCTGAATATTCTGTGCTTTTAATTCTAATTTTCCGGTAGGTTTTGCCTCTCCTGTTCCAATTTTTGAAACTGTCTTATTAGTTGAAAGTGCGAAACTGATTGGAAGTCCAGTATTTTTCATTACAGCATCAGCAATCTCCGTCGTCCACTGATAGCATCCAAAAAATTTATCCATTCCGGATAGGTCGAGATAAAATTCATCTATGCTGGCTTTTTCCATTACAGGTACTTTTTCCTGAATGATTTCTGTTACTAAATGTGACATATTGGAATAATATTCCATATCGCCTTTTATTACCTGAGCTTCGGGACATAAGCGTAAAGCCATTCGTATGGGCATAGCAGAACGTACTCCGAATTTTCTAGCTTCGTATGAGCAAGAGGCTACCACACCACGATCTCCACCTCCTATGATGATAGGCTGTTTCTCCAATACGGAGTCTCTCAGCCGCTCACAGGAAACAAAGAATGTATCCAAATCCATATGTGCAATTGCTCGATTCATTTGACAAAATTAGTCACGTTTTTAAACAATTTTTGTATTTTTGTTGTCATAAATTATGACAAAATCAATTTTTGCAGATAACATCGTGTTTTTGAGAGGTCAAAAAAATTTAACCCAGCATAAGTTGGCCGATGAGCTTATCCTTACAAGATCAAGATATGCTTCCTATGAATATGGGAATGCAGAGCCTCCTATTGAGGCATTAATTAGAATATCTAAATACTACAATATCAGCATTGATCTATTAGTTACGGTTGATATAAGGAAATATCCATTGGACAAGCTGGTGAATTTACCTGGGAATAAGATATTACTTCCGGTGATAGTTGATGCGGAAGGTAATAATTTTATTGAAATTGTGCCACAAAAAGCTTCTATGGGCTATTTGAAAGGATTTAGTGATCCTGAGTTTATTGAGAGTCTTCAAAAAATGCAATTACCTTTTTTAAAAAATGGAAAATACAGAGCATTTATGGCCGATGGTGATTCAATGCCACCTTTTGCAGACCAATCCATCATTATAGGAGAGTATGTTGAAAAACTTGAAGATCTGAAATCGAATAAAGAATATATTTTTGTTACTAATGAAGGAATTACTTACAAGACTTTTTTGAAAAAGAATAAAAAATTTATCACGGTATCAGCTGATAATTCATTTTATGAGCCATATAATATTCCATTGGAAGATATTGCTGAAATATGGCGGTATGTAAGAGGAATTTTACCTCAAGATTACAAACCATATTCTTTTCCTCATGAAGCCAATTTGAAAAATTTAGTAGCGGAAGCGAAGAAAAGTATCAGTAATCTAGAAAGCAGTATTCTAAAAATGAATCAATAAAAAACTCCCCCGAAGGGAAGTAAAAACACAAATGATGAAAAAAATCCCAAATAAATGGGATAAACCAAATATAAATATTTTAAATAAAAATTACAATGAGCCAGCTGAGTTTATTTGATGCAGAAGAGTTTTATGAATTTCCAAAAGACCTTTTGGAATACAAAGAAAATTTTCTGAGTAAGGTAGAAGCTGATCTTTTAAAAGATAAATTGCTCCAAAATACTCCTTGGGAGCAGCGCACACAGAAAATGTACGACAAAACAGTTTTGACTCCACGTCTTACTGCGTGGTATGGAGATTCAAAGTCGTATGATTTAGACGGAAATGTATCTGGTACCAATCCTTGGACTCCTGAATTATTATCATTAAAAGAAAAAATTCAGAATCAGTTTGGTTATCAATTTAATGGTGTTCTATTAAATCTTTATCGCGATAACAATGATTCAGTTGCCTGGCACAGAGATAAGGAAAGCAGATATGGAAAATATCCGGTAATTGCTTCCATTAGCTTAGGACAAACAAGAAATTTTGATTTTAGAAAAAAAGATCATCATCAAAGCAAATACAGCCTACCTCTTCCTAATGGATCTTTACTTATTATGAAAGGTGATCTCCAGGAAAATTGGGAACATAGGATTGCTAAATCAAAACTTTCTATGAAAGAAAGAATCAATCTCACGTTTCGATTTGTGCTACCAGCATAACATTTAGGATAAGTCAAAATCCTGACTAGTGCCAGGATTTTACATACTTTAATCTTATAGTTTAATACTGTCGATAGCTTTGCGTATATCGGAATTCTTATCCAAAATTTGATCAGGAAGAATAAACCAAGTCGGATATCCTCTTGAAATAGGCAAGCCTAAGCATTCTTTTGTTCCATTCATTTTATCCGTGTCATCCCATTCGCGTAGTGCAATATTCCAACGTATTCCAATTACATTACTATCGTTCCATTTGATTTTTGCAATGGAAACGGTGTCGTGGTCTTCGAAAATTACATCAACATCTGTAATCATGTCCCGAGGACTATAAATTGTTTTGGGATCTCTGTAGTTAGCCATTCTTTAGTTTTTAAATTGTTTCTTTTTTTAATCTGATGAAATTTATGTTTAGTATTTGTGTTTAGCGATTTTCACAAAGCTCTAAACCTTTAGTGATGAATTCCCCATATGAAATCTTTAACCCATCCCAATTTGGATCATCCAACCATATCTCCTCAACCTTGCTTATATTAGGATCATTATTGGAAGCGCCTTTAGCAGATCCGTTTAAAGCATACGTTCTACCATTGCTAGCTTTACAATAAATTTCTTTATAACCTGAGCAATAAACTTCAACTTCATCCACTGAAAATGGCCATTTTTCACCGTATTCAAACTTGGTGATTTTTAATGTATTTCGTTGAGAAGAACCGGAACAGGATAAAATCAATAATAAAAAAAGTAAATAATATGATGCTTTCATTTTATAATTTATTCAAATATAGAGTTGAAAATCTAATAAGAATTACGGGAAACCATAAATGTTTAGAATACTTAAATTTGATTGGATAGATTTTCATTTTTGTTCACTATAATGCCATTCTCGGTAATTAGAAATGTCTGTTGTTCAAAAATTTGGTTTATAATTATCCAAACTTTGTCGACCAGAGAAAAAGTTTTTTTGTGATCGT
Source organism: Amniculibacterium sp. G2-70 (assembly GCF_014353055.1). Classification (GTDB taxonomy): domain Bacteria; phylum Bacteroidota; class Bacteroidia; order Flavobacteriales; family Weeksellaceae; genus Amniculibacterium; species Amniculibacterium aquaticum. The sequence goes on from NZ_CP060698.1 coordinate 2,397,116, forward strand.
CATTTATTATAGTCAGCAAACCTTCATAAGTAATGCTATTAATATAATGTTTGTGGTTTGATAAATATAATATATGTCCTGGAAAACTGTAAGATTTTGAAATTGTTTTAAATTCTTTCTGAGTATGAAGTAATTCTTTAAAAACCATTATTGAATCAAATAGCTTAATTTTTAATCCATCTCTATTCTCAATAAGAACTTGATATTGCATATGTTCAGGTATTGAAATTTCAATGTCATTAACTGTTTTTGCCAATATCTTTGTGATTTCAGGTCTTCTTATATTTATTTTAAAAAAGAAATCAATAATTCCGCACTCAACCTCCGCTTGAACATTATCATGCTTAGTCAATTCTCTTAATTGTACGATTTTTATATTATGATGTTCAGCAAATTTTTGAGCATCAGAAGTAAATCCGTTTTTCGATACAATGATTCCTCGCTGTATATCAGTATCATTGATAATAGAAAGCAGTTTCATTACTGTATCCTTGTTTACTTTCTTTTTCCAATATTTACATTCAATTGCAGTCTTGTACTTCTGGCTTTCGTCAAACTCTGATGTTAGTACATCAATTTGATGAATAACACCCGAGTAACCTCTAATCTTACAGTTCTGTCCGTGGCCTTCAATGTTTATATTGTACTCTTTTCTTAGAGTCTCGTAAATATATTTTGTTAGAGATTCATAGATCTTCCAATCAAGACTATTCATTTCTTTCATATCATTTGCTTTAAAATACTATATACTGATCTTCCTCTTTTACATACACAGCAACTCCTAAATTTACCAAAGGTCTCCACACTTTCTCTATTGCTTTTGGGCTATTCCATTCACAATATTCAGATTTTCGTAGATTATTACTGGAAATTATCCGCTTTCCGAAAATTTCCCTACATTTTAATATCAGGCTTATAGAAATGCCTTTTCCCAAATAGTATTCATGTTGATCAGGATATAGGTCAACCACTTTTAAATCAATGCCATTCTTCATTATTAATAATATGAGACTGAAAGTAGAATCATTCTCTTTTGATTTTTCATATACATCAAAACTATACGTATATCCATCGTAAGTGTCATTAAATTCACATACATATTTGGCAATAAATTCATGGCTAACATTCTTCTTTTTACTGATAAAACTAAATTTTTGAATTTCATTACTGTCTCTAATCATGGGAGAAATATTTAATTGTGATGCTCATGAAATAGTTCCTAAAAAATCGGCTAACGCCGCATCTAACGTTTTAAGATATTATTACAGAATGCCTCTTTTGAAGGGGCATCCTGTAATTTGTAAGCACAATAATTTTGGTAATAGGATCTATTTGTTTACCGATTTTATCCAGATATGTATTGTCATTATTCTTTATTTATTGGAATTAGATGTTCTAGAGATAAGAAATATTGATCATCAAAAGGTTCTTGTGTATCTTTATAAACAACTCTTACAGGATAACTATAGGCATATCCTTCACTAACTAAACTACCTTTTCTTTCTGAATGTCTTTCAGCCAGATTTTCTGACATAGATTTGTCTTGATCAGGGTTTTCTAAGTAGTATGGTTTAATCTCAACGAAGTGAGTAGCATTTTTTAAATATATTTTATGTTGCTCCAAAATATTAATTCCTGTTTCCAGATCATTATCGATAGGGTGAAGTGTTGAATATTTAATAATAGCATTTACTCGCTGCAGAGCAGCTAGTATTTCTGAATGAAATACTTCCGCTTCTTCTTCATCTACAACATTAACAATTATGGAAAAATGTGTTCTCGAAATTAGACTCTTGTCATCAAATTTCGTATCTATATTGTATCTCATAAACAATTAGTTTTATTTAAAATTGATATGTTTCAAAACTATGAAAATAAAAATGCCACACTATAGGTATTTTTACGGTTTTATCAATTTCACATGTTTTAGGATTAATCATCTTTTAGATTCTTGTTGCTAACCCTTGATATCGATTAAATAATAATGAACATAAGATTCATCTATGAAAAAAAAATCTTAAATTCCATAAAATTTATATATGTCAATTTCTGAAAGAACCAGAAAAATACTTTGGGCAAAATCAGGTAATACATGCGCTATTTGTCAAACTGAACTTATACGAGAAACTGAAAAATCATCCGATAACATTGTTGTCGGACAGGAATGTCATATTGTGTCGGAAAAAAGTAAAGGGCCTAGGGCAAACCCTAATTTTCAAGGTAATTATGATGGTCACGAAAACATATTGTTATTATGCGCAAATCATCATATAGAAGTTGATTCTTTGACAGAGTATTATACAGCTGATAGATTAAGGGAAATAAAATTAAGTCATGAAACTTGGGTTAAGATCACGTTGCAAAAGAAACCGGATTCATTTTCAAATGACAAATTGAACATAAAGAGTTTATCTAGAATAATCTCAGGAAAAAACTTATTAGAAATTATCAATCATGCTGATGTGTTTGATTTTAATCATGATGATTTAAACTCTGAATGTGAAGCCGATCTAGTAGGCGATTTTCTAGAAGAGTTACAGGACTATGGTGATATAATATTTGATTTAAGCTTTACAGAGCGTGCAAAAGTAGTTTTACATTTCGATGAAAAAATAAACGAATTATCAAAAAATGGATTTTACATTTTCGGATTACGTCGGCAAGTCAATCTATTTAATAGGGATTATGAGAGTTTAGGTCTATTTGATGGAGCATCTGTTATTATTGCACGCATTAATCATCCTGGAATATTTGATAATCATATAATTGCAAAATTCCCTACTGTATCACGTTTTGGATAAACTGTATATATACGATTCAACCATACGAACTAAAGAAAGTTATTTGAACATTATTCAAATGTACTACAAGATTTTATCTTCAAGTTCTTTAATGATCTTCTTGACATTATCATTATCTATATCATCTTCTCTAAAAAAGCGTTCATTGACACGTTTTGAAATTCTTGAGTTGAGCTTAGTTATAAAATCCTTAGAATAAATTAATGGAGATTCCGTCAAATCTACAAGTGCGACTTTTGAAAATGAATTACTCATATATGAACCCACTCTGGGAGCCATTAAGTCGAATAATTTATTATCTTTCGTAACAAAAATTGGCCGCACATTTCTATCCACCAATTCTGATATAAGCTCATTATTACAGCTGATTTGGGCATGGAGAATGTCCCAAGCTGTTTTTAATGTTTCCTTTATGATTATTTCTTTCTTGGATCCTAACTTTAACATACTTCTATATTTTGAATCTCCACCGAAAACTTGTAGAGCTAGACGATATTGAGGCCCAATTATAAAACCGAAGTCGTTTTCCATCCAGTCTAAAAATGTCAATATGTTTTTCTCAGCTTTACTATGGCTCAAACCACTTTGTGCAATTTCGCAGATCTTTAATAATCCTGCATAATAAGGATTAAGTCGACTCTCAACTAAAGACCTCATAAAATTCTCATCAAGTTTCTCTTCGACTTTGATATGAAAATCTCTGTAGAAATCAAAATCTAACCTCCGAAATTTTTTTATAGGTATGTTAAAAGCAAAATATAACATACTTTGGAAGTCCTCAAATTTATCATATTGGATTTCTAGGGTATTTCGATTGTAAGAAGATTCTAATAATGCAAAAAAATCGAAATGTTCAATATCATTTTTTTGGGAATATTCGATCAGATTAAAAATTTTGGTCTTCTCAGCTTTAGAATTTTTTCCGTGTTTTACCAAACTTACAATATCAAGGCATACAGAAGTGTCAAGTACAAGAAGATGCCATTGTCCAGTTTTGTGGAAATGCATCTCCAGCTCATTTTTGGATAAAAGATCAATTTTTCCAAGATCTGATAAAAAATTAAAGTGTACCAAATTTATTTCGTTTTAAAATAGTTTTAAAGTAAGCTAATCAATAAATTTTTAAGCTCCTCCCGAATTGAATGGTAGTATGATACGAAAACTTGATGATCAAAGTAAATATAGATGTCTTCCCCGTTCATTTTATCTTTTATCTGCATTAAGGCGTTGTCGTATTTTGGAAATTCTTTTATATGATTTTCAATTTTTAGTGTGGAGTACTCTAACAAAAGCTGTTGCTCCCAAGCGCCATATTGATTTCTCAACATCTGCAAAACTTCTCTCGGTTTGTATCCACCAAATGCGCTTAAATTAATTTCATAGGGTGAAATAGTTACAGTCTTAGACCTGTAAGAAAGGTTAGGAAACATGTCATTCTCAGAGTAATTTACATCCTTAGCTAATCCCTTGATTTCTCTTTCGCAAAATTCCTTAAGTGTTATAATGTCATATTTCTTGCTTAACGCTAATAAATTGACAATAATTGTAGACAAACTTTTGCTGTCATCTAAAACTTCCAACAAATATTTGTGGATGAGCTCCTCGAAGGATTGATGACTTTCAGATAAAGAGTTTAACCATTCATTGATTTCTATAACTTCTGTAGCATTTGCCTCATCATTGCTGGAATTTCTTCTAAAATAAACTGTTCCGGGTTGTAATCCTTTTAGCTTTACAGTTGGAGATATGGGCTTGACATACTTTTTTACAGGAAACTCAATAATACCAAAGATCATATTTTCGTAAAGAAAAGGGTAGTATCTAAAAGTAGGAACAGGAAAAACTGATCCTTTAATTTTTTGCTGAAGAATACTATCGTCTGTTATTTGCGGGAGGCCAATCAATACCTGTTTGCTATCTCCCTCCTCAATGCCAAGAATTATGTACGCTGTTTCTTTTCTTATTGTATTTGAAAAAGAAATAATATCCTTAATGAGCTCAGCTTTTTTGTTCTCCGGTGCATTACTGGAGAAATCATATTCTGACCTTTTAAAATCTAATGTAGATGATTCACTTTCCTTAATGAGCTTTTCAAATATTTCCTTGGTCATAAAGTTTTCTATGGGTATAATTTTATTAGTCTAATATAATTTGGGGGCTAATAAATTTTTTGCACTTTAATTTTAAAATTCTCGAAATGGTTAGTGTTTTTGTATTAATATCTCAGTTTAAATAATTAATAAAAAGTAAAGATTTAAAATTTCCAGTACATAATTGTCCAAATTTTTATTAAAAAACTAAAAATAGTTCTAATTGTTATAATAACCAAAGTTGCAAAAAATGGAAAAGTGTCGTTTTTCCATTAGAAAATATCATTTGAAATTTGCTGAAAATTAGCATATTGCTGAGGGTTTAATAAAATACTAAACGAAATAGGTATATGTTATTATTTTTGTCTTACAATATAGCAATCACCTTTGGTTCTCGAAAGTGCAACATACAATTTGTTTTTAGTGGATGACACAATGTTTTTTAGGTCTCCCTTATCAAGGCTTATTGTACCACTTTTTGTCATAATAACACAGGTGTCTTGATAGTCATCTTCTCCTTTGCAATCTCCCCAGTTTTTAGAATAATATGACAATTTATTAGAGTTGTTATAAACTAACTTTACAATATTATTATTTGATAATACTTCTTGAATCTCATCTAAATTTACGATTTTTATAACTGTTTCATCTGTTCGATTGGATTCCATCTCAATTCCCAAATTGTCGCTAATAAATTGGCATATAGCAGGAGGACAACGGTGGCTTTTTAATAGTGTTTTCGTATCAACGTGAATATTTTGATTTTGTAAACGCTTGATGTATTTGCTATAATCATTATATAGATTGATATTAGTCGCGCCATCTAAGCTTGTTGTAAAAGTATGTTGGAAGAAGTCTCCAACATATAGAAAATCTAATTTAGCTTGCGATAATGCCATTATCAGATTAAAATCATGCCCTCCGAGATCTTGAAATTCATCTATTATGAAATAGTCATAAAACTTCTCCAATTTTTCAATAATTAGAGGAATCGTTCCTGTAATTTCTATAAATTTACTTATTCGATTGTAATATAAAAGATTTGATTTTGTAATATATCTTTTGTAATCTTCGCTTTTCAGAGTTCTTGTAAATGTAGGAGCTTCATCCCAATAAATACCTTTTAGTTTATGTTCGAAAAATAAAAATGGTTTTGCACAAAAACTGTAAATAAAATCGAAGAATTTCAAAATTGTGATATTATTAGGTATGTAACCAAACCTTGTCGCAATCCTTCTTTTGATTGTTTTGTAATTGTTATTAGTATAAGTTATAATTAGGAATCTTTGCTCAAGATTTAAAGTCTCAATTACAAGTTTGGTTTTACCTGAACCTGCTACAGCTAGGATTAATTTTTTTCTATCCATTGGAATGCTTCTATGATATAGTCTGGAATATTAATCTTTTCATTAGAAGTAAGCAATTTGTACGCTGATTCAGTTTTTTCAGCAAGCATATATTCTAAAACGGAGCGAGTCTTTAGTTTGGGAAGAAAAAGTTTATTACACAAAGCATTGTTAATTGCTTGAAGGCATACTTCAAATGTGTACATAGTATCATCTGTTGACGCAAAAGCTTTACAAAATTCACCAACGTGTTCTTCATAATTTTTAGTGATTATAGAATCATAATTTTTATCGTTATCTCTAATGACTGCAGTTTTAATTTCTAAAAGATTTGCTATCTCCATATATCTTTTGAAGCTCAAACCTCCAATAGCTATTATATGAATGCCTTTTTGAGATGGTTTCATCTTATAATGACTCTCGAAAAAATGTTCCATTAAAATATGTTCTGCATCTCCCTCTACCAAAATAACTTTTTTGGATAAAATAAACTCAAGCAAATTTCTATTTGGAGCTTTAATAAAGAATTCTGCTGTTTTCTTATCTAAACCACTAAGCTTTGCATTAATATTATTTTCAGCATTTACAAATATTGCATTCCTCAAATCTAATCTTGAACTTATTATATTGCTGTGTGTTGCTATGAAAATCTGTTTGTTTTTAGAGCAATTAATGCGTTCAATTAGATTATGCATATTCAGGTGGCTCAGATGATTTTCAGGTTCTTCAAGTAGAATAAAATTTAGTTCATTCTCATTTTTAGCTAAAGCGAACTCTGTCTTGATAAAACATTGTCTTCCCTTACCTCGGTGAAGTATGTCAATATTATTTTCAACAATTGTGAGATCATTTTCCAATCCATTTTTTGAATTATTTTTTAAAGAAAATTCATAAGATTTTCCAGGGATTTTATCATTAATATTTTTTAATACTTTGTTTTTAAACTCAGTTTTTACAGTACGATAATGATTAGAATGAATATGTTTTTCGGTAGCTTCTATACTCGAAGTGTACAATGTTTTTATATAAGAATTTGTGGCATATTCATTATTAATACTTGAATGGTCAATTAAGATGTGCTTAAATTTTCTGGTAAAACCTAAATAAGGATTACCTCCAAATTTATAAAAATTGATATTGTAAAACTCAAAGGGAAAATTACTCCCTTCTTGTGATAAAATTTCGCTTATTTCTTTTGATAAATCCTCACGCGGTTCACATATCATAGTTATGCCGCAATCTCTTGCCTTCTCGGAATTATTGATACCATAATATTCAGGGTCGTTGACATTTTCAAAATAGATTTCTATCCTAAGTTCTGGTAGGTTTACAAATTTTTTGTCAATTAAAAATTGACGAATTATTTCATCATTCATCAGATGCTCTAATCCGATTGTCTCAATTTTGTTACGACTACCTGATAACAGGAGATCAATAGCCTGAAGTATTGTGCTTTTCCCAGATTCATTTTCTCCAATAATCAGATTCAGATTTTCTTTGAATGAAATATCTAAGGTTTTAAATTTTTTAAAATTAAAAGCTTTGAGCCTTTTAATGTGCATGTTTTTCTAGTTAAAATGGTTGAAAAATTAGTTTTGTATTTTTTTATTTTGCCTATAATAGTCAATTTATTCGAACAAAATTTAAATTGTTAATTTACAAAATGATTTTTTTATTAATGGTTTTTTATATTATTTTTTTAATTCGACTAATCATATTGAGAAATAAAGAGACAATATATTTGATTTTATTTTTACGAGAAATTCTACTTATTTTTTTATAATTAAATTAATTGTAAAACAAATAATATTTTATATTTTGATTCTTTACATCAAATTGTGTAGTTACTTTCCTTAAATTTACGTTCATTGAATTCATAAAAAAACTACTAATCGTATTAATATTTTAATTATTTAATAGATGAGGATCACATTTTTTCCTGCTAATAACGGAGACAGCTTTTTTTTGGAAACAGCCTCTGACAGTATTCTTATAGATGGAGGATATGTATCAACCTATCAAAAGTATATTAAGCCTAAATTATTGCAATTAAATAAAGAAAACAGGCCTCTGAACCATTTGATTGTGACACACATTGACAATGATCATATATCCGGAATAATAAAATTTTTTGAAGAGAATACTGGAAATAAAATTGTTGAAGTAGAGAACGTATGGCATAATTCCTATTCCCACTTAAAATCGATTGATGACGGTCTTAATTTCAGTGGAAAGTCAATTGATACAATGAGCATCAACTATCAGTTAAAGGATGAAGAGGATCTATCATCTAAAAATATTTCTGCCGTTCAGGGCTCAACATTAGCCTCATTGTTGAAAAAGAATAACTTTCAAAATAAAAATGACTTTTTCAATAACAATTATATTTCTTTTGACACAGCAAAAGTAATAGAATGTGATGACATTATTTTCAGAATTCTATCACCCGATGATGGAAAGCTTTTAGAATTGAAAAAATATTGGAAAAAAGAATTATTTATCAAAGGATTGTCTGCTGACCAAGAACTAAGCGATTTTAACGAAGATGCCTTTGAATATATTTTATCACTGGAAAAAGAGAAAAAAAGACTACGGAAAAAAAATATTAGCGCTTCTGAAGTTATTGATGTCGAAGCTCTTGCAGTGGAAGATTTTTCCGAAGATGACACTGCAACGAATGGTAGCTCAATAGCATTTGTGCTTGAATATAATAAGTTGAAGTTATTATTTCTTGGCGATTCACATCCTTCGTTAGTGGCCAAAAATATTCAGAAACATTATAAAGACGAAGTTTTTCCTATTAAATTTGATTTAATCAAGATATCTCATCATGGTAGTAAGAATAATACATGTCTAGAATTGCTCGAATTAATAGATTCAGAAAAATATATAATCAGTACTAACGGAGTAACACATAATCATCCTGATTTAGAGACAATCGCACGAATTATACAACGAAAATCTAGATTTACTCGAAATATTTATATCAATTATGATCTTGATTCGCTGAAAGAATTTGAAAATGAAGATTTGGAAAAAAAATACAATTATAAAATACTACAAAATAAAACTAACAATCCTATTATACTTGATCTTTAATTATGAATAGAATCATCAGTTCTGCTACAGTCGAATCTTCTGTAGTACAAATTGTTTATAAAAATAAGGAAAGCGGAACAGGCTTTTTTATCACAGATAATCTTATTATAACTGCTTATCACATATTACTAGATTCAAAAATTGACGAAAATTCCATAATTGTTTATAGCAGTAATCAAGAGCCACAGCAAGCTTCAATTTTCCATTTCGACGAAGTCAATGACATTTGCCTTCTAAAAGTAAGTAACAAAAATTTGGTTTTTCTTCCACTGACTGAAATATCAATCAGAATAAATGATACCTGGAACTCCTTTGGTTTTCCCTATCAAGGTCATCAAGAAGGCGTAAGAATATTCGGATCTGTAAATCAGGAGTTGAAGAATGAAAGGTATGACTTTATAGTAAATTGTTCAAATATAGAATCTGGTTTTGATTATAGTGGCTTATCTGGTGCACCCATTATATCATCTGGAAGAGTAATCGGTGTAGCTTTGCAGCAGCTTGATGACAAAATTGGTGCAATATCAATTAATAAAATTTCAAAATTGCTCGCAGAGCTTTCCATATCTGTCTTTAAAGAACAAAAACTAAATGAATTACCGTCTCATTTTGCTAAAGAGATTTCTCAAATTGTAACAAATTATGATTTTGTTGACAGGCTGAATAACGTTATTCAAAATGAAAATAATTGGATTTTACTAGAAGGAAATCCTGGAACCGGTAAAACGACAAATATTGCTACCTATACCCCTGAAGAAAATAGTTTACTGTTAGGTAGATATTTTACAAAGGTACCAAATGATGAAAGGCCAAAGAGTTTGAGGATATCAGTAGAAAATTTTCTTAATTGGCTTGAAGAATCCATTTCAATAGAAATAACAGGAAAACTCCCTCCTAAAAGCTCAGAACCTTTTGAAAATAGATTAGTTGATCTGCGAGATAGTTTTGAAGCGCTGGATGAATATTTGGTTGATAAAAACAAGGTTGGCTTGTTTTTTATAGATGGTTTAGATGAAGTTGAGAAGCTTAAGGATTTTCTTGAAATTATTCCTGAGGTATTATCTGTAAACTTGAGGATTATACTTTCATGTACTACTAAAAACATTCTACCTATTGACATCAGGAACAAAATAGACGAAAGCCAAATTGTCATTTTAAAGCCTTTGGAAATAGATCTTTGTGAGTATTATTGTGAAAATAAATTTCAAGGAAAAGTTGATTATGAAAATATTCAAAGAATTGCGATTAAATCAGAAGGACATCCCCTGTATTTAAATTATCTGATAAATTTTATACTAAATTCTGAGCTTATAGAAGATGAAGATGAGTTGAAAGCCTGGATCGAAAATATACCGTCAATCAGTGGAGACATTGAAAATTATTATAATGTAATTTGGGAAAGTATTTATGAAGATAATAATAAACTTTGGATCTGTTTAATATTATCACAGCTAAGGCAGGCTGTAACTGAAGAGGACTTTTTTGAGATCTTACCCGAAGATATAAGGAGACATTACTACGCTGCAATCCCTAAGATTTCTCACCTGATAAAAAATGATAAATTAGAAATTTATCATAATTCATTTAAAGATTACGTACTTAAAAAACTACCTCTTTATAAAAAACAATGCAATGATATTATAGCAGGATTCTGTGAAAATTTTCCTGATAGGTTATATTCCGTGATTAATCTGGTTTATCATAATGCAATGTCAAGTAACCCTCATAAAGCAATAATTAGTTGTAATCAAAAATGGGCAGATGATTTAGCGGTTCGCCATGTTGAACCTGATTTTATTATTGATGATATAAAGAAGGCTATTGATATATCTATTCAACTTAGAAAAACAATAGATCTACTAAGATTACTGCTTCTACTGCAAAGAATTGATTTCAGATATAACAGCGTATGGGTCGAATATGCCTATGAAATGGCTTTTGCACTAATCGCTCAACAAGAATATTCTAATGCCCTTAAATATTTAGTAAGACGAAATGTTTTGTTGGTTAGCATCAGCGATGCGACATTATTTCTACAACATTTCTGTGAGAACGATGCATTTGATGAGGCAGAAATCTTAAATAATGCAATAGAGAGGGAGTACAGAAAATCTGTGTATGAAGGTATGAAAAGTTCAGAGGGAGTAACACCATCACTATTCATCTCAAAAGCGAGATCAATTATTTTAAAAACTAGGGCTGATTTTGATAACGCACAGGCTGAAACGTGGGAGTTTTTAAACTTATTCGAAGTTAATCCAGATACAGGAATGACTGCTATTGGTTTGAAGAATGCTCCTCTGCTTAAATACGTAATCAATCATTCTACAGCTTGGAACAATAGCTTTTTAGCAAGAAACTTTGATCTTGTCCTTGATATTGATGAAATAATAAGAGATGGTGAAATAACTATTGATAATACCTGGTCAGTTATCTATGCAACTTCATTACTGATATACCGTGAAGAATTAAACGGTTATAATCTGCCAGATTTTAATACTCGAGAGATTGAGACTAAATTATCCGATACAACTGAAAATTTATTGGAAAAATTCGGCTATGTTTCAACATCCCAAGCAAGAAGAATTATTATTCTCTCTTTACTTAAATCAACGACTAAACCAGACCTTTTAAGGAATATAGTTGATGAATATCTTCAGGATGAAAGAAAAACTATTTTGAGAGCCGATAATGGCGTAGATGTGGATCTGGAAAGCTTCACTAATTTATGTTTAAAAAATAATTGTTTAGGTTTCAAAGATGATACTGAAGAATTCACAGTAAAAGACAAAAAATGGCATGCTAAAACCTGGGAACAGGATCTTTTTGATTTAATAACAGAAATTTATTATTTCGAGGGACTGGTTTCTTTTCTTAAAGCTTCGAATCAGCTTGATAAAAAGAAAGATTTTATTTGTAATACGCTAGAAAAAATAGTAGAAACCATCAATTTCAATTTTGATTTTAGAAGTTACTGGGATAGAGGGTATCAGTTTCCGGAAAAATTGATGCCTGAGCTTTTTAAAAAACTCGTTCATCTTTTTCATGAATTTGATTTTGAGAACCTAACGACTTTTTTAGATACTATAGAAGGACATACTGTTAACCAGCTTGGGTTGTTTTCGGAAGGATACAGAAAGTCATTGTGTGAAATTATTCATGTTTTACTACGTCTAAGATGTGAGGAAGCTATTGTGATTCCATTATTGGAAATTTGGAAAAAACATGTTTTGGATGGTGTGCAAAACAGATGGGAAAGAACTGCAGATTTACTTAAAATAACAGAAGTTTATGCATTACTTAATTTGCAAGATCAGTCTAAAGAAATCTTTCAAGAAATGCTTAATACTTCAATGGGACCTACTTGGTATAAAGAGTCGCAGTTAATGCTCATTAATGTTGCATTAGAAAATTTTAAAGAGGCACCTGACAGTACCTTAGCTGATTACGCTTCAATCTTAGATCAAGCTTCTGGTGAAATGACATTTCAAAGATATGTTAGAAATAGTAAGGAAGAGTTTATTGGTTCATTAATAGAGAATCAACATGTTCAAAAAGCTCTGGATTATTACAAATTTGAATTACTTCCTCCTCCAAATATTTTAAATCAGAACGCCGAATTATCAGATTTTGATGCACCAAGGCTGGGGGATGGTTATACTTTAGGTGCAAAAAATATTAGCGATACCAACAGTATCTTGGTTATTCTTAATACTATCGATTGTAACCCATATTTGAAGCTTGCACTTTGCGAAATTTTTACAATTAATGATGATATCTCAAGGTATAGTTACGATTTTGGAAAACAAATCGGAAATGTGCTCAATGAAATAGATAATGTACAAGATGGAAATTTTGATAAAGCTTTTGCCTCCGTAGCAATCCTTATCGCTGATGAAGAAATTGATATCGATTCTCGTAGACAATTGCTCCGTGAATTAGGCTCAACATTATCTTCTGCAAATATCATCAAGCTTAGAGAATGTTTAAAAGTTCATCATATTAACTGGGCAGCTGATTATGATCCTGAAGAGCATAAAACTATTTCGCACGAAAAAGAGAAGGACAGTTATGATATTTTTAATGATTCTTTAAACGATGTGAGGCCTCATAATAAATTGGATAAAATTAAAGAGGGGCTTCAGGTCTTCGAAAATGACCAAAGAAGTATATGGATGAACAATTGGTCAACCAGTACTGATGCGGCTAAAGCAAATATTAAAAAATTATTTGAAGATCAGGAGTCAGTGGTCCATCTTCTTGGATCTAATATATTAAATTTTGATAATGAGTACTGGTATATTTGTCAAGAGATGATGGCGTTTTTACAAGGTAAACTAGATCATCAGCAAGTTGTTGAAATTCATGAAATTGTTGGAAATCATTTTAAGTATATAATTAGACCAACTTCGGCGATTAAAGAGAAGTACAAGTGGATTGAAAAAGAAACAACAACAAAAAATAACGATCATTTGGTAGTCGAATTTATAATTTGGCATTTAAATCATCCCGTTCAAGTTATTAGAAATAAAACTATGAATGTTCTGGAACGGTTGCCAATCTCTACACATAATATATTAAAAATTTTGTTTGAAACCTGTATATCGGACATTCCTAAACCATCAACTGAGTTGTGCAGTTATATTATAAAAAATATTGCTATTAATTCACCAAATACTATAAAAGAATTTTTAAATCAAAATATTCGATTGATTCCTGATCTCGCAGCTGTACAACATCTAACCATCAAGAAAAATTTGCTGGATATTTCAATCGAACTTAACCGAGTGGGTTTTGCAGATTTGTATCTAGCAATTAAAAGTATTTTACCTAATACCATAATTCTAACTGGTAAGGTTACTTTTGAGGATGACTCCCATCTGGCATATATTCATGATATCATTGATGATTTGAATTCTCAAATGCTCCTTAATTCTCAGTTTTCTAATGATCTCGATCAATTTATTAATGAATTCTGTCGACCGGAGCAAAAAGAGAATGTTAAAAGGTCGGATAGATACCTACGAAGAAGCTTTCCTGAGCAAACTATGATAGAAGGTACTTATAATGAAATCGTGAGGCATTCATTAAACAAAGCTCTGTGTAAAAGAGTTAGTGCAGATAATATAGAAGAGTTATATAAAATAGTTAATTATGTTTGAAAGCAGAAAAGGAAATAGAGATTCTCGGATTGATTTTGAGAGAGAACTAAATATACTGGTGGAAAATGTTAGATCAGGAAAAGTAACTTTTTCTCCGGAAACAAAAGGTGTTGTACAGGACTTGGTTAAAGTTCGAAGTTCACCTAATAAACGGTTTGACCTCAATACAATCTCTGAGATAGTTAGGGCTATGGCTATGTCTGCCCGTTTTCCAAGACATTAATCTTAATTAAAGTTATATGATTCCACCAAAAAAAAGATCTGAAATGGAGCATAATTTTTTTCTGGCTCTCGAAGACTTTAACCAAAGGATAAATTCTGGAGATAAGGACAGAATTGAAAATGCAGTTTGGGCTACTGCAGAACATATTAAAAGGGTGAAAACAACACCTAATAACAGAGTTGATGTTTCAACAATCAACAAAAATATGCGACTACAAGCAAATATGAGAAAATGGATGGATGTTTAAAGAAAGAAATATTTTCCCTTAGCTTACGATTTTTGGATGTAATTTTTACCTTTGATTACGTGAGGTTTATAAACCTTTTTTACCGTTATATGTAAATTTATTTGCAAAAACTGAAAAAAGACCTATATTTGCACCAGTAAAAACAAACAATCTTAATCTTATTTAAAAAAGTGACCTATTCGGTGACCTAAAAATAGGAGAACGATATAAAGCTTATGGATAGGGAGTTTTTCAAATATGAACAAGTCCCGTCCGGATCGCAAGCAGAAATGCACATTAAAAAAACCCTTCAAATCCAGTAATTTGAAGGGTTTTTCTTTGTGCTCTGATTACAGATTCTGGCGAGTATAAGGGATCTTGAGAGGCTGTTTCGCCAAAATTGTGCTTATTTCAAAATTTATATTTAATAGTTAACTTTCCTTTTTTTGCTTTGTAGCTGTCATATTTTAATCCACTTTCCTTTGAATAAGTATCAATAAAAATATCTTTATTCAAATTGTTTCCATATATAGGAACTCCTGAAATTTTGCAAGTATCATCAATATATCCTTGCACATTAAATATTAAAACACTTGGATACTCCTCTTTACTTTTCAATATAAAAGTTGTGTCAATTGATACATTATCTACTCTTAATTCAATATAATTTTCTTTACAAGATGAAATAGATAATGCTTGCGGACAGGGAGTTCATTGGATATGATTGGCTGGATTTTTTGAACAAGAACCAAATACGCTACTATATTAGGCTCAGGAACAATTTCAAGGTTTTCTGTTTTGACAAGAATGAGGAGAAGCCAGTGTTTTGGCTATTCAATAACCTAAAACAAGGTGAATTCAGACATCATCGGAAGATTGTGAAAATTAATGGGGTTTTATGCTATGTGTCTGGAACTAAATCTGTTGACAAAAATGGATCTTTGGATTATTTGATAATAGTCTCCTTCAATAAACCCGAAGAATCTTTAAACTATTACCAGAAAAGATGGCAGATCGAGACGCTCTTCAAAGCATTCAAAAGTAGCGGATTCAATATAGAGGACACCCATGTAACCGATCAGAAAAGATTGGAAAAACTATTTATGGTCGTGATGCTTGCTATGGTTTGGTGCTACAAAGTTGGCGATTATCTACACGAAAAAGTAAAGCCAATAAAAATCAAAAAACACCAAAGAAGAGCCTTCAGTGTTTTCAAACATGGTTTGAACGCCATCAACAACATCTTGAATAATGCTTTAAATAACTTAAATATCAATGTGTTACAATTTTTGTCATGTACTTAGTGCTAAAATACAAAAATTAGGAAAAGAAAAAGGCTTTTTGCGAATAATATCTCAAAGATTTCAACGCAAGAGCCCAGCCTCCGCATTTCACAAAACCGTCTGTTGTCCGTAGTATTTTCAATTCGAGGGCGAATTTAACTGGGTTAAATTCAGTTCGAGAAGTTGAAAATCAAGGACGACAAAGAGAAAAGAAGCGTGTTTCCAAAGAAATTCCGACTGATAATTTTCGCCAAGTTAATTTCAATTTTTCACGCACAAATTCAGGATTCCTCAGCCCGATATTTTAATAATCAGCGCTGTTAAAACGGAATATTTTTCAGTATGATATTCAGCACAATTTCCAAAAATCAATAGGATAATTTTCAGCATGAATTTCAGCACAATTTTTAAAATTTTCACGCAGAAATTATTCGGTATAAAATTCAGGAATCAGCAGGGTAGAGATCAAAAAATTTTCAAATTAGCAAAATCTTCGATTTGATAACGCTCCTCAAATATTACGGACAACGGAAAAAGTATTGGCGAAGTGCGGGCTAAATGGGACTGAAAGTTCAATTTAGACTGAACGTAGCCGATGCTTTTTTCGGATTGTTAAATTACAAAAAATATCAATACGAAAAAGCAGCGGCGGATAAATTTTTCAAATATTTCAACTTTGTACTTCCTCCCGCATTTTGCCAATACTATGTTAGGCGTAGTGTTTTTTTTAAGTTTCTTCGATTAATTTCCCACTAATTTCCGTTATTTTAATTTTAAGGCTGTCAATATTTTTGTCAATATGTTCACAATCCAATAGATTATTCTTGTTTGATTTACGCCCGCTGACGATGTCAATTCTTGCATTATAAGTTTTATTTTGCAGAAGGGAAATTAAATCTGAATTAATTTTTAAATTTTTAAAAGTATAAACTCTTTCACTATTCAATTCGATACTTTTCTGTCCAAGTTGAATTTGTCCAAGTTCATTATAAAATTCATATTTATATTTTTCTGGAATGTGAATTTCTGGTGTTCCATATAATTCAAGCATTATTTTCACAGTTTCTTTTTCTTCAAGCAATTTTTTTTCAGCAGAATTATTCAACTCAATTTTAATTGTAAATTCAGGAACTAAAATCGAATCTTTTCCATTTGTTAAAGGTCTAAATATTTCTTTTCTTTTAGATTTACTATTGCAAGAAAATATTAATGTTAAAATTGCTAAAATTTGCAAAATTTCTTTTATACACAGTGTTTTCATAACATTACGCCTAACGGTTTGAGGCTTTGCGAAGGAGCGGAAAAGGAAGCACAAAAGTTCAATTTAGCACAACCGTAGCATAAGCCATTTTCTGTTTGCTAATATACAAAAAAAGCAAATAAAAATGGCTTATGCGGTGATAGAATTACTGACGTTGAATTTTGTACTTAACCCGCTCTTTTGCAAAACCGATGTTATCTGCTGCCCTTTTTGATAGTTATTTTGATTGTGTAATATTTTGCACAAATAGTTTGTGAACAAAATAATATTTGTAATTTTGTGTTTTAAAATTTATGTTATGATGAAATTGTCTGACCATTTATGTTTCAAAACTTATGCTGTTTCTCGTTATATTACAAGTTTATACAAACCTTTCTTGGATAAAATTTCTTTGACTTATCCGCAATATTTGGTTATGGTGGTTTTGTGGGAAAATGGAAGTATGAGTATCAGTAAAATTGGTGAGTTTCTTCATTTGGATAACGGAACACTTACACCTTTGCTAAAAAGAATGGAACAAAATGGATTTTTGACAAGAGTTCGCAGTTCTTCAGATGAAAGAATAGTTCAGATTAGTTTAACTGAAAAAGGAACTAAACTCAAGAAAAGGGCAAGTCATATTCCTAAAGCTGTTCAAGATTGTATTGGTCTTTCAACTGAAAATAACGCTCAATTATTGTCTGGATTAAACGAAATAATTGATAATTCAAAAAAGTAAATTATGCAAAAAATAGGAATTATAGGTTGTGGTTGGCTCGGTTTACGACTTGCTAAACACTTATCTGAGAGGTTTGAAATTTTCACGACAACGACTTCAAACGATAAAAAAGAACAATTACTTGCGAAAGGATTTAAGCCAACTATTGTTAGTTTTACAGATTATCAATTACCCGAAAAAATTGAGAAATGGAATATTATTTCTGACTTAGATGTCGTGATAATTACGGTTCCATTTTCAGAGAAAATTTGTTGTGTCAGCTCGTTGTACAACAGAGTTCAGAATTTATATTCATTTATTGACGATTTTAAAGGTCAGATATTTTTTATGAGTTCGACTGGTGTTTATCCTGATTTTGAAAAAGAATTTTCGGAAGAAGATTTATCTTCTGACAGCGTTTCAGGCGAACGGATGATTAAAGGAAAATATCCACAAGTTAACATTTTACGTTTGTCTGGATTGATGGGAGATGAAAGGCTTTTGTGTAATTATGGAGTTTCAAATTTAGATTTTGCAGTTAATCATATTCATTATGTTGACGTGTGTTATATAATTGAAAAAATGATAATGTTAAATTCTCAATCAAAAGTTTATAATATCGTTGCTCCATTTCATCCGAGTAAAGCCGAAGTTGTAAATGCTCAAAAAAATATTCCATATTCCCAAGAATGTAAACCGAAAGGCAAGGAAATTTCATCAGCAAAATTAGTTTCTGAATTAGATTTTACATTTCAATATTCCGACCCACGATATTTTCATTTATAGACGGATTTTGCTGATAGGGTTGCGTACAACGGTTTTGCAGCTTTGCGAGGGAGCGGACTTTTAGTACAAATTTCCTTACGAGGACTGCACTTCAAATATAGTAAAATATTTCAAACGAAGAACTATCCCCGCTCTCTTGCAAAACTGCTTGTTACCTGCTGGCGTTCTTGTCTGCCACTATTTAGGTGATGTTTTAATAATTCAATGATAACCCAACACCTAATCCCATATCGCTATCATAATGCGTTCTAATAGCCATATTTTTATTGATGATGTACTTTAATTCAGCCATATACTCAAAGTCGGTATTGACCATAAAACCTGCTCTTAGTCTTTTCGAAATGGGAATATCTTCACGCATCAAAGACAATCTGACAATTCCATCGTGATAAACTTCTGCCTGAAAGTTAACAAGCATGGGCAAAGTGTACATAAAACCTAAACTAATAGCTCTGCGTGTATCTTTTTCATTCTTTTGTCCGAATAAGTTTGTTTCGTGTTCGTCCATTCCCATTTTACGGTATCGGTAATCAAAACCAATAAAAGGCATAAACCATTGCATTTTGCCGATGTATCGTCCCAAATGAGTTTCTACTTCATAGCCGTGCATACGGTTGTAACCTAAACGCCATTCTGTACCTAGGCTCCATCTTGCATTTTGAACCATCGCTTGTCCATCATTTCCATTAGTAGCAAAATCATTTTCTGCCATGAAGTGAGGCATATTACTTTCTTTTTGCAGTTTATTGTATGCTTGTTTTTTGTTGGGCAAATATTGATTTTGATAATTACCAACAGCAAACACCCTGTTCATACCGCTCATCATGTGATATAAAATATGACAATGGAAAAACCAATCGCCTTCTTCGTTAGCTAAAAACTCGATGGTATCCGTTTCCATTGGCATAATATCCAATACATTTTTGAGGGGAGCATTTTCGCCTTTACCATTGATTACCCTAAAATCAAAACCGTGCAAATGCATTGGGTGGCGCATCATAGAGTTGTTATAAATCGTGATGCGTAAAATTTCGCCTTTCTTTACTGGTATCTTATCTGTTTCTGAAAGTATGCGATTATCCATACTCCACACATAGCGGTTCATATTTCCGGTAAGCGTAAATTTTAATTCTTTCACCGGAGCATTTTTAGGAAGCTCTGTATTATGTGGCGATTGCAACATGGCATAATTCAGGGTCTTTATTTCTCCTAATTTGTTGGCATTATAGCGGTTTGGGTCATTGTCCGTATTGTGTTGGCTATGGTCTTGCTTTTGTTTTTGCTTCGCTTCTCCTGTAATTTCGGGATACATCACAACATTCATATCCATTTGGTTTAGGCTCATTTTCATTCCTATATCGTCCAGATTGCCATCCATTTTCATCATATCGTTCATCATTTTCATTCCTTCAAAATATTTCAATTTTGGAAGTGGAGAGATGAGTTGTTTGATGCCGTTGCCAATAAAATAGCTTGCAGATTGTGTTCTGTCTTCAGTAGTTGCCAAAAATTCGTAGGCAACACCGTCATCTGGAATAGTAACAACAATATCATAAGTTTCAGAAACAGCAATGATTAATCTATCTACTTCAACAGGTTCAACATCGTTGCCGTCATTGGCTACAACGGTAATTTTACCGCCTGCATACCGCAACCAAAAATAGGACGAAGCCCCACCATTGGAAACTCTTAATCTTACTTTATCACCTGCTTTCAAGATTTTTCCGTCAACCGTTTTTAGATCAGTTGTGTGATTACCATTGAGTAGAATTTTATCGTCATACACATCACTTACATCCATCGCCAACATCCGTTTCCATTCGTTGGTTAGTTTGGTTTTGAAATGTCCTTCCCGAATTGCTTCCGCATAAGACTGTGTTGCATTTTTTTTGATAGCCGCCCAATCATTGGCATTGTGCAACATTCGGTTGACATTGTTTGGGTTAAGGTTCGTCCATTCACTTATTATCAAAGGAACAGTTGGTAAATCATCGATTCCTTTTCTGAAGAATTTATCGTCATCCGTTTTTTTCATGATAAAACTACCATACATTCCAATCTGTTCTTGCAAGCCCGAATGGGAATGATACCAATGTGTTCCGTTTTGAATGATTGGAAAACGGTATGTGTAGGTCGTACCGGGTTCAATGGGTTTTTGTGTAAGCCAAGGCACTCCATCTTCTTTATTTGGTAAAAATACTCCGTGCCAATGCAATGATGTACTTTCTTTCAGTTGATTATGTACGACAATTTCGGCAGTGTCGCCCTCTGTAAAAGTGAGTGTTGGCATCGGAATTTGACCGTTTACCGCAATGGCTCTTTTTTCTTTTCCTGCATAGTTAACCAATGTGTCTTTTACATATAAATCGTATCTCACAACCTTTTGAGCGAAAAGAGAATTTGTTGCCAATAACATTAGAGCTATCTGCAACAGTTTTTTTTGAAAAATATTTTGTATATCCATTTTCAGAATTTTCATTTTATTGATATAGAAAAAGACATAGCCCAAAGAGCTATGTCTTTTTTGTTATTTTATTGTTTCAACTGTACTGCCACAAGTAAGCATTTGCGAACCGTAATAAGGATTTTTGATTGCATCTTCTTTGCTCAACCAATTTGCTCCCTTGCCTTTGTTTGCCATTGGGCAATTCTGATAATAAACAGGTGTTTCCTGTTTAGACACTTTTATTAGTTCATACATATTTTTTGATAAGCTCATAAAATGGTTTCGCTGATGTGCTACATCTTTGGTTTCAGCAATGTGTTCTGCATCAAAGGCAAGGTCTTTCAATACTTTCATCCTAACCGTATGTTCTTCGTTTGATAATGCGTCCATTTTTACAGATGAAATAGCATTTTTTAAATCTTTGGCTTTTACAGAAGCCGTATTACCGTCTGATTTTACCAACGCATCTTTCACTGAAAAGTAATTGTCAAAAACAACATTTAATTGATTTGCTTTTTGAATTTCGGTTGTTGCTGTATGACTTGAGTGGTCGTGTGTTTCTGTACTCGGAGTTGCTTTTGCAATTGGTTTGTTCACCCGTTCGTACAAGCAACATTCAGGCAATTTCGCATACACATCATCAGGGGCAAGAAATTTATCGCTGTCATAGCCAGTCAATGCAATGCGTTTCAAGATTTCGTCCTGATTAGTCTTTTTTGCATCATATGTGATGGTTGCCATTTTGGTGTCTTTGTTCCAATCTACGATGGCTATTTTCTTTATATTTCCTGCTTTTTCTATGGTGGTTTCGCACATACCACAGTTACCGTAAATTTTTACGGTTTCGGTTTTGGCGTTTTTGATTTGAGCGTTGCTCACTCCGAATGACAACATTACCAATGTAGTCATTATATATTTTAATGATTTCATTTCTTAAAATTTTAGATTACTAAATTACTTAAACTTTGAAAGTCTTTAAATCGCTTTCAATAGGACATACCTATGGCTGTCAAGTTAAGAAATCAGCCTATTTTAGGCGGTTGCCAAATGGAATGAAAACCCGAAGAAATGTAGGTTATTGTGTATGCAATTGTTATCTTTTCTAGAAAGAAGTTATGATATTTTATCTCGGCAACAAAAGGAAGTGCAATAGTAAGAGGTGCAGTTGGGCAATGACAGGTAGAATTTTTACATTTCCCATTGCAATCATCATCGTTTTTGTCTTTCTGTGAATGACTTTTACAGCAATCTTTCTTGTCAGATTGTGAAGTTTCTTTTTTGAAACAAGACTTTTCGGTTTTTTCTACTGGTTTATCACACGCATAAATAAGCGTTGGTGTCAAAAAGAAACCAAGCATCACTATCAGCAATATGAAAATTTGTCTTGTCATATATTTAGTGGTACAAAGGTACACATTTTTTTTCGTTCGTTCGATTTTGTTAACACGGTCGTTTCTAACGCTTGCAGGTAACGCCTGGCAGTAGTGCGGACTTTGATTATCAAGTATTTATGCAATCTCAACACCAAGCAAAAAGCCATTTTTCTTTTGCTAAAATACAAAAATTAGGAAAAGAAAAGGGCTTTTTTGCGAATAATTTCTCAAAAATTTCAACGCAAGAGCCTGACCTCCGCATTTCACAAAACCGTCTGTTGTCCGTAGTATTTTCAATTCGAGGGCGAATTTAACTGGGTTAAATTCAGTTCGAGAAGTTGAAAATCAAGGACGACAAGGAGAAAAGAAGCGTGTTTCCAAAGAATTTCAGATTGATAATTTTCGCCAAGTCACTTCAATTTTTCACGACAAATTTAGGATTCCTCAGCCCAATATTTTAAAAATCAGCACAGTTAAAAAGGAATATTTTTCAGCATGATGTTCTGCACAATTTTCCTAAGCTTCACGCAGTAATTATTCAGCATAATTTTACGAAAATCAACAGGATAATTTTCAGCATGAATTTCAGCACAATTTTTAAAATTTTCACGCAGAAATTATTCGGCATAAAATTTAGAAATCAGCAGAGTAGAGGTCAAAAAAACATTCGATTTTTCAAAATCTTCGATTTGATAACGCTCCTCAAATATTACGGACAACGGTTAGGGGCTTGGCGTAGTGGCGGTTTTACAGCACTACTGTTGATACGAAGCACCAAAGTTCAAATTTAGCAAAAAGTTTCATACGAAGCACTTCACCCGCCATTACGCCAAACCCTTGTTAGTGGCATGTGGCTTTCTGTCGTCCGCTCACTGTCGTGTTTGGTCGTGTGTCTGCTGAAAAAATAAAAAAAGAAGGGAAGGAAAATGTTTTGTCAAGGATTGGAAAGGGGGCAAGCTCTTTTGCAAACTTTGTTTTGTGCGTTGGCTTGTGCGGTTTGCAAATGTGCTTGTCCCTGTGTGTTGTTGGCTTACTTGTTCGCTTCGTTGTATTCCTCGTCTGTTACAGGTTGTAGCCAAGTTACTTGAACATCGTCTTTGTAGTTTGTTATGGCAATGTGTGTCATTTGAGTAGTTGCACTTGCACCGTGCCAGTGTTCTGCATTTTCAGGAATATTTACCACATCACCTTTTTTTATGGGCTGTGCAGGTTTGCCTTTTTCCTGATAAAAGCCGTTGCCTTCAATCACAAGCAACACTTGTCCTTTTGGGTGTGTATGCCAGTTTGTTCTTGCATTAGGCTCAAATGTTACGCTACCTGCGGAAAATTCATTGTTCTTGTCTTGAGCAACCAATGGCGTTAGAAAAGCATTTCCCACAAACCATTCATTAGGTAATTGTTGTCCTTTCGGAAAAATATCTGTTGTGTTCATATTTTTTTCTTTTTTGGTATTACAATTTGTAAGGATTAGCGCTGTGATGAATAAAACAATTATTCTTTTCATTTCTTTAGTTTTTCAACGAAGCCATATCAATCACAAAACGATACTTCACATCGCCTTTTTCTAAGCGTTCAAAGGCGGTGTTTACGTCTTGTATGTTGATGATTTCACTTTCTGCTGTGATGTTATGCTTAAAGCAGAAATCCAGCATCTCCTGTGTTTCGGCAATGCCGCCAATGTTGGAACCTGCAAAACTTCTTCTTCCCATCACAACATTAAAAGCTCCTATTTCCAATGGTTCTGGTGGTAAACCTACCAACACAACACTTCCATCGTGGCGCAATAAATTGAGATAGGCGTTTACATCGTGCTTAGCAGATACGGTATCAATAATGAAATGCAATTTGCGACTGTACTTATTCATTTCTTCGGAATCGTTTGACAATACAGCATAATCTGCACCCAAGCGTTTTGCATCTTCCACTTTGCTTGGCGATGTGGTAAATACGGTTACTTCTGCTCCCATTGCTTTTGCAATTTTGATAGCCAAATGTCCCAATCCTCCAATTCCTAAAACCCCTACTTTTTTACCAGGCCCGGCTTGCCAGTGCTTCAAGGGTGAGTACACGGTGATACCTGCACAAAGCAAAGGTGCTGCCGCTGCAAGGTTTTTGAATGTGGGCATTTTCAATACATATCTTTCGTTGCAAACGTAGGTTTTAGAAAAGCCTCCGAATGTATGTCCACCTGAAACTTTATCGGGACTGTTGAAAGAGAAGGTTACGCCTTCATCACAAAACTGCTCTATTCCTTCGTTGCAATACTCACAATGGTCGCAGCTATCCACAATGCAACCCACACCGGCAAGGTCGCCTACTTTGAAGTTTTTAACATGGTCGCCAACAGCCGTTACCCTGCCTACTATTTCGTGACCGGGAACAATGGGTGGGGGGAAAGGACCAAAATCTCCTTTTATTTGGTGTAAATCTGAATGGCAAATACCACAGTATAAAATTTCAAACTCCACATCGTGAGCTTGAACCGCTCTGCGATTAATCGTGATTTGTTCTAATGGTTCTGACGGTGAGCTTGTACCGTATGCTTTTACTTGTGTCATATTGGAAATTATTTGAGATTAGTAATTATTTCAATGTTTTCATATCAATCACATAACGGAATTTCACTTTTCCGTCCAACACCTTCTGATAAGCGTCTTCTACCGCTTCGGGTGTGGCATTGATGATTTCCACGTCAGGATAGATATTTTTCTTCACCGAATAATCCAGCATCTCCTGTGTTTCTTTGATGCCACCAACTTGAGAACCATACACATTTCTGTTGGGTGTGAATACAAAATTTCCTGCTGTTACCGTAGGCTGATTAATTAAGGCGGGCATTCCTACAATGGCAAAGTCGCCACCAAATTTGGTCATTCTCATATACATCGTCATATCATATTTTGCAGGTATAGTGCTTAGAATAAAATCAAACGAATCATCCATCCCCTTCAGTTCTTCGGGATTGTTCACATTCACATATTTGGTTGCGCCCATGCGCAAAGCATCTGCACGTTTATCTTCGGTGATATCAAAAACGGTAACATTTGCTCCAAAACTTTTGGCGTATTTCACACCCATGTGTCCAAGTCCACCAAAGCCTGCAATGGCAACATTGTCTCCTGCTTTTACTTTAGAAAACTTTAATGGCGAATAAGAAGTAATACCAGCACATAAGAGCGGTGCCACTTTTTCCATGGGTGCATTTTTAGGAATCTTAATAGCAAAACGATCAATGACAACTATATTATTCGAGTAACCGCCCTGGGTTATTTCATCATTATGATAAATATCTTTTGAAGCATACGTCAATACCCGTCCACCCGTACAATATTGTTCCATGTCTGCTTTGCAGTAGTCACACTTTCCGCAGGAATTCACAAAACAACCTACACCGGCATAGTCGCCTACTTTAAATTTGGTTACATTTTTCCCTACCTGAATTACTTTGCCTGCAATTTCATGCCCAGGAACATAAGGGTAAGGCTCATCACTACGCCAGTCTGAGTGAACGTGGTGGATGTCGCTATGGCAAATACTGGCGTACATTGTTTCAATTAAAATGTCGTTGTCACCAACCGGGTGCCGGTTAAATTCACGTACTTCAAATTTTCCGGTTTTGTCAATGGCTGCCAATCCTTTGGATGGTACAGGATTGTTCTGGGCAATTGCTACTGATGTTGTAATCAGTATTGCTACTAAATTTATTAACTGTTTCATATCCATTTATTTTTGAGTTGATATTTTTTATTTCACTAATCAGGTTTACTAATCCCCAAATTTTCGTTGATATGCAATTCGGGATTTTGAACAAGCGAGGCTACAAATGCCGCAATACTTTTTCTTGAAATGGCCGAACCTGTTTCGGGTTGACCTTTTTGTGTTAAAGCATAATCCACTTCGGTGCCTTGCGTAAACCAATCGGGGCGAAGAATGGTATAATCCAGTCCTGAATTTTCAATATTGTCGGACAATGCCCTGTACGGTTTTAAAACTGAACTCATCGGGGTATTAAAAATTCCAATGGAACTGATGGCTATAATTCGTCTCACACCTGTTTCTTTCATGGCTTTTATAATATTCTTGCTCATGGCATCCAAATCTCCGGCAAGGTTTACATACACTATATCTTTTCCGGAAACAGCATTTTTTACATCGCTATACTTCATGGCATCACCTTCAATGATGCTGGCGTTGGATGCGTTTTCAATTCGATTTTTCTTTCTGGCAAAAAGAGTGAGCTCAACATTGTCTTGTTTTTTTAACGCTTCAATTACAACCGTTGCCAAACTGCCGCTTGCACCGATGATGAGTACTTTTTTGTTCATAACGTTTTTATTTTTTCATTACGGAGTTCACAAATCTTCGATTTCATTTTTTACTTCAATTGAACTTACTTCACTTCCTCCACTTCCCGCCATTTAAAATTTGATATTCTATGCTTGATCAGCCATTGTCCGTTTTGCTTTACCAATTCGTCTTTATAAATGGTAAACATTGTGGTTTTCATTTCTTTTCCGTCTTGTTTACCAATAAGAATAACTTGGCAATAAGAAGTTGTTTTTGCTGTGTTTTCGGTTAGTTCATCAATAGTTTGCTGTCCGTTTTGATGATAGATAGTGTGGAAATTTGAAAGAAAACCTGAAAATGCCTGTTTCAATTGTTCTCTGCCCTTAAGCGATGAGGTTTGTTGACCGTTAGCGTATGATTCCACAACTCCGTCTTCGGTGAAAAGCAAGACTTGTTTGTCAATTTCTTTGGTGTCAGCAAGGTTAGAGAATACATCTACGACTTGCTTGATTGCCATTTTATCTTCGATAATAGCAATGCGTTGTTCTATGTTTTGAGTGTTCATTATTTGAGCGTTTATTACATTAGAAAATAATAAAGACATTAAGATTAGTGCTGTTGTTTTCATTGCATAAATTGTTTAAAGGTTTTCAAAAACAGTTTTTTTATCTCTGAAACCAATGGTTGGAATGGCTTCTAAAGAAGTTCTAAATTCGTTTAATTCAGCATTGGTAAAATTCACATTCAAAGCTCCGTTGTTTTCGGATAAATGATTGGCATTGGTTGTTCCCGGAATAGGAACTACAAAAGGTTTTTGAGCTACCAACCAAGCCAATGCAATTTGTGCCGGAGTTGCATTTTTCTTTATTGCCCATTCTTTGGCTAATTCGGTTACCTTTAAATTGGCTTTTAATGCTTCAGGCGTGAAATAGGGTACGCCTGCTCTGCGATATTCCGTTTCGGGAATGTAATTTTCATCAAACCTTCCTGTCAGCATACCACGACAAACGGGACCCCAAGGCACAAAAGCAATATCGAGTTCCTCGCACAATGGTAAAATATCGTATTCCATTACACGCTCCATCATGGAGTATTCGCTTTGCAAAGCTGCAATTGGTTGTATGGCGTGTGCTTTTCTAATGGTTTCGGGCGACACTTCCGATAAACCAAAATTTCTGGCTTTCCCTTCTTTAATCAAATCATTTACCGTTTCTGCAATTTCTTCAATCTGCACATTCGGATCCATTCTATGTAAATACAACAAATCAATGGTGTCTGTTTGTAAGCGTTTCAACATTCCTTCTACCGCTTGCTTGATGTGTTGTGGCTTACTGTTTCTACCTGTGATGCTGTTTCCGTTATAATCAAATCCAAACTTGGAAGCGATACTTACTTTATTCCTGAATGGTTTTAGCGCTTCACCAACAATTTCTTCACTAAAAAATGGTCCATATACCTCGGCAGTATCAAAAAAATCAACGCCATTATCATACGCCTGACGAATTAGTTTTACCATTTCAGCTTTGTCTTGTCGTGGATTATACACGCCTGCCATACTCATACAACCCAATCCAATAGCCGATACTTTCAAAGAACCAATTTTGCGTTTTTTTTTGTTGGAATGTGAAATATTAAGCTCATTGAGTTTTTCATTTCTGTTACCGGTAAATGAAAAAAGTCCCATACTTCCCAAAAGTAAACCGCCCGAAAGCAATGCACTGTTTTGCAGAAAATCTCTGCGATTGATATTCTTATTCATAATTTTTTATTTTTTTTGTAAAGGTGATTTTCCGTTTGTTCCTTTTGAGCTTGTTCCAAGATTTGCCCCTATATCGTGGGCTTCTATCAGCATTTCAGGAGCTCGTTTTCCGTAAATAGTTTCTTTGGTAAAAGCATCTTCCAAAGTTTTCATATCTGCCGCTGTCAGTTGTACATTTACTGAAGCATTGTTTTCATCGAGGTGATTTAGGTTGATAGTTCCGGGAATTGGAACGATAAACGGTTTTTTTGCCAACAGCCAAGCCAAACTGATTTGGACAGGCGTTGCATTTTTTTCGTGAGCCATTTTTTGCAGAATGTTCGCAATAGGACGGTTTCGCATCATATTTTCATCAGTAAAACGAGGAAACTGTGCTGTTACACGCAAGTCGTTATCACGGAACGGAAAACCTTGTGCAAATTGTCCTGATAAATAACCCATACCAAGCGGACTCCAAGGCACAAGACCAATTCCCAACTCTTCGCAAGTTGCCAATACTTCATTTTCAGGGTCTCTTGTCCAAAAAGAATATTCGTTTTGAACGGCTGTAACCTCAAATTCTTTGTGTGCCCTGCGAATGGTGGCTTCACCCGCTTCAGACAATCCAAAATGTTTTACTTTTCCTTCTCTTACCAAATCGGCAACGGCACCTGCAACATCTTCAATCGGAACATTCGGGTCAATACGGTGTTGGTACAAAAGGTCAATGTGGTCGGTTTGCAAACGTTTCAACATACGTTCTACTACAGATTTGATATGTTTGGGTTCACTTTTCAATCCACCCCTAACTCCAGAAGTTGGGTCAATATCAAAACCAAATTTGGTGGCAATGACCACTTCATTTCTATAAGCTTTTAATGCTTCGCCAACAATTTCTTCACTGTAAAAAGGTCCGTAAATTTCTGCGGTATCAAAAAAGCGAATACCGCTTTCATAAGCTCTTTGGATTAATTGAATGGCATCTTTTTTAGAAGTTGGACCGCCATACGCCCAAGCGATATTCATACAGCCGTAACCAAGTTCGGTTACTTCTAATTTTCCTAATTTTCTTTTTTTCATCTCTGAATTTAATTTTTGAGTGTTGTTTGTTTTTGCTTGTTTATTGGAGCTTGCAGCCGAAGCAAAGATTGAACCTCCGAAAGCTAATCCAGCTCCTGTTAATGCCGATTTTACAAGAAAATCTCGTCTGTTGTTTTCTTTATTTTTTTTCTCTTTCATTTTTTTTAATTTTAAGTAATTAAAATGTTTGATTCTTTAATGTTTTGAGCCTTCAAGCGTTCCCCATTTTCTGCTTGTTTTTAATGCATAAAATCCGATAATGCCGGAAATCAATAAAAGCACTATTCCTGTTGATAGAATAATTCTGAAATCCAAAATATCTACGAGATAACCCCAAGCACCTGCCATTACTGCACCACCGAGAGCCAAGGCGATAGATATATTAGAAAATATTCTTGAATAATCTTTTGTGCCGAAAACACTCCTTACCAAAAGTGCGGTTTCCACGGTAACTCCGGCATAAGCCCATCCAAATAAGAACGCTCCAACTGTCATCAAGCTCATTCCTTCTTTTCCGATTAACAGAAATACAAAACCTAAAATCCCCAAACCTGTTGAAGTAAATACGCCTACCAATGAACTTTTGTCATTCAAGAAACCCAAAGCCACTTTACCTATCGTAACGCCCAGCATTACCGCAGAAGCCACAAAAGCGGATTGTTCTACGGTGTAGCCAACAGAAATTACATAAGTAGGCAAAAACAAATTGAGTGTGGAAACGGCAATCATAAATAGTGCAAACACCAATAAGGCATAAAATACGGGCGACTTAATGGCAACTGCATAATCCATTCCTGTTTTTTGGACTTCGGTAGTTTCTGCTTTTTCGCCAAAAGATTTTAAGCCTTTATCCGAAGGGTGATTTCTCAACAACACTCCGAGTAATGGCGTAACCACAACAAGAATGATGATGCCGAAAATTAAGTAGGTTGTTCGCCAACCGTAGGTTTCAATTAAATATCCACCCAAAGGATTAAACAAAACACCGCCAATACCCGAAGCAGCACTGCATAAGCCGATAAAAAAACCAACTCTTGCGTTAAACCAACGATTGATGAGTACAGGGTAACTTAAATACAATAGAAATGAAAGTGCAATTCCGATAATTGCACCTGCCAAATAAAATTGCCAAACGGCATTAAATCCCGACATAGCCAAATAAACAATTCCAACAACACCACTGCTTATTGCCAACAACCACCTTGCACTATACTTATCCATTAGTTTCCCTGCAACCGAAAGCATTAAAAACGAATAGGCATATACAAAAGTCATATACAAACCGAAATCGCCTTTTGAAACACCAAGTTCGGTACTTACAGGAGTGTAAAAAATGCCGGCACTACTCATTACCAATCCGATATTGATGCCCATAATAAGGCAGCAACAAAAAACAATGATGTAACCGTAGTGGAATTTTGAACTTGCCATAGTTTTAATTTTTTTCTGGTTGCAATGCTCCGTAGAAATAAGAAGCCGTTGCACCACCGTCAATTAAAAAATCTGCTCCCGTAATAAATGCTCCTTTTTCTGATAATAACAACTCGGCTACATTGGCTACTTCGTCTGCCATTCCGGGGCGACCTGCGGGGCAGTTGGCAAACATATTTTTGTAAAAATCGCCTCTTGGTCCGTTGATTTCATCTAATGCCAATGGCGTAATAATGATACCGGGTGATATGGAATTTACCCTTGAACCTTTTTCGCCCCATTTTACGGCTTCTGCCATTACACGTTTCACATTGCAACGCTTCGCCATTTGATAGGCGTGTAAGGTGTCTTTGATGTTTTCTGATCTTAGTATTTCTAATTGCAACAATTCTTCAGTTGGTGTTGTTGCTAATAGCCTATCTTCTTCCGCTGTCAATGCAGGCATTCTATGTCCTGATTGACTGGAAATAGTTACGGCAGTTCCACCTTGTTTAATTACTTTTCCAAACTCCTCTAACAAGACTGCCGTGCCGTAAAGGTCAACCGCTAAAATATGTTCTTTGGTAGATTGGCTGGGCGACAAACCTGCCGCATTGATGAACATCGAAATTTCGCCTTCTTTCCTTGCGGCTGCAATCAATTCTAAAACAGAAGTTCGTGATGAAATATCTGTTTTAAAAGGAACTGCATCAAAACCTGCTTCCACCAATGTTTTGGTAATGGCTTGTGCGTTTTCCAATTTCCAATCGGCAACAAAAATTTTATTGCCATAAGCCATTCTTCTTACAATGGCCATGCCGAGCTGTCCGGCTCCGGTTAACACGATGATGTCTTTTTTTGTGCTCATTTTATTTTTTTGAAATTGATAATGCAAAGGTCAGCAGTAATAATGGGGTACTTGTTATACCGATTACGGATGTTTATACCAATTTTACCGATTACTCATTTTTTGCCAACAAACTATTCCCCATATAACCTGTCGGCTTATACCAATTACTTTTTTACTTACCATTATTACAGAATGGAAGTCATTGGCTTTCTGCAACATCTTTTTTTGAATAAATTTGTACAACAAAACATTTAAAAATGGGCATCAAGCAAATAAAAAGTGTAAGTGAATACAGTAAGATTAGAGGTGCTGAAACCCTGCATCCTTTAATCAATGTATTGGATTATGACAATCTGAAATTTTTAGAACCTGCATCCTACAATTTCAGCTTCTATTGTATCTTTTTGAAAGAAACAAAATGCGGTGATTTACGCTACGGCAAAGAAACCTACGATTACCAAGAGGAAAGTTTGGTGTTTGTAGCACCCGGACAAATATTAACCGTTGAAAAATATTCGCCCGGCATAAAACCAAAGGGCAAAGTGTTGATATTTCATCCTGATTTTCTCCGAGGAACAGCATTAAATCATATAATGACTGATTATAGATTTTTTTCCTATTCGGTTAACGAAGCGTTGCACCTTTCGATAAAAGAAAAGGATATGGTTGTGAATATGTTCAATACCATCGAAAACGAATTGCAGCAAAATCTGGATAAGCATAGCAAAACATTGGTCATTTCACATTTACAGTTGCTCTTAAATTATTCCACAAGGTTTTACGACCGTCAATTTATCACAAGAGAACATATAAACAAGGGAATTTTAGAACGGTTTGAGGATTTGCTGAACAACTATTTTTCGTCTGATAGACCTGTCGATATTGGTTTACCGTCTGTTTCGGGTTGTGCGGATGAACTGCATTTATCCGCCAATTATTTTGGTGATTTAATCAAAAAAGAAACAGGTATTTCCGCTCAGGAATACATCCAAACCAAAGTGATTGATATAACCAAAGAAAAGATTTTTGACAATAATAAGTCTATTAGCGAAGTTGCCTATGAATTGGGCTTTAAATATCCGCAACATTTCACAAGATTGTTTAAACAGAAAACAGGTGTAACGCCTATTGAGTATCGGAATTTGAATTAAGGGGTTTGCTTTGAATAAAACGGGGGCTTAGTCTGGCTTGGCTCTTTTGGTTTTGCGAAGCGTTGGTCCCGATTGCTATCGGGATGTCGGGCAAAACCAAATGTGCCAAATGCGTTGGCTCAAAAATTTTTTCCTTGTGCGGTTGGCTTTTTTATTTTTTCCGTGTCGTTCAGTTTCGTTTAGTCGGGTGTCTGCCTGTCGGTTGGGGTCGCCCTACACTTGCTGTTAACGTGCCGCGTATTGGCGATGGGCGGTATTTTTGCACTAATGCTCAATCGAAGAGCAGTAGTTGAGTTTTGTACTTCCGTTGATACGAAGCCGTTCAGCCCGCCTATTGCCAATACGATGTTAGCTGTAGCCTTTTCTATGTTACTGTCCAGTGCCATGAGGTATAATAATAAGTCTCTGTCTTGCCATTATAGTTAAAATATGCGACAGTCCATATATCAACTTTTTCGTCTTGTCCCCAGTAATTTTTTCTTGTTCCATACTTTGCGGTATCAGTTAAGTTGTCATAGACGTATTTTGAAATGCCAATATGGTTTGGTGCTTGACATTTGTCACTAATAGCAGTCGATTTGTTTACGCAGTTTCCTATCCACATTAGGTCTTGATTGTTTGAGTCGCCACCAACACCAATTTTGGTGCAGAGAATGTCTCCATCATCAAGTCCGATGCCGAAATTCAAAGCTGAATATTGAGCTAGATATTTGTTTATCCCACTGTCAGAATTTGAAATCATGAATTTCATCTGCATTGCGGCTTGAACAGCATTACTTAATGATTGTTTTGTAGTGCCTTGAAAAAACACCAACATGCTATCACCATTAAAACTGCGTACTTCCCCTCCAAGTGATTTAGCTATTTTCACCACTGTATGAAAATATGCCATGTGCATCTTTGCAACTGAAGCCTTGTTGTGTTTATTTAAAATTTCAGTTGAGCCTCGCATATCAATATACAGCACTGTTGCCTCAAACTTGAGCCCCGTATTTCCAAAGGTTAATTTGGAATTTTTTATATCAGGCACATATGTTACATCTTCTATCTTGAACTCCTCGTCCATGATAGCTTTAACTTTGTCCGTTATATCTTGCTTTAATCCCATTATTTGTTGTTGTCAAAAAATAATAGATAAATAACAACGCTGAGTGGTGTCGCAATACCTGATATTGTCCACTTAAAGGCAGAGTTGAAGAGCTTGAATTTTCTCAAAGCAATTTGTGCATTGATTACAACTTGTCTCGCCTGGTCAATATTATACTTTGTAATTTCATCGTTTAGATTATACTCAGTTTTTAATTGTTTCAGGTATTCCTCCGGTGTATAATTAGCCACTGTCCCAAAAAATAAAAGGTTTTGGCTCTTGTGATTTGATATTTCTTGTTCCTTATGTTTCAATTGAGCACTTATGGCAGATAGATTGAGAAATATTGAAATTAAAGAACAAGCTAAAACCAAAAATAAGTAATACTGAAAATAATAATTTTGAATTCCGTCAGTAAACAATTTGATAGTTGCCAAGGTAATGGCTCCATTGAATGCAATTAGTCCTGCGTTCTTAGTCTCTGCCATTTTTTGCATGTCTTGGCAATGTTGATGTACTTCTTTCAAAATTTCTTTCATTTATCTGTCGTCTTTAAAGGTTACAGCTAACGGTTTGCGGCTTTGTGAAGTGCGGACTTTGATTATCAAGTACTTATGCAATCTCAACGCCAAGCAAAAAGCTATTTTTCTTTTGCTAAAATACGAAAATTAGGAAAAGGAAAGGGCTTTTTGCGAATAATTTCTCAAAAATTTCAACGCAAGAGCCTTGTAATCTTCCCATTCTTAGTAACACTCAAAAGTAGAGATTTTATTTAATATTTCTGTTGTTGGTGTTGAATAATTTTGTTGAAATGTGGGAAAATCTGCTGGATTAGTGTGGCTGATTTTTCCATATTTCAATAAAAAATCCCTCGGTGTGAGATATTGCAATGCACTGTGTGGTCTTTCGTTGTTGTATTTCCACATCCATATTTCTGCGTAATTTCTCATTTGTTTCACGCTTTCAAACAAATATACATCCAAAAACTCTGTTCTAAATGTTCTATTAAACCGCTCAATAAGAGAGTTTTGAGTAGGTTTTCCCGGTTGGATAAAATGCAACTCAATTTCGTGATATTGACACCAAGTTTTTAATTTTTCTGAAATAAATTCCGGTCCGTTATCCACTCGTATTTTGTCCGGTTTCCCTCGCCATTCGATGAGTTCTTCCAGCTTGGTAATTACTTTTGCAGAAGGCAAACTCGTATCAATACTTATTTGTAAAATTTCTCTGTTAAAATCATCTATAATGTTCAAACTTCTCACGCTTTTGCCGTTTTCCAAAGTGTCATGCATGAAATCCATACTCCATGTTACATTTGGATAGATCGGACGCAGAAGCGGCTCTTTCACTCTTGCAGGAAGCCTTTTCTTTCTCTTGCTTCTTAAATTTAGATTCATCGAAGTGTAGATTCTGTAAATCCGTTTATGATTCCACCAAAATCCCATGTTTTTCAAGCGATAACGCATTGTCCAAAATCCCCAAGTATGTTCTTGTATTGCCAACAACCGAAGTTCTTCACGG
Organism: Amniculibacterium sp. G2-70; assembly: GCF_014353055.1. Taxonomy (GTDB): domain Bacteria; phylum Bacteroidota; class Bacteroidia; order Flavobacteriales; family Weeksellaceae; genus Amniculibacterium; species Amniculibacterium aquaticum. The sequence continues at coordinate 2,433,036 of NZ_CP060698.1, forward strand.
ATGAGATCATCTTGAGAATCAATCCTCTTTTTATAGTACATAACCGAATAACTCAGCCCGAAACAACCGCATGCCTTCCTTATGCTTATCTTGTGGGTTTCTTTGGCATATACTACCATTTCTCGCTTTTCGGAAGGCGTTAAAGCTTTTTTTCTATAACATCTTTTAAAACAGTGTTCTCCAAAGTTAGTTCTGCGACAATTTTTTTATATTGTGACAGCTGTTTCTCAAACTCTTTGAGTTGTGCCAGTTGGTGCGTATCCATACCACCGTATTTACTTTTCCATTTGTAAAAAGTAGGTTGGCTGATACCGTAATCTCGGCAAATCTCGTTTACCGTTTTTCCTTGATTTTGTTCAGATAAGATCTTCACAATCTGAACCTCTGTAAATTTGCTCTGTTTCATATTTCCCAAAGTTAAAAACTATATTTATATTCGTTTCTGTTTTTGGGGAAGACTACAGCCTGACCTCCGCATTTCACAAAACCGTCTGTTGTCCGTAGTATTTTCAATTCGAGGGCGAATTTAACTGGGTTAAATTCAGTTCGAGAAGTTGAAAATCAAGGACGACAAAGAGAAAAGAAGCGTGTTTCCAAAGAATTTCAGATTGATAATTTTCGCCAAGCTAATTTCAATTTTTCACGCACAAATTCAGGATTCCTCAGCTCGATATTTTAATAATCAGCGCTGTTAAAACGGAATATTTTTCAGCAAGATATTCAGCACAATTTTTCGAAAATCAACAGGATAATTTTCAGCATGAATTTCAGCACAATTTTTAAAATTTTCACGCAGAAATTATTCGGCATAAAATTCAGAAATCAGAAGGGTAGAGGTCAAAAAATGTTCAAATTTGCAAAATCTTCGATTTGATAACGCTCCTCAAATATTACGGACAACGGTTTGCAAATTGGCGATGGAGCCGACTATTAGCACAAATGTTGAATAGAATTACTAATGTTCAACCTTGCACAAAAGTCCAATAGAAGCACTTCACCGGCTCTATTGCCAATTTGTATGTTGGTGGCAGTTTTATTACTCGTTCAGTCTGTTTTTCAAGTCCATTCGTTCGTGCAGTATTCTAATAATTTCAATTTCGTCTTTTGAGATAACCTGATAGAAAATTATGTGTTTACCAGTTCTCAATCCCAGTAAGTTGCTATTTATTCCTTCATATTCTCTTCCTAATTGTGGATTTTCTCCAATTTGCATACAGGTAAATTCCAATGTTGCATAATATTTGTCGGCTTGTCTTTCGGACCATTCTTCAAAAGTGTAAAGCCAAATATTGTTCAGGTCATCAATGGCTTGTTGTCTTATAGTAACTTTAGCCATTTTTTCGTTTATTTTCTTTTAGTTTTTTTAAATTTTCTTTGAAGTCGAAGTTTTCCACTCGCGGACTGTCTAATCCCTGCTGTATAGCAGCTCTTAAAGCAATTACTTTACTTTCTTCATCTTCTAATAGTCTAAGTCCAGCACGGATAACTTCACTTACATTTTTGTAGCGACCAGCAGAAACTTGGCTACTCACAAATTGTTCAAAATAATTTCCGAGTGATATTGATGTATTTTTCATTTCTCTAAACTTTTTCCAAAGTTACCAAAAATTGGTAAATAAGCAAATTTTAATTAAGTTTTACATAATGGGAAAAGGCTTTTCTAATTGCTTGTGTAATTCTTTATTTAAATTACTTTTGGTCAAGCCCACGGTTTCTAATGTTTTCCAAAGTTCTTTTTCAGATTTCAACATTTTCAATAATTTATCATTCCCATTCGTTTGTAAGGTTCTTTCAATGATTAAAGCAGAAATCATATAGGGGATAGAAGTTTCATTTTCAAAGTATATTCTTTCGTAGGCATCTGTGTGCTCAGTGAAGTTGAAAGTTTTATTTTCATACAGAAATTTTTTAAATTTGTTTCTGTGCCATTGGTAATTGTATTTTCCGCTTCCTGCCAAAAACATCGCTAAACCTTCATCTAAAAATTTATTAATTTTCGGGAAAATGTTATTCGTGTAGATGTGAACTATTTCGTGACTATAAATTTCAGAGTTATTTCCTGAGAAAATAATGTTTCCGTAATCAGCAAGTCCACCAGTTTTGTCAGCGTACATCATTGGATGATAATCAAAACCTTTAATTTCAAAAAGTTCTTTTGGGTCTATACACGAATAATAAGTTATTGATATTGGGCTACAACTAAAAAATTTGCAAATTTTGTTAATGTCTTTTTGTTGTTCAGCAATTTCAACTTCATTGATGGCTTTATTGGGAGATACTTTGTAGGTTAAACTTCCTCTGTTAATAATTTTCCAGTCTTTAGTTGCCAAATTCAAATACCTGCTAAACAGAATTTTATCATTCTGAATATTTGCTACAAGATTGTAAATTGATTTTAGTTGATTTTCTTTTGTTTCTGGGTTATGTCCGATAAATGCAATTTTTACAATTTTTTGGTTTAAGTTTTCGGTTGGTATTATATCTACTAAAGTCGGTCGATAAAAATCTTTCCCATACTTTGAATTTTCAATGTTATGTATGTCAAGATATGGATAAATGAATTTTTGAAAATCAGATTGAACCCAAAATAAGTTCTCAATCAATGACGAATTTTTAGTTTTCAAAAATCCTGCTAATGCCTCAATAATCTTCTGATTGCTTTGGTCATTTTGGTTAACAATTGGTGAAATAGTTAGTATAAATTTATCTTGCTTTATTTCTTGTCCGTTGCAAGCCAAAGTCAAGAAAGTGAGAAAAAAGAGTAAAATTTTATTCATTATCTGGTCTTTCAAAATTGCCACCAACGGTTTGCGGCTTTGTGAAGTGCGGACTTTGATTATCAAGTACTTATGCAATCTCAACACTTAGCAAAAAGCCATTTTCCTTTTGCTAAAATACAAAAATTAGGAAAAGAAAAAGGCTTTTTGCGAATAATTTCTCAAAAATTTCAACGCAAGAGCCTAATCTCCGCATTTCACAAAACCGTCTGTTGTACGATGTTTTTTTATCTCTACTTTTTCAAAAATGATTTAATTTTTACCTCACTTAGAATTATGGCAATAGACCCCAATATAGGGAATAATATTAGAACTAAATATGGTAATATTCCTGATTTTTTTCTATACAAAATTCCGATAGAAATAACATAAATAATGATTAAAAATGCCAGTGAAAATAAAATCTCAAATGGTTTTATAATTAATAAATTCATAGTTTTTTTTTTTGAATTATCTACAACAGTACGCTCTAGTTACATAATGTACAGTTCCTACATTAGAATGTTCGGCAGGTCCTAAAGCAATACAATTAATCAATTGACCAGAGTTTATGTCGTTTTTGTTATTATAATTGTAATTAGCCCATGCTGCAGAAGCATTTAGACCAATACCGACACTATATACTGTATTCCAAAACGAGCAGGAAGGAACTTCATTTATATCAGTAGTTTTCGGAAATTTTGCTGTATGTAAATAATCATTAACCAATAGCATTACAATTAAATTTGTATCTTTTTGTAACAATGATTCATTAATTCCACTTAAACTACCCTCATAGAAAGGAGTTTTTACATATAGTTCTTCTGAAGAAAAATCTAAAGAATATTTTTTGTCGAGAAAACTTAGAATATCGTTTTTTTTAATAAAACTGTAAGATGATAGATTAATAATCGTTCCATTAATCAAAAAATTGGGGGAGCTTTTTACTTTAATGGTGTTGTAGTCTTCCCCAAAAACAGAAACGAATATAAATATAGTTTTTAACTTTGGGAAATATGAAACAGAGCAAATTTACAGAGGTTCAGATTGTGAAGATCTTATCTGAACAAAATCAAGGAAAAACGGTAAACGAGATTTGCCGAGATTACGGTATCAGCCAACCTACTTTTTACAAATGGAAAAGTAAATACGGTGGTATGGATACGCACCAACTGGCACAACTCAAAGAGTTTGAGAAACAGCTGTCACAATATAAAAAAATTGTCGCAGAACTAACTTTGGAAAACACTGTTTTAAAAGATGTTATAGAAAAAAAGCTTTAACGCCTTCCGAAAAGCGAGAAATGGTAGTATATGCCAAAGAAACCCACAAGATAAGCATAAGGAAGGCATGCGGTTGTTTCGGGCTGAGTTATTCGGTTATGTACTATAAAAAGAGGATTGATTCTCAAGATGATCTCATCCGTGAAGAACTTCGGTTGTTGGCAATACAAGAACATACTTGGGGATTTTGGACAATGCGTTATCGCTTGAAAAACATGGGATTTTGGTGGAATCATAAACGGATTTACAGAATCTACACTTCGATGAATCTAAATTTAAGAAGCAAGAGAAAGAAAAGGCTTCCTGCAAGAGTGAAAGAGCCGCTTCTGCGTCCGATCTATCCAAATGTAACATGGAGTATGGATTTCATGCATGACACTTTGGAAAACGGCAAAAGCGTGAGAAGTTTGAACATTATAGATGATTTTAACAGAGAAATTTTACAAATAAGTATTGATACGAGTTTGCCTTCTGCAAAAGTAATTACCAAGCTGGAAGAACTCATCGAATGGCGAGGGAAACCGGACAAAATACGAGTGGATAACGGACCGGAATTTATTTCAGAAAAATTAAAAACTTGGTGTCAATATCACGAAATTGAGTTGCATTTTATCCAACCGGGAAAACCTACTCAAAACTCTCTTATTGAGCGGTTTAATAGAACATTTAGAACAGAGTTTTTGGATGTATATTTGTTTGAAAATTACGAAACAAAGTATAACTAGCTAATATTCAATAACAAACCGATTCGTTTTCAATCGAGGGGTACGATTTAGAGCGTTTCCTACGTTATTTTGACTTATTGGGTGTCCACCTTTTGTCTACAAATCACTCGTAGTGCAAATTTAACTAAAAATCTTCAAAACACCAATCCTTTATTCATCGGCATTTGGGACTGGTGCAAGGTGCAAGTATTATATATACTTGCACCTATGCACCTGCCTTGATGAACCTGAATTTATTTCTATCAAAAAATTCTTCCTTTTTCCGTTTGAAAAATGTTTATAAAATCCAATTCAATTATCCTTTTTTCGTTTCTATCACTCCAATAAAAAGCAAAATCAAAGGTTTGTCTGGAATTGTCTTCATTCTGTCCGTTATTGACTGGTTTTCAATCAGGTATTTACGATTACTACCACTAATTTTGGTGTTTAAACCTGAAAAAACTAATGGAAGTAATCACTATTGAATCACAAGCTTTTAAAGACTTAATATCAAAAGTGGACACAATTTTCGATTATGTTATTTCCCAGCAAAACACTAATGATGATAATGATGATGACAGTTGGGTAGACAGTTATGAGGTATGTACCTTTCTGAAGATCAGTGACCGCACTCTGCAAAGACTACGCAGTGAAAACAAAATCAACTATTCCCGTATAAGGGGCAAAAATTACTACAAGATTAGCGAAATCAAAAGAATGTTACAGGAAAACCTGATCCGTCGAAGTGAAGAATGCTTACAAGACCTAATCCAAAACCACCAAAAGAATGTTAGACAAAAACAAAGTGCTCAGCTGCACCAGTGACGGACTGGATATCTTCAAACACTATCTTTCGGAAGATTGGCGTGTGGGCAGGAATTTTAAAAATCCTTTTTATGATGACACCAGAGCTTCTTGCAATATCTACTTTGACCGCCGAAGCGGAATGTATCGTTTGAAAGACTTTGGGAATCCTGATTATGACGGAGACTGTTTTTCAATCGTAGGAAGAATTAAAAATTTGGATTGCACCAAAGATTTTACGGAAATACTGAAACTGATTAATGATGAAATGAATTTGGGATTGGAAAACGGATATTCTTTACCCAAAAACAGATATTCTTCTCGAACAAAAACGGAGAGCAATAACAGAAAGGAAAACACCATAACCGGAAAAGAAAATATCAAAAAGGAACAATCATACAACCCGAAACCTTACTCCGTATTTGAACGCAGCTTTACTCTAAAGGAAATTGAATTTTGGAAACAATACGGCATTACCCGTGAAATTTTGAAATTATATAAAGTAGTTTCGTTAGATGAGTTCACAAGTGAAAATAAAGATTCAAAACCTTTTACGATACAATCTTCCGTAGAAGAACCTATGTTTGGGTATTTCGGTAAAAAGTATGTGAAAATTTACCGTCCGTTTTCCCAAATTCGTTTTTTATACGGTGGAAATCTGCCCGAATCATACTGCTTCGGATTGGAACAATTACCCGCCAAAGGAAACACATTGTTCATTACAGGAGGAGAAAAAGATGTATTATCATTAGCTTCAAAAGGGTTTTATGCGATTTGTTTCAACAGTGAAACCAGTTCGATACCCGAAAGCCTGATTAAAAAATTGTCCTATCGTTTCAAACACATTTTGATTTTGTATGATGTGGACAAAACAGGATTGGAAGCATCAATCAAGCATCAGAAACGACTATCGGGATTTGGAGTCAATCGTTTGATACTTCCTCTTTCGGGAACAAAACAGGAAAAAGATATTTCCGATTTTTTCAGAATGGGAAATACCAAAAATGACTTTAACCAATTATTTATTGAATTCTTAGACCAATTATACAATGAAACTATGGCTATACTGAAACCTTGCGAAATCGACTATACCCGACCTCCCATAGAATCACAAACGCTGATTTCCATTAATGATGTTCCGTTGGGAACACAAGGCAATTTAATGGGACTTACTGGAGGCGAAGGCACAGGAAAAAGTAACTATGTGGGAAGTCTGATTGCCGGAACATTATGTCAGGACGATTATATAGACACTTTAGGAACTCATATCCACCCAAATACCGAAGGAAAAGCCGTCTTGCTTTACGATACGGAACAATCTGAAACCCAACTCTACAAAAATATTTCGGGAATTTTGAAAAGGTCGGGAAGAGAGAATATGCCGGAATATTTCAAAGCTTATTGTTTGGGAGGAATGTCGAGAAAAGAGCGGATGCAAGCGATATTGCAAAGTATGGATAAATTTTATTACCAATTTTCTGGGATTCATTTGGTGGTTATAGACGGAATTGCCGATTTGATTCGCTGTGCCAATGATGAAGGAGAAAGTGTTGCCTTGATTGATGAACTTTACCGAATGGCAGGAATTTATAAAACCTGTATTGTCGGGGTGCTGCATTTCACACCAAACGGATTAAAACTTCGGGGACATCTCGGAAGTGAACTTCAGAGAAAAGCCGCTGCTATTTTATCTATTGAGAAAGACGATAATCCTCAAATATCGGTTGTAAAAGCATTGAAAGTAAGGGACGGAAGCCCTTTGGATGTTCCGCTTATCCAATTTTCGTGGGACAAAGAAAAAGGAATGCATGTTTTTGTCGGAGAGAAAACCAAAGAAGAAAAAGAGAAACGCAAAGAGATCGAACTTGCAAATATTGCCAGAACTTTATTTTCACAACAAAAGCATTATACCTATGCCGGATTATGTGAGAAACTCCAAAGCATGATGGCAGTCAAAGACCGAACAGCAAAGAGCTATATTAAATTTATGCGGGAGAAAGGATTGATTGTCAAAGATTCTGAAAACAATTACGAACTCAAAAAGTAAAAGTTCAGAAATATTACAGTTATCTGAAAATTTCTTTTGTAAAAAAACGAAAAATAATATGAATATCAATCCGAAAAAACCGCTGCTTGAACTGACTGTTGAGGAATTTCTGGAATTACAAGAACTTAATGCTTTAGAAAAAAAGTATGAATATGGACTTATCGGTTTAGCCAAAGTGCTTGGTTGCTCCCGCTCGAAAGCTGCGAAATTAAAATCCAGTGGAATTTTGGATGATGCCATTATTCAGAACGGGCATCATATTATTATTGATAAAGAAAAAGCAATGCAACTTATGGCTTTGTATAAAAAATGAATTATTCGGAATTAATCAGTCGTTTTTGGGAGCACAACGAAAAACAGCCATTGGGAGCGATTGCCGTTTCCCTATATCTTTTTTTGCTGGAAATATGGACAAAAAACGAAGAAAACGATTTCAAACTTTCGGACAACGATATTTGCAAACGGCTGAAAATCACAAGACCGACTATTATTACCTTACGTCAAAAACTCAGCAATCTGGGAATGATACAATACCAATCACAAAACGGACTTCCAGGACACTACAAAATTCTTCGGGAATATTCGACTGTGTTATCCGTTACTGAAAATCCTAAAAAATCAATTCCGAAAAAAAAGAAAACCGCTGTAGTCTTCCCCAAAAACAGAAACGAATATAAATATAGTTTTTAACTTTGGGAAATATGAAACAGAGCAAATTTACAGAGGTTCAGATTGTGAAGATCTTATCTGAACAAAATCAAGGAAAAACGGTAAACGAGATTTGCCGAGATTACGGTATCAGCCAACCTACTTTTTACAAATGGAAAAGTAAATACGGTGGTATGGATACGCACCAACTGGCACAACTCAAAGAGTTTGAGAAACAGCTGTCACAATATAAAAAAATTGTCGCAGAACTAACTTTGGAGAACACTGTTTTAAAAGATGTTATAGAAAAAAAGCTTTAACGCCTTCCGAAAAGCGAGAAATGGTAGTATATGCCAAAGAAACCCACAAGATAAGCATAAGGAAGGCATGCGGTTGTTTCGGGCTGAGTTATTCGGTTATGTACTATAAAAAGAGGATTGATTCTCAAGATGATCTCATCCGTGAAGAACTTCGGTTGTTGGCAATACAAGAACATACTTGGGGATTTTGGACAATGCGTTATCGCTTGAAAAACATGGGATTTTGGTGGAATCATAAACGGATTTACAGAATCTACACTTCGATGAATCTAAATTTAAGAAGCAAGAGAAAGAAAAGGCTTCCTGCAAGAGTGAAAGAGCCGCTTCTGCGTCCGATCTATCCAAATGTAACATGGAGTATGGATTTCATGCATGACACTTTGGAAAACGGCAAAAGCGTGAGAAGTTTGAACATTATAGATGATTTTAACAGAGAAATTTTACAAATAAGTATTGATACGAGTTTGCCTTCTGCAAAAGTAATTACCAAGCTGGAAGAACTCATCGAATGGCGAGGGAAACCGGACAAAATACGAGTGGATAACGGACCGGAATTTATTTCAGAAAAATTAAAAACTTGGTGTCAATATCACGAAATTGAGTTGCATTTTATCCAACCGGGAAAACCTACTCAAAACTCTCTTATTGAGCGGTTTAATAGAACATTTAGAACAGAGTTTTTGGATGTATATTTGTTTGAAAGCGTGAAACAAATGAGAAATTACGCAGAAATATGGATGTGGAAATACAACAACGAAAGACCACACAGTGCATTGCAATATCTCACACCGAGGGATTTTTTATTGAAATATGGAAAAATCAGCCACACTAATCCAGCAGATTTTCCCACATTTCAACAAAATTATTCAACACCAACAACAGAAATATTAAATAAAATCTCTACTTTTGAGTGTTACTAAGAATGGGAAGATTACACCGCCAAAAAACCTTTACAGAAAAATAAAAATCCTCTAAATGAAAATTTGGCAACGGACAATCCTCCGAAAAACTCTCCATCAACACAAATTCCGAATTCCGGCAATATTCCGTCTTTAGAAGAATTTATGCTGCATGCGAAAACATTGAAAAATTACATTCCCGAATTGGAGAATCTTATTGAAGAAAAGTATAAAATTTGGCTCGAAAACGAATGGAAAAACGGCTATAACAAACCGATAACGAACTGGAAATCTTCCATAAAAAGCGTAATACCTTTTATCCATTCAGAATTGGAGTGCCAAAATTCTGCCTCTGAAAAGAAAATTGTTTTGCAAACTATAAAACGACCGAGGTCTATTTTTGACGAGTAGGAAAAATTTTTAGTTACCTTTAAAAGACTTACCTGTATAGAAATCCAGCAATTTTACACTAAAGATGTAATTGTATTTAGCTTGTTGAAGCTGGCTTTCTGCCGTTATTGCGTTGTTTCTCGCATTATTCAAATCGTAGATCGAAATCTTTCCTGCCATATAACTTTTTTCTGCAAGATTTAATGAAAGTTTTGAATTTTTATCCACTTCCAATGCTGCTACATAGTTTTGATAATTGGCATTGGAATCGAAAACGGCTTTTTTGACGCTTTGCTTCAATGCTAATTTTTGCCGGGATAAATTATTCTCCGCAAGAGTTTCCTGTATTTTGGATTGCTCTATTTGCAAACGGGTAATCCCTTTATTGAAAATCGGAATAATAGCACTCACGCTGATTTGCTGACCAAAATTCTCATAATATTGCTTGAGAAATGAAGAACTCTTGGTATAAGTATCATTAAAATAATTGAAGTAATAAGTTCCCAAACCAACGTTGCAGGATAAAGTAGGATACAGATTCGATTTTATCACTTCTGTCTGCATTTTCGCAGATTTTATCTGGGTTTCGGCGGATTTTATAATCGGTTGATTTTCAAATGCTGCCTCTATGTAAAACGCTGTTGATTCCGGGATTTGAGGTTGTACCTCTGAAACGGCAACGTCTTCAATATCAAAATTTTCTTCATCTTCCAACTGTAACAAAACCGATAAATCAAACAATGCTCTTTTCACTTCATTTTCAGCATTCAGCATTGCCTGTTTCTTCCGGGAAACTTCTGCCAACGCCTCACTTTCAACTGAAAATGGGGTTAATCCTGCTTTGGTTGTCAATTTGGATTTTTGGTATAATTTAACCGCATTTTCATAACTGCTAAGGTCTATTTTATAAACTTCTTTGTTTAATAACACTTGAAGATAACCTTGAATAATTTGAAGACTAATATTATTCTCAATGTTTTGCCTGTTGAAGTCTGCGGTTGCCACATCATACTGTGCTTTTTCAATGGATTTTTTCAGCTTTCCGTTTCCATAAAGTTGGATACTTGCGGAAAGGTTGGTATTGTTTGAAAGATTATCATTTCTCTGTAACGTTCCCAAAATTACATTTTGTCCAAAATTCACACTATTATTGATGGAGCCGGAAATATTAGGAAGTTTGTCTTTTTTAGCAATAAGGACATTATTTCTTTGGCTTTCGAGATTAATTTTTTCCGCCGAAATTTGAAGATTGTGTTCCACCGCATAATCGACACAATGCTGTAATGACCATTTTTCCTGTGAAAACGATAATATCGGAATAAGAAGCATTATGCACGGTAAATATTTTTTCATATCTCTAAAACAATCGTACTCGGATATTTTAAGATTGATACCCCAATAATTTCCTAATCTGAAAAAAGATTCTCTCAATAAGTCGCAAATCCTCCGTTACAATTTCGCCATTACCTTTTAGTTCCTTATCAAACAGAAGTGTTTTATTATAAGATGTTTTCAATCCTTTTGGAAGAATTACATCAACGTAATAATTTCCATTTTCATCAGGTGTAAGTGAAATATTCTGAACTTTTCCCTCAATAATTCCGTATTCCTGAAAGCGATAATTATCTAATTTTATCAAAACTTTTTGCCCGGTTTGTACTTTCCCCGAATTGGCTGATGGAATCTGCATTCTTCCAACTAAAAATTCTTTATCTTCGGGCAAAACTGACATTACCATATCGCCGGATTTTACAAACTGATTTTCTCCCCAGAATTGTTGGAAGCTCACGATTCCGTTTGTTGATGAAATAATGAGGTAACTCTGTTCCCATTGTCGTAAAGATTTCCTTAATTGTTCGTAGAGTTGAAGTGTTTGGGATGAATAATTAATCTTGTCTTTTTCAGTATTGATAGTAGCTCCTCTTTTTGTTTTATGCAGACCGGAAATGGCTTCCTGCATTTGTGAAAGAGAAATATTGATGTTTTTAAGACTTTGTTCTGCCTGAAGGAATTTTATCTTTTCATTTTCCAATTCCATTGCTGCTATTACACCTTGATTAAACAAATCCTGCGAACGCTGAAAATTCTTTTTGGTTAATTCGTATTTCGCAATTTCCAGATTTTTCTGCTGTTGAAGATTGGCAACTCTTCCTTTATATTCCGAAAGGCTCTGGTCTGCAGCAAGGTTTTCCGGAGCGTAAGGCTGTAATCTTGTAAATAATCTTTCATCCTGAAGAGCTTTAGCAAAATTATTATACTCTCCTTGTATCTCTCCAAGCTTAAAAGCCGATGTTTTATGAATAGGAAAAGATTGTAAGTGATTAGGTGAAAGGGAATCCATTATATTCTTTAATTCCAAAATACTACGATAATCTCCTGTGGATTGCAGTACCATCATTACTTGCCCTTTGTTTACTATCTGATGGTCTTTGATAAAAATTTTCTCAATTTTGGAATTGATTCTGGCTTCTAATTTTTCGGGTGGATTTTGGGAAGTGATGATCACACTTGCTGGAACAAATTCCGGATATTTGATGATATAGCTCATTAGCAATATCATTAGTAAAATAATAAAAATGACGGTATTTCCCCACCGAATCATCCAATGTGGCGGTTGTGTAAGTATATCCTGAACACTCTCTGAACGAAGTTCTATATTATCTAATATGTCTTTTTTAGTTTCCAAGTTCCAATTGATTTTTAACAAGTCTATAATATTCTCCTTTTAATGTTACCAACTCTTTATGTGTTCCTTCTTCTACTACTTTTCCTTTATCCAATACAATAATTTTATCTGCGTGTTTTACCGTTGATAGTCTGTGAGCAATCACTATAGCTGTTTTCCCTTTAAAGAATTGCTCTAAATTTTCCATAATGATTCTTTCATTATTGGCATCTAAAGCAGATGTTGCTTCGTCAAAAAAGATATATTCTGGAGATTTGTATACTGCTCGAGCAATGAAAAGTCTTTGTTTTTGTCCACCACTTATTCCGACTCCTTCATTACCTATTTTAGTGTTATAACTTAAAGGTAATTCTTCAATAAAATCTTTTATGTTGGCAATTTCTACTGATTTTCTTAATTTGTTTTTGTCAATATAATCTTCTCCAACTGCAATATTCTCTGCAATGGTATCATTAAAAATATAGCCATCTTGCATAACAACACCACAATGCTCTCTCCAGAATCTTGGAGAAATATTTTTAAGATTGGTGCTTCCTATTTTTATTTCTCCAGTATTAGGTTCGTAGAATTTCATTAGTAATTTTAGTAGGGTAGTTTTGCCACTTCCACTGGCTCCTACAATTGCTGTAGTTTTCTGATTAGGAATCATAAGATTTAAATCTTCAAAAACAAATTGTTCAGTACCGATATATCTAAAAGAAACATTCTTTATCTCTATATCTTTTTGAGGAATATCATTAATATATTGTTCTTCATGATTTTCTTCATTTTCTTTATCGTGTATTTCTGCAAGTCTTTCCAAAGAGATAGATGCATCTTGGTATTGCTTTATAAAATCAATTAACTGCATTAAAGGACTATTTAATTGTCCAATGATATATTGGACTGAAAGCATCATCCCTAAAGTCAGATTCCCATCTAATACCAATTTTGCAGAAAGAAAACTCATAAAAATATCCTTAATTTGGTTAATGAAGTTTCCCCCAACCGATTGCCATTGTTCTAATGAAAGTGATTTTATTCTTAATTTAAATAGTTTTACTTGCAGAAATTCCCAACCCCAACGTTTTTGTTTTTCGGCATTATGCATTTTAATTTCCTGCATTCCGTTAATAAGCTCAATTACTTTGCTTTGTTCTTGGGAAACTTGAGAAAATCTTTTATAGTCTAATTCTTTTCTTTTATTAAGAAAAAATGTAATCCATGTTATATATAGAATTGCTCCAACCAAATAAACTATAAATAACCTATAATCATAAAACAACAAAACAATGCTGAAAATAATAAAATTCACCAAAGAAAATAAAGTATTTAGCGAAGAATTAGTAAGAAGCTGTTCAATTCTATGATGATCATTAATTCTCTGCATAATATCACCCGTCATTCTGGTATCAAAGAAACTGATTGGAAGTTTCATTAATTTAATAAAGAAATCAGAAATAATAGAAATATTAATTCTAGAAGAAAGGTGAAGCAAAATCCAACTTCGAATAATTTCTATTCCCATTCTTCCCAAAAAAAGCATTATTTGTGCAATTAATACCAAATAAATAAAGTTTAAATCTTGATTTTGTATGCCAACATCTACAATGCTTTGAGTAAGAAATGGAAGAATAAGAGATAATAAACTTCCCGCCAATAAACCAACAGCTAACTGAAGGATTAGTGATTTGTATTTGAATAAATATTTAGAAAGAAATTTGAGACTCGCTTTACTTTCTTCATCATCATATTCCTTTTGATAAAAAGCTGGTGTAGTTTCTAAAATTAATGCTATTCCTTCTTCTGTATTTTCATCGGCATTATTACCTATCCATTGTTTAATAAATTCTTCGTCATCATACGTGATGAGTCCATAACTTGGATCACTTATTTTTATTTTGCAATCAGTTTTTTTTTCTATTATATCATAAACAACTACAAAATGTTGTTTATTCCAATGTACAACACATGGAAAAGGGACTTCTTTTAGAGTATTAAAGTCTAATTTAACACCTAACGTCGAAAAGCCTAAATTTTCTGCTGCATTACTTAGACCAAGTAATGAGCTACCTTCTCTAGTAGTTTCAGAAAGACTACGAATTTGTTGTAAAGATATATTTTTCCCATAGTATTTGCTTATGATTCTCAAACAAGTTGGACCACAATCCTTAGCATCGGGTTGTTTATAAAAGGGAAAATGTCTTAAATTCATTTTAAAAATTAAAATATATTCTTTATTAATTCATTTATTATAATATACCAAGACCGTCTAAAGGGCTTCTGACTTTAATGGGTTTTAACATTTCTCTTGTACTTGTTATTTTTAACTAACAATTTTTTCTATAACTAATAAAAATGAGACCTGTTAAAAATCTAAAAATAAAATAATTTTAAATATATGTTATTTATATTTTTTGTTTCTTTTCTTTGCTATTACACTTAAATAATATCTTTTTACAAAGTCATATAATATTAATTCGTGTAATCTATTTTCAGCAGGAATTAATCTATTAATTGTCATATGTATAAGATCAATTATTATATCCTGTGATAGTTGTTTTTTTAATTGTGTCTGTTTAATTAATGATGTAGATGCTATTAAGTCTTTATGCCTTTTTTTACAAAGATTGTATAAATTTGTATAATTATAATCATCAATTATATTTACACCAGACATTACAGCTTCTATTGTATGCTTATTCTCTCGATATTTACTATTAAATTGTTTAGAATTATACATATTAAACCCAAACTCATTTTTAAAGGATTCACTCATTGCACTTATAACATTCATTTTGTCCTCATCCCCTGAATAAAATAAAGAAAGTGAACTATCTATAAGTTTTAAACCAATAATCCATTTTACATCTTCATCATTATTAAATTTAATATTTATTGCTTTCAAAATTTTAATAATGTAATCACTATCAATATGAAAAAAATTTTCTATATGTTCGATTAAGTGAACATTGTACCTCTCAATCTCTTGATTATATGTGTCAATTTGAATTTTCCATATAGTATTATTATTCAATAATTTATATAAATTTTTATTAAATAAAACAATGACCTCACCTAAATTTTTGTGCTCTGAGATATGCAATCTAACTCTTAAATGATAATGAGGATCTGAATATCTTATAAAAAAGAATTGATCAATATATTTTTTCCTCTTTAAATCAATAATTAAAGGATAAATTTTATTCAACAAAAGCTTATCTGCTGTTTTATAGCCTGTGTAAATTTTAAAATAAAGCCATTCTGATCCTGGTGCATATTTTCTATTCTTCATCATTTCTAAATAGAGGTATAATTATTTGATTTCTATAAGGATTTCCAAAACTATCTCTTAAAATAGCAGTTTTATCATTATATAAAAATTCAACTATTTTAAGTTTATTTTTTTTCTTTAGTAGTGACAAAAATACATTGATACTATTTATATTGTAGAAATCAATGAACATTTCATTATCATCTTCTGAAACCAAAATATATTGCGGAATATTTCTTTTTTCAATCCATTTTCTGATGTTTTCCATTTTTGAAGCATCATATAGTTTTTTTTCAAAAATATCTGTAAGCTCGCTTTTTGTTACTTCCCAACTTGCTAATCGTAAAATTGTGTTTTTATATCTTATTCTAGGAATATAATTAAGATTGAGGTTAATATTTAGCATTAATCCATTTGATTGAAGGTTTTGATATTGTAAATCACATAAAAATCTATATACTGGAAAAGAAGAATCTCTAAAGTTATGTGCAGTTGTAAGAGTAGGGAAAATTTCTTTTTTTAGTTTTTTCGATCTTAGAATAATTTTATTTCTTTTTATTGATAAAAGAATATCAGATATAGGAATAATAAATTTTTGATCTAAATTTGAATTTGACAAACAAGTTATTTCGTAATTAGTAAGCCTTGGTCTTATAGAAATATTTCCGACTCTTGGAGATTCAGATAAATGGGACAATTCTACAAATTCAATATTACTTTTCTCCTGCTCTATTTTCATTAACTTTTTTACATACTCTTCAATCCCCTTGTCAAGACGTGAAAATCTGCTCATTAATTTAGCACCAGAACCATTACCTACAAATTTTAAATAAATTAATGCGTTATTTTGAGTATCATTTATTGCTTCAAAAATTGAGTAAATTACAGGAGACATATCAGATCTAACCATGTCAAAGAAAGGAAAGTCCTCTTTTGAAATTACAATTTCATTATCTTTGTTTTCTTTAGCCGTAATTATCTTTTCTATTAAAATATCCTGTATTAGATCCCATCTTTTTTGTCCTTTTTTCACACTATTATTTACAAGAAGAAAATTTTTGATTAATGAATTACTATATTCTTTTCCTACATTTTTGCTAACAGGATATCCTATTCCAATTTCAGGATCTAGTGCTTGTAGTAAAGAAATTTCTTCACTTTCATATTTTTCTTGGTAAATGGATTTGAAATCTTCTAAGTCCTGATTTTCATTTTTTATTGACCCTATTTTTGATAAAAAAGTAATAGCATCTAATAATTCATTAGTATAATCTTTATTGAGATATGAAGATTGAAATTGCTTTGTAGAATCAATCTGTATAAGATATTTATTGTCAAAAGGAATTTTGATGTTTTTAACAATTTTTTCTATTCTTAATATGTCGCTAATCTCTATAACAGTATTTTTTTCATTCAGTATTTTTAATTCAAATTTTAAATCTTTAAGTTTATTGAAAATATCGTGACTTATATTTCTCTCTTCTATAATTTTTAAAATTCTTTCCAAATAATCATCACCTATTAATGTTGGTTCAAGTTCACTTATTAAAATTTGAGAATCAATGATATTATTAATATATTCATGCAAATTTTCATCTTCATTATATCCCTCTGAAACAAGAAAATCCACAATTCCTTTATAATTAATTCCTGTTTTTGCCAATAATAAAAGTTTTTTTAAAGAAGAGCTTTTGTCAGTAGCAGAAATTTCGTACTTAATAGAATCATTAGAATATTTTTTCTCTATAAAGCGATATTTACTGTTAAAAGAGTAAATACTGTCATTGGGATAGAAAATTACTTGATTTTTTATTTCAGGAATATCTTTAAGATAAGTAAAAATATCAAATAGATATTTCATATCCATTCTAATTTTAGCTATGGATTTTTCACTAAAAACTAAATCAGTATGATTATGGATTTTTCCTAAAGAAACACCTGAAAATAAGCCAAAAGGAGTAGGTCTAGATTTTATTCTACTCCAGTATTTATATAAAGAAATATTAATTTTATCAATTGATTTTACATCTTTTATTTTTCCTTCTTTAAGCTTTTTAAACTCATCTAAAAGTGTAGGGGAAGCTATAAATAAGGGGGAATGAAACTTGTCACACTCGTGTATGTCATTAATATCCCATCCATCGTTGTATTTAAAAGAAAAAAAAGGGTATCTTATTATAAAATTATCAGATACTGAATATTTTTTTTTCATATTTTTCATATTGTTAAAAATTTTGACCAATCAAGTTTATTATTAATAAATGATATTAAGGCTAATCCTACTCCAGAAGTACCATCGAGAATACTAGGGTTGGGTTCATAATTTCCTGTAATAGTGTTGTAACAAACTTTTGAAAAATTTTCTGAATCTTCTTTATAAAAGGTTAGTGTTTTATTAAGCCAAAATTGAGCAGCTACTGCATAATGTGCATTATTTGTTTTTAAAAACTCATTATAAAAGATTAATGCAACACCAGAACTTCCATGGCATATTCCTGCATCTACTATTGTAGTCTCACTAATGCTTTTTCTTGTAGTAGAATATTCAAATATTTCTTTAGATTTCTCTTCCCATATAGTTTTATTAAAAATTTTAGAAGCCTTACTTAGCATTATTGCAATGCCAAGATCTCCATAGCACCAAGATAGCCTACTTCCATGAATTTTATCTTTTTGCTGTTCGATAGACGTAAAAGGATAGTAAGATCCATACATCTTCCAATCAATTTCCTGTGCTAAAATAAAATTTATTGCTCCTTTGATAATTTGTTCAATATTATAATCAAATTTCACATCTAATTTGTATAGATCTAATAAAAAGAGCACAATGCTTGTCATACCATGAGATAAAGAAATGTTCACAACCTTATTATGAGTTTTCCACTTTACAAAATCATTTTCATTAATTGCAGAATTATTAATGAATTTTAATAAAACATTTAAGGTTTTTTTTGATTCGAGATGACCACTTTTGAATTTCTCCAAAAAATAATATCCTATTCCAATTGCTCCATGTAAGAAATCATAATTTCCTTCATTAATACAAATATTAAATTGTTCAATAAGCCATTCATCAATTTGATTATCTACAAAATCAAAACGCTTGTAATCAAAATGGCTTTTAGACTGAATATAATCAATAGCCAAACAAATTCCAGGTAATCCATTACAATACGTATGAAAGACATTTCCGTTTTCTATAGACTCAAATATATAATCTATTTTTTTAGTGACATATTTTTCATAATTCTTATTTATTTGAGAATATTCATATAAAAATAGGGTCTCTCCCATTGCACCAGATAGTAAACCTATATTTGGGTTATCTTTTTTATTTATAATTCCTTCAGCTATGAAGTATAATAAATATTCTAATTCTTTTTGTTTCTCTTTTGTAATGATTAAGCTCATAGTCAAGAAATATCCAATTAAAAAGAGGCTGAAAAACAGCCTCCTATTCTTAATGTAAAAGTACTTTAATTACCCAACAAAAGTACAAGTAAGACCGTCTAAAGACTTCGATGTTGGAGCGCAATTAATAGCAGAACCACAATCAGCAGTACACGTAGCTTCTGTGCAATTCCAATGAGTTTTTGTTATACCACATCCATCAGTACAACCAGCTGAAAAACCTGCATCTATTGCTAGTTCCATACCAGCGGCTCCACCGTTAATAAGCTTTTTAGAATTTTTGTCTAATTTTGTTACTGTTTCTTTTGAAAACTTTAAAATTTTTTTCTTTTTCATGATTTTGAAATTTAAATTGTTTTGTCTAACAAATATATAATTTTTTTCATATTGAACAAATATATTTTGTTACTTTGTTATCAATTAATAATTAATATTGTGCTGAATAAAATTATAAATTATTTGTTTTTCTATTCTAAAATTTTAATACCAACTTTATGTATATCTATTTTAGTAAGTATTATATTTGGATTTTCTTATAGGTCAACAGTTCTCTCTTATTCTCTCTTTTCAATAATATTCCATTATATTTTTTATGAGTTAATATATCCTAATGAATATTACTTTTATTATAACTTAGGATTCAGTAAAGTTTTTTTATGGTTAACCACTTTTGGAATTAACATTATATTTACTATCTTATTTCTCATTTAAGAATGCGAATTAAGGGTTGAAAATTGTTATTGAAAACCAATACCTTACAAAGATGAAAATTTAGAAATTATTTTTATTAAATTTTTAAATTGTTGAAAATCAAATGAATTAAAAATCCAACCCTTAATTGGCATTAAGAATTATTTTCTATGAAAGTTGATAGCATAATTAAAACTTTTGATGATAAAACTATACTACATGATATTTTCCTTTCATGTAGTAAAGGAGAAATTATTGGATTACTGGGCTCCAATGGTATGGGAAAATCTACACTATTAAAAATAATTTTTGGTTCTCTTCCTGCTGACCAGAAATTTATTAAGGTCAACAATAAAATAATAAAAACTGTTTTTGACAATAATGGTATAATAAAATACCTTCCACAATTTTCTTTTCTTCCTTCTCATATCAAGATAAAAAAAATTATTCATAGTTTTTGTAGTAACGAAAAATCAACATTTCTGTTAAACAATCCTTTAATAAAACCGTTTATAAATAGCAAACCTAACGAATTATCAGGAGGGCAAAAAAGAATTATTGAAACATTACTTATTGTACACTCAAATGCTGAATATATTTTGCTTGATGAACCTTTTAAAAACATTGACCCCATTCATATAAATGAGCTTAAAAGCAACATAATATCAGAATCCATGTACAAAGGAATTATAATAACAGATCATAATTATAGAGAAATTTTAGATATCTCTACAAGAGTTATTTTATTATATAATGGCTCAATTAAGGAGGTTAAAGAACAAAATGATTTAATATTTTATAAATATTTAAGAAATAATTATTTATGATATTTACTTTTATTTTTTCAATTTTTCTGTAAATTTTCTAATTATTTGAAAATATAATCCCTAAGGTAGTGTCTATATGGATTTCTTCGAAGAAACTTATTAGCTTATGGACTTTTTACTATCTAAATTTAAAAAAATCACAAGAATTTAATCCATTCGAGGTAATTAAAATCATACAAACTGTTTCTTTTTCGTAAAAATATAAAAACTTCCCAAAGCAAAAACAAATATAGCAACTATATTACAGTAATCTAGTCTTTCAAATAGGGTATTTTCACTCATAAAATTTAAATAAGATTTATAGCCTCCCGTGTATACTAAAAAATCCGAAAAATTTTTCTCACTCACTACCCCGGAAAAAAGAAGCATAAACATGCTGAAACCGATAGGATAAATAAAATTTTTGAAAAATAGACTTAATGCAAGCTGGATCATGGCAATAGCTGAAAGCATAATATGGAATTTTAAGAAAATATAAAATATCACTTCTCTGTAATCATAATTCTGAAAACCCATATTGGGAAAAGTAATTCCTAAAATATAACCTGACCCTAAAAATGCCACATATGAAAGCAATGTAGAGAATAAAACTATTAATAAGATAAACAAAACCTTAGAAATAAATATTTTAGACTTAGAAATAGGAACAGTAAATAAAATTCTATAGTTACTATTCCGATATTCTACATCACAACAAGCATGGACAAAAAGTGAAACTAAAATTGGATACAGCATATATAAAAAAAGAAATACAGACCTTCCCAATATAAATTTCCACGGATTGATAGTACTGTCTGTAATTCCCGATCTAATTGAGTCGTAAGCAATATAGAATGTAATAGCAAAAATAACCAACGTGGGAATTAGCAGAATTCCGAAAATTTCTTTATTTTTAGAAAGTTTATACTGTTCTGAAGAAAAAGCTTTATAGAAAGTATTAGTCATGGATATTAGAAATTAATTTAATAAAGATTTGCTCAAGATTTGTGTTATATGATTCTATATCATAAATATCAATCTCATTTGTAATTATGGTTTTTATTAGCGTATTGAATTCTTTGTCATTAGTAATTTTTACTGAAATTTTATTCAAATCCGTTTGAAGTATGTTAAAGATTCCTTGTAAAGCGGAAGTTGCCTTTTCACCATTACTTACCTTTAAAATAACATTCTTTTCAACTTTTCCTAAAAGTTCATTTTTAGTCCCTTGAAAAGCTATTTTTCCATCTTCAATAATTCCAATGTGAGTTGTTATTTTTTCTAATTCACTAAGAATATGGCTCGAAATAAAAATAGTTTTCCCCTGTTCATTTAGTTCTTGAAATAGACTTCTCATTTCAAATATACCTTGAGGATCGAGTCCATTTAAAGGTTCGTCTAAAATTAGCAACTCTGGATCATGAAATATGGCCATAGCAATTCCTAAACGTTGTTTCATCCCCATAGAAAGGTCACGGGCTTTTTTCTTTTTTTCTTTAGCTAAACCTACTATTTCCAGAATCTCGTCAATCCTTTTGGTGCCTTTTTCATAAATAATATCAAGATATTTTAAATTCTCAAAAACTGTTAGTTTGGTATAAAAACAAGGGGATTCTATAAGATTTCCCGTTGAAAAAAGAATTTCTGTCCTGTTTTGCTTCAAACTTTTATTTTGAATTAAAATTTGATCACCAGTTTCTTCCAAAAGTCCCAAAAGGAGTTTAATCGTAGTAGATTTTCCTGCGCCGTTTCTTCCTAAGTAACCATAAATACTACCTTCTGGAACATTCAAACTTACATTATTTAAAATGGTTTTAGAACCTATTGAGTAACTTAGATTTTTGGTTATTATACTTTCCATTACTTCTTGTTTGGTGTTAGTTGTGTATTTGTATCTATAAAAAAAATTCCATCAAGAAAACGACTCCAAAACATTCTCTGATCAACTCCTTGATTGATAGTGGATACAAATTCCTTCTTCAAAGGAGAACTTTCAGTAATATCACGGAGATTAATAAAAAAGTAAGGAGTTTTTGTTTCGTGAAATATATTTTCTATTGCATGTTTTCCTGGTTTATCAGTTAGATTCCCTTTATTACTCTTTTTAGCATATGTGGAAAAGTTCAACATATAAGAAGCTTTGCCGTATTTATCTTTGATATAAGCTCCTAATGGAAGGTAATCTTTATCATACCTTGCAGTAAAGGTATGAATATTGGCACACCATATGATGATTTTTTTATTTTTATAGATGTCGTCTATTTGATAAATAAGATTTTTTGCCATTATTGAATCCCTATAATGCATACTAGACATGGATCCTTCCTTGTAATTCCATGATTTCTGAAAATTATTTTTCAAGTCATTAAAGTATAGTGCATATATTATATTTTCTGGTGTTTTTTCTAATTTTAATATTATTTTTTCAATCTTATTTATTTCCAAGAGAAGCTCATTTTTATAATTTTCTTTGAGAATCTTATTTGCGTAGCTTTCAAATACAAAATATTCAAGCTCTTTAATGTTTTTACTGAAAATAGGAAAATTATTAATATTTATGTTATTTTTTTCAAGAAAATCTTTCAGAAGTTTTGCACGTCTTCCTGAAAGTGTAACTCCAGAAAATTGAAAATCAAAACCTCCCAACTCAATAGGGTTTTCTGATATTTTAGTTTTTTGATAATATTCAATAAGAGGCTTCATTTCCCTATTAGCCCACCAAAACTCAAAAAGACCGAGCCCTCCAATGGAATCTGAATGAATGCCTATTTTATGGTGATTCATTTCTTCATTCATAATCCAAGTATCATATTGCGCTGCTTCATAGAGAACTACATTATAATTCAAATTCTCATGAAGATACTTGATAAGTCTACTTTTCAACTTAAAAGTGGCTCCGTCAGAATGAGTATTTTCCCCTAACATTAAGACTCTGTTATCTTTTAATATAGTATCGAATACCTTCAAATCATTATCATCTAGATATTCCATAGAAATGCTCTTG
This sequence comes from Amniculibacterium sp. G2-70, assembly GCF_014353055.1. Taxonomy (GTDB): domain Bacteria; phylum Bacteroidota; class Bacteroidia; order Flavobacteriales; family Weeksellaceae; genus Amniculibacterium; species Amniculibacterium aquaticum. Next base: position 2,456,737 of record NZ_CP060698.1, read on the forward strand.
ATAGGATGTTTATAACGTTGAACTTCAGAAAATAAATCTTGCTTCTCCTCCCAGGGGATTTCTTGATAAACCATCTTGTTTAGGACAAGGGCTGCAAAAATAAAAATGATGAAAGCGTATGATATTTTCTTCATTAATTAAATTTATATATAGATGTAGTATTATTTTAATCATACTTAAGCAATACTTCGCTAAAAAGGTCACCTAATCTGTTGGATACTAGCGAAATAAGCGTCAGAAAAAATATGCAACTCACTAATATTCAGTATATTTATATTTGCCAACAAAATACAAAATATCCGAGTTATCCAATGCTAAAGGTATTGTTTTTTCTGCATTTGAGCAAATGAAGAAAAAACTGGATTGTAGAAATGTGAAACATTCGTGAATTAATTAGAAAAAATAATGAACAATTCTTAAAAGTTTCGTGCTTGTGATGATGCTGTTTTTGAGCATCAAAGGAAGAGTGAATTTCTTGCAGTTGGAACGTTTTCGGGTTTTTGCGAACAAAGATTTCGACACTTTTTTGAGCGAAGTTTTGATTTTATTTATTTCAATAAAGTTTTGATAATGAAAAATATAAATAACATAACAGTCCTTGCTTTTGACGCTGGTTTTACATCAAAGGCAGGTGAAAAAACACCCGGAGTTGGCTATTTTTGTTCGGGAGTTGCGGGGTCGGGCAAAATGGGGTTTGGAGTTTTGCGGAATAGCAGTTTTGGTTTTGACTAGAAAGACAGCGAAATGGTCAATTCATTAAAGAAAAAATTGGAAAATTCGATGTCTTGGGTAGCCAGGACTTTGTTATTTCCGTTGGTCGCAGAAAGTTTGAATCGGGCATCATTTACCCTTTCAAGTTTCCATACCTGAAATTCTTCTTTACGGAATTTTCCCTCAAATTGATAAGAAGCGATGCAGTCAATAAACCAATAGCATTCTTCTTTCTCTGCAATGGTATTCACACCATCTGTCAGCAAAATTCCGAACATATAGGAATAGTAGCATTCTGTTCCCATAAACTCGTTGTAAAATTCGTTGGCTGAAATGTTTGGATTTTTCATAATTGAAATTGTTTAATTGTTAATTTTTTATTTTATTTTTTCCGAAAATGTCAATGAACGCTCTTCTTTATGAATTTCTGACCACGCCTGTCGTTTTTCATTGCTTTTTGACGATAGAAATCCCGATTTCGCACAAAATTGGAATGGAGTAAAATGAAATAAAGGCTCTGAAATCTTTTTGCTCAAAGAGTTCAGGAGTGTCTGGAAAAATTATTGGAGCTTGCGGAAGGATTTTTTTTTAGAAACCCAAAAAGATTTTTTTTGTGCAGAAACGGGATTTATACTTTTGCAAACTGAAAACGACTTGCTGGTCAGACAATAAAAAGGACAGAAACAGTGGGTTATTTCACGAGAAAAACCGAAAAAAATATAGAACAAAAGCACCGTTTTATTGTATATTTGAACATTGAATCAATACAAAAAACAAAATGAGAAAAATCTTACTTTTATCTGCAATATCAATGGTTTCATCAATATATGGTCAAACCAACTGCGATGCTCTCAAAAAAGAAAATGAGGTTCTGCAATCAGCGAATAAAACTTTGACTTCGGAAAATGAATATCTGAAAAAAGGGCTTGAAATCAACAAACCAATAATTGACACAGAGCAAGAAAATTCTTCTTTTAAAATCACAAAAGTCGAAGGAAATAAAGCTGAAAAAAATATTACCATTAGTTTTCTCATTGAAACAAAAGATGAGAACAAAAAAATGACGATTGAAGATATTTTTATCGTGGATATTGAAGGAAACGAATATAAAATTGATTTATATAAATCCAGCCGACCATATCCGGAGCTGGCAATGGGAGTTCCGATGAAACTCAATTTTTCATTTAAAGATATACAAGGCGAACCCTTATTTATCAAACTATTCAGGTTCAAAGCGACCGCACAATCCGGAAAAAATTCATTTGAAATAAAGCGGTCGAATTTAGAATTTAAGGATTTGAAAGTTTCTTGGAATTAAGTTCTACAATTCTGATTTAAAGTTCAAAAAAATAGTCCGTAACCTCTTTTAGTAAACATTTAAAATACCAAAAATGTTATAGAAATGGGATTGCATCCACTTTCCGCAAAAATGCGATTCCGACCACAGGGAGGAATTGCATTTTTGCCTCCCGAATTTTCTTCGGACGGCTTTTTTATAGTGTTATGGGTTGAGTTCTGAAATTTTTCAGATTGAGAAAAAAAAATTCTGTTTTCAGTTAGTCCGTTGCGGAATAGATTCCATAAAAGCGAACTCCCTATTTGTGCCAAAACCGAATTGATATACAAATCCTGCTTTTCCAATGCTTCCGCCAAACTGCAACTCGGTGTTTCGTCTTCCGTTTCAGATTGTTTTAAAAGTTCGCCAAATTCCATGGTAACAAATGGTAGGTTTTCCATCGTTTCGTATTTTTCAGAATCGGGTTGCTGAACGGTTCCGATTGTGGAAAGTAAAACCTGCCCTGTAAACTGGTTGTTCCCGAAATCCAGCCAATATCTCGAACGGTCATGTCCTGTTTTTTACGGATTTCTTCGGTAACATCGGGATATTCGGAAACTTTCGGAAGTGCCGACCACGCCTCTTTGTATTTGCCCTCTTTTTCGAGCGTTTCGGCTTTTTCAAAAGCGTCTTTGTACTTTTTCGCTTTGGTTTCTTTTTCCTTTTTTTCTCTCTCGGATTTCTCTTTTTCCATTGCCGATTTCTTTTTGACTTCTTCAAGTTGTTTCATAAAATTTTCCATATCCACCATCAATCCCGAAGTGGTTTGTAGCGGTGTGGAAATGTTTTCAAAAAATCCGTTGTCCAATTCTTCGGCTGTTCCACGAAGATTTAAAGGCGGAATAAGTTTTTTGGCATCATCACCGCATTGCTCGTTTTTGAGCAATACGGAAAGGACAAAACCGTTTTCTGATGACGGTCTTAACGTAATTTGCAAATCACCCGAAAGGTTCATTTTTGCGATTTGTCTGAAAAAATTGGTTTGCATAATTTTTTGGGTTTAAGATTTAAAGTTCAAGGTTTAAAGTTGTTGGTTCTGAATATTTTACAAGTTGGTTTAATGAAAATTCTTCGGTGTAAAATTCCTCACCTGTGTGTTTTCCGAATGCGTTGTAAATGGCATTTCCGTTTTTGAAACCTGCATTTGGTAGCAGTTCAAACTGTTTTCGGGTTGCAACAATTTCTTTAAATCGCCTGTTTCCAATTCAATGAAAATTTGGCTTTTTTCTGAAAGTAATTCCTCAATTTCGGGATAATCTTCTCCCAAAAATTTGAAAAATTCTACATTGGTATCGGCATAATTCAGCCACTTCAAATCGTAGTCATTTTCTACTGTTTTTGCGGTTTCCAAACGCTTTCTTTGGGTTTGTTTCCATTCGTCTGTAATGTGGATGATTGCAAAATCGCATTCGTCCCAATCGCTGTTGTTCATTGCTTTTATGAGCAAATATTCTGTTGGTTTATCTGATAATTTCATTTTGTTGATTTTTAATAGTGTTAAAGTGATTTTCGATTTTTCGTTCCAAAAGAATTTCTAATATTTCGTAATCACTTCCGTAAATATTGCCCTCGAAAATCCATTGGTCTTTTTCTTCATCGTATTGGTATTGGTCAAAATCTTCATCTTCCAAATAAATGTCGGTCAGTTCGCTGTTTTCAAAGATTGCTTTGCCGAAAATGCAACACCCCAATTCCTCATAATCCTGCACAAAATCTACTTTGTAGTGTTCCGCAATTTCTTGGACGATTTCAATATTTGGCGACCATTTCGTTTGATACTCGAAAGTGTCGGTATCTTCGTCATTCAAATGGATATAGAAAAAATATCCGCCGTTGTTTCGGTTCACAAAATCCGGAAGTTGTCCGCAACTCTCTTTTTTCTGTTTTTCAGCCATTGTTTGAAACAACCATTTTATCTGCTCAATCGTTTCGGGATTTCCCCCGAAAACGACCGTGTTACTGCACCAATTTGCCATAATTTTTGATTTTTAAAGGTTCTGCTTGTTCGTAGATGTAAGTTCCGCTTGTTTTCAGCGGTTCTGCTCCTTGTGTCATTCGGATTTCCGAGTGGAAAATTTTTGAAAGTCGCTTTGCATAGCGGATTGCCGTGTTTCTTTCGCAATAGATTTGATAAGAAACTTCGATGAGTTCCCAATCTCGCTTGTCTTTTCGGTTTTTGATTTGAAAATTGAATTGTGTTTCCATAATTTTGAATTTTAAAATGGTAAATCATCCTCCAAATCGTCCGCAAACGCTTGATTTTTCTGCGGTTTTGCCGTTGTTGGATTGTTTGTGATTTTCGTTGTTTGGTCGGATTTTCCCTTTCCGTGAAATTTTATCCGTGAAGTGTTTAAGTTCAATCCCGATTTTATTTCTCCGTCTTTTCCAATCCACGCACTCGAAGAAATTTTCCCCGATAATTCCACCAAAGTCCCTATGGTAAGGTATTCTGCTATTTTGGAACTAATCCAATACGCACAGTTGAAATAGGTGGTTTGTTCGATTTTTTCGCCTTGTTTATTTTTGTAATAATCATTCACGGCTACTGAAAAATTCACGACTTGTCGGTTGTTTGCCAATGTTTTGATTTCTGCATTTTTGGTAATTCTGCCTACGATTGTGTTCATAATGTTTTGATTTATTTTGTTAATGATTTTTATAATAATGATTGATTGTATTAATAATTGAAATTTGCGAGTGAATTGATTTGGTATCGAGGACACTCGGCTTTTTTTTTACTTTTACCAAATTGTAAAAGCATAATTTTTTGTTGTTTTTTCTTTTGATTTTTTTTTCGTTGATGTCAAAGAACGTCTGCATTTTGAATTGATTCGTACAACTGAGGTTCCGGCTTTTTCTTTGCCGATGACCATAGGACAGTATTTTTCACACAAAACCCAGTTCGGTTCCGTTTAGAAAAAACAGAAATCCCGAATCGGGCTTGAAATCTTTTTGCTCGAAGAGTTTAGGAGTGTCTGGAAAAATTGTTGGAGCGAAGTGGAGAGAATTTTTTAGAAACCCAAAAAGATTTTTTTGTGCGAAAAATGCTGTCCTACATTTGCAAACGTAAAAACCAAAACCACAGTTGGAAGTGATTCAGAGGGCGTTCATTATCAATGGAAAAATGAAAGGAAATTCATTTAAGGAAATAAGTTGCTTCAATGGTTTTTTGAAGTTTTATAATTAATTTCATAGATAATTATTTTATCAAAATTTACTTCACATTGTGCTATATAGCAGATTTTCATTACATTTGTATCATATTTCCAACGACTTACAAGAGTTACGAGTTTTAGAATGAATTTAGATTTTAATATACAATCTTTTATACAACCTGTTTTATATATTCTTAATAAAGCAGGTAAACCACTTGATACTCATAAGATTTCAAAAATATTATACTTTGCCGACAGGGAACATTTGGCAAAATACGGTACATCAATTACAGATGATAGTTATATTGCGATGAAGTATGGACCGGTGCCGTCCACAATTTATGATATTATTAAGGCGGTTTTAGGATCGAGTGAAATTATTCCTGAAGAAGTGGTAAATAATTATTTTGAAAAATTTTCCGAAAAAGAAATTAATGCTTTGGCTGAATATGATGAAGATGAATTTTCTCAATCGGAAATTGAATGTTTAGACAATTCTCTCAAAAAATATCTGAATCGTTCATTTAGTTTCCTTACCAACGAGTCCCACGATTTAGCTTGGGATAATGCGGATTATACGATGGACGTTCTCAAAATTGCTAAAGCAGGTGGTGCAGATAGAAATATGCTCAATTACATTAAAGAGCATAATGAGTTGGCTAACGCAAAATTTTACTGATGGTAAATGTTGGCGATGTCCTTTACCTATTTGTTGAAGACACAGATCCTCCAAAAAAGAAATACTTTTTTGTGTTGGGAGTTACAGAAGACGAAATATCTTTGGCTTCTTTTTTTGTAAATTCCGAAATCAATTTCAATGTAAACCGCAATGCCGTTTTAGTTAAATATAATATTGAACTGAATCCGGTAGATTATCCTTTCCTGCATTATACTTCTTATCTGGACTGTACTAAAATGGTAATCAGAGATAAAAAAGAGTATGATGAAATTGTGAAAAACCGTCCCGAAGCTGTTGTTTATCAACTATTGCCGGAACAATTGGAATTTTTTCGGCAGGTAATTAGAGAAGTTCCTACCATTAAAGGTAAAATTGTGAAAAAATTTGGATTCTATGATGATTAATGAGTTTTAACCACTATAAAATTTAGACAAAAAGGATTATTCCAATCCCGAAAAATTTTCACAAAACCACTCATTCAAATCATCTCCTTCTCTGAAAAGAAGTACTTTCTTCCCTTTCCTCATTTTCACTCTGATTTTGACTGCTTTTCGCTTCATAAGTCGGTTCGGACAATTTAATATTTGTTGCTTTAAAAATAGAAACATTCTCGGCTTCCCGCTCTTTCACATAATCCGTTTTTAGATTGTCCGTAAGTTGCTTTTCCTTTTCCTCTTTGTATTGTGAAACCAATCCGGCTCTCACTTCCGGCAATTCTTCTAATTTTGAATCCAGTTCGGCAATTCTATCATTGGTTGCTTTCGTCTGATGTTCAATTTCGGTAATATTTACGCCTTTTTCGGAAAGTTCTGCAATCTTTTCCTGAACCAAAACCTTTGCTGCATCAATGGATTTTTGATAAAAAGGCAACTGATTTTTCCAATATTCTCCGTTTTCGGTTTCCTCTTTTGAATAGCCCTCAATTCTGTTGTAATTGTGTTGTGCTTTGGTTACTTCCTCCTGAACTTTGATAAAATCTTCATACTTTCTCAACACAAAAGCAGAATCTGCCAAAAATTTATTTTTCTCGCTTTCAATGCGTTTTTTCATCAGCTCGATTTCGATGTTTGCACGAGTTTCGGGGTCGGTAATGATGGCGGTTTTCAGTTCCTGCGTAGAAATATCCGAAATATCCAAAACATCAGCACCTTTTTTCATCGCTTCCAAATATCTTGCTTGTTTGGATTGCAGTTTCTGGAGCATAAAAACATCAATACTGTCATTGGTAAGCATAAAATTAATTCTCACATTATCGTTTTTATTGCCCTGTCTCCAAGCTCGACCTTCCACTTGTCGAAGCGAAGTAAAATTATACGGCAACGAAAGCATATAAATATCAGTCGTATTTTCCTGCAAATTCATTCCCTCCTGAATCGCCTCACTTCCAATCACAATTTTTATTTTTCCGTCATTAAATTCATCTTGAATTTTCAGGCGGTTCGGTTTGCTTGTTGCTCCGGTAATAATCCCGATTTCTTCGGGTTTGTAGCCGACTTCTTCTATCAAATATTCTTTCAGTTTCGGAAATTCTGCAACCGCCAATTCGGAGTAAATAATTTGTCCGGAATTGGGAATATCCTTTTTGTTTTGGGCAATTAAATCCATTGTCTGTTTCAACTTCGGCGAATTTTCCACAAACTCTTTTGCAGTCGGGTTTTCGCCTTTATAATAAGGTGATAAATATGGAGAAATTGCAATTTTCCGTCCGTTCAAAATATGGGTAAGAATAGCACCTTTTTCAGTTTCGCTGAAACTTTCATTTAATAAATCGTATTGTTCTTTTGTAAGGTCGTTTTGCTCAATTTTGTATTCTTTGTTAATCTTATTTGGTCTTACCAACTCAGGATTATCTTCTTCGCCTTTAATGTCGATAAACTCCGATAAAAGTTGCTGAAACAGCGAATTATTCTTAAATCTCCGCACGTTGGCTTTGAATTTTACATCGCCTTTGGCATCGATTTCCATATCATTGTCGGCTTCCATAAAGGTTTCAAAAAATGTATTCACATTGAAATATCCCGATTCTTCCAAACGATTATTGGCAATTAGCGACAAAATCGAATAATACTCCAAAGGCTTATTGGTAAAAGGCGTTGCGGAAAGTAGCGTTACATTTCTGCCATTGTTTTGGTCTTGAATATATTGTGCCGCCATCCAAGTATTAATGCCCAATTTCGAAGTTTGTTGGTTTTGACTTCTAAAATCCGATGTGTGTCTTCTGTCTTCAATCCGCACTTTTCCAACGATATGATTAACGTTGTGAACTTCATCAAACGTCAAATGGTCGAAGCCGAAATCTTCCCAATCGTAGATTTTTCCACGTTTCATTTTGCCCTCTATTTCCTTTTCTTTTTCCAATTCTTTTTGAAAATCCCTTTCGCTGATAGTGTTTACGCTCCTTAATTCATTTTCAGAAATATAGGAGAATTTGGAAGCCAAACTTTTGGTAATATTTTCGGAAAACCCAATGTTATTAAAACCTTCATATGTTACCAAAGTAATTTCACCATCTTTGTTATCGAATTTTGAGAGGTCGTAATCTTTCCCCAAATTTCCTAAAACATTGACTTTCGCATTCGGAATGGTTTCAAAAATTGTTTCTACCCATTGTTTGAGAATACTTTCGTTCGGAACTGCAATCAACGGTCTTTTTGCATTTCCACGCTCCATTGCTTCGTGCATTGATAAAATTCCGGACAAGGTTTTCCCGAAACCGACTTCGTGTGCCAAAAGTCCAACTCCTTTTGTGGTTTGTCGCCCGATTCCGGCTTTTTGGACTTCAGTTAAATTCAACGGATTTCCCTTGAAATTGAGATGAATTTTTGAGAACAACGGAAATTTTGAATAATCCGGAACGTGAATATTGTTGTAATTTCGGTTAAAATCTTTCACGAATTTTTCTCTTAAATCTTCGGAAAGTTCTTCCCTCAAAAATTTGTAAAACAAGTCATTTGCAGCTGCTTTTCTTCGCTCTCGGATCAAAGCATTTCGCTCTTTATCGCTTCCAGTAACCGATTCGTTATCAACAAAACTTCGGACTTCCCAAGCTGAAGAACCTGCAAAAGCATCACTCGATAAAGTACCGACAAAATCTTTGAATTTTTCAGCCAAAGTTCCTTGAACCAAATAAGTTTCCATTTCACGTTTTACCGGATTCCATTGGGATTTTTCAATCATTCCAATTTCAAATTGATGTACAAATTCGTGATTGGGACTGATGATGATTTCATCTAAAGTTTTCGGTTTTGGTAAAACATTTTCTAGTAACTCCTTCTGTTTCTCATACTGATTTTCAGTTCCGCCAACTGCATTTTTATCAATAAAATCAATTTCTAACTGCTCTAATTTTTTGTAAATATTTCCTTCCGTATAATAAAAATCGTGAACCCATTTTCCGTCTATATAATTCGCAAATTCATAGTGTTTACCGTAATTATTGAGCGTTCCGTCATATTCCGTATCCCGAAATGCTTTAATCTGTTTTTCGGAAATTTCCGAACAGTTTTGAAGTGAAGTATTAACGATTTCATCGGGTTTTATAAAATGATATTTGAGAATTTTTTTCTGAATGTTCGGTTTTGTTTGAACCCTGTATTCTGTGGATTTTTCGTTTTGAGATTGAATAATTTTATCCGCTTTTTGTCGGATTTCGTCGATTTGATTTTGGGAAAAATTTTTGGGTTCATCCAATATTTGAGATTGAAGTTGGGTGTATTTTTCAATCTCTTTCAAAACCGCCGGAGATTTGAATTTCACAGTATCAAGATTTGATAAAACCTGTTCGATTTTTTCTTGAATTTCAGTAAAATCCAACTCCTTTTTTTCTTCATTAATGAAATCTTCCGATTCATTTCCGGTTAAATTTTCATCTAAATTATTTTGTGTTTTTTGAAAATTATTTTCGGTTTTTGATTCCGTATTTTCTAAAAATAAATCCTCAAAAAGATTTCCAATTTTTTCAGTTTTCTCGGTTTCTTCAATTTTTTCAACTTTTTCGATTTTTTCAACTTTTTCAGTTTCAGTTTGATTTTTAAACTGTTCAATTTTAAGCAAAGCATTTTCCAAATTTCCGTGAACATATTCTTCCAAACACCCGAAACGATTGGTTTTTTCTTTGGTTTCGCCTAAAATTTTATCGGGATTATTTTCAAAATAATTGGAAATATCCTCCGAGATTTTCTGTGAATTTTTCTTCAGGATAATAATATCCGTTCCGATTTGCGTTCCCGAAAAAGCACCGACAGGAAGTCTGAAAGCATTTGTAATTTCGGCATTTTTCAGATTATTTTGGCGGTTCAGCCAACCCGACGGAAGCACCATTGCCAAAGTTCCGCCCTCGTTTAATACATCTAAACTACGTTTTACGAAATAATCTTCGTATTTCGAGATTTTCGGTTCTTCGCCCAAACCTTTGTAAAGTCCACGATGGTCGCCATAAGGCGGATTTCCGATGATTAAATCGTATTGGTTTTGATAATTTTCGGGATTGGTTTTCAGTCCTTTTTCATCAATAAATTTGGTTTCAAAAGAACGGAAATTAATGTTGGTTTCGGGATAAAGAATTTTTGCAATTTTCGCTGTGGTTTCGTTGATTTCAAAAGCGGTGATGTTGGTTTTTGTTCCTAAATTTTTGATTGCTTCTAAAAAATTTCCTGTTCCAACACTCGGTTCTAAAACTGAAATTTCATTTTTCCCTTTAAATTCATCTTTGATGAGATGGCGGACCGCCTCTACAATTTTTGAATCGGTGTAGTATTCATCGAGGATTCCACGACCTTCTTTTGCAGTTCCGCCACTTTTATATTGGTTGCAGATTTCCTTTAAATCATCGGAAATTTTGAAATTTTCTTTGAGTAAAATTTTGTTGTCGCCGGAAACAAAACAAGCTGCGGAAACCACTTCTGCAACTTGCTTATTGGTCAGTTTCTGACCTTTGTATTGTTCAATAAGATTTTCTACATCGGAAAATAATCTTCCTCTGTTTCCGACCAAATGCTGTTCGATTGTGTCTGCAAGTCCATTTCCAGCATCGTTGCTGCCCAAAGTTTGTCCGCTTCGGTGATTTCCGTTTTGCTCGGATTGGCTGTTTTGGCGAGGTTCTCCAATGTTTCGTTCAGGTGTTTCCCATTCAAGGTGCTGAGTTTCGGAAATTCGGTTGGGTTCAGTTCTGTCTGCATTTTCTGATTTTTTTGGTTCAACTAAGTTAGGGTTTTTCTCTTGAAAATTGATTTTATTTTGCAAATATTCTCTCAAATTTTGGTTGCCGTTTTCGGAAATTCCATACAGCAAACGAATGTCTTTGATGTTTTTATTTTTGAACTCCGAAAGAATTTTTTCGGTTACGAAATTTCCGCTTCGATGTCCGTTCAGACAAAGAAAAATTTTACCGTCAAAATTCCGAAATCTGTTCAGAAATATCTTGGTATTTTCAATTGAATTTAAGGCAATCAAAGTCCGGGAGTTGGTTTGATTGTTCAGTTTCAGAAGTTCCAAAAAAGATTGGACATCGTTTCTGTTTCCAAAAACAATGAGTTCGTTTTTACTTCCTTCCAAAACGGAAATATCATCAGAAACAGGGTTTAAAACGGCTTGGTTACTCACTTTTTCTGTTTTTTACAAAATGGTTGAAATCAAAAATTTCTTTTGCCGAATCGTCCCAGTTTTTCCTCGGAATGAGTTGGAGCGTTACGAAAATATCGGTTTCTTTGTTGTAGGAATCAATGCGTTCCAATCTTCCGTGATAGTCTTTTTCAACGTGTTTGTAGAGTGAATACGGCAAAATCGTATCAGTCGGATAAACATAAAATCTCGTGTAATTCCACGGCGATTTGATTTCAAAACGCTTGTATTTTTTCTTGAACAAAACCGTGTCAGAAAGGTTTCTCCGGTTTCGGTAATTCGGGATTTCTTCTTTTGAAAAAATAGCTCCGCCTTTTTTGTTCCAAATTAAATTTGGTTTTTGCTTTTTGGAAATTTCCGAAAAAAGAGGTGTATTATTTTCCGTTTCGAGTGGAAAATACAGCGAATCTTTGATGAAATACGTCTGTTTGTTGATTTCCGGAAACGTAAAATCGGGAACCAATTCCACAATGGAATCTCCGGAATAATTGAGTTTTGAGAGATGAAAACTTTGAAGCTGGTTCAAACCTTTCGATGCACCAAAATAAATGTTGGAAATGATGTCGATTCCGCCTTTTTCAGATGGAATTTCTTTGTGGCAGGAAATGCTTGCGAAAAGCAAAAAAAGATATGGAAATAGAAAAATTTTCTTCATTTTGTTAGTTTTTAAAAAGCGGCAAATCATTGGCTGACTTACCGCTTTCGGATTATGGGTCAGTAAAATTTTATCGTTTGATGCTTTGCTCTTTCACGTTGGCTTTTTCGTGTTTTTCTTCATCTTCAATTCCCTGCAAAGGCTTATTGGTATTGATTCGGTTCATATCGTTGTCGTACAAATTGAGGTTTCTGTATTGCGGATTCAGAACGGCTTTTCCCTCCATAATTTTGTCGTCCAAATCAAATTTTACTTTCACGATATTTCCTTTTTCCAAACTTTTAATCGCATTGTCTTTGTATTCGGGTTTGTCGAAAATAAGGTTGGATTTTTCCATGATTTTTTCGGTGTCTACTCCGTAATTTTGATAGAAATTTTGGAACATATAATTTCCTTTTTCGGTTTTAGGTTCATCAAAATTAAACTGCACAAAAGCGGTTTCCTGCTGGTCGCTTTTCGGGTTGTGAAATTCGATTTTTACGCTTCGACCTTCCATCAGATTAATGGCTTCCTTCGCAGTAAACGAATTTTCCCGATTAACACGGAAGTTTTGGGAAATTTCTTCGCCGTTTTCTTTGGTTAATTTTGCATCGTAAGAATTGAAAAAAACGCCGCCGTTTTCACTTTTGTTGAATTTCAAAGTAAATTCCGCTTTGTTTCCCGGCAGAGTTTTGTCGGAAGTGGTTTTGATTTCAAATTCCTGTTTTTTGGAATTGATGCCTTTTTCTAAATCTTTGTGAAGTTGCTCACTTTCGCCGAAACCAAGGTATTTCATTTGGTTTTTCAGGTAGTCTGTCTGGTTGAATTCATTTTTTGTTTCCATCATTTTTGGATTTTAATTGTTAATTTTTTACTTTTCACTTTTTAATCGTTTGCTATCTTCTAAAACCTCTCGGTTTTTCGATTTCCTCTTCCTGTTCTTCCTGTTCATCACGCATTCGGTTTGCATCTTCGTACAAATCTTTGTCGTTTACATTCAGTCCTATTTCGGAATTTTCGCCTTTTGATAGTTGTTTTTCATCGAGAGAAATGCTGTTTACCGTGTCAATTTCTTTCGAAACAATATTCAAATCTTTGAAAATTTCTTTGGCGATTTCAGGATACTGGTCTATCTTGTCATTTAAGAAGTTTTTCAGTTTTAGTAATTCGCTTTTATAGCGGTTTATCTCAACTGCATCTTTTTTATTGGCAATGATTGCGGTTAATTCGGTTGCATTTTTTATGAAGTCAAATTCTACGGTTTTTCCGGTTTCTTTGTCGTAGATGAATGCTTTCTGTTCAAAGAAAAAGCCGGGTTTTACTTCACGGACACCCCATTCATCTAATCCGTCAAATTCCGCAAATTCTAAAACGCTGTATTGAATTTCTTTTTTACTGTTTTCCAAAACTTCGGATAGATTTTTGTCCCTTTCCAAAAAGATAACTTTCAGTTTGGTGTTGTTTTCCGTCAGCTGAAAAGTCGCCCTGTTTTTGTCGTTGTCTGCGACAATCGTGTAGCCATTCAGAAATTTTTGAATATCATTTTCATTGAGTTTTTTTGAAAATGATAAATCTTCATTAATGATTCCGAATTTTTTCAAATCTTCGGTTGGTAATTGTTCATTTTGCATAATGTGTTGCTATTAAATTGTTTGCTTTGATTAAATCGTTTAAAAAATGGGTCGGATTGATGAGCTGACCAAACTCTCTCACGGAAAAATGCAAATGCGGACCGGTGGAATTTCCGGTATTTCCGGATTTTGCGATGATGAATCCTGCTTTTACACGTTCTCCGACTTTGTAATAAATTTCGGAAAGGTGGAGATAAGCCGTTTCAAACCGCCCGAAATGATTGATTTTAATGTAATTTCCACCGCCTTTCGTATCCCAACCGGAAGCTGTAACAATTCCGTCCATTATAGAAAAAACATTTTCGTAATGTGCTCGTAAATCAATTCCGTTGTGCATTTTTTTCGTTCCGAAAATAGGATGTGTTCTGCATCCGTAAGGAGAAGTGACGAATAAATCACCTTTTAACGGCATTACAATTTTTGAAAAAAATTCACTTGGTTCAGATATAAATTCATATTTTGGTAAAGAACTCTGATTAGTTCTATTTTGTAATAATTTTGCTTGAGTATTTAAAAGCAAAGAATCTTTTGAGTTTTGTAAATTCCATTTTTCATTGTTGAAATCGGTGTATTCTTTCAACAAATTTTTTAGAGAATCCATATCTTTTTTGATTTCGTTTTTAGGCGTAATTCCAAAAATTTTCTTCAAAAATTTTTTCTCTTTTTTAGAATTCTCTTTTGAATTTTCGTTTTTATTAATTTTAATTTTTTCTTCGTTTACAGTGCTTAAAGAAATTTTCGATTCGTTTTTTGAAACAATTGGTTTGAGCGTATTAAACTGTCCAAAAACAAAAAATGCAAAAAGGAAAGTCCCTAAAATCAGTATTTTTTGATAATACTTTTTCATTGGTTTATACTTTTACAAGTTCGTTTACAATTAATTCCACTTCTTTGTTTATTTTTCGGAAATTGGTCATTAAAACATCGTCTTTTCGGTTGTTTCCGGCTTTGTCCACAAATGAATAATAAGACGGCATTTTCACATAATTTTCTTCTTCTGTTTTGATGGCTTTCATATCCAAATTGATTTTTCCATTTACTGCGGAAGTCTTGTATTCATCGGTGTCATTTTCTTCACCTTGAGCAATCATTCCGACCATTTCTCCGGTTTTGAGAGCCGCAATTTTTCCGGCAGGAATCATAAAATCCATTTTTTCGTTGATACTCGTCGTTGTTCCCTGTTGAGAAATGGATTGGGAGTAACTTTTTTGCTTGATTTTTCCGAACATTTTTTCGAGCCAATCGAGTGTGTTTTTATCTCTTGCAGAACCCGAAAGTATATTTCCGACAATGGCTGAAATGGTATCGGCAACTTCTTTTTTGTAAAACTGACGAAGCTGTGGAAGTTCCTGCAATCCCAATAAAACTGCTACTTTGTTACTTCTCGCAGTTGCTACAACATTGTCGATTTTATGAATATAAATCGTGGGAAACTCATCGGCAATAATTCCTCCGGGAAGATTTTTTTTGGAATTGACCAATCTCAAAGTTCGATTCAGAACAGCAGAATACAAAGCGGAATTGATGTCCTGCGTTCCCGGGTCGGAAGCAAGAATGATAATCGAAGGATTTTCTCTGTCGGTCATTTTCAGTTCCACTTCATCGCCCGAAAACACCCAAAAACTTTCTTTGGTTGCCAATCGGGAAAGGAAAATTTTCAAAGTTCCAATCTGTCCTTCCAATTGATCAAATGCTTTGTTGTCATAAGCCGATTTGAACGGAGAAAGCAAAGAAAACAGTTCTTCGTGGTCGAAAAGGGTGTCGAAAATTTCTTTATAACTTCGGTTCATAAACGACAAAATATGAGGTAAATCCGAATATTTTCCGTTTTCGTGAGTAGCAAAAAAATAAATACAGGACGAAAGAAAGTTAATCGCTGATTGCGTAAAAAACTGGTCGGAACCGCCTCCTGCACTTGCTCCTCCTTTTTGCAAAGACGAAACCATTGCTTCCGCCATTTCCTGTGCTTCAGCCAAAGTTTGCACATATTTTTTATGAAACGGATTGACCCTTTTTGATTTTTCAACTTCATTCAAATTAATGACGTGAAAACTGTAATTGTAATCGGAATCTTTGCTTTTTTTGAGCAAATAATGGTAGTACGCAATCTGTGCCAAATCGGGAAATTTAAAATCATAAATGCACAAACAGAAACCTTTTGCAATCATTTGACGAATGGCTGGATTAATCACACCAAAAGATTTACCTGAACCCGGAGTTCCGATGACCATTGTTCCACGAAACGGATTAATATTTATCCAACCCTTGTTGTTTTTGCCATTGTAACGGAACAAATACGGAATATTAATGCTCGTATCAGTATTGATGAGTTCTTTATTTTGGTCAAAACTTTCTTCTTCGATATTCCATCGGTCTTTTCCCATTTTTTGTTGCATCAGTTTTGAAATGGAATCGGCTCCCATCTGCAAAATAACTGCTCCCAGAAAGGAAAGAACTGCATAAATCAGCTGATACAAATTCATTCCCGGAAATATTTTGGGAAGTTGTGAGTTTCCGGCTTCGCTTTGCCAAATCAAAGAAGAAAAAATCATCAGCAATCCAAAAACCATTGGAAGCACGATTTCCGTAGCGATATTGAGTTCTCTTTTTTTCTTCGCTCTTGTTCCAATGGCAACCAACCCAATTAAAATTACTGTTGCAAATTTGGCGTTGATTGGTGGGTAAATGAATTTCATCTTTGTGAAATTTTTCAGCAAATTGGAAAGCACCGGAACATCGGCATTGAGATAAAACAGCGAAGCACAATCCAATGCCACAACGGCATAAACCGCCTTTTGCAGAAAACCGTAAATTTTTATTTGGTGTTGTTGTTCTTGCATAAGCCCCCTTTCCCCCAAAGGGGAAAACTGTTTTTAGGTTAATAATTAATTTGCCGAACTTCGGCTTAAAAAGTATCCGCTTTTAAAATTTCCGAGTAATTCACTTTCATTTCGATGGTTCTTCCAGAGAGTTGTTCTTCGATTAATCGAATCATCATTACTTTGGAATTTGGGTAAGTAAATTTTTTGAAGACATAAATATTTCTGAAATTCTTTCTAAATTGTTTATTTGGATTCAATTGGAAAACTGGCGTTAGTTCGATGCTTTGATTGTTAGTGGCTTTGTAGATTTTTTTGTCTTCAATGGAAAATTTTAAATCTTCAATATCATAACTCAAATTGGAATTATTTTTAAAAGTCATATCCAAAAAAATATAGTCGCTCAAAACGTAAACATTGTTCAGTTGAACACCCAGTTTAAAATCTTTTTCCTCTCTAATCGGGTTTTTATCCGTCTTTTTTCGTATAATATCCATCGCAAATTTTCTGAGTTCAAGATTTGAAAAAATTATTTTATTGAACTCAATGGGTTGCATATTTTCGGCTTGAATATGAATGTTGGTAATCGTATTCAAGTTTTCAGAATTTCTGTAAACAGCTTTGTATTGAGCGATGAACGATTGCCCGACAACGGTAATAATTCCGATATTTTCGCCAACGGAATAACGAACAGGATTTTTCGGTTTCCCGCTTTGGTCGGTTTCGATATCGGTGATTTTAATTCTTGCGATGTTGGTTGTCGGCAAATCTCCGGTTAGTTTCTGGCTGGACAAATCCACATACTGAATCGGTTCGGGAGAAATTATATGCAGATTAATTCCTTCAGTAATATCGAGTTCGGGTAAATCGGAAACGATTTGTTCTTTGGTGGCAGTTTGAGCATTAAAAAATTGTGCAGTTACAAGTAAAATTGAATATAATATTGTCTTCATTTTTTTGAAATTTTTTATTTGTTTTTGGATTCTTTCAATTGTTTTTCGTCGATTAAAAAGACGTAGGAATTGTATTTCAGTTTGGCTTTGTTGGTTTTTATGAGATTGGCGATGGATTTTGATGTGGAAGTGAATAATTTAGTTCCCAAACTGGTAAAAAATCCTTCTCCACGCATATCCATCTGCGTTCCCTGAATGGAATTTTGTCCCATTTCACGCATCATTTCCCGGAAAATACTTTGCGGAACGTACAAACCTTTCATTCCGTCTAAATCGTAAATGGAAAGATTGACAGGAAAAATTTCACCTTTTGTAAATACCGAAACAATCGTCAAATCCACTCTTTGCATCGAAAAACCTGAGATTTGTCCGTAAAGAATTGAACCTTTTTCAATTTTTTTGTTGCCCACGAAAATATCTTCGAGCAATCGAAAGCGGATTCTGCTTCCCAGAAAACCTTTGTTATTTTCGTCAATCACGGCTTTGATAAAATTGTTTTCTTTCTCTTTGTAAAAAGCATTGAAACCACTATTAATCCCCGATTTGCTGACATTGAAAGTAGAATTGA
Source organism: Amniculibacterium sp. G2-70 (assembly GCF_014353055.1). GTDB lineage: Bacteria > Bacteroidota > Bacteroidia > Flavobacteriales > Weeksellaceae > Amniculibacterium > Amniculibacterium aquaticum. Next base: position 2,474,842 of record NZ_CP060698.1, read on the forward strand.
GAAATGCTTCCATTTTTTCTTTGTTGGCTTTCAATCGTTGTTCAGCAGCGAGTTTGCTTTGATATTCAGGGTCTTTTGCTTTTTCCAAAGAATCCATTACCAGCATTTGCTGTTTCAGAAGTTTTACAGGGTCTTGTTGCCCGTTTTGTGCCTTTTCTCTCGGTGTATCAGCGTAATTATTTTCAGGTTTTCCATAAGATTTATCGTTTAACATTCGGATAATATCTTCTGAACGCTTATAATCTTTGTCGTCGTTTTGCCTTTTCGGATTGTAATATGACGACGGATTTCCTTTTGCCTGATAACCGTTTTGACGACTTCTTACATCTTTCAAAGAATCGATTTTTCTTTTTTGAACCAATGATAATTGGTCTTCATAACTCATCAAAGAATCCTGCTCTTTATCCAATCCGCCAAGCATTGTCCGGTTGTCATCTTTTTGAAAAAGTGCATCATAAGCATCATTTTTCGTCATAATGGAATCCTTCGTTTCGCCTAAGGAAAGCGAAAGTTCTTTTGGTTTTTCTTTCGGTTTTTCCTCTTTTGCAAACTGTGCTCCGACATAGACGAAAAGAAGCAAAAAAGGCAAAGCCAAAAGCGGCAGCACATATTTTTTTTGTTTGAAATTAAGTTTTTTCATTTATTTTTGATTTTTAGGTAAATTGCCTCCGACATTTTTTAGTTGTTGGTATTGGTTATACAGGTATTCTATCCTCAAACTGTCCGTTTTCAGTAATGCTTTTTGGTCTCTTTTGGTTTTTAAAATTTTGAGTTCGTTCACAATTTTTTCCATTTCTTTTTCATTGTTTTTAAAACCAATTTCTGTTGTTGAACTTTTGGTATAAAGAGCAGGTGGTTTTATTTTAAAAGTCGTATCCGAAGGAAAGAAAACCCCTTGTATCAGTGAGCCAATAAAGGATAATGATAGAAATACCATCGCATAGATGTAGAATTTTTTAGGGTTGTTTACTGCCCATCTCATCCATTTTTGTTCGATGAGTTTATTTAAAAGATTGCTCATTTAGTAAGAATTTTTGGTTTGATTGGAGATTTCTTCATTGTCAAGGATTCGCCAACTTTTAAGTAGGACACCGTGCGGATTGTTCGGACTTCGGATGATATCGTCAAAGAAACCTTCGGTGATGAGTTTTCGGGTAATGACCGACGATTTTCTGGTAATCATTTGTTTTCCGAAAAACTGAAATTTCTTTTGTTCCATATCCAATTTTATCGAATCCGAATGAATACTGACCATCGAGCTGGAAGCGACAATCTGGTTGTAAAATCCTTTTTCTTTGAGGTTGGTGTATTCTTTTTTTCCGCTGTCGTCAATGAGATACAAGGATTTTTGGATATTTTCCTTGATGTAAGCATCATCGGGAGCGAGGGTGAAAAACAATCGGTGAAACAATTCAATTTGGGCTTTATATTCGACAGGTCGGTTCAAAAGTTCATCGGTTTGTTTGGCTAAAACCGGAACGCCATTGTCCAAAATGTAAATGGATTTTCTGGAATCCCGGATCATTTTATAAGCAAAGAAAAATCCTGCAACGACGATGATTACAGCAAAACCAATCGATCCGAGTGAAACTGCTTTATTGATTTTAATTTTTTGCTCTATGTTTTTGATAAGCATAATTTTTATAATTGATAAATGATGGTTGATTTATTTTCCGTTTTTCATTGCACTACTTACTCTGCCAGAAGCTGAACCTGCAGCTGCGGATTTTGTGGCAGCTACAACTACAGAAGCTCCGCCTGTTTTAGCGGTTAAGACTGCGGTTTTTGCACTTCCCGCCATTTTAGCAGCAGCACTTTTCATTTTGGTCATTGCTCCAGCTCCCCCTGCGGTAACGATGGTGTCGGCAATGGTCGGTGTCATCAGAACTCCGATGCCTGTTACGATGTAGGCAACACAGGTAAAAAGCTGGTTGTAAATCATTCCTGAATTGCTCACATAAACCATCAGAGCATCTAAATTGGTAATCGTTCCGTTCGTCAAAAGCGTGTCGTATCGCTCGATTTCCATTGTATAGCCCGATGCGATAAGTTGCTGACCGATATTGATAATGGTGTAAGCGACAAACGTGTAAAGATTGATATTGATGAATTTGGAAACCCAGCTGTATAAGGAGTTTTCAAACCCTGGAATGAGTGCCATTCCGACTGCAATTGGTCCCAAAATAATCAGAATATATGCCCAAATTTTTTGAATGAAGAAAATCAGATACACACAAATTCTGAGAATGGAAAGGCAGACAAATTCGATAATTTCGGCAACGAGTTTTTGCAACTGAAATTCCATTCTGATTTGCCATTCTTTAATCGGCTGAATGAGTTTGTCTAATCCTTCACTGATATCAAACCAAGAATCATCGGCATCTTTTCCGGTATTGTTGATTACGTCTTGTTTGGCATCTTCATCGGCTTTCAGCTTGATGACAGCATCTAATAATTGCTGTTGCTTTTTAAATCTTTGAACCCGCAGATCATTGACTTCGGATTCTATATCGGAAAAAATGGAAATTCCCGGCTCGGCAATCGCTTCAAAAGGTGCTTGAATGAGATTGGTAAATCCCGACCAATAAACGAGGGTGAATCCAATCAGAATTGGTTTGAGCATCGGAGTAATTTCCCATTCCCGGTCGCCGGCAATCATTTGCCAACCCATATATCCGAGATACATCAACGCTCCCAAACCGCCAATTGCTCTTCCCACCAAAGCGGAGCCGGCTGCACTGTCTTGAACGCTCGTGTCTAATTTGGTGAAAACTTCCATAAACCATTTTTCAAAAGCACCGTCGCCTTTTAAAAACTGAAGCAGATTGCTGTAATCGCCATCGGTTTGTGCAAAACCCAAAGTCGGTAAAAGCATCGCCGAAAGACTAAGAAATAAGGTAAGATTTTTATTCATTTTATTAATATTGGTTTTTATAGTGTTGCATCATATTTTCTACGATTTGCTTGTCCGTTTGTGGGGTAAAGCCCTGTGGTAAAGTCGTCGATAAATGGTTTTTCAGAATGATTTTATAATCCAAAAGCAATGTGGTTTTGTTGTTGTATTTTCTCAGTTCTTGTACAAATCTTCGCCATTTGATAAGGGTTTCGTGATACATTATAAATCGTTTCCCTCTCGGCATATCCATACTTCTCGACATCGAATATTTTTCTTTGATTAAATCCAGTTCTTCCTGCAATCGTTTTAAAGTTCCTGTCGTATTGAGGGTTTCATAAGTTTGCTGGTCTTTTAATCGCCATTCGATAAAATTTTGCGGATTGTCTGGAAACTCTGTAATCGGTTTGAGCATTCTTTTGTAATACAACAACCAAAGCGGGTCTGCATCAACGGTTGCGGAAGTCCAATGGGCAAAATCCTGAACGCTTCTTTTGTAAATGGTGTCGGAAGTAGCTTTGATTTTTTCGGCTTCCTGTTCCTGTAATTTCAATTGGGCAAGTCTTAAGTTTTGTTCTCCTGTTGGTTTTAATGGACGAATATCTTCACCTGCCTTATAATCTCTATTTCTTGAAGGAGCAAGCCAACCCCAAACTGTAGCGTAAGCTAAATTAGTTTGAATGCCCAAAAAATATTTGGGATAAGGTCGCCAATCACCCCAACTTTCAAAGGTCATTCTTTTATGTTGGGCAACGATGGAAGGGTCGTTGAGTCTTTTTACCGTTTGTCCGAAAATATTGGTTGTCATCAATAATAAGAGGAGATATTTTCCTTTTTTGAATAGATTTTTCATCATTATATTTCAACGCTTTTAATTATAAATGTATTTGTATTTTGTGATAATATCGCCGACAATGGCTCTGTCGATATTGACGTAATTTCTCAGTATCGGAATTTGATACAGGTATGGAATTTTTTTGGCATTTTCTAATCGCAAAATGATATAGAGAATATTTCCGTTGATGTTTCTAACTCTCGTGAAAACCTTTTCTATTAGCATTTCTCTATCCGAAGCATCCATTAGAAAATCTTTGTTTTCATTCAAAATATCCTGCGTTACTTCCTGTTGGAGTTTCAAAAGCTGTTTGCCGATTTCTACATAATATTTTGAAACCAAAACAGCATATTCCGGGTGTTGTGCCGATAAATCCAGCATTTTATTGGAGTTTTCTGCAATTTTCTCCAAATATTGATAGAGATAAATCAGTTTTTTACTTTGTGTTAAAGCAGAATTGACATTTTTTAAATTTTGGTAGATATACTCTTGAATGGCAATAACTTGAGCCGTTTTTTGCTTAATATCATCGTATAATTCTTTTTGCTTTTTGTAAGAATTGAGAAAAGATTGTTCACTCGCTATTCTCACAGCGTGGTCTTTGGTAAGCTGTGTTAACAGTTTGTCATTAATCACAATCTGTTGGCTGCTAACCGAAATTCCAAAAAATGTAAACATTCCAAAAATCAAAATATTTCTCATTTTTAAAAGGATTTAATGTTTTTCATAATGTTCTCAACAACCTGCTTGTCCCGAGTGACATAATAATGAAATGCCCTTTTGTTCCGTAGAACTTTGGCTTTAATATCTCTGATTTTTAAAAGCATATAGGTTGAGTTTCTGCTCAATGTTTTGACTTCTCCCAAAGCATAATCCAGTAAAATTTTCCGTTCTGATTTTTCCATTTGGTTTATTGCTCCGTAAGAGAGGATAATTCCCGTGATTAAGCGTGTAACCATTTGTAAATCATCTATAAACTGCACTTGCGAAGGTAAAACCGAAATAATGGAAGGTGGTGCGGAACTGATTTCGTTGATAATTGCGGTTTGGTTGTTTGTAATTTTAGTAATCTCCCTGTTCATCGCAATCCCCGTTGGTATTGCCTGAATTGTAAATGAAACAATCCGGAGTCTGTCCTGCACTTTCGTTACTTTGTCTTTAAAATCTTTCCATTGGGTTTGGTTGGCGGTTTCTACGGTTGCGTTAAGGGTTTGTTTTTGCCGCATTTCCTTTTGTCTGTCGTGTTCTTTCAATGCCGCATTAATTTGAATATTCATCATCGGAAAGGATACGTTTTCCTTTTGCCAAGCCGGCGTGGAACCACCACTTGAAGAAATTAATACCGCATATGTTACCGTAAGAAAAAGGCATAAGAACACCTTATTTTTAGTTTCATAAAGTCGTTGAATATTCATTTTAAAGGATTTAAAAATTTCGGTTATATCGGTTCATTATGTCTTCCACAATGGCTTTATCAGTGTTGATGTAACCGGCAAACGGATTGATGGAGTTCCAAAATCCTAAGCGGTTGGCTTTTTCCAATCGCAGTTTGATGGCTAAAAGCCATAGCTTCAGCGATTTTACATTGCCGGAAATATTGTGTAAAATTTTGTATCGGTCACCTGCTGTAGCCAAATTCAGTTCGCCGGAAGCGAGAATATCGGAAACATCGGTAACGATTTTCAGACTTTGCTCATACGTTTTTTGTGATGCTTTTACTCCAAAAATGGCGTATTGAGGATGTTGGGAAGCCAACTGAACGACCTGTGATGAATAATTGTAACATTTATTGAGTTCCGAATAAATTTGCTTTACCTGAATCCCATTTTGTAATGTTCCGGAAACTTCTTTTAAGCCTTTCAAAATTTTATTCTGAATGTCATTGGCCGCAACCATCTGTGTTCCGACCCACGTTTGGGCGTTTTTCAGATTGGAAGTTTCATCAATCACATCATTTTGTTTGGCTTTCAAATTTTCCGAATAGAGAATCATTGTTGCTGTTACAGTTGGGTCGATGTAGGTATTTTGAGCGAAGCCCAAACTCCCGAATCCTAAAAATAATAGGCTAAACCTTTTCATATTCTTTTGGGTTTTTATTGATTAATTCCGAAAAACTGATATTCCTCTTTTCTAATTCCTGTGAAATGATTTTGAACACATTTTGTCCTTTGTGTTTATTTTTCATCACTTTGTAGTAGGAATCTATTTTTTTGTCCAAAGGATTTTGGTAGAGATTGACGAGTGCCACCAAATTTTCCAGACTGTCGCCGAAAATTTTTAAATCGGAGACAATTTTTATAAGTGCTTCATCGTAACTGCCGTATTTTTGGACATAATATTCAACAGCAGATTTTTCGGGTTTTTCGGTGGTGTAAGTCAGATATTGCTCCAAAGAAACTTCGTTGCCGTAAACTTCTCCCTTGGAACCTCGTTTCAGATAAAATTCTTTGAAACGACTTCTACCGAATTTATTGTTGAGATTGTTAATCGTAAAAATCTTGTTTTGTTCGACTTTATTGAGTGAAAGCAAAGCCGCAATTCGGTCGAAATTATCTTTGAATTTGGTTTGGTCAAGCAAAATAAACGTATCGGAATTGTTGATAATGGAATCTTTTACGACGGCATTTCCGATAATATCGTCGAGTTCCTGTGTTACAACAACGGCTTCTCCCCAAAATTTTCTAACGGTTTTGTAGAGATACAAAATGTAACCACCCATTAATTTACTGGCAATTGCCTTCCACGCTTCCTCGATAATCAGGGCTTTTCTGCGGTCTTTTCTCAGTCGCATTTTTTGGATAAACGTGTCCATAATAATCAGTGTTACAATCGGAAAGAGTTTCGGATTGTCTTTTACGTTGTCGATTTCAAAGACGATGAAAGGTTCATCAAAGAGACTCTCGTCTCCTTTATTATTCAAAGTTGTTCCGTATCTTCCGCCTTTGTAAAAGTCTTTCAACACAAATAAAAAAGTTCTCAGATTAAATTCCCTTTCATTAATTGCGTGTTTTTTATTGTTCAGATAAAGCGGTAAAAATTTATCGCAATAGTCATAGAATCCGTTAAAAGACAATTCTTTGGCTTCTAATTTTTCTTCGAGTTCCTTGATTTTTTTGATAATGGCTTTTCTGAATGATTCATTCCAATCTTCTGCGGTTTCCGGTCTTTTGATGATTTCATTGGATTTAATCAGAATCAGCTGGGTTTCGTTGTAAATTTTTCTTCGCTGTTCATCGTTCAAAGTTTCATACGCTTCGTAGACTTGATAAAATTTTTCGCTGTCATAATCGGGATTATTCACGTTTTTGTCAGGGTGATAAAATTTCAACAACTTTCTTCCGGCTTCTTTGATTTCTTCGGAATTGGCATCGAAAGGAATCCCTAGAATATTATAATAATTTTTTTCAAAATTGCCTCCGGTCGCTGACCGGAAAATATCTTCTTCGTGAATGTTGTATTTTCCCAAATAAAGAATCAAATCTTCCGTGCTTTTATGCTCGTACCATTGTTTTCCGTTATTGAAAAACTGATGATAATAAGACATCAGTACATTATCCAAAATGGATTTCTGCGCTGCCGACATTGTTGCATCGGGACCTTGCCAAATCAAAAAAATGAGGTTGGTCAAAAACTCGATTTTTTCGATATTGAACTCCTTTTTGTTCATCAAAAAAGGATTCATCGTAATGGGTTTTTCTTCGGTGTATTGAATGTATCTTCCACCTTTGTATTTGCAGGTTCCCGAATAAGAATCTCCGGTATCAACGATGACTACATCGTAATTGTAAGTCAGATACTGCTCGATGATATTGTTCATCAGGAAGGATTTTCCCGAACCCGAAGGTCCGAGAACAAACTTATTTCTGTTATTAATTCTTCCTGTTTTCATTGGTAAATCTGCCGGGTCAATTCTGAGCGGAACGCCTTGTCTGTCGGTAAATCTTAGATAAAAATTAGATATTTCGTTTACGGGGTAACTTTCTTTAAAAAAAAAACACAAGGCAGCTTCGCTTGTCGTCATAAATAAATCGTATTCCCTGAGTTCCGTGGCATTACCCGGAAGTGCCGACCGAAAGAGTTCTAACTGGTTGTAAGCATTTTTGGAAACGATGATTCCTTTCGTAAACAATTTGTTTTCGATCATCGACTGGATATTTTCCATTTTTTCCAGCGTGTTTGCTGAAAATATCAGGGAAAAATGAGCATTGACAACCAACTGTCCATCAATGGCAATATTGTGTAAAAGCGTTTGGATTTCTTCGGCTATAATGGCATTGGACGGAGAATTATTGGCTGCTCCTTCGTGTTTTTTCTTTTTCTTGTCGAGTTCCCGTTGTTGTGGAGCTTGAAGCGGAATCGTAATGACTTGATTATAAATAATCGTTTCGTAATCTTCCAGCTCATTAATGAAAGTGAAATTATCAACGGCTGTTTCTGATGCTGCTCCGTTACCGCCTAAAACGGAAAAAGGTTCTATTTCAGAGGGTAAATCAATGTTTTCGACATCAACATAAGAAATATTTTTAACGAATCGGTTTCCAATTTGCAGATACTCGTTGGTACTTTTGATATTATCAAAAACAGGTTTTTCGGAAAACTGCATCGACAATGCTCCGGAAATGTAGTATTCAAAATCTTTTTCAAATAAAAACTGTGGTTCGCAATCACTTTGTTTCAAAAGCATAAAAACTTTTTGGCATTTGTCCCGAAGTTCTTTATAGCTTTTTTCAGAGAATTGGTACGGCTTAGTTTTCTTTTTCAGTTTGTCATCAATAATATCTGTGAAAAGAAAAATGGTTTCAATGGTTTTAAACAATCTGCCGTCAAAATGTTCAGAATATTTTTGTTGTAAAAACTGATTGGAAGGTTCTGCTGAATATTTCTTTTTTGAAAATAGATCAAGTTTTTGAACAATTCTTCCTTCTCCGATAATGGAAACAACTTGGTTTAAAACCGTATGAAAATTCAGGTAATTATCGGGGTCTGCGGAATATTGTTCGACAATATTTTTAATTCTGATTCCGATAATGGGATTGCCGTATTGTCCGAAAAGAACATCAAAATCCCAATTATAATCTTTGCCATAATCGTAGCCGATGAAGGGTATATCAAATGCTTTTTTTTTTATTAATGCCATTTTTAAATAGTGTTTTATTGCTTAATCTTTTGGGGAAAATGAATATCTGATTGAAATTTTTGGTTTTGTCGTAGAGTCCGTGTTTGTCTTGTCTTTTGAAAATGAGATAAACACCTCCGGCTGTTACGGCAAGTCCGAATAATGAACCTAGCAATCCGAATTTGGATAAAACGAGTGCGGAAATAATTCCTGCACCGATGACAGCGACTGCGTAAATGATGTATTTGCCTTTCAATCCGAAGAAAACAAGGGGTTTTTTAAGCCCCTTGTAAAGATAAAATCCCATTTTAGGCAAAGAATGCTGTTACAAATTCAGGCACTACGATTAGGAAAATCATCGCTCCTCCGTAACCGAGGATTTCTTTGTTGACATCTTGATCGCCGTTCGTCCATTTGTTGTAAACCCTCAATCCGCCGATAAATCCGACCAATCCACCGACTGCTTTTAGAATAAGTTTTATCGGATCCCAATAATCTTTAATGTCTTGGGCTGCATTCGAGATTGCGGTTGCTCCACCTTGTGCAAATGCTGGAGTTGCGGCAAGTAGCAAAATTGCCATTGTTAAGAGATTTCTCTTTGTCATCATTCGTGTTTTTAATTTCATTGTAAAAAATAATTTAGGTTAATATTTTGGTAAGTAAATCTTGTTCAACAGTTTACATAAGGGAATGGTAAACTTTGTGACCTTCGAGATTTGCAACCATTTTCACGCTGGTTTCTGCCAAATTCAAAAAGTCTTTCCATTGATTTTCTTTTTTGTCGATGGCTTTTCTTTTGGAGTTTACGTCATTTTTATTGATGTTTTGATTGGATAAATTTTCTTTGTCATACGGATTTTCGGGATCTTTTTCCTCTTCTTTCTCTAGTGCTTTTTCGGATTCTGTTTCAGAATTGTTTTGAGTCGGAAATAGTTCATCAATGTCCTGTTCTGCTTCAAATCTTCTTCTTAATTCGTCTAAACTTGGGTTTTCTTCAAATGAGCTTGGATTTTGGGTAGGATTAATTTCTTTTTTCAGATAAGATTTTGGCGTTTTGATCTTTTCCACATCTTCAATTCCGACTTGAACAGATCGCTGATTGTCCGATTTTGAAATATCTACGAGGGAAAATTCTTCCGTCATATCAACTTCCGAAATTTTTTCTTTTTTCAGAAAAAGGTCATAAACGATATTTCCGGCGTAATACAGAAAATAAGCGGCTAAAAGGAGGAGTGAGTATTTTATCATAATTGGGTTGTTGGTTGTCGGTTCTTGACTCAAACCGTAATTTTTAATTCTTTCTCGATAAATTCTATGATTTCATTAAATGGCTTTTTCACGGCATTTTTTTGTTCGTAATTCAGTTTTCGGGTGTCGATGCTTTGCAAAATATTTCTTTTGAACACGGGATTTTCCAGCAACAAACCGTATTTTGAGAGTTCTTTGTCCATTTCCGGCTGATTGCGGTATTTGTAACTTTTGTCGTATTTAGAGCGGATAAAAATCCGTTCTGACTGACTTTCCAACAAACCGAGCAGATTTTTAAAAACCAAAGTAGATTTTACAGAAACATCGGAATATTCAAACGGAATGATGATAAAATCGCTGTAAATCAGTATATCGCTGTATTTTTGGTCGAGCGTTCCGGCTAAATCAAAGAGATAAATTTCTTCGCTTTCTTTTAGGTCGATAATGTTCTCCAAATCAGCAAAAGGTTGGTCTTCATCATCTTCGCCAATGACTTCTACATCGTAGATTTTCGGCAATTCCGATTCTTCATCTTCTTTCCATTTGTTGTAAAATGACTTCTGAAAATCAAAATCAAAAACCTTGATTTTTCTTGATGAAATTTCCGTCAAATAATTGGCGAATGCGATGGCAAGAGTGGTTTTTCCGGCTCCTCCTTTTTGGGTGGCAAATGTGATAATCATTTTTTTCTTTTTCTTCTCTTTTTAAATTCGTTTTCGGAAGGATCTTTACCCGAACCTGATGATTTGCTGAACTCGAAAATCAAGTCGTTGATGCTTTTTTTAAGTTCTTTTGAAAGTGTTTTATTTTCATTTTCTGATGATTTTGTTGAAGATGGATTCAAAAAAAATTGATATTCTTTTTCTCCGATTAACGCTTCCAATTCGCCTACATAATGCAGTTTTGAATGAATGGCGTAATATTTTCCGTCTTCGGATTTTATCAGTTCGACATCATTTTTATTTTGGGTTTTCAGATATTCTTTCACATCATTTTTTATGGAATTAAAAGTTTCTTTGTCCTTCAACTTTTTATTCTCAAAAAGCATAAAATCTTTGATTACATTTTCTGGATTTTTTCGCTTTAAATGCTGTATTAATGCTTGTTTTGAAGTTTCATCTGAAATATTAAAATCCTTCAAACTTTCAAAAAGTCTTTTGTCCATTTTTTCATTCGTAAACTCAAACAATTCATTCATTTTCATAATTTCACTTCCTTTGAAAACACTTTGTGTTTTGTGGTCAATTATTGTGTAACCAAAGGGTTTTTGTCCGTCTTTGTGATGAAAAACCATATCAATTCCGAAAATATCTCTCAACTTTTTTTGAAGTTCGCTTTCAAATTCAATTTTGGGTTTCCAATCGTTTTTGTGCTTTTCTTCGGGAAACATTTTTTCCAAATGCCTTAGGTCTTCCACTTTGAAAACCTTATTGGAACAGAGATTTTTGTATTTGCCCAAAATGGCTTTGAGTTGTTTTGCCCTGTTTTCGTTTTTCCGGTTTTCAAAAACCATTTGATTTTCAAAAAATGTCCGCTGAAACACTCCGTTTTTTAAAATGGTTAATGCTCTTTCATCATTTGTGTTTTCGCTTAGCTTGTAACCATTTCTTGTGAGCAGAGTTTCCAACTGTTTCAGCGAACCAAATTTGTATTGTAAAAGTTCGTCAATGCGTTTTTCGTTATCAATGCCGAACCTTTTTTCCAAAACATTGCTCAATGCTTTTTGGGCTTTCAGTTTTTCATAACTGTCGTTGATTTTTTTGCCCGATTTTTTATCTACTCTTGTCGAAACAATATGGACGTGATTATTTTCGGTATCATTGTGAAAAACCACGATGAATGGCTGGCTTCCGTATTTCATTTCCTGCATAAAATCTTCTGCAATTTTTGCGAGTTCTTCTTTGGAATGTTCCCGAAATTTGGTCGAAATCACAGCGTGAAACTGCGGTTTCTTTACTTTTTCGTTTTTTGAAACAGATTTAAAATAATCCCGAACTTCCTGCTGACTGCTGTTTTCGTTAATGAAAGACGGAAAATTTTTCATCAGCATCAGTTCGCCTGTTCCTTTTTCTACTTTCTTGTCGTTGTACTGAACACCGTGAAATTCCGAACTTGCCGAACCTAAAATTTTAACTATCATCAGCGATTAAGGAAAAAACTTTTACAAAAATTTCGTTTTGCTTTTCTTTCAGTTTTGTGATGGTTTTCAGTTGGTTTTGAAACTCGTCAAATTCGGTTTTGCTGATGAATTTCTGACCGTTTACCATTTTCGCCAACTGATTGATATTGGTTTCGATTTTTATGAAAATGTTGTCTTGTTTTTCAATGAACGCTAATACTTTTCTCCTTTCGTCGTCCTGCATTCTGCCCTCGACAGAATCGGTGATTAAACTCGTCAAAGAGATATTTTTTTCCGAACAGAGCTTTTTCCAATTTTCTTTTCGGGTGGTGGAAATCCTGATTTTTACATAATCTTTCTTTTCCAAATTTTTGTTTTCTATCACTCGATTACATTCAGATAATTAATTGGAAAAGTGATCATTCCTTTGATGGTACCGCTGAATTTTTCAATTTGATTTTTCCAAAGCAGCAACTTGAAATCGACATTGGTTAAGGAAATTATGCCTTGCTCTGTTCCCAAAACATAGCCGGTTGGACTTCCGCTGACCAAAATATTGATGATTGAACCTGTACTTCCGCTTGACATAAAACCTAAATCTCGCAATGGTTTACTGAGATCTAATGCAACATAATTTGAAGAAATGGTTGCGGAACTTTTAATGCTGACATCTAAATAACCCATAGTTCCGATTCTTCGGGCATCAACCTGTCCTGAAATTCCAAGTCCGGCTGTTCCTAATCGGTATAATTTGTAAGAATGGGTGTATTGTCGAGGATTTGTTGGGTAAGGAAGTTGGTAATTCCAAGATGTTTGTTCCACGATGGTGTTTTGGGGAAGTGTTTCGTCCAAAGTGATGAGTGCGTCGTAATAACGAGGTTCATTGAGAATCTGAATCCAATAGGTTCCGTTGAAAGAATAAAAACCTTCCTCAACAACGTGAATGACTTGCCCCAGAAGTTTTGTTGCAGGTTGGGTAACGTAAATGATTGCTCCTTTTTGAGATGTTGTATAATTTTTTTTGGCAAGTTGGTCGCCTGTAATTTTGGGCGGAATAATGCCGTCAAAGTGATTGAGAACATCGGGTTTTCCAACGACTTCCAATGTGGTTTTTGGATTAGTGGTGTTGATTCCGACCTGTGCCTGAAATTGCATATTTACAAGCACGACCAAAAAGTAAAATAATTTTTTCATTGTTTTTGATTAAAATTTCTGCTGCAAAATTGAAACAGAAATTCTAACGAAACAATTGTGTTCATCGGCGTTGGACTAAATAAGACGAGTTTGGATTACTTTGGACTCCCGAAAGATTAAAAAAGATTATTTTGGACGAGTTTGGATTCCTAAACCCAATTTTCCATAAAACAAAAAAAACAAGTTCCGCCGTTTTTTTCCTTTTTGCAAAAAAGGCAAGATAGTCTTTGAAGCCAAAATTTTGCAAAAAATTTGTGGGAACAAAGACACATCTTGCTAAATGAAAGTTTTGATTTTTTTAGAGGTCTGGGAAATGTATAACAGAGTTATCTTGATTTTAATAAGTTGCTGATTATCAATGTTTATTTTTGTAAATCTTATTTTTAGAGCGTGAAATTAATACCCTGCATTATTTTTAATAGATTAGTGGATTAAGCTCGCATTATTTTTAATAGGTTGGTGGTCTGACCTTACATTATTTTTTATAGGTAAGTGGTTGAACCGTGTATTATTTTTAATAGGTTAGTGCTTGAACCTTGCGTTATTTTTTTTAAGTGTTTGAACTCTACATTATTTTTTATAGGTTGATGTTTGAACCCTGCATTATATTTTACAGGTTAGCGGATTAACTCTGCATTATTTTTAATAGGTCAGTGGTTGAACTTTGTATTATTTTTTATAGGTTGGTGGCTTAACCTTACATTATTTTTTATGGGTAAGTGGTTGAACCTTGCGTTATTTTTTATAGGTAAGTGATTGAACTTTTATAGTCTGACTTACAAAAAATGCTTAATTTTATAAAGTTTTATTTTCTACAAAAGCACACTATAACAATGAAACATAACATCGGATCAGAATGGAACAAATGGAATTTCCATATTCATACCAAGGGAACCAATAAAAACGACCAATTTTCTTCTTCTACGATGGAAGATTTTTTTCATATTTTCTATAAAAAAGCCTATGAAAATCAAATATCTGCGATTGGGATAACTGATTATTTTTCAATAGATAGATATAAGGATGCAATTGATTACAGAGAAAATATTGAGTTGAAGATAGATACCGAAAGTAATCCACTATTCACGCCAAATGAAATTGAGTTCATCAAAAATATATTCATATTTCCCAATGTGGAACTTCGTATGTTACCATCAACTGATAGAGGAAGATTAATAAATATTCATTGTATTTTTAATCCGGGATATGTTGCTGATTTGGAAAATGATTTTTTTTCTCACATAGAAAATCAGGATAAAATCAAGATGAATCGTTATGGTATTAGTAGCTATGGAAAATCATTGGATTCTACTATTACGGATGAGAAAAAACAATACGATAAAGGCATTGAAAATTTTGTTATAGATTTAAAATCCTTAAAAGAATTAATCTCAACAAATAAGAAGTTTCAAGATAACACATTATTGGTGGTCAGCAATTCTAACAATGATGGAGCATCTGGTACACAAAAACATTATGATTTATTTGAAAATGAAAAGGGAAGCTTGGATGGTTTGAGAAAATCAATCTACTTTATTTCCGATGCTATTTTTTCTGCAAATCCGAAAGATATAAAGTATTTTGTTGGGAAAAAATCAGAAGGTACAGATGGATATAATGATGACGTTTATAAAACCGAAGTTGAAGAAGTTTTATTGAATAGAGGTTCGTTAAAACCTTGCATAATTGGTTGTGACGCTCATAAAGAAGATGACTTATTTTTAAAGTTCACTTGGATTAAAGGAGACTTAAATTTCGAGGGATTACGCCAAATTTGTTTTGAACCTGAACAGCGTGTCAAAATTCAGGAGGATAAACCTGATTTTAAAGAAGAAAAGTTGCTAATTGAAAAAGTGAAATTCATATCACCCAATAATGTATTTTCAACAGCTCCTATTTATTTAAACCCAAATTTGAATGTTATTATTGGCGGGAAATCTTCAGGAAAATCAATTTTGTTATTTTCAATCGCTAAAACATTATCAGCAGATGAAACTGTTTTGAAAAATGAAAACGGTTCATATAAATATGATTTAAATGAAATTGAAGATGGTTTCGATTTTGAGATTACAACAAAAGGAGGTTTTAGTCAAAGACTGAATCGCAATGCTGATGAAAATTCAATTTTACCGCAAATAAAGTATATTCCGCAGAATTACTTAGTAAAGTTAGCGGAACCGGAATTGAATAAAAAAGGTAAATCTTTAAATAAAATTGTCAGAGATCTTATTATAGAAGATGATGAATCCAAAGAACTATATCAATCCTTTTTAAATAAAGTAACGCAAAATGATAAGCTCAGAAATAGTCAAATTGATTCATATTTTGAAGCTCAGAAAGAAATACAAAACTTAGAGGAGGAACTAAAAACGAAATCTAATAAGTCTGTTTTAGAGAAAAATATTGAAACTAATACAGAAAAGCTTGAAGAACTTAATAAAAGCAGCGGATTAACTCCTAAACAAGTAGAAGAATATAAGGCTTTACAATCTAAACAAGAAGAGAATAAAGGTCAATTACAAAAATTCAGAGAAGATTTTTCTGCGGTCGAAAATTTCAATCAAGATTTGGCACAGGTTCTTAAGAATCTGAAACAGAAGAAAAATTCATTAGTTGAAAATTTACAACTTCAAGAGATTAAAGACTATTATCAAAGTATTTATACCCCAATTGATTCTTTACTTGAGGAAGTAGTAAAAATTGAAAAATCATTAGAAGTAGAAACTAATGAAGAAGGGAAAAGAGTTTTTAAGGAAGAAAAAAGCAAGTTTCAAGAAGTTTTAACAGTAATAAGTGATGAAGGGAAAAAATTAAGAGATGCTATTCAACCATTTTTAAAAGATGACCAAATAAAAAAAGCTATTGAAGCTTTGAATCAGTCTATTTCAAGTGATAAAAAAGCTTTGTTGGATATTGAAAACCTAAGTAAAAAAATACAGGATAAAAAGAAACAACTAAATGATTCGAAAGAAGAAATCTTCAAAATTTATGAAAACAGTTATCAGGAATATATTGCCATAATAGATGCCCTGAAGAATAGAACTATTGAACTGGAAAAGGACGGATTAAGAATTTTAGGTAAAGCACAATTTCATTATAACAAGTTAAGAAAAGTACTTTTAGATGTAAGTGATGGCAGAAGTGCTTCTTATCGACAATACAACATTCTTGAAGAAAGTAAGAAATCTACAGATGAAGCGACTTTTACAGATATATTTCAGCAGATTAAAATATTATTTGAAAATATCATCAGTGGAGAATATGTTTTGAATAGCAGAACTTCTATTCCTAACACCATCAAAATTCTAATGGATGATTATTTTTTTGATTATTGGGAAATTACTTATAAGAATGATAAACTGGGGGAAATGTCAACCGGAAAAGCTAGTTTTGTTATTTTGATGTTGATTATAGGTCTAAGTAAGTCTAAGGCTCCGATATTAATTGATCAACCTGAAGATAACCTTGATAATAGGTCTATTACGGCAGATTTGGTAAATTACTTAAGAAATAAAAAGCTTGAAAGACAAATAATAGTCGTGACTCACAATGCAAATATTGTTGTAAACGCAGATGCAGAGAACGTTATTGTTGCCAATCAAAAAGGACAAAATGACGATAAGACTTCTAGCCTATTCAAATTCGACTACATTAATGGTTCAATTGAAAACTCATTCGATAAACTTCCAGATGAAACCGATTTATTAAAATCTATGGGAATCAGACAACATATTGCTGATATTGTTGAAGGAGGAAAAGATGCATTTATAATGAGAGAAAAGAAATATAGATTTCATTAATTAGATTCTATGGAAAGTTTTGAAAAAGCCAAGTATGTTAATTTATTATTGGAATCACTCAATAAAAGTGAATCTCCTATTGTTTTATCTGAAGTACTAAATAAAACATTACCATTTATTGAAAGTAATCAGCTCGAATACAATAGCATTACTGAATTTGTTCGAAAATATAATCTTGTCAAAATAGCGGACTGGAATTATGATGATAATGGAAAAAGTAATCCTAAATATACAATTGCAGATAAGGGAAAGGAATTGTTTGAGAATAATGATGTGTTGACCTTCATTTTAGCTGAAGATTTCAAAGAAATGCATCCTGAAATTTATGATGAAAAGATATGGGATGAATATTTAGATAATAAACTTGAAAAAAGAGTAAGCCAAGCTGATTTTTTCTTTGATGTCATTACTTCTGAAAAGCTATTGAACATAGAAAAGCCGGAGATAAGAAAATATTTTAAGCAATGGTTCAAAGAAACTCAAAAATTTGATTTACAAATTAAAAATGGAGATTTAGCCATTGAGGATGGGGATTTACAAATTGTTCCGGATTTTGATGAAAGTAATATTCCTGAATTTGTAAAGTGGTTTGATGAGAGAAAAGATAATTTTCTAAATTATCTCAAAGAACACGGAATATATGCAAAACAAGAAATGGCAAAAGGGAAACAAATAATAAATAACAAGGGGAATCTTATTATTAATGAAAACTCTATGGTTAAAGACCAATCAATTGAATCAGGAAAAAATGAAAAGGAATCCATATGGACTAAAGCAAATGTAATAATTGCTTTAATTGTGGGTGTTTTTACTATAATAGGAATTATATGGGGGATATTTAAGGGCATCTAAAGATTTTTTCTCTAAGAAATGAGATTACAAGGCACTATAAACAAAGAAGATTGCTACCCTAAGCAATCTTCTTTTATTTAATTTGATATGACATTCTCAAAAATTCACCACAAACTTCTTCTCCGTTTCCCTCATACTTTCTGCAAAAATTGCCATATCTCTGCCCACTTTTTCGGTAGTCATTTTAGCGTAAATTTGGGTGGTTTGTATGTTTTTATGACCTAACATTTTGCTCACACTTTCCAATGAAACGCCTTTTGACATCGTTAAAGTAGCAAAAGTATGACGTGATAAATGGAATGTCAAATGTTTCTCAATGCCACAGGTTTTTGCAATTTCTTTTAAATGGCGATTGACTGTTAAACTCGTTTTTACAGGAAGTAATTTTCCGTTTTTGAAGGTTTGTCCGTTATATTTTTCCAGAATTTTCTTCGGAATTTCCATCATCGGGATAAAATAATCCATATCGGTTTTCTCTCTTTTTCCCATAATCCATTGTTGTCCGTCAATGGATAATTGGATTTGCTCATTGGTCAATTTAAAGACATCAATATAGGATAAACCCGTAAAACAGCAGAAAATGAAAACATCTCTCGTCCGTTCCAGTTTTTTGTCCAGCTTCCAATTCATCAAAATTTCGACTTCTCTTTGTGTGAGATAGCCTCGTTCAGATTTTTCATCTTCTATTTTATAATTGAAAAACGGATTGCGGTAAATCCATTCATTTTTATAAGCTAACTCCAGAACCAGTTTCAGTAAAATTAAATTCTGTGCAATGGTACTTTGTTTGTTCCCACGAACCGTCAGCATATACATTTCAAAATCACGGATAAATTGATAATTGATTTCCCGAAGCGGAATATCCGAAAGGTTGTATTTTTCCAAAATAAATTCCGCCAATCGGATTCGCAAATAGTAATAATGATTGTAAGTCCCTTTAACAATTTTTTTGCCTATCAGATTGAATTTTTCTTCAATTTGCTCATCAAATGCTTTGAGCAACATATATTGTTTGCTGTCTATTCCGAGAAAAATATTCTTTACTTTTTCGGCAGAAACTGAATTTTCCCGTTCCTGAACATCTCTGTAAATTTTATGAATTCCGGCTTTTGTTTTTTCAAGCAGTGCATTAATTTCAGAAGATTCGGCACTTTTTCCTGTTGCTTTTCCTTCTTTGACGTTCCAAAGTTTCGGGTCAATGTTTTTCTTCATTCCGAAACGGGCTTCCTTTCCATCAATGGTAATCCTGCAATATACAGGCACGCTGCCATCTTTTTTTTGTTTGTCTCTTTTCAGAAAGAAAAGGACTTTAAATGTACTTCTCATACGCTTCATTTTTATTGTTGTAAAATTAAATTCAACCTCTAAAAATGAGCGGTTTGCAGGGTGGACAATATCAGTCAGTTATCAGTCAAACACAGCCATTTCAGCCTTTTTTATGACCTCCTTTTGTCTGCATAAAAAGGGGGTATGATTTAGAGCGGCAACTTTGTCTCTTTATGGCATATTTATGGCTTTTTTTGTCTAAATTCGTACCTTACAAAATCATCAATATGTTGACGTTGTCCTGTTTTTGTCAGGGTTTGTCTGCATAGTGCAGATTATTTTGTAAATTTGTAAGAAAGCGTGAAACAAATGAGAAATTACGCAGAAATATGGATGTGGAAATACAACAACGAAAGACCACACAGTGCATTGCAATATCTCACACCGAGGGATTTTTTATTGAAATATGGAAAAATCAGCCACACTAATCCAGCAGATTTTCCCACATTTCAACAAAATTATTCAACACCAACAACAGAAATATTAAATAAAATCTCTACTTTTGAGTGTTACTAAGAATGGGAAGATTACACAAGGACGACAAAGAGAAAAGAAGCGTGTTTCCAAAGAATTTCAGATTGATAATTTTCGCCAAGTCACTTCAATTTTTCACGACAAATTTAGGATTTCTCAGCCCAATATTTGAAAATCAACAGGATAATTTTCAGCAAGATATTCAGCACAATTTTTCGAAAATCAACAGGATAATTTTCAGCATGAATTTCAGCACAATTTTTAAAATTTTCACGCAGAAATTATTCGGCATAAAATTTAGAAATCAGCAGGGTAGAGGTCAAAAAATTTTCAAATTTGCAAAATCTTCGATTTGATAACGCTCCTCAAATATTACGGACAACGTTTTAGCGGCTTGACGCAGGCTGGGCATTTTAGCACTACCCCTGATGCGAGAACCGAACTTCAAATATAGCACAAAAGTTCAAACGGTGCAATTCACCCCTGCTTGCGTTCAAACCGCTTGTTACAGGCTGGCGTTCTTTCGGTAAAGTTGTTTTTGTTTTATTTTTATGTGTGGAATGGAAGACATACTCTTTGGTAAGCTTTGCTCTGTGCGGTGGCTTGTGTGGCTTGCCAATGTGTATGTCTGTTATATTATTCCTTAAAATTCAAATATAAATCCAATAGAAGGTACGATGGTTGCCGACCGCTGATTTAGAATTAATGGAATGGCATTACTTCCGTCTGCTTTTATTGGCTGTCCGTCTGTGGTTTTAAAGCCAGTATTGTCATCATTCCTTTCAAAAGTAAATTTGGGTAAATAAGGAGTTTTATAAAACAGAATATTTTGGAAATCAACAAATACATCTAAACTTACTTTCTTGAAATTGAACTTTTTATCTACTCTCAAATCCAATTGGTTGAAAATAGGTAGTCGCTTGCTGTTGAGTTGTGAATAGTCGTAAACTCCTGTTCCAGTTGTAAAATACATCGCTGTTGATGCGTTCATATCAAAAGGTGTGTACGGTTGTCCTCCGGCAATTCGGTATTTCAAGCCGATATCCCAATTCTTTTTGAATTTGTAACCAAAAGTAGCCGAAACAATAAACCCATAATCCCAAGTGGAAGGTCTGAATTGATTATCGGTTCCCGAAAATTCCGATTTATAAAGCGTAGCACTGGCTACATAAAAAAGGTTTTTAATCAATTTTTGTTGAATGTATGCTTCAATTCCATACACTCGTCCTCGTCCTGTTGATGCGTATTTGTCGCTACCAACTGCCGAATAATCCGTGCCGATATTGGCATAAGAAATTCCGTTGGTTAAGGAAGTTGGATAATTTCTGTAATCTTTGTAAAATGCTTCAAAAGTAACCCTCAAATCGTTTTTCGGTACAAACTCCGTTCCGATGGTATAGTGTATAGAATTGGTATATTTCAACTCTTTATTGGCAAGTATGCCATTATTGTCTTTATAGCCAAGCATGGTGTAAACAGGCAGTTTGTAATAACTTCCAACGGATGCAGAAATATTCCATTGATTGTTGAAAGCATAAGAAAATGAAACCCTTGGAGAAAGCGTTCTCAATGGATTTAATCCGTTTTTTGTATAGGTATTAATGTCTGCACGAAGACCTCCCGACACTAAGAATTTATCGTCAAAAAATCGTTTTGCAACTTGACCGTACGCACCAAATTTGAAAAATTCAATTGCTGTATTACTTGAAAAACTAACGGCAGGACTAATGATATTTCCGTTATTATCCTTTACTTCTTCTTTTATCGTATTGAAAATATCGGCATCGTATTTTACATATTGTGCATCTACACCATAACTGTATTTCCAACCGTTTTTAAATTTATTCATATCAAAACGAAGTTTATTTTCCGTTTCATGACTTCCCAAACTAAACAATTTATTTCCACTTTTTGAAGCATTGTTTTCATAACGGTCAGCACCATTAAAAAACATATTTCTGCTTAATGCAATAGTAAAAAAACCATTGTTTACCAATTGTTTCAAGGTTGCTCCAACGGTATAATTCCATTGATTGATTAAAGGATTTGCCCGATTGATGTATTCCGTATTGGCATCGCTCTTTTTCGGAACGGCTAATTTAAAATTATCTATTGCTCCAATTCCTATAAAAGTCAATTCGGTTTTATTGTTGATTTTGTGATTGATTTTGTATTGAAAATCATAGTAGTCAGGGCGAATGGGTAAATCCAATAATTTGAATAAAAATTGCAGATATGAACGCCTTGCCGAAGCCATAAATGTGGTTTTCTTTCCCAATGGACCTTCTAACATTGCTGCAAATTCTGTTCCCGACAAACGAAAGTTTCCACTCAATTTGTCAGGATTGCCATTTCGTTGTTTAATAACAATCGTAGAAGCCAAAGCATTATCATACTTTGCGTTAAAAGCCGATGAAGTGAGTTGTACATCTTGAATAAAAGAAACATTCAAAATTCCGGTTGCTCCGCCACTTGCACCTTGTGTTTGAAAATGGTTTAAAACAGGGATTTCGATACCGTCCAAATAATAGACATTCTCACTCGGGCCGCCACCACGCACAATAATATCGTTACGGTTGGGGGTTGTTCCTCCTGCTACTCCGGGCAATACCTGAATAACTTTTGAAACATCAAAATTTCCTCCTGGGTTGGATTTTATTTCTTCGGCTGTTAATTTTTGGGTGGCCAAAGGTGTAATCATATCCGAAGCCCTAACCGATTTTCCAGCATTGATGACCACTTCCTGTAATTCCTGACTTTTCTCGTCCAATTCTATCTGTAAAATTTGAGCATTACCGGAACTCAAATTAATGTTGTAAAGCGTGAAAGGGGTGTAACCAATATACGAAGTTTCTAAATTATATTTTCCAACAGGAAGTTGAACCGAAAAGTTTCCGTTTTCATCGGATAGTGTATTTACTGTGTCTTTTCCGGCAAATTTAAGCTCAACTCCAATTAAAATTTCTTGTGAGTTTTTGTCTTTTACTACACCGTTGATAGTACCTATTGTTTGGGTAAAAATATTATTTCCAATCAAAAGGAAAACCAATCCTAAAAGTATTTTTTTCATACTACAAAGTAATTAATTAGTACAAAAGTAAACTAATATTTCAAATAAAAATCTATTTATGTACTTTTTTAAAAATAAATAGTATATTTGTATTCTAAAATCACTTAAAATGAATTATGTTTTAATTAAAGATGTGCTCGATTTAGTTCAGGAATTTGAGATTGAAACCAACAATAACAACCATTTTGAAACATCTATTGAAGGGTTTAAAAACTGGATTTCGATAAACAATAACACGGTTGTTAATGAACCGGATTGGGAAGGGAAAGAAAATGGAAGAAGTGCCGAAAGTGTGATTAATACCTTGATTGTTCACATGAACAGATATGCGAAAAGCTATTCCAAATCGGCAATTGTTGGCTCGGATTTTTCTACGCAAGAAGATTTTATTTATTTGATTAATTTGAAGGCTTTTGGCGAAATGTCTAAAATGGATTTAATCAAAAAAAATGTACATGAAAAACCAGTTGGTATGCAGATTATCAATCGCTTAATCAATCAAGGTTGGGTTGAACAGCGGAATTCTAAAACCGACAAACGAAGGAAAGTGATTTCAATTTCGGAAACTGGGCTTCAAGCACTGGAAAACCTTATGGATAAAATTCGTCAGGCAACTTCCATTGTTACAGGAAATTTATTGCATAATGAAAAAATGGAATTGATACGTTTACTGAATAAACTAAATGATTTTCATCAACAGATTTATGATAAAAATATTGACACAGAGAATTTATTGGAAGAAGCATTAACTTTTAAAAAAGAATAAAATGAAAAGAAAAACAATTATAGGAACTGCTTTTATAGCTTGTGGAATTTTACTTTTAAATTCTTGTGCATCTATTCCCAAGAAAGCAAAACCAGTAGAAAACTTTAATGTCAATCGCTATTTAGGTGCGTGGTACGAAGTTGCCCGATTTGATTTCCGTTTTGAAAAGAATTTGGACAACACTTCCGCCCAGTATAAATTAGATAAAAAAGGAAATGTAATTGTGTTGAACAGCGGTTACAATTTCGTGAAAAAGAAATGGAGCAAAGCCGATGGATTGGCAAAATTTAGAGGAGATAAAAATGTGGCTGCATTAAAAGTGAGCTTTTTCGGGCCTTTTTATTCGGGCTACAATGTGGTGGCTTTAGACGAAAATTACCAATATGCTTTGATTGCCGGAAAAGATTTGGATTATCTGTGGATTTTATCACGCACAAAAACCATTCCTGAAAATATAAAAGCAAAGTACTTGAAAATAGCCGAAGAAATCGGTTATGACACTTCCAAATTGATTTGGGTAAAACACGATAAAACCGATAACCCATATTTGAATGAAAACTAAACTTTCCATATTCTGGTTTCGTAGGGATTTACGATTGGATGACAATGCAGGTCTTTGTCAGGCTTTAGCTTCGGGATTTCCGGTATTGCCTATTTTTATTTTTGATAAATCCATTTTAGATGCGTTAGAGAATAAAAGTGATAGGCGAGTAGATTACATTCATCAGGCACTTTCAGCAATCAATTTAGCATTAAAAAATCATCGTTCAAAACTGAGTTCTTTTTATGGAAATCCTTTAGAAACATTTCAACAACTTTCCCAAGAATATGACATTCAATCGGTGTTTTGCAACCGAGATTATGAACCACAAGCCATCGAAAGAGATACCGAAATTTATAATTTTTTCAAAACCCAAAACATTCCTTTTAAAGCATTTAAAGACCAGGTGATTTTTGATAAACACGAAGTTGTAAAAAATGACGGAACACCTTATACTGTTTATACGCCTTATGCTAAAAAATGGAAAGAGATTTTAACCGAAAAAGATTATCAAATTCACAAAGCCGATTTTAATCACTTTTTGAAACAAGATTTCACCGAAATTCATTCTTTAGAAGATATTGGATTTAAGAAAACAGAATTTCATTTTGAAACGCCAAAATTAGAAGCAAAAATCATTGATGAATATGATAAATACAGAGATTTTCCGGCACTTCAAAAAACAACTCAATTAGGGATTGCGTTAAGATTTGGAACCATCAGTATTCGTAAATGTGTGGATTTTGCTTTGCAACACAATCAAACTTGGTTAGGCGAATTGATTTGGCGGGAGTTTTTTATGCAGATTTTGTATCATTTCCCAAAGGTGGTTAATCAGTCTTTCAAGGCGAAATACGATTTTATTCAATGGCGAAATGACGAGCAGGAATTTCAGTTGTGGTGTAATGGAAAAACGGGCTATCCGATTGTAGATGCAGGAATGCGACAACTCAACCAAACAGGTTATATGCATAATCGGGTTCGGATGATAGTTGCCAGTTTTTTGTGCAAACACTTGCTGATAGATTGGCGTTGGGGCGAAGCGTATTTCGCTGAAAAGTTGAATGATTACGATTTGTCTGCCAACAATGGAAACTGGCAATGGGCAGCAGGTTCTGGTTGCGATGCTGCACCTTATTTTAGGGTTTTTAATCCTGCGTTGCAAACCGAAAAATTCGACAAAAATTTTGACTACATCAAAAAATGGTTACCCGAATTTGGAACTGAAAAATATCCAAAACCAATAGTAGAACATAGTTTTGCCAGAGATAGAGCTTTAAAAATTTATGCTGAAGCAGTAAAGTGAAAATAGATTATAATTATGATGCATTATACTAATGGGCAAATAGCTCAAATGGAAAAATTAAAAAGGACTGCTTTTATCAATTCATTAAGTGGATTTAAAAGTCTTAATTTGATTGGAACAAAAAGCAATTCAGGGCAAACCAATTTGTCAATTTTTAACTCGGTTTGTCATATTGGTGCAAATCCGCCATTAATGGGATTTATATCTCGCCCTAATTCGGTAGAAAGACATACGCTAGAAAATATTCTGGAAACGAATTATTACAGTATTAATCATGTTAATCAAAATATTTTCAAGAAAGCCCATCAAACATCCGCACGCTACGCTCGCCACCAATCTGAATTTGACAAAACTGGTCTTACTCCAATTTATAAGAATAATTTTTTTGCACCTTTCGTTGAAGAGTCGTCTATACAAATTGGTTTGGAACTAAAAGAGCTATTACCGATAAAAACTAACGACACGCTGTTAATTATAGGCGAAATCTTAGATGTGTATTTTCCAGATGATGTGTTGCAAGAAGATGGTGTGCTTGATATAGAAAAGGCCGGAACTGTAGCGGGGTCTTCGCTAGATGGCTATCACACCACACAATTGATTAACCGATTAAAATATGCAAAACCGTAAAAAAAATATGATTGAAACAAACGATGTTTTGCTTGTCCATGAACAAGATCAACCTATCGGAGAAATGGAAAAATTGGATGCTCAGTACCAAGATCATCTGCACAGGGCATTATCGGTATTTATATTGAATGAACAGGGCGAACTTCTTCCTCAATAAAGAGCAGCTGAAAAATATCTGAATTAGTAAAGAGATTTAAAAAATGAAAAAAATATTAATAGCAGGAGGAACCGGTTTTGTTGGAAAACAACTCATTGATTTTTTAGTGGGAAAAGGCTATTCTATTCATGTTTTAACCCGAAAACCAAGGGCTAATCCATTAGAAAATATTTGCTTTTTTCGATGGGATATTGAACGACAATACATCGACAAAAAAGCATTTGAAGGAGTAGAAATTCTGATTAATCTAACTGGTGCAAACATTGGCGAAAAACGATGGACCAACGACCGAAAAAAGGAAATTATTGACAGTCGCATAAAATCTATTAACTTATTATATCAATATATTTCGGAAAATAAATTCAACATCAACACTTTTATTTCCTCCTCTGCTGTTGGGTTTTATGGTGCCGTAACAACGGATAAGACATTTGCAGAAACTTCGGAAAGCGGTAACGATTTTTTAGCTTCTGTTTGTCAGAAATGGGAAAATGCTGCTTTAAAATTTAACGATTTAGGTGTTCGTACTGTTATTTTACGCAAAGGGGTTATTCTCGGAAAGGATGGCGGAATGGTTAAAAAACTTAGCCCATTAGCCAAACTCGGAATAAATGTTTCTTTAGGTTCAGGCAAGCAATATCTTCCTTGGATAGACATTCGGGATTTGGTGACACTGTACGATTTTATTCTTTCTAACAATCAACTTAAAGGAATTTATAATGCCGTTGCAACGGAACAAATTACGATGAATGATTTCTCAACAGCCTTATTGCAATCTTTAGGAAAGAAAAGTTTCTTACCCAATGCTCCTGCTTTTGTCATTCGTTTACTCTTTGGCGAAATGGCGGTTATGCTTTTGGAAGGTTCAAAAATCAGCAACGATAAATTAAATAGCACCGGATTTTATTTTGAATTTGATACGATAGAAAAATCTTTGTGTTCATGAGTTTGTAGGGAAGGAAAAATTTAGTTTTTTGTGAGTAGTTTGTGCGTTGGCAAAAACCAAATGTGCTAAATGAGCGTTGGTAAAAAATAAAACAAAAACTTGAATTAATTTCAGAATTTATTTTGGTGGTTCCTTTAACGGCAAAACCAAAAGTAAAAGAGAAATTTGATGTTTCGTGTTAATTTGCAAACATTTTACATTCATTAAATGTTCATTTCTTTGGGTGAAAATTAGGGGTCATGTTAGTTGAAGCCCCTATGGTATTAATTATTTCAGTATTTAAGTATGATTAAAACGCATTGTTTACTTTAAAGATTGGTTGTGTACAATTCTGCTGCTTTCATTGCGCTTTACGCATCCGAGTACTTTAAAAAGTCGTGAAACATCATCTACATGAACATCAAAAGGTTCGTGGATAAGTTTGCCCTTTAATGGTCCAACTTCCCAGATCTCTGTATTTACCGAGGCTAATGTCCAATATTCTTTTTCGTCAGAGCGTTGCAAACGCTTCAAAACACGGTATTCTGATGTTTCTATAACATAGTCTTGACCAAAAACAATAAGCCTTTTATTATTAACCCTTTTCATTGCTATGATACTACCACTGTGGTATTCCGGATGCATAGAGTCTCCGTGTACACGCATGGCGGCAGTAGCATCACGGAACCAGTCGCCAGCATCTACATACTCTACCGGCTCCATTTGTGGGCTTAGATCGGCATGTAATGCGGTGCCGGCCGCAACAAGTCCATCATACAAAGGTATTAAGTTGCCATTTTTTTTAGCGGCTTCTTCTTGGAATGGTGGCAAATCTTTCACTTTTGGATTAGCACCATTTTCGCCACCGTTTTCGCCACCGTTTAAAAGGGTGGCGTTTTCTTTACTTTTCGTTTTGACCATTTCGCCTATGCCAGTTAATAACCAAGTTGAATCTATATTAGAAAAATTCTGTACAGTTTTCTGTATTGGATTTATACCAGCATTAGACCTTTTTTTTATTATTTCCGTCATCATAGATGCACTTATGTCTATTTTATTGGCAAAATCCCTACTTGAATCTACCAATTTATTATTTAATAGGTATTCGTAAACATCTATAAATCTTTGTGTTATGTCATTCATGGTAAAATGTATTACAGAAAATTGTATTTTTATTTTTTTAATATACAGAAAACTGTATATTTGCACTATTAAATCATTACAAAAGTAGGGAAATAATGAAAACGAAAAAGAAAAAATATCTAACGGCTACTTCATCAGTCTATCAGATGATTGCCGAGAAGTTTGGGAGCCATCCGGATTATGTAGGCCTCATCAACCGAGGAGTCCGCAATCCAGTAAAAGGTAAGGGCCTTTTGATAAAGAAAGAATTAGAAAAATACAACCAAAAAAACAAAGCATTATGAAAACAATCAGAAAATTCTTCAACAAAATTTTAAAGTACAAAACGACAGTGTCTTTTGTGTTTGACGACAAAAGAGTAAAAGAGGAATGGACGCTTTTTAGCGTGTTTAAGTTTACGATTACCAAACCAGTATAGTAATTAAACAAACAGAAGCAAGAAATGAAAGAACGCAAAGTAATTCGCTTAAATTCATTACAGTATTGTATTTCCCGAATATGGCAGTTTGTTTTTGGTCGTTCTCCTTCAGCATTCGTAATGCCTCTAATCTTAAGTCCTCAGCCATTTTCCGATGTTGAATTATAACGATGTAGAGATGTGCTGAACCAGTTAGGATACACGCTAGTAAAGCAATCAAAAGACAGTGTAGTATTTCTCTATCGTCTGCAGGATCTAGCTTCGCAAAAGAAGTCAGAGGAACTAGTATCACAGATACTGAAACAAGATGCTTAATAAAATCTGTTTGAATGGGTCTAATAACATTGTTTTTTAACTCTACTATTTGATTTAAAGTATTTTGAACACTCATAAACTATATTTTTTTTGTTAGCACTGTAAATATAGTAAATCTCCCGCCACGGCACAGCGTGGTTTCGACACCACGGCGGGAACAATTAATTAAAATGAACTTAACCTCTACAGACATCATCATCAGACAAACCAACGGTTCGGAATCTCTTTGGATTTCGCAACGATTGTTGATGGAAGTCTGCGAGATAACAGAAACTTATCTTTGGAAAAAAGCAAGACCAACTTACAAAAAGACTATTCGCCAGTGCGACATTGCCAAGGCAGGCGACTTTATGCCGAACAGTGGCAAGAGCTGGCGTTGGGGCAAAGTGCAGGGGCAATACTATTACGCTTTGGCGAATATCCCCAACAAAGCACCCAAAAACTACAGAAATCAGTTTGGCGATGCAGAGGATCTAAAGGATAAGTATCTAAAAGCTTGTAGATCTAAAGAAATGGGACATCTTGAAACCCGATTTAAACAACATTTAAAGACGGTTTCTAAGAATTACTGGGAATTTTATAATCATGTAGGCGAAGTCCATCGTGTGGCACTTTCGAAAGCCTGTGCGGTTTTGGACTTTATCCTTACCGAAAGAGACGAATACCAAGGGACATCAAATCGAATTTACAAGGATTTGAGTCCAATTCTTAAAGCGATGGACCTCCAGTATATCCCGCATAACTATCTAAAGTTAAAGGAAAAGATTGATGTGCTTGAAAACACAGACAAAAGCATTGTAGATATTATTTACCTGCCAAGAGCCGGCAATAATAATGCAGAATTGTACAATGATCCTGAAGTGTTCAGTTGGGTAATGCAAATGCGTTCTATGCCACAAAACTTCACCAATGAGTACATCATTAGGAAAGTGACAGAAATGTGCGAAATGACACTTAAAAAAGCGCCATCTCGTAGATGGTACGGACAGAATATTTTCGAGCTTCCAAAAACAAAATTCCTTACAGGAGAAAAGCGTTATGGATCCAGCAGCCGAAAGTCTCACATCTACAAAGGGTATATCCCTACTCAAAATGCATTATATGCCGGAGATTGTTGGGAAATGGATGCCACCCGTGTCAATATGGTTGCTCACGAAGCCGAAGACGGCAAAGAAAGATACATCAATATTGTTGCGGTCCGTGATGTTCATTCGGGTGATGTTCTTGGGTATTCTTTTGATTATTCCGAAAATCATTTGGTATATCTCGATGCAATGAAAATGGCGGTTCAAAATGCAGGTTATTTGCCTCACGAATGGGTTACCGACCGTTTTCCTGGGCATAACAAACCCGAAATGAAAGATTTGTTTGAAAGAATGGAAGCTTTAGGAGTTACCGTTACTTTCACACACGAAGCCAATCACAAAGCAGGTATTGAGCGTTGGTTTAGGACTTTGCAGTCTGTTTTCTTGATGGATTCTAAATATTTCTACGGAGAGGGGATACAATCAAGAGCTGCGTATGCACATCGTGCCCCGGAGTATCTGAAAAGAATTAAGAAAGAAGCTAAAAACAGAGGTTGGAACCTTGAAAAGAATATTGAGGAAACATCTCTGCATGTTGAAAAATATAGAAATACACGATTTTCGTATTACTCTCGAAAACATGCAGGTGTGCATTATTCGCCTAAAGATTTGCACCTAATGAGCGAAAAACCACATGTTAATCATGTTTCTATGTCCACCATTTCAATGCTTTTCGGGCTCAAAAAAGAAGTTACCATCAAGCACGAAGGACAGATAAGCACGGAAATTATAAAAGTGGTTTTCAACTACCAAATTCCTTTGGAAAGTTACGATATCATGTCTAACTATTTTGGTAAAAAAGTAGTGATGACATACGATTTGAATGATTTGTCGGTGGTTTTCCTTTGGGAAAAACAGGGCAATCTATTAAAATCTTTGTGTGATGCAGAATACATTGAAGCTCCACAGATGAAAGGACCTAATAAGGAACTTGGAAAAGTTGCAAAACTAAGAGCAAGAGCCGAACGCATTAAAGAGCTGAAAGAAACTGATTTTGCATCGGTAATAGGCGAAGACTCTTCTTTAATGGGAATATATACAGAGAAAACGACAGCAACGGCTTATGAGGATCATCATAACCTGGACATTGAGCCGTATAAAAAGCCAACTAAAAAGAAAAAAGCATCGGGAGACGGCATATCTCACGACGCTTTGATGGATGCTATCGTAAATGGAACGACAGAAAATTATTAAGATATGACAAATTTACAAAAAACAACGATTGTACAACTAATACATCAAGAAAAAGAAAGGCTTGGTAGCTACAGACAAGTAGCTACAAAAGCCGATGTTTCCGAGGCTACCATTACCCAGATGAAAAAAGAAAACTGGGCTTTAATTAAAGATGAAATGTGGCTAAAAGTAGGTATTGCAGTGGGCTACAATAGTAATGAATGGCAAATCGCGGAAACTTTAAATTACAAAAAAGTCTCAAAGATTTGTGATGATGCAAAAACACACAGCCTTTTTATGATGATTGTCGATAAGGCAGGTATTGGAAAGTCTGCACCGTTGAGATCCTATTCACAAATTAACGGAGAAAGTGGGGTGTTCTATATCCGATGTAGAGAATGGGCAAAAAGAGAATTTTTAACAGAATTATGTACCACTTTGGGTATTGACACAGGAAAAACCTACATGCACATCGACAAATTAGGGATGAAAGTGGTAGAATTTTTTGCGAAAAGAACGAGTGCAAAACCACTTTTAATAGTAGATGAAGCTGGGAAATTGAAAGATTCTGCATTGCGTTGGTTTATTCACCTGTTTAATGAGCGTGAAGATGAAATGGGCGTAATCGCTTCCGGAACTCCCGACCTGGAACAGAGAATCACAAGAGGGGTAAAGCTAAAAAAGATGAGTTTTGACGAGATTGAAAGCCGTTTTGGCCGCTCATACATCAATCTTATAGGTGCAACGCTGGAATGTACAAGGAAAATATGTGTAGCCAACGGTATTTCGGACGCAAAGCTTCAAAAACAGATTTTCGATGATCTTAACCCTGTTTACAAAGAGATTCAAGTCTCTAAGGAACAAGCAACCAACATCAAGGTGATAGACGATTTGCGCCGACTTAAAAGGGTGATTATCCGTGAACAAATAAAATTAGCAAAAATATGAGTGGACTGCACGAAAATGCCTCTTGGGACCTTACCAACAAAGAGCAAAAAGAAAAGCAACGCAATAAGTCTTTAGAAGCCTTGGAACTTGCCAAAACACAGGAAAAAAACAAGAAAGGCAGGTATGTAAGAGACGGCAATTGCTGGCGATTTGTAACCGAAAAACCAAACGAAGATGACACAGAAAGACCAACAGAAAGTACTGAATAAAGGCTTTACCATTATTAGGGCAGACTTCTTCCGGATGAGCATAAAGTACAAGAATCTTTGTTGCCACGAATGGAAGACCTTAGAAAAAGGCTTCAAAACCAAAACAGCCTTAGAAAGTAAGATGAAAGCATTGTTAGAAGATCCTACTTATATCGAAGACTGATGAAAAGCCTAGACAGACTGCTCCACGAAAAGGAGATTGTAGAATGGCAACTCACCTTTGCCAAAGACCGGGAGGTCATTACCAAACTGCACCAGCAACTGGTAGAACTGAAAAAACAAATAGAAATACAACAACAAAAACAATAGAATTATGGCAATAGACATCAGCCAACTATCCGCAGAAGAGCTAGAAGCGGCATTGGCAAAGAAAAAAGAAGCCGAAAGGCTGGAGAGAGAAGAAAAGCGTAGAACCTACGAAGAGCTCCGAGAAGAAACAATAGAAGAGCTGGGTACTGCTGCCCATGACTTGTCCTTAGCGTTAGAACGCTTTAACGCTAAAGTGTTCAGCCAGATGAGAACCTTGTACGAGCTTCTGCAAGATTACTCCAAACGCCACAAAGACGGCAAAGGGAATTTTGAAATTAAGAACGATGACTTCAAAATTCTCTTCAAGAAGCAAGGCAAAGGTACTTTTGATGAGAGATCGGTACAAGCCGAAAAACACATCATCGACTTTGTAAACTCCAAGTTTGAAAACGATGTAGATACCAGGGATCTTATCATGTCTCTTTTAGAACGAAAAAAAGGCGACTTGGATGTAGATCTTATCCAGAAGCTTTACGCTATGGAAGACCGTTTTGATGATGATAACTGGCGAGAAGGCATCCGACTACTGAAAGAAAGCTACAGCTACAACCACAGCAAAGACTATATCGCTTTCTACAAAAAAGGCAGAGACAACCGATGGATAGGGATTAACCTTAATTTTTCTAATTTTTAAAATGGCGAACAAAACACCCAGCCAATTGGCTAACGAGATCATAGGAATAATGAAAGAAGCAGGCTTGAATTACAACGAAATGCTCTATGTATTAGAAATAGTGAAAGAGAAAATGAAGCTTACAGAACACTTGTCTAAATATGAGCAAGATTAACAATAGATAACGTTAAAAGGCTTGGTATTGCGTGGCTTATGCATAAAGTATTTTCAGCCACGTAAGACCAAACCAATGTTCTACGAAGGTTTTTTAGCAAAGGCAAATTATTAACTTAAAAATATTAGAAATGATTTCAGAAACAATAAAAAAAATCACAAAAAATTTCGAAGAAGGTTTTCATTCGAAAACATTAATGGGATGGCAACAAAATTACGATAAAAATGCTCGACCATTAAACCCTAATCCAAATTTTATGGAAGGAAGAGTAATGATTGAAGGAAAAGAATATTGGTTTATAAAAAA
Organism: Amniculibacterium sp. G2-70; assembly: GCF_014353055.1. Lineage (GTDB taxonomy): Bacteria > Bacteroidota > Bacteroidia > Flavobacteriales > Weeksellaceae > Amniculibacterium > Amniculibacterium aquaticum. Next base: position 2,508,785 of record NZ_CP060698.1, read on the forward strand.
GGGTTGGATAGTAAAAATTTGGGACAAAAAAATATCATACACATCTTTCTTCTCGGATGAAACCTATATTGAAGTAGTTGATTTGACACCTGATTATATTAAAGCGGAGGGAGAAAAACTTTCGTAGAACAAAAGCATTGGCGAAGGAGCGGATTAAAGTCTAAGACTTCGTAGGGTGTACCACCACCGCTCTTTTGCCAATGCCCTGTTATCTTTTCCGCAACGGTTTTAGTCCGGGTTCGATTCCCGGAGCGGAACAAATTAAAGCAAATGAAAAAGTTTAGAAAAAGAATAAGAATTGAGAATGCGACGGCTTTCAAGCTGGAGTATTTCGAAGGAACTAAAGATTTAAAGACGAAAGAATTTAAGTCTTTGAAAGCAATGGAACAGTTCCACAGTCGACAGACGGATTTTTTCTATTTGGATTTGAATCGTTTCGCGTTTGTGAATGAAAAATGGCATCTATTTATAAAATTAGACACACCTTTTGTTTTCAAAAGTGAACTAGATCGCATTAATAAGATTTTTAATGAAAAGTTTGAGGTTGAAAATCTTCAAAATTTTCAAAATGAAGAAAATTAATATCAAAAAAACCTTTAAAATACACAATATGAAAGCAGAAAAAATGAAAAAAAGACTGCTCGACAGGTTCGGCAGAGGGTTAGAAGATTCCGTATGGATGCACAGCCACCATAGAACCCATAATCTTGATGAGCTGGACGATAACGAGCTGGACAGCTTCTACCATCTTTTCTTCCCAAGAAAACCGAAAATAGAAGATGTCCTCACCAAAATGGAGCAAGATAAGGAGTTGAAAAGGCTAAGAGCCATCATCTTGAAAGATGCACACTATATGGGATTGTACAATCCGCATGATTTTAGTGGTTTCAATGCTTTTATGGAGAAATCTTCGGTATTGAAAAAGGTACTTCCGTTCTACAAAATAGACGAGTTCCCGGAGCTGATAAAGCAATTTAAAAGCATGAGAGCAAAATACGAAAAGGATATTACTGTAGTAGGTTCTAAAGCGTGGCACCATTACCACCAGTTGCCGATGCCATCTCGGAACTAAAAAAAACACCCACAGCCGTATAGACCATGAGCATTGTGATGTGACAATTACAAATATATCATTTTTCTGTATGGCTTACAATAAAAATAATTATTACAAGAGAATTATCGAAGTTCAAGAGATCGTAAAGCGAGAAAAATTTCAGCATGGACTTACCTACAAAGAGATATTTTACAAATTTATAGAGCCTAGATATCATATATCGATTAAAACATATAGAAATTGGCTAGGAGTCCCGGCAAAAAGAGATTTGAAAAAATTACAGGAAAATGATAAGAAAAACGGAAATCAACTAACCTTTAATTTTTAAATATGGATAAAGTAACAAAAGAAAGAATCTCTCAATTGCACCCTAGTGTGAGGGCTGAAGTAACTAGAATAATTGAGGAAATAGACAACGCATTGACAGGAAGGGCTGCCGTTAGAATCTCTCAGGGTTTAAGAACCTTTGCTGAACAAGACGAAATATATGCACAAGGGCGAAGCAACCCAGGAAAGAAAGTTACCAATGCAAAAGGGGGGCAAAGTATCCATAATTACGGATTAGCAGTGGATATCGTTCTTATTATAGACGGGAAAACCGCCAGTTGGGACACCGTCAAAGATTGGGACAACGATAAAGTAGCAGATTGGTATGAGTGCGTAAAGATATTCGCAAAATACGGCTGGGACTGGGGTGGTAACTGGAAAACCTTTAAAGATTTACCACATTTTGAGAAAAAAGGATATACATGGAGAGGGCTTTTGGCCAAAAAAAGAGATAAAAGCAATTATGTAATATTATGAAAATAAACATTAAAACAGATCCCGAAACCTTGTTTTTAGTACACAAAGTGGTATTGCAAAACACCCAGTTTTTGACCAAAAACAGAAGTGGAAAATCTATGGTGATAGAACTTTTTGAGCGGATCAGTAAGACCTGCATCTCTTACTCTGCCAATGCCAACGGCAAAAAAAGAAGTTTAGAATTGCGATATCACCTTGCGGAGAAGCTTCTGGAACTGGTGAGTGCAAGCATTGGCAATTTCGGAATCTACGAAAACAACAAACTCGAACTTTTTAAAAACGAACTACATCAAAAATTATTATAAAAATGAAAAAAAGAATCTACATCGCAGGTAAGATCTCCGGAGAAAATCAGTTAGAGTGCACCCAAAAATTTGTAAAAGTGCAACGAGAGATAGAAAGCCAAGGCTTTGAAGCGATCAACCCCATCAACATTGTAGGAACTTGGGATATCTCGTGGGAAAGAGCAATGAAAATCTGTATTGCCCATCTTCTTACGGCTGATGCCGTGGTGTTTCTTGATGATTACGCAAAAAGCAGAGGTGCAATGATAGAACACAGACTGGCGTGCGAACTTAATATCATCACATTGCGAGGAACCAGAGATCTGAAAGAGCGATTAACAAAACAACACAAGATAAAATGCTAAAAATTAACGGATACAACTACAGTAAAGAAGAGGTTTTGGATGCCTTACGAGGACGAGGATACCTGGTCCTCCCTTACAAAACCTACACCGAAACCCACATCCATGGGAGCAGGTTTGTAAATGACTATTACAACACCCATGTAGCCATAAAAGGAGACCAGCTCCCCAGCGATGAGTATATATGGACCAATGTCGCCATAAGAGAATTTCAGAAAGAATTTGTAAAACCAAAATTAGTATGAAAAAATTAGCACTAAAAATCCTAACCCCTATTATTTTAGAGGTTATCAAGCAGAACCGACAAGAAATAAAAAGAATTATTCTTCCATTTCCGAAAGCAGGCGACCAAGAGATTGTAAATGTTCTTCAACAAGTTGTTTCAGACGCACAGCATCCCCGAACTGGGTAGATTCTTTTACTTTTTCGATGATTGCGATATAATCTTCAACATCTTTTTTATTGTTGAATAACAATTTTTCCAAGATTGAAAGTCGCATTTCGATGTAAGCCAAGTCTTGCTTATCCATAATTACTATATTTTATTGTTAGCACACCAAAAATAGTAATTTTCCCGAAAGGCATACAGAGTGGTTCGAGTCCACTCCGGGAACAAAATTTAACTAAAATACATTACAATGACCCTCTACAAGATAGAACCCAAGAAACCCAGTGGCAGGTTTGTGCTTGCCACTTACGACAAAGGCCTTTTGGTAGAAGTAAAACTTTGTGGCGAGGGATGGACTGCCGAAATGCTGAAAGCCATGTTTGCCAGCACCCCTATAACAGAAGATTTCCCAACAGAAACCAAACTTAATTTTATAAAAATTTAAGTTTTTCTTGCACATTCAAAATTTTTACTTACTTTTGAAGCGTCAAAACAAATCGTAGAGAAATCTACAAAATTATTTTCAACGATAAGAAAACCCAACAAAGGTGTCCTCTAAGAAATGCGAGGAAACTCAATCTACGATTGTTTTGACACACCTAAAGTTGGGTTTTCGCATTTAAAAAATTTCAGTTATGTCAAAAGAAATTAAAATGCAAGTAACTGCTGAATTAGCAGTAGATGTAATTCCAAGTGAGAATTACGAGTTTTTAATGACTACCAGAGAGGTAGCTAATGGATATGGCGTTACAGAATATGCCATTAGAAAAAACAAGTTGAGTTTGGGTGATGAACTTACTGAAGGGAAACACTTTATAAAGGGTGTTACCATTGGTAACACCCTTGCAAATGCACAACCACATCAAGTTTTTTGGACAAAAAGAGGTGTTGTTAGATTAGGTTTTACTATGCGTTCCGAAAGGGCGAAATTGTTTAGAGATTGGGCAGAAGAACTCATCATCAGACTAACAGACCAGGGCGAAGATTTCTTGCAACCCATTCCGGTTATTAGTTCTCCCAAGAAACGCAACCACAACCGCCTTACACAGGACAGAATGATAAGCATTCTTTCGGATGTAGCCAAGATAGAGGACAAAGATTTGCGATTAAGTTTAATTTCAAAATTGGGTGTATCATGAAGGCGACAAAGTTTTTCCCAAACAGCACAGAAATGGCGGAATTTTGCAAAGAATTTTGCAAAGAGAACAAACAGAACCGCTCATATTTTCGCACATTTCTAAAGTGCAATCACAGAATGAATGAGCAAAGAAAAGCCATGGTTTTGGTAGATAACGAAACCATTGTGCAAAGATTAATCACATGCAAAGTATGTTATAACGCCCAAAATCCTCAACAAGATGAACAATAAGATAGGCTACAAAACAGAATCTTACAAAAGAGAAAACTATCAAATGGCAACCATGCAAGAGGACAATACTTTCGCAGATAGTACAATTAGCAGAAAAGAAGTACTAATGCAGTTGGGTTACGAGAAAGCCAGTACCTTGCTGTTAAGTTTTCTGACAGATCCGGACAGTCGGGTTGCTTACAGCGATGTACTCGCAAAAGAACTAACAGAGATACGCAAGCATTTTTTTGAAATGCATTAATAAAAAACCGCTCAAATTGAGCGGTTTTTGTATTTTTGAGAAAAAAATTATGGGTATTTTTAAATCAATTAATAAAAAATGGAATCAATTTTTAGATAATAGAATTGAAAAGATGTCGATTGCATTAGAAAAACAAGAGCAAAAAACTAAACAATCAGTAACTCAATCCATAAATGTAAATGAAAAAACGGGATTAAATTTGGTAAATCAGGTCCTTGAAACCCTACATATTTTACAGTCAACCAAAAAGCAGGAAACTTATTTTTCTCGTTTCAATTTCCTTGAAAAAAAAGCGGAGCAGTTGGATGAATTATCAAATCATTACAATTGGTCAAAAATTGTGGAAGTTGGTGTAGAGAATTATAAAAACCTATATCCCGATAGAGGTAATTCCGTGCAAAATGCACAATACTTGAAAGAAAAGTATCTTAATATGATCGATATTTTGGAAGATACTCTTCCATTGATGGTTGAACGCTATTTGCAAAGTGAAAAAATTGAAATTGAAAATCTAAAAACTGCGAAAGCAAAGGAAAACAGAAGAGTAAAAATGTCTGAAAATTTTCAAAAGATACTCAAATTTGTCAATGAACAAGGTTACGCAAATGATGATGATTTTTATTTAGAAATAATTGATTTAAAAGAAGTTTAAAAAAAATGCGAATTTTACTCTTTATATTATTTCCTTTCCTGCTTTCTGCGCAAAGCAAAACGCAACCTGCAAGGAGCAAGGGCGAGGTTTTTAAACACCGCCCTGAAAAACCTTATGAAAATGTAAACAATACAGGTTTGGTAGTGGTAACGAAAGGCATGTATGGTCTAACTTTTGAAGATAAGCAACTTTCTGCCGAAACAAAAAAGCGTGTTGAAAGCTTCTTTAAACTTCGCTTAAATGGCTATACCGATTTAAAAACCTATCATTTGAAAATCCGAAAACGGCAAAACAAATGGTATATTGGTACTACCGAATTTTAATCCAACAATTTCGTAAATAAACCTTGCCTGGTGGTGAGGTTTTCTATTTGTCCTTTGATGTAACCGGTTTGCGGTTCTGCGAGCTTACCGCTGTAGCTGCACTGGTAAGATAGTGTATACACATCGACCACCGTATCGTCTAACTTATTACCTTCTGTGTTTAGATTCAATTTCCCGGTATGTTCGGTTTCTACGGTTTTTAAAACTTCATCGGTGATGGCAATAAATTCTATAAACTTCAAAGCTTCATCGGTATTTTGTCCTAAATTACTGGTATCGCGCAGTTGCTCATAAAGCAGATTGAAGTTGATGGTTGCGATTGGCGGTTGGTTTCTATAATCTATTGACCAATCCACCAAAATAGCCGGGTAATTGTGGATTTCAAAGACTTCGGGGTTGTACTCTTGACCTGCATATAGATCAATAAATTGAGGAGGAACAATTCCTGCAGTTCTGTAGCGGTCTTTTACATCTTCCATGCTAAAAGTTGCTATTAATTTCTTATAAAAAAGTTTCATATTATGGTTTTTCTATTGCGTTGTTAATTTCCACATTGGCAAAGCGCTCAATTCGTTTTGCTAAAGCGTTAGAGTCGCCTAAAAATTGGCGTTTTGGAAGGTCTATATTCATTTTCCGTTGGTAGGATTTCACTTTAATAATTTCGCCTGTATCAACTCTTTTTCTGCTTTTTTTACGGGTTCTTAAGTTCATGGAAGCGTGAATGGTTTTCTTTCTTGTGTGGCTTCTTACATTGGTCACTTTGTTAATATTTTCGCCCTCGTTGTGTGCCTTTGCGTATGGTACATCTGTACCGATAAATACAAAGTAGTCGCCTTCAGACAATTTACGAATAGAACGCTTTAGCCTTCCAGACCGAACCATCAATGAGCCTTTGTCCTTTCTCTTTCTTTTTTCCCAAGTTTGCCGTGAGCTTCCATCCAACCAATCCTTTTTTACAAATCTTTCTTTCGAGAAATTCACAGCCACTACTCCGGCACGGTTCACCAGCCGCCTCATAAAAGACGGCTTGTTTACCTTTTGCAAACGGTTGAAAAACTCGGTTTTAAATTCAATATACTGGTTTTTCATGGCTATGAGGTTTCAAGATTTCTTAAAATACGCATCATCATTTCGTTGTAGAAATTTTCAAAATCTTCCATCGACATTCCTTTTCCACCACCGCCGTTCACGATGTTATCACCCTTATGAATGCTGTCGAATTTCACGGTGATATTTTTTACTTCTTTGGCAGCACCACTTATTTTATCAACATCTTTTCCCAGCTTATTTTTGGTTTTATCGCCTTTGCTTAGTCCGTCAGAAAATGCACCGCCTTTCGTTGGGTCTAATGGATTGTAAAGAGAATTTTTTTCCTTTTCTTTTTCCTTGGCGGCTGCAAGTGCTTCATACTTTGCCTTTGATGTTGGTAACATTGCCACTCCATTATACATCACCAGTTTTCCTGCTGATAACGCATTCTGTATTTTTTCGTTATCTGTAACAAGGTTTTGAGATCCTCTAAATTTGTGAACGCTCGCCTGTGCTTCGCGCGCAACTTTACCAAGTGATCCAGGTAACTTTGAAAGAAGCCCTAAAAGTTGCTCAAGAGGTTGCAGAATGACATCAGAGAGAACTTGTCCTATTCTTTTCAATCCGCCTACAATACCATCGTTTTGGAATGCTTTTTTTATAGAATCCCAATGGTCATAAATTAATTTGAATGCGGAAATAACCCTACCTATTGGCCCCAGAAACCAAAGAAGCGTTGCACCCCATTGGTTGTATTTTTTGATTGCTAAAACCACGAGTGCGATAAGTGCAGCAATGGCAACGGCTGTGCCTGAAATTGGTAACATTGCTAAAAACCCAGCAGCGGCCACAACTCCCAATATTGCTGCAAAAGTTCCCAATACCGGGATAATAGTGTCAATATTTTGGTACATCCACTCAAACACTGGTGTTAATTTTTCGAGAGCCAAAGTAACATAAGGTAGAATTTTTTCTCCCAATTTTATCATCGAAGCTTTGATGTTATTTTGAATAACGCTCCACTGCTCCGTTGGGGTTAAAGAGTCCATATACGCTTTGTTTAATGCACCTTGCGCAAAAGAAGTTGCGCGGGTTGCTTTTTCTAAACCTTCAACATCTTGCATTAGTGTTCCGAAACCTAAAGCCGTTGCCTGGTCAAATCCGAGCTTGCTCAGTTTTTCAATTTTTTGCTCATTGGTTAGGCCTTCAAAACTTTTGTTCAAGTCTTTCACAATATCAATTAAAGGTCTAATCTTACCTGCAGAGTCAAAAATATTAATGCCAACCGCTCGAAATCCACTTACATATTTTCCTGTTTTGGCGTCCATTTTGCCCATTGCAACATCGGCATTTGATAAAGTTCGCATTACACCTTCTAAAGCAGTAGAAGATTGTTCGGCACTTAATTTGGTGGTTAAAGATGCGAAGGCACCGGCAGTGCTTTCTAATTCGTATCCGATACTTCGAGCAAGCGGAACAACCTTCGGTAGATAACGCGCTATGTCTTTAAATTCGGCATTACCTTCTTTTACCGTTTCAAAGAGCACATCATAAACTTTGTTAATATCTTTCCCCGAAGACATCATCGTGGCAATCCCGGCACTGGCTACGGTTTCAATATCGGTGAAGCCGGCTTTAGCCGCTCGCATGGTTGGTTCTAAAGCGGTTAATGAATCCTTGACCGATAAACCTGCAGATATGATACGCCCAAAAGCCTTGGGTACCTCGTCCAGCGGAGCTACATTTCGGGCACCAATGTCCAGAAGTTTATCCGAAAGCCCTTGCAATTGCGTTTTCGAAAGCTCTGCGGTGACATTTATTTCTGCCATTTTGGTGTGCCAATCGTTGGCCATTGCCGTGGATTTACCCACAAAAGCAAAGGCGGCAGCTCCTGCAACAGCTAAAGCTGCTGCAGGATTCTTAATTTGATCAATAAAATCGCCTCCGCCAATATTGTCAATAAGCCCTCTGTATTTAGCTTCCATTTTGCCAACGGTTTGGCTCCACTTTCCTTGCAGTTGAGAAAGTTTAGAATTGAACATCTTAGTGCTCATATCTATCAACATTGTTAATTTGCTTGTTGCCATTTGGTTATAATTATATTTTTTGTATTTTTGTAGTAAAGTTTTGAAGCTTGCATTAATAGTTGCTACTTTCGGGGTGCAACCAATAGAGACGGCTCAATGAGTTTATACGGTCTAAGTTTCAGAACTTTTTATTTTATCTTTAATCCTCTCCGGATTTCTTTCTCATCTCCTTTCATTGGGTACCAGGTTAAAGCTTCTAAACCTTGTTTATTGTAATCAATGTCGCACTCTACAACTAAGGCGGTATCTTTATAAAACTTTACATATCGAGTTTTGAACGATTTGCTGTTTTCTTTTTTCTCGTAATGCCATACTTCAGACGGATTTTTTAAAACATCTTTTATATGTGGAAATAGTTGATGTCTGTTTTGGCTTTCAGAAGTATAATGACCGGTAACATGTTTTTCAAAAACTTTTTCTTTCAAAAATAATTTTCTTCCTAGGTAATCCTCAAATCCCATAAAATCTTCCTCTCCTGATTTTTTGAATAGCTCTTTTACATTATCTGGAGTAATAGACTTGTCTAATTTTATTGGCTTTAAATCACCTTTAAAGTCAGCGTATTTTTTTAAATTGTACTTATCGAAGGTCAATTGATTTACTTTTTCGGGTAAATCTTTGTTTTCGGAGTAAAATTGTTTTTTTGTGAAAACCTCTTTTAGGTCACCTCTATTAATTTCAAATTGTGATTTCTCAAATTTCGGGTCGCTAGCGTAAATCATTCCTTTTGCGGCACTTCCTTTAGTGATCGTGTCTTTCGTGACTTTCCCAACATATTGCAACATTTCGCATCTGCAACCGTAACCGTTTGGCGGAAATAGTTGCAGTGCTTCTTTGTCATCAAGAGAGAATATTTTACCATCTAAAACCCGGTGAGTATCTCGAACTTTGTCGTCACCCGCCGTTTGATATTGTATATAAGGCGTAACGGTATCTTTTTCCGCCATAAATCGAACATAAGCCGCTGAATTTTGCCCGGTAGCAACCGAAAGGTTATATTCGGCTTCCAGCCATTTTTTATTGAAATCCTCAGATTTCTGCATCACAGCAAATTCAAAATCCGTATAATTCCTAAGTCTTCCTTTTTCATCGACTAACAAATCCATAGCCGATGCAAATCGTGCTTCTGTTTTATTTGTAGAAAACTCAAATAGGTTATATTCCATCATTTGCAAGACCAACTGATCCTGCCCGACATAAGGAGAAAAGGTTTTAAAATTATCTCGCAAACCTTTAACAAGGTATAAACCTTCAGTCGCAACAAATTCTCCGAAAATCCCCAAAGTATCTTCGTTGTTGAAGATTGCTTTTATCATTTCTTTGGTTAAAGCGGTTAATGCAGTTTTAATGGGTTCTGAAACTGCCACAACATGGTTTCCACAAGTGCAAGCAAACGGATATCGTTCTTTGTTTTCCGCATCTAAATAAGCAGCAGCAGTATTAATTTTCGGTTGATTGCTTAAGGTTGGAATTTTTTTTTTAGCGCCTAACGGGATATTAAAAGTTTTCGAAATCCAATCCTGCTCTACATCAAAACCATTATTAATGAGTCCTGAAGTGATGTCCCAAAGCTGTTTTAAATCAATCTCTTGCTCTGCGGTTTTAAATTCAAAGTAATCGTCTTCCGAAATGGAATAGCCTTGTTGCTGCAACAATGGAAAAAGCACATCATTCACTACAAAACAGATATTCCGCTTGTCGGCTTGCGAGATTTTATCGTCTAAAGTTCTTTCGTGAACTTCGGTTTGTGACCTGTTCGATCCTTGATCGGAAAGCATAGTAGAACCCACCAATTGTTTAGATATTTCATCGGCATTAGACTGCATGAAGTGCATATACACTTGAAATGCATCTGTTCTATTAGCTTCGTTAAATTTAATGTCCGTACCCATCGGGAAAGTAGCAGCACCGGCTTCGCCTAATGATAGCAGCATTGTATTAACATTATCTATTACCGTTGCATCACTGGTGTTGGTTGTGGCGGTTATTAGTGGTAAACCAAACTTTTCGCAAAATTCCGCCCAAGATTGCATAACATTGCGTTTCCAAATGATATTGGGAATAATGTTGTTAATGATTCCTAAATCATTTGATTCACCGATCTGAATAAGCCATTTCTCAAATAGCGGATTGCTGTAATCTATAAAATCATCTTTGGTGACATCCGGATAAATGCGCTTTTTCGTTGGTGCAGTGTTTCTCCTTGGTATTAAACCAAGATTGATTTTATCGCCATTAAAATCAATAAATTCAACAATTGATGTTCCGTATAAAATAGAATCTAAGGCAAAATCTAAAAACTTGTAAAACCATTGCTGACGAATGATGAAGGAGAGTTCCTCGTTCACTTCACCGCTCTTTCTATTGATGATTTGAAAGTCGGTGTTTAAAGTGGACATTTTCCGCATTTGAATTTGCGACTGTAGATGTCCATCAGTTTTCAGATCATCAATTAGATCATAGAGGAAATTAAGTTTTGGATTTTCGGGGTGATAAGCCATTGTTAGGGCTTTTCTCCATTTGTCAATGTCCTTTCGGCTATTGTCTTTAAAGTTTTCGACAATAGAAATGAGTTTCGGGTTTTTTCTCCCCGAAGTTGTCGGACTGGAAGAAATTGCAACGGGGCGGTTTTTATCGAGTTTTATATTATAACCTAATATCTTCATCGGTTTTGTTATTAAAGTGTGAAATATGGGAGTTTAAAGATGTTTTAAAGATTTTACCACCTGTTATTACTCGGTTGATATTTAGAAGCTATTTTAATTCCTAATAAATTATTTCCCGATTCGTCTTCTAATAATGGCAAATCAGTGGTTTCTTCCCCTTTTGCAACTGATTTAAGCCAATCGAGTGCGTCTTGGTATCTTTCGGCTCTTATCGTTGGTATTTTGTTTGGCACCGTTGCGGTGTAGAGGTGATATAAAGCGCAATCGAGAGTTATCATTACGATGTAGCTATCTCGCTCATCACCTTCAGCTGAAAAAATCTTTGCCACATCATATCTGCCTGCAAGTCTTTTTTTCACCTGTGCAATTCCCATATTTTCGGCGGTCTTTAATTTTGTATCGGAGTAGTTATCCAATAATATATTTTTTATTTCGGTTCTGATAAGAACGGTATAGTCTTCATCGGTGATAAATGCCATTAGAATCTATTTTTTTTGTTATTAATCATTGATTTGCGCGTCGTGATTTTTGGAGGCACAGAGTTTAATGTGGCTTGAATGTTCAGTTTAGAGATGGCAGATTGCAACGCATCAGGCGCATCATCGTGAGCACCACTACCTTTTTGGAATGCTAAAAGTTGGTTAATGAGTTCTTTGCAATCCGGTGATTCTTCCAAATCATCGGAAAAGAAAACATTTCCCCTTTCAAAATATCCCGCCATACTTTCGATACGGTCGAATTTACCGGTCTTTGATTTCTGGTCGGCAACTACAGGAACATACCAACCGTAAGAATCACCGACGGCATCAAAATCACTTACAAACTCATCCTGGGCAAAAAGTCCCTCAATAAAATATTGAATGTTATAGGAAAGTAAACCTCTTGATTTTACCGTCTCATACAACCAAATCGCGGTATTGTTTTTGGAGGTTTGCTTTACAAATGCATCTAAAATATGAAACTCCCGACCTGCTTTTCCAACGAAAACCATTGCTTTGAAATCCCCAGCATCTTTGTAAGATAAATCGCCATAAAAACACAGGGCATCATACTGGCGAAGCTGCAAGCGTTTTTTGTAATGGATTTGTTCGTTTTTGAAAATTGTACCTTCCAAAATATGCACATGCATATATTCGCGCATAAACGAGCGGTATGGAGTTGTGTGATACTTTTCTTTCCAATAATCGGCGGTCGTTTTTTCAGGCCAATTGGATTCGAAAGTGGTAAGATTTTTTACAGCCGGAACCGTAACGACAAAGTGTTTTTTCGGTAATCCCAGTTCTTTCACTTTTTTACTGAAAACTTTAAATTCTTCTTTCAGCTTGTTGATGAGCGTGTTTTTGTGAAAGTTGTTGTTTGCAACCACAAACCGACGAAATTTAGAACCTTCATCGAAAGTACCGCGTAAATCTTCCCAGGCCCATTCTAATAATTTGTTGGAAAGTTCATCGTTATTAACGCGTTGTTTGGTGTCAACATCATCAATTACGATGTAGTCTGGTCTTTGGTTTCCTTCACGCAAACCTCTGGGAGATTGTCCCGGAGACATCGCCATAAACTTCACACCGTCGGTTGTGGTAAAATCACCATCCGACCAGTCACCAAACTTAAATTTCTTACCGTAATAATGAATGAACTTCTTATTGTAAGTAAGTTCTGCCTGTATATCAGAAATCAGTTTTTTTGCTTTTAAATCGGTTTGTCCGATTAAAAGCATGAATTTCATTCGGTTGGTTATATACAGATATAATGGTATTCCTAAATCCAAATGTACCGACTTTGCACCGGAACGATAGATTTCTGCAAGCAAATCGCATACATCGTTATCAATTAAAATCTGTGCTAATTTCTTATGAAACCATGCTGATTTTACTTTTGCATATTCCGGGAACATTTCTTCAAACCAAGTGAGATAATCTTTTTCCCAAACCAACCGTGTTTTTTTTCGAGAGATTGGCGTTTCGTTTGGGTCCAGTCCTTTTCCGCTGTATAGCTCAATAGCTTTGCAATGCTCATCGTAATCACGGAGCATTTTTTCCATTATTCTATTTAGTTTGCCTTCACTCATTATTCTGCTTGGGCTTTATGAAGTAAAAAAGTTCGGTGCCAGTCTAAAAACTCAATTGCTTTTTCAGGATCCTGCGTTGCCATCCAGTTGTCAAATTCTCGAAAAACGCTGAAAGTAATTTGAGTACTTACTTTGTCGGAAAGTGTAGAAATAACATTGCTGACTTCTTTAATGGCTTTCACATCAATTGTAGCATCGCCTCCTTTAGAGAGGTGGTTCAATTCATTCATTAAGACCTTTTTGATGTTGTGTGGGGCTGAAAGAAATTCTGTTTTTTTATCGTCCCAGGAAATATCGCCTTGAATTCCTTTTCGCCATCTTCCGACGGTTTGTTCGGTTACATCAATAGCGAGCGCAATAGATTTGGCGGTCATGCCTTCTTCTACAAACATTCTTTCTGCCATTGCTCGCAACGGCTCATTATTTACGCGTTTTGCCATTCGTTTTCTACACTTTTTCAGACAAACTTCAAAATAAATAGACACAAAATTTAGTTAAGTGGCAAGCCTTGCAGGTATTCTTTTTAAACGGAAAATGCTGTCTTATGTTTGTTCCATAATTCGCAGAAAAACAATGATTTTACGAACAAACGAAAACGAACTGTATGTTTTGGGCACCATTTGGAGTGGTGACGGACTTTGGTTTGTATCCGAATTAAATCGACTCGAAAAACAATACACCGATATTACGATTAAGATGCACTTATATGGTGGTTCTGTTTTTGACGGTAACTTAATGTGCAACGCTTTAGAATCTTCAAAATCAAATATTTCATTAGAAATCATTGGTTTGGCAGCGAGTATGGGAGCTATAATGGCACTGTCTGTAAAAGAACCTGCAATGGTCGAAAATGGATACATTATGCTGCACGCTCCTAAATCGGGTTCTTATGGTGAGGCTAAAGACCACGAAAGTGCCGCTTCGTTGTTGAGATTAATGGAGAAAAACTTTGTAAAAAAAATCACAACAAAACTTCAAATTTCGGAAGCTGAAGCAAAAACTTATATCGAAAAAGACACTTGGTTAGATGCAGAACAGGCGTTGGCTTTAGGGATTATTTCTAATATTATCCCTTCCAAAGTAGAAACCATTCTACCAATCGAAGAGCCATCTCAATATGGCGAAACCGAGGTTTATAACCTTTTCTCCAATATTCTTTTAAATCCGGCTGCAATTGGTTTGCCGGAAAATATGCAACAAAATTTTAACGATAATATGAAAAAACTTCTAATTCAGACATTCGCGTTGGCGTTGACTGAGGCAAGTTCAGACACTGCATTTATTGATGCTTTGCAAGAAAAATTGACAGCTGAAAAAAACGGCAAAGAATCTGCCGAATCTGCTTTGAAAATGTACAAGGATGCACAAATTTCCGCAATGGTTGACGGTGCGAACCTTGAAGAAAATGAAAAAGAAATCTACAGGAAAATCGGTGAGACTTCCGGGATAGAAGCTCTTGCAACGGTACTGCAAGCAAAACAGAAGCCTGTTGAAGCTGGCGCACCAAATATTGGAGCAATCATCCAAAACAGTGGTGGTTCTGCAACTCCTGTAGGTAGATCGGACTGGGATTTCAAAAAATGGCAAACGGAAGATCCTAAAGGATTGGAGAAAATGTCGGCATCTGAGCCGGAAAAATTCAAAGAATTGTTTAACGCTAATTACAAATAAAAATGGCAAACGAAGTAGATGGACTATGGTTGCAGCAGTATGTTGAACCACAATTATTAGAGGATTTTCAAAATTATAGAGACGATTTTATCGGTGCTATAAAAAGAGCTAATCCAGGAGCGATTGATAAAGACGGTATTCGTTTTAATAAACTGATTAACAATGTCGGTTTCAAAGTGAATGCGAATGTCGATTTTACCCCTGCCAAAATGGACGGTAAAAAAACGCTCGTTGAATGGGATAAATTGGATACCACGCCAACAAATTACAGCGATGCAGATCTAAGAGCAATGGCTTTTGATAAAGAATCCGAAATCAGAAAAGCTCACACCGATGCCTTTAAATTAGGCGTGAGAGATTACGCCCTGAATAAGCTCGCACCAAAATCGCATGTGGCAGGTAAAATGCCAGTAATCAGAACGACAGGAGCAGAATTTGAAGGAAGAAAACGAATGACTTATGTCGATTTGTTGAATTTCTACAACATGTTAAGTCCCTTGAACTTATTGGATGGTACGGCTTGGAACTTTGTATTAAGTGCAGAACATAGAGCTGATTTAATGGTAGATAAAGCATCTACATCCAATTACCGTGATATTGAGTTTGACAAAACCACTGGTGAAGTTTCACGATTTTTCAAATTGAAATTATTTGAGAATAATGATACGCCACTTTACGATGCTTCTGGTAATCTGAAATCTTTAGGTTCGAACAAAATTGCAACGGATCAAAAAGCATCTGTTTTCTTTTACACCCCAAATACGGTTTATCATATCGAACAGGTGATGATTTTGTTCAATGACATGAGAACCGATGTGATTTCTAAAGATCCAGAATCTAAGGTGAGATTACACACTTATGGTCTATGTGACAAAAAGCAAGAGCATGGATTTGGAGCGGTGATTTCTGACAATGTTTAACCATTAATTTTTATAAAAAATGGCAAAACAAACGAAAGATCAGAAAAATGAATATGCAAAAGCGTTTTTTTCGGAAAACGCTTCTGTAAAGACTTTATTTCTCAACCCACAAGGCGAATGGTTTACGGACGAAAGCTATGCAAACAACTCATTACCGAAAAAAGACGGGAAGAGAGTGGGAAAATTAGAAATTTTTGAACGCGACACTCCAGTTGAAAAAACAGGAGATAACCTATAAAATTAAAGACTAAAATGTCAGATTTATCAGGAATAAAAATTGAAAAAGGTAGGCTCGGAGCTAATCGTAAGAGTGCAAGTTACGCCATCAGCGGACTTGTGATTTCTGCGATTGCGGCTTCTGCTTTAGCCTTGGATACGCCAACAACGGTGTATAACATGAACGATGTGAAAATGCTTGGTATTACAGAAGAATACGATGCAACCAATAACATCAATGTTCATCGACATATATCGGAATTCTACCGTAATGCAGGCGAAGGAACAGAACTTCATTTGATGCTTGTCGCTCAATCGGTTGATATGCCTACGATTTGTGATACCAATGCTAAACAGCTTTTGGCTTTTGCAAAAGGAAACATCAAGCAACTGGCAATCGCTATTAATTTAGAATCTGATGCGGTTGTGGTTCCATTGAATGGAATGCCGACCGAGGTTTATAATGCGATTCCAAAAGCACAGGGATTATATGGATGGGCGGACTCTCATTTCATGCCCTGTCAGATTATATTAGAATGTTACCAACATACAGGTTCCGCAGCTTCATCTGCAAATTTACGCGATTTAGAAAACTTAGAGGCAGATAAAGTTACTCTTGTCAATGGACAGGACTTTCTTTACGCATCCACAAAAACGGGAAACGCACAAAAGTTTGCAGATGTAGGAACTGTTTTGGGAGTTATGGCAAAAGCCAATGTAAACCAAAACATCGGGAATAATGAAATTTTCAACATTACAGATGCGACGAAAGGCGTTTGGATTGAGCCGGGGATTTCTTCCCATAAAACCAACACCGAACTCATCGAAGATTTACAAACTTTTGAAAACAAAGGTTATGTTTTCGGAGTTGCCTATACCGGTATGGCAGGCGTGAGAATTAATAATGATCATGTTTGCGCACCTATTATTATCGATGAAGATAATAAAGTGAATGAGCACACCATTGCACTCGGTAGAACCTCTGACAAAGCACGCCGGGAGCTTAGAACGGTTTATCTACCAAAAGTGAAAACCGACTGGTTCCTGGATGAAACTACGGGCAAATTGAGACCTGCAACCATCGTAGCACTCGAAGACATTGGCGACAAAGTTTTTGGTGACATGATGCGAAACGGTGAAATCACCTACGGAAAAACTACAGTCGATCCGGAAAGCGATTTGATTGTTGAGAAAAAGCTCATCGTAAGCTATGTTATTGTGCCTCGTGGAAACATCGGTGAGATTAAAGGAACTATTAATTTCAAAACGCAAATCTAATGGCAGATATTATAAGAAATGGAAAAGCCTACGATTCAGTCGATGTAAAATGTCAAATGAACGGAATCCCGATTGAAGTTACATCGCTGACTTATGGCAACGCAAAAGAGCATAAGTTGAACCACACGATGGGAGCCGATGCCACTTCCTGGAGTTGGGGCAAAAAGACACCCAATGCTAAAATGGGAATCATGATGCACGACATCACACCGCTTGAAAAAGCATCTAAAGGGCGCAGTATTTTGAACATCAAACCTTTCGTCCTTACGGTAGAGTTTGTGAATGAGTTCAATGAAATAGTTGTCGATAAGATAATCGCAAAATTTCAAACCGAAGGTCGTGAAGTTACCGGAGACATGGGACTAAAGCAAGAATACGACTTGTTTGCTCTGAGTGTAAAGCTCAATGTTGTTTAAATTTTAAAAACTCTTTAAATATCATTTAAAAAATGAAAAACGAAAATTCAAATATCACTGAAGTATCAGCTGAACAAAAGAAAAAACTAAAAGATTTGCACGGTGATAAACTTCGCTCACTGCATTTGCCAACGGATGACGAAAATGAAAACTTTATCGAAGTTTTAGCCGTTGTCCCGGATAGAAATGTTGTTGGACAGTTTCAAAAGTTTATCACAACCGATCCAAAGAAAGCACAGGAGATTTTAGTAAAAAACACACTGAAAACTTCTAAAGAAGAAGTTTTGGCAGACGATGCATTGTTTTATTCTGCATTCTCTCTGATTGCTGAGCTGATCCCAGTAAGACAGGGAAAGTTTGGGAAAGTTTAGAACGCTGCACTGGACTTTCGGATAATAAAGAAAGTGACCTCTATCTAAAGGCTGATGCGATGATAAGTTACTTTCTTCATATTCCCTTCCCGGAGCAGTTGGATGACGATGTTTGGGCGATGAAATGGGCACAGATAAGCTGGCTCGCCGAAAATGGATTTTTAGGATTAAAACAAAACAATGGATAACGAAACTTCAATTATTATTGATCTCGCAGGTAGATACGCAGCTGCTTTTGGAATTGTAAAAGCATCCGAAATGATGTCGGCCGCGGTTTTAACAAAAGAAGATAATAAATATAAAGTTGATTATTTTGAAGATTCAGATCAAAGTTTTGAAGCTATCAAATTGAGGTATGAAGGTATTGATTTGAATTTTGGCGAAATGCTTACGAGTTCTACTAAAATAAGGGCGATTGGGAATCCTGCAATTATGCCATTGTTGTATGTGGAAAACATTTTCGCACCTCCTTTGATGATGGATTTTAGCAGAGCTAAGGATCTTGTGGTGACTCAAACCAATGGTGATGACAATGTAATTGTAGAGAGATGGGGAACGCAGCCGTGGGAGATTTCAATGAAAGGGATTTTGATTGATGTAGAAAACAGGCAGTATCCAACTGAGCAGGTTAAAAAGCTTCACCGGCTTTTTAAGCACAATAATGTGATAGAAGTTGTGGGCCAACTTTTTGAAGAAAAAGATATTGATACTATTTATTTTAAAGATGTTTCAATTACACCATTAGAAGGTTATTCAGATACGGTTCAATTCAGTTTTACTGCTTCCAGCATAAAAGAGGTTAATTGGTCACTTTTAAAGCCTAATCAATGATCCCGTACTTCAATATTGATCTAAAAATTACGATTGCCGAAAAGTATGTTTTCAATGTTGCAGAAACCATTCACATCGAAAACTCAACCGAGAAAATAAGCGACATCGCAAAGGTTACGCTTCCAAGGGAATTTAAGCAGTTGCAAGAAAGCAGTAGCAGTATTTCAATTGAAAGAAAACGACTTTTAGATTTTATTAAAGTTGGCGACAAAATTAAAATTGAAGCCGGTTACGATGGCAAATTGGGTACAGAATTCGAGGGTTACATTACCCGAATAGGTGCTGAAATACCAATTGAACTGGAATGCGAGGATGAGATGTATCAGCTGAAGAAAATGAAGACTATTAATAAAACATTTTCGAATGTTTCATTAAAAAAGTTCTTACAGGAAATTGCGCCAGGTTACGAAATTAAAACTTTCGAAACCCAACTCGGAAAGATTGCATTTGAGAATGTAACGCCTTTCATGGCATTGCAGGAAATTAAAAGCAAATATCCTTTTAAATTTTTCTTTCGTGGAAAGGTTCTGTACGCAGGTTTAAGCCATGATTTCGAGAACCAGGAGCAACATGAATTTAACTTAAACCGAAATGTTCGGAAAGGTGGTGATTTGAAATATGCAACCAAGGAAGATCGCAAAGTTTGGGTAAAAGCGATCTCTATGCAAAAAGGAAGTTCCAAGGAAATCACCTACGAATTTGGGGACAAAGGAGAAAGTGAAAGAACGCTTCATTGTCCGCTAAATCTCAATAAAGAACAACTCAAGCAATATGCTGAGGACTTTATTAAAAAATTGAGATATGACGGTTATGGTGGTGGTTTTGAAAGTTGGTGTTACCCAAGAACCATAGCGGGCGATTCAGCGAACCTAACAGATCCAAATTACCCGGACAAACATCGGGACGGTATTTATTTCATCAATGAAGTTATTACCAACATCAATGCTAGTGATGGGATTAAAAGAAAAAACAATATCACATTTAAAATAAAATAAACTATGAAAAATCTAAGCGGATTTTTATTGCTGTTAATCACAGCGTTGCTTTGGTCTTGTAAGCCCAGAGAACTCCCCAAAGAAAAGGAGGTAGTTACCATCACCAAAACGGTAAAAGAAGTCCTTCGTGATACCATTGTAAAAGTGCAAGCGGACAGCTCTTTTTATGAAGCTTTTTTGGAGTGTAGAAATGGGAAGCCGTTCTTATTGCAGAATTCAAATTTTGGTAATAAAATCGAATCTTCCAAAATTACTGCAGGAAAAAACTTGCAACCTCCAACAGTGCTTTTAACCGATGTCGGGAAACTGAAAATTTCCTGCCAATATTTGGCAAACCAATTAAAAGTAACACTCAGAGAAAAGCAGATCTTAGAAGATAAATTAAGAGAAAAAACCGTAACACCGCCTCCGGAAATCATTGAAAAACAACTCGGTTGGTGGCAGAAATTATGGCTCAATCTCGGAAAGATTCTAAGCACAGTTGTTTTAATGTACATTTTAATAAGAATACCGTGGAAAGCTTTTTTGAGGCTGTAAGCAAAATAAGTAAAAATAAATCCTCTTCAATAGGAAAAGTGGTAGAAATCACAGGAAACACCTGTAAAGTAGAAAGGGAAAACCTGCCTGCTTTGGAAGATGTTCGCCTGAATGCCATTGAAGGGGATTTTTCAAACAAAATCATCATTTTCCCAAAAATTGGGAGCGAGGTGCTTTGTTTGATAGTTGCTGGTGCTAAAGAAGAAACGGCGATTGTTCAATATACAGAAATTGACAAAGTTTTAATTGAAATCGACGGTGCAAAATTCGAAATGAGTGGAGGTAAGTTTCAAATAAAAAATGAAGTTGCAGACCAGAAGAAGATTACTAAAGATTTATTAACAGCATTAGATTCGGCAATTATTTTAACGCCAAATGGACCAGGTAAATTTGCCGACACCACAAAGGCAAAATTCACACAAATTAAAAACGATAACGAAAATCTGTACCAATGAGTTTAGCCGATGGAAAACCAATTTTTGTAAACGGGCTTGTCGCTTTGCAAAAAGAAATGTTAACAAAAGAAGGTGATTCTTTTCAGCATTTCGCTGAACAGATGGCTCAACTTATTGAAGATTTTATAAAATCAGCAAAAGTGCAACCAGGGCAAACGGTAACCACTGCCGGAACTGCAACCAATCAAACCGGACAAACCACAACTAAAGGGAATATAGAGTGATGAGAAAAGATATTCTTTTAAACGAACAAAATGAAATTTTAATTGTTGATGGTGACTTTGTCATAGGGCAAAGCGACCAACAACATGTTAAACACATCGTTGAAGCTTTCAAAGGAGAATACAAATCTAATCCTCTGGTTGGCTTTGGGGTCATTAATTACCTGAAAAGGGATGAAATGATTGAAAGTGAATTTAAGCGTGATTTAAAGATACAATTAACTTCTGATGGCTACCAAGACCCGATAATTGATTTAACTGGAGGTTTTGAACAATTGAAAATTAATATCTAATGAAAGAGTTAAAAATTTACACGAAATACTTCTTTAATATTTTGGAATCTGTACAAAAACCTGCGATTTGGATGCCGGGTATCGGTTTGTCATTAACTACAAGCAACTATCAATTAATGATTTTTTTACTATTAGGATTATTCGCTGTTGATTACATCACCGGAGTGATGGCTAGTTGGGTGGAATGGAAGAAAGAAAACACGCCAGAGCGTTTTCGAAATAAAGGATTTACGAGTGAGAAAAGCAGAATGTCCATTGTAAAAATGGTGACCTATTTCTTGTTCATCTTGTTGACTTGGTGTATTGAAATCGTTTTCAAAATTAAATCTTTTGAATTCTCATTTATGGATCATAAGGGCACTATAACTTTAGTTGCTATGGCTATTAGTTGTGCCATCGAGTTTTACTCCATTTTTTGGGAGAATCTTCCTCGGGCGGGATTTAGTATTTCAGCAAAATTAAAGAAAGTGGTTAGTGTTGTAAAATCCGCCAAGAACGAAATTAAAGATATTACTGATGGAAATCATAGTCCTTCATAACCAGTCCCTTTTGGATATCGCCATACAACACACCGGAAGCGTGGAAAATGCTTTTGCGATTGCGGTGGCGAATGGTTTGGCGGTGAGTAGTACGCTGACTGCAGGAACGATTCTCAAAAACCCAAATGGTGTAAAAAAAGATAATGATGTCCTGCATTATTACACAACGAAGGATCTGCAACCGGCAACGGCCATCACAAGAACTGTTGTATTACCAAAAGGTAGAGGAATTGGTTGGATGCGTATTGGAACAGACTTTAAAGTAAGCTAAAAAAATGAAAAAAACACTACAAGATATTATTTCCGAGATCCTTGCAACTAAGGAGAGTAATCCCGAATTGCAAGGCTTGACTAGTGACTCGAAAACTTCGATTTGGCGCAACATTTTGCAGGTGGTTGCCTTTGCGATTTACAACTTCCAGTTGGCGGCAGAACTGCACCTTGCGGAAATAAAAGAACTTATTGCCGACCAGAAGGTTTTCAATCTTAGAAGATACCAAAAAGAGACTTTGAGATTTCAACATGGTTTTGATTTGATGGCGGAAAGCGACCAGTTTAAATCGGAATTTTATCAAAGTGGAGCGTGGGTAGAAGCTACGCCCACACAAATTGAAAATTCTAAAATAATAAAATACGCCGCCTGTAATCGTGTGATTGCCGATGGCAAAGTCCGCATCATTTTGAAAATTGCGCCTGAAAATATGGACGAAATATTTGAAGATGATGTAATGACCGCCTTTGGAAGCTATATACAAGAGATTGCTCCTGCTGGGGATCATGTGGCTTTTGTGAATTATTTGCCCGACCTCTTGCAAATTTTCATGAAAATAAAATACGACCCAAAGGTTCTCACTGCAACAGGAATGCACATTGTAAACGCCAACTTTCCCGTGCAAGATGCCATTGCAGAATTTTTGAAAAATCTGCCGTTCAACGGAGAGTTGAGTGTACAAAAATTGGAAGCGAAAATCTTGGAAGCTGAAGGCGTTGATGATCTTTTAACCCAAAAAGTAGAAACCGCTTGGGTTAATCCGGGGATTGGTTATGGACTCTTTCAACCAATTGAGATGTCGGTAATACCAGAAAGTGGACGGTTTAAAATAGAAAATTACAACGGAATAAGTTATTCATTATGACAGACGAAGTTTTCAATATTAATTTTAAAAAATTGGCTATTCTATGGTTGCCTACTTTTCTCCGAAAATCGTTGTTAATGAACTTCGTGGCGGTATTGGTAGCACCTTTGGAAAGTTTGTACATCATTTTTTTGAGGGTCCGCAAAAAGAATCTGATACAGGTAAAAACCACCTGTCAAAAATTCTCCATCCAAAAACGCTTGAACGACGAATTTGATCCACTTGAGCGGAGAATAAAGATCGTGCCGGCTGTTATCTACAACGGAACTTATCTCTACACAGAATCTGAGGACGACACCCAACACACCAAAACAAAATGGTTGCACACGGCTAATCCCATCTATCTTCGGACAGAATCGGAACTCTACAGCGAGTTCGATTTTATCGTAGAAATTCCCAATACAGGGATCAACGAATACAGACTAAAAGGCGAAATCGAATATTATATGCTGCAATCAAAAAACTACAAAATTGAAATAATCTAAAAATGAAACTAAACATAAACTTCCTTCAAACTGGCGGAGTGCCACTGACCAACGACTTGATGGCGGACATCATGTCGGCCATACAGATGTATGACTGTTTTGGCGCATTGGCTGGTCATTGCACCATCATCAGCGGTTGCGAGGTTACCGGTAACAGCGTGGCTCCTGGAGTGGTCGCCATTAACGGTGAAGCTTTGATGTTCGAAGGTGGCATTGCAAGTACACATGTCTTTGTCGATGAACAACAGATTTTTAAAACTTTCCAAGACCAAAACGATAAAATCCTCATCACGAAAAAAGTAGTGAAGTTTGGGTTGAGCGTTGCTCCCAACCTCTATCCTTGGGCGGATTTTGTCCGTTTGGACACGATTAAAGCCATGAAAATAAAACTGGATGAGACGGTGAGTCAACAAGATTTTGATGCGTTGGTGAAAAGGGTAAAAATTTTGGAGCAAAAAACCGCCCCCATCATCAACGGTGGCGTGGTTTTTCCTTGGCGAAAACCGGTAAATGACATCCCGGCAGGTTGGAAAGAATGCACGGATTTCAGAGGGAAAGTAATTGTCGGGCAAGATCCCAACGATTCGGATTTCTCCGTGATTGGCGGTACGATTGGCACAAAAAAACACCAATTGACAAATTCTGAACTTCCAAAGCTTACCGGAACATTCAACACCACCAATCTCAACACGCAGACCTCGACAGGCATAGCTACCGATGTGTCGGCGGTAACGGCACAGATGAGTGGCAATTCTGTAGGCATGGTCCACCGAGGTATTAAGGTTGAATTTGGTAACAATCAAGCGCATAACAACATCCAGCCGAGCCGCATTGCAATGTATATAGAGCCGGATTTTGATTAGTTGTTACGAGGTTATGAGGTTATGAGGTTATGAGGTTATGAGGTTATGAAGTTATAAAACGCTTTGTGAAAACCAAAAATTCAAAATCAAAAATTCAAAATTCAAATTAAATGGCAGACATTAACACCATATTATCGTGGTTTCAGACGGGAGATTTTCCGACGGAAGCCCAGTTTAGAGAAACTTTTTTGTCCTTTATGATGAAGGGCGATGCGGTATCTATTTCGCAAGTTGAAGGCTTAACCGAAATTCTACAACAGACCTTATCGGAAGAGCAATTCAATAATTATCAATTTGCCATGGCAACACTTATTGATGGTCTAGCCAAGGCAGACGGTTCCAACATTGATGTTGAACTGTGGAGGACTACGCTAGGCATTGCCAACATAGCAACAGTAGATGGAGAGGCAGACGGCAATGTCTATCTCAAAACCCAAACCGATCTAAAATTCGAGTCGCTACACGCCAGACTGGATGATTTGTTTGAAATTTTGGCGAGTGACGATGTGAATCTTGATGAATTGCAAGAGTTGGTTAATCTCATTAAAACCCATCAAACAGAAATAGAACAGTTGCAACAGATCTCTATTGGTAACACCCACGACAATAAGGTTGAACTAACAGGAACTTATGAAGGGACAGGAGCAACCTTACAGTCCCAACTGAATTTAATTATCTGGGATAAAATAGAACAGATTGAACAATCTTTATCCGCTATTGGAACAACGAAGTACACGGCACAGATTAGGGTCAATAGCACACTGACTCACAATCTTAATTCGAGAGATCTATTGGTTGTTGGTTATGATGCTGTCACGGGTTATTCTGTGCCGCTGAGACACAAAGTAAATGCATCTGATGCTAATGTCGTGGATGTTGAATTTGACTCGGAACCTTTGAATTTTGTAAAAATAACAATTAAAAAACTATAACATGGCAGATATTAAATATGCTTACTACCACTCCAGCGTTGGGTATAAGATCGTTGGGAAAACCGACAACGACATCATCCTTGCAGGAGGAGGGACGAAAACAGTTGCCAGCTTCTGGCACGATGGGAATTTTACTCCATCGGATTATGTTCCCAAAACAAGGACTGTTACAATCAACGGAGTTGCAAAAGACTTATCGGCTAATGCGACCTTTACCACACCTGATACTGTAACACGAATTAAGGGAGGTGCGGCAGGAACACTTACAAGTGGCGATGTTAATTTATTGGCAGGTTCTAATGTAGGAATCTCGCAAACCGGAACTAACATAACATTCTCAGCTACCGACACAACCTATACGGCAGGTAACGGATTGACATTATCGGGTACTACATTTAGCTTGCCTATTACAACGAGTGGTAGTGGTAATGTTGTCACGGGCGTAACACAAACTGCTAATGGATTAACCGTAACGCTGGGTTCTGTACCAACAACGGGGGATTTAGCCAACTACATTCAAACCTCACAAAAAGGCGTTGCAGGAGGCGTAGCAACATTGGATGGTGCAGGACTTATCCCGACATCGCAACTACCGTCTTATGTTGATGATATTATCGAAGCGGCATCATTAACAGCCCTTAACGCTTTACCAGCGAACGAAAAAGTGGCAGGAAAAATCTATGTTGCCTTAGATACAAATAAAACATATCGTTGGTCGGGTTCTACATTCGTTTATATCACTTCGGGTGCAGTAGATTCTGTTGCCGGAAAGACAGGTGTAGTAACCTTGGTAAAGGCTGATGTTGGATTGGGTAATGTGGATAACACGGCGGATTCAGCTAAGAATGTTTTATCGGCTACGAAGTGGACAACAGCACGAACCATTACTTTGTCGGGTGTAACAGCAACGGCACAAACAATTGATGGAAGTGGTAATGTCAGCATTCCGATTACGGCAGTGCCGGCAACATTACTAACAGGCACAGCATCTATTAGCACCACGGGTTCAGCCGCTAAATTGACCACAGCACGAACAATCGGAGCAACAGGTGATGGTACTTGGTCTGTGACATTCGATGGCTCGACTAATGTCAGTGGTGTACTTACTTTGAGTAATAGTGGAGCAACAGCAGGAACTTATGATAAGGTAACGGTAGATGCAAAAGGTAGGGTAACAGCAGGGACTAATGAAACTAGATCCTACGAAACTACAGTGTCGGGTACGGCTACCATTACGCATAACCTAGGCACAACAGCAGTTCATGTTGCTATGGTTGATACGGTCACAAAATACAAAATCGATGGAAGAATTAAGATAACCGATAGCACCAAGATAGATGTTGAGTTTGACAGTACTCCACCTAACACCATTGCTGTCACCGTAACCAAAGCCAATATATAATGAGCGATGTGAAATATGCTTATTACCACAGCAGTAAGGGTTATAAGGTAGTTGGTGGCAACGGAGACCAGCTACTAAGAGCTGATGGCGGAGTCGAAAACAAAACGGATTACTCAAAAAAAAATATGGATGAAGAGTGGTCAGGACAGAAGGTGTTGAGGCATTCGATTCCATTTATTATCAAACAAGCAGGGGTAAAATCTTGGTTGTTGCATAAGTCGAATTGGAATGGATCATTATTTTGGGCTATGTCGAAAAGTAATGATGGTGAGGACTGGAACTGGGCAAACCAAATCGAATTTAAAGACTCAGGTCAAATTAAAGCTAAAGGCTTTGAAATCGTAGGTTATGGAGATGATTACTTGAATACTTCAGGCGGAAATAACACACACAAAAGGGATTTGTTGTGGTCAAGGAAGTACTCTTTCAGGGCAGATGGAGCGGTCCATGTTATAGAACCTAAAGGGGAAGTAACTACAATAGTGGTAACGGATGGTTCGGATACTAATACAGAAATTCACTTGCCATTAACCGCAAATAATGGACAAAAGGTTGTGCTTATTAATGCGTCTTCAGCTGCATGGGTAATGGTAACAGACCCTAATATTACAACTTCGCAAAAATTATACAATGCAAGCGGTGGGAGTTCTCCAGCCAAAGCACAAATGGAATTAACCTTTGTGGTTGATACTGCTAATGCTGAAGGAGTGTTAACAGGTTCAGGACATTGGTACGGTAGTTATGTGGATGAATTTGTAATGATTTAAAAAGAAAAAAATATTCCAAGAGAGGCAAGGAATAAAAAAATCGTCCTCCAAATTAAAAACTTCCTACAGTATTTTAATAGCAACAAAGCCACCCGATGGAGGACGAAAAGTCTTCTTTCGGGTGGCTTTGTTGTTCAATACTGTAGGAAGTGCAAATGTAGTAAAACAATAGTAAAATTTAAAATTATGAAGTACAATTATGTACAGGCTCCCTTGCCTTTCCAAGGACAAAAAAGAAGATTTCTAAAACCCTTTAAAGAAGCTTTAAAAGACTTCTCGCCCTCAGCAACTTATGTTGACCTTTTCGGCGGTTCGGGTTTTCTAAGTCACACTGTAAAACAACATTATCCCGAAGCAACTGTGGTTTATAACGATTTTGATGGCTATAGCCATAGATTAGAAAACATTGATAAAACCAATGTTTTATTGACGGATATCCGACAAATCACCGCCAATTCCGGAAACAGAAAAGAGCGATTGACTGATGAATATCATGCAAAAATTATTGAAAGAATAGAGCAAGAAAAGGGTTTTGTCGATTGGGTTACGCTGAGTTCTAACCTTTTGTTCTCTATGAATTATGCGAGTTCTTTAGAAGAGCTAAAGAAGGAAAAATTCTACAACAAAGCCAGAATGTCGAACTACAACGCTGATGGCTATTTGCAAGGTGTTGAAGTTGTACGAAAAGATTACAAGTTGCTTTTTGATGAATGTAAAAATCTTTCAAATGTGGTATTCTTGGTTGATCCTCCTTATTTATCAACAGATACAACAACCTACAGCCGTGAGGATTATTGGAAATTGTCAGACTATTTGAATGTACTGAAGACTATCGAAGATACTTCGTATTTCTACTTTACATCAAACAAGAGTCAAATTATTGAGTTATGCGACTGGATGGAGAATAATGGATATTGTAGGAATCCTTTTGCTGATGCAAATATTAAAACAATAGGTTCTCAATTGACCTATAATGCGAGATATGAGGATATAATGATATATAAGAATAATGAATAAATATCACGAAATTTTAAAGAAAGTCCTTGAAAAAGGGAAAGTTCAAAACAACAAGAAAGGTAACATTACCTATCTTTTGAATGAGAAATTACAACTAAAACCCGCTGATTTACTGCAAATATTCGAGGGTCACGGAATTGCCCGGAATAAGCTAAAAACAGAACTGGAACTATTTCAGTCTGGAGAACGCTCTACAGAAAAGTACAGAGAAGCAGGGATAACTTGGTGGGATTACTGCGGTCCTATTTTAGTTAATTCTTATCCTACCTACTTTGAACAGCTTCCGGACTTGATAAAAAAGATTAATAAAGAGAAACGCAATTCTAAAAACTATGTTTTATTTCTTGGCAAAAATGACACAGAAAGCAATCAACAGCCATGTTTGTCTCTTATTCAATTTCAGATTGATAACGGAAAGTTGGTTATTAGTGCCTATCAGCGTAGCTCAGATGCTAGCTTAGGACTTCCAGCGGATATATACCACCTATATCTTATAAGTAGAAAGGTAAATTTACCTTTGAAATCTATTACTTTGTTCATAGGGAATGTTCATATATATGAAAACAATGTGGATGCAACAAAATCACTTCTAAGAGGTGAGTCTGCAAAGTTCAATTTAAACGTCTGAAACATATAAAAAAAGCACATTTAAGGAGTCTTTAAATGTGCTTTAAAATTTGTGATTTTCTCCGACCGAAAGTTGGAGTTCATACCGATTATTTTTTTACTTTTGGTTTCGCCGATTATAGTTCGGTTTTTCTACGCTTGCCTGTAACGATTGGGTATTGCCGAAGGCGGGGATTTTTAGCACAAAAGTTCATTAGAATTCCGAATGTTGAACCTTGCACAAATGTTTCATAGAAGCACTTCAGCCCCGCTTTTGGCAATACCTTGTTGCCTGCTGGCTTTCTTTCTGTCGTCTTGTGATATACTTTTTACTCGTCTATTTTTGATTAATATTCTAAAATAAGGGCATTTTCCACCTATTGATAAGTCTTTGTCATCGCTTCCTTTCCTGAATTTAATTAGTTCAAATTGGTCAGGATTAAATTTATGTAGAAATGTAATTGGAACTCCTATATGTCCATCGTAATCAAACGGAATGTCTTCTGTTCTGTCAACATTTATGCCGTCATAATTGTCGTATTTTGGAAATTCTTCTTCGTGTCCAAAGTATTTTCTTGTTAGTTCAATGTCTTCGTGTCTCTTGAAGTTGTCCAAGTTTGTCAGCCACAAGCAATTGTTTGGCGATACAATTCTATTTCCTAAACTATCTATTCTTGCTTCTGTGCCATAAAGTTCATAGTGTTCAGGAACAATGAAGCCTGAAACACCCCTTCCAAGATTTATTCCTAACCAAGCCCTATTCTCTTTGATAAGTTTAAAAATCTCTTTGTATGTAATTGCGTTAATATTGCCAATAATCAAAAATTTCTTGTCATACTTTACTAATTGGGCTACATATTCTCTGAATAACGAAAAAGGAGGGTTTGTAACTACAATGTCTGATTGCTTTAATAATTCAATACTTTCAGGACTACGAAAATCGCCATCACCTTTAAAATAAATAATATCGTTTGAATTTGGTGAGGACGTTTCGCCTTCTTGACCTGTGTATTCAAAGAAAAAGCCGTTTTCAGTTTCTTCTGTATTAAATAAATCAATCTTTTGCTCTTGGTAACAAGAAGCAATTAGTTTTTTTAGTCCTAATTCTTTGAAATTGTCAGCAAAATATTTAAAGAAATTGCTAATACTGGCATCGTCACAATTACAATAAACTACCTTATCCTTGAAATGATTTTTATAGTGTTGCAATTCACTTTCAATATCAGAAAGTTGAGTATAGAACTCATCGCTTTTTGATTTTTTAGCTTGTTGCAGTAATTTATTTGTTGCGTTCCTTGCCATATATTTTTACTTTTTTGTAATTTGATTGAACAAATCACTTCCTAAAATTTTCAGAGATGTTTTTGAAATTTCAAGCATTATTTCAAACATTTCTTTGTTGTTCCACTTTTCACCATTTCCTTGCGTGTAAATAGATGTGGCTTGAAGCATTATTGTTTTGTCTTTGTGCTTCACAAATTTATTTACACAAAGATTAGTGTTAATCGGCATTCCATAATTTGCCGCAGTTAATCTATCTAACCTGTTCAACATACCTGAGTTATATTCAAGTGTTACAATTCTTCCGTCAGGTCGTTTAATTGAAATTGTTTCTGTCAAAAAGTTTGAACCTTCTAAGAATAGGACATAAGGAAAATGAGATTCAGAAAGCATATAGTTAGCGATTTCTGATATGTTTTTATGCGACCTTTCAATTGCATTCCCAGCAGCCATTAAGTCCTGATTTTCTGCTGTGCCAACTTGTAGTCCTTTCTTAATGTTTTCAATGTCTTTGCCTTGATGTTTGGCTTCTGAAACTAAAACAATTCTCCATTCACCGCTATCGTCTTTTACTTCAATTATGCCACCATCTGGTTTGATGCTTGAATTTGGAACAAAAAGAGTTTGTCCCAATTCGGGGTCAATTTTCTTTAAGGCTTCGTTTATTTCTTCCTTTCTTATGCTCGTTTTATATTGAAACATCAATTGCGGATATTCTTCTTGCAGTTGAGTAATTACAAGATTTGATATTTCACCGACAGTCAAGTCGTGTAATTTTGCATTTTCCCCAAAGATACCTACTACACCTTGGGACTTTTTATGTTGGGTTGTCAACCTTGTTGATTGGTTCTTTTTAGCCATTATTTATCTTCCTTTTATGTTGCAAAGATACAAATTTTGTTTTTGCGGTTTTTGTCCTAAGCTTGCAGGCAACGGTTTGCGGATTTAAGAAGTTGGGGATTTGGTAAACCCGAACTTTTAGTTAATCACGAACCTAAAAAGGACAAAACAAAGTTTAAATTAATGACTAAAACCCCAATTTCTTAAAACCGCTGTTAGGCGTTCGTTTTTATTTATCAATTAATTTACCAAGTTCTTTTGCTCTTGCATTAGCCTGAATAATCCCTTCATTAATTTTTGATTTTAAATCATATGAATGAAATATACTCAAAGCGGCTTCAGTTGTTCCTCCTTTTGAAGCTACTTTTTCAATCCACTCTAAATTTGATAAATTACTTCTGTTTTGTAATTGTGTAGAGCCTAGAAACGTTTGTTGCACTATAAACTCCGCTTCCGATTCTGTAAATCCTAAATTTATAGCCGAGTCTATTATCGCATTCATAAAATAATAAACGTAAGCTGGTCCACTTCCTGAAATGGCAGTTGACGAGTTAATCATTTCTTCATTTTCAAGGAATAATGATTTTCCCGTGGTATTTATTAGATTTTGAATAATAAATAAATCTTTTCTATCTACTTCTTGAGAAGCTGTAAAAACGGTCATACCTTGTCCTATTTGCGTTGGAATATTTGGCATTGAACGAATTATTTTTTTAACTTGTAATTTTTTCGAAATGTTTTCAATTGAAACTCCAGCCATTACTGATAAAATCAATTGATTTTCGGTAATAAAATCTTTAATTTGCAAACACAACTTATTGAAATCCTGAGGTTTTACTGCAACTATTACAATATCAACTGACAAAAATGACGCACTGCATTCTGTAAAAAAATTCGCATCAGGAATAGTGTACCTGTTTGAAACTTTAGATAAGTCTCGTGTCAACACAAAAATATCATCCGATTTAATAAAACCAGAACTGACAAAACTACTGGCATAAGTTTGTCCCATATTTCCAAAACCGATTATTGCAATTTTCATTTTATTTTTTTTATTTTTTGTAGAGCATTATGTTGTTCAAAATCTCCTTTATTTTCTCTTAAATTCTCTTCTTCTTCGCTAAAATGACGCCTAACGGTTTTCGGCTTTGCGAGGGAACGGATTACTTGCACTAACACTCAATCGAAGCACCAAAGTTCAAATTTAGCAAAATTGTTGATACGAAGCACTTCACCCGTTCTCTTGCAAAACCGATGTTACAGCCAGTGGTTCTTGTCCGATGCCCCTGCAAACCATTGTCAATACTACTCTTTTCCGCCTTTGTCGTGTCGGCTTGTGTGGTTGCGTATTTTTTATTTTCAGAAGGGAAGGAAATTTTTTTTATTCAATTTTGTCAGCGTGGGAAAGGTGAAAGCTCTTTTGCAAGCTTTGGTCTGAGCTTGGACTTGTGCAGCTTGCAAATGTGCTTTCATCCGTGCTTGGCTCACATATAAATCACTTTCACTTTAATTTCTTTGTCTTGAAACAAATCAAAACTTGCTTTTTTAAAATTTGGACGATTGGTTAATCCTATAGATGAATAGTTTGAAAAGCCAATTCCTTCTTTGGGTAAAATTAAACCTTTGTCAATCTTGCTGTTGTTATTTTCATCGTGTAAAATGTTTACAGCATATTTTCCTTTTGGCAGGTTTTCAAAAGTAATTTCTGATTTGCCGTTTACTATTTTTGCTTTCTCTAATCGGTA
This sequence comes from Amniculibacterium sp. G2-70, assembly GCF_014353055.1. GTDB lineage: Bacteria > Bacteroidota > Bacteroidia > Flavobacteriales > Weeksellaceae > Amniculibacterium > Amniculibacterium aquaticum. The sequence goes on from NZ_CP060698.1 coordinate 2,541,929, forward strand.
ATATTTTTTGAAAATTTCATCGGGAATTGAGCCTTCTTTGTTATATAATGCTACTTGTAAAACACCTTTTGAGTTTCGTAAGTTTTCTACTTCAATAGTTAAGCTGTATTCTTCTTTTATACTTGAAAAGGAAGAAAGAAATAAGAATGAAAATGCTGAAAACAGGATATGTATTTGTTTCATTTTAAATTGATTTTTTATTACTAAATTTTTCTTTCAATTTATCCACTACATAATATACCATTGGCACTAAATACACCGTCAAAGCCAATGAAGAAATTAAACCACCGATAATTACCCACGCCAATCCGTTTTTCCATTCAGCTGCTGTTCCGCTGGCTAATGCTATTGGCAACATTCCTATTGCCATTGATAAGGTGGTCATTAAGATTGGTCGCATACGTTCTTTTCCTGCGGTAATCAATGCCTCTTTGTAATGTTTTCCCTCCGCTTTCAATTGGTTGGTAAAGTCCACAATCAAGATAGAATTTTTTGTTACCAATCCCATTAACATAATCAAGCCGAGCAAAGCAAATAAGCTCAAATTGCTTAACGATAAATTCAAGGATAAAAATGCTCCGATAGCGGCAACAGGTATGGCAAATAAGGCAACAAAAGGATAAATGTAACTGTCGTACAAGGCTACCATAATCAAATAAATCAGTAAGAACGAAATCAGCAATACCGAACCCAAAGCCCCGAAACTGTCGTTTTGCCGTTTAATATCGCTTCCCCAAGTCATTGAAATTCCATCAGGCAAAGGATTGTTCTTGAGATATGCCACGACATCGTCAGCCACAGTTCCCGAAGGTCTGCCAAGTGCATCAGAAGTTAATGTAACAGCAGGTTGTCGATCTTTTCGTTCTAAAAGCGAAGGCGAATTATCTCTTTCAATAGTTGCAAACTGTGCTATTTCAATAGGTACACCCATTGGATTAACAATGTTCAATTGTTTTACATCATCTTCATTTTTCCTACTGAATTTATCCAGCCAAATTCGTACAGGATATTCCGTTCCTTTTTCGGTTAACGAAGCGTCATCATTTCCTGAAAAAGCGGTACGCAAATTCATTCCTACATAAGCGGTGTTTAATCCTAAGCGTTGCATTTTATCTTTGTCGGGAATGACTTTAAACTCCGGGCTTCCAGCCTCAACCGATAAGCGAACATTATCTGCTCCGGGAATTTTTTCAATGACTGATTTTAAATCATTGCCTGTCTGCATTACTTGGTTTAGGTCGCTTCCGCTCAAGGTAATTTCTATTGGTGCAGAACGAGGAATTAAACCCAACGCTATCATTGAAAAGTTAATACCTGAATACTCTTTTTGTAAATCATCTCTTAACTTCCGCATAAACTGTTCTGTCGGAATCTTTTTAATTCCAGCGTTTCGTAATTCGTCATTTTTAATTCGTAATTGAACAGTAAATTCCGATTTATTTGCAGAACCCACTCCCAAACTTCCAATGCCTGTACTTGGTCCACCCACATTACTGAAAACAGTTGAAACTTCGGGTTGCTTCAAAATATAGTTTTCTATTTTTTCGGAAACCAAATTATTTTGCTGAATAGAAGTGCTTTTGTCAAATTCCAACGCCAAACGGAATTTCCCTTGGTCGCCTGTTGAGATGAGTTCTTTCCCAATAATTCCCTGCTTCATCATTACTGCTGTTCCCACAAAAAGAAGCAGTACAAATGCAGTAAATATTAGTTTATGATTTAAAACCCAATTTAGCGTTTTGCCATACCAACTAATAAATTTGTCTAACTGATGTTCAAACCAAAGTAAAAAACGATTGAAGAAATTAGTCGGTTGCAAATCTTCTTTTTTCCCGATGCGTGAAGCTAGCCAAGGTGTTAAAGTAAAACCTACCAATAAACTTGTAAGCGTAGAAGTGATAACTACTACCGAAAACTGTTTGAGCATATCGGCAACAAAAACTTGTAAAAATAAAATCGGCAGAAACACAACCACATCAACCAAGGTAATAGACAGTGCAGAAAAACCAATTTCCATTCGCCCATCCATTGCTGCTGTTCTTTTTTCTTTGCCCATATCCAAATGGCGTTGGATATTTTCTAAAACTACGGTAGCATCGTCCACCAAAATACCGATGATTAAAGACATTGCAAGCAATGTCATCAGGTTAAGCGTATAGCCCAACAGCCACATCACGGCAAAAGCGGTAATTAAGGAAGTAGGAATGGCAACCAACACTATCAGTGCGTTTCTGAAACTTCGCAGGAACAGCAACATTACCAACGACACTAAAATTACGGCTAAAATCAAGTCAAATACCACCGAATTAACGGCTGCAATGGTGTTATCGGTACTGTCATCCGTAACCACAAATTTTATAGCTGCATTGGCATTTTGTTTTTCTATAGTTTGAAATTTTTCTCTGATTAGTTTGGAAACATCAACGGCATTGGCATCACCTTGTTTCTTTATCATTAAACCTATGCCATTCTTACTATTGTATCTACTGTACGAGGTAATTTCTTTAATGCCATCTACAACCTCAGCAACATCTTTAACATACACAGGACTGTTTGGAAAAGGCATTGCGACCTGAACATTCTGAATGTCATTGATAGTATTGAATTTGCCTACCAATCTCACTGAATTATTTTCAGTTTCTGTTTGTAGTTTTCCAGCAGGTAAATCTATCCCCGAACGATTCACCGCCTCCACCACCTGATACAATGAAAGTTTATATAATTTTAATTTTTCCTTATCTACTTTAATTTGAATTTCTCGCTCTTCACCTCCTAAAATGGTTATTTCTGCAACTCCTTTTAGTTGCTGGATTTGTGGCAGATAATCATCTTTCATTTTTTGATAAAAGTCTGTCGGTTTTAAATTGCTGGTGGCACTCACCGACATAATCGGTAAATCATTAGGAGACACTTTACTCATCACCGGACTTAAAATGTCTTTCGGTAAATCCTTTCGTATATTGTCTATGTAGCGTTGTGCATCCTGCATTGTTTTGTCCAAATCCGTACCATATTTTAGATTGGCGATGATGATAGATGCATTGGGTAAAGATTTTGTTACTAAATAATCTACACCCTCCAAATTAGAAAGTGCATCTTCAATTTTTCGGGAAACGGAAGTTTCCACTTCATTGGGTTCTGCTCCTGGATAAACTGTTCTTATTACTACAACAGGCTGATTAAAATCGGGCATCAATTCATAGCTCAAATTCTTGTAGCCGATAATTCCCAACAAGGCAAACACGCTGAAAAGCACAATAATCAGCGATGGGCGTTTTATAGATATTTCTGTGATATTCATAGCTCGCTGATTTTATTTAGTAGTGATATTGGCATTATCAAAAAGATTGATAAATCCATTCGTAACGATGATGTCATCCTCCTTTAAACCACTTGAAACAAGCGTTTTATTTCCAATAGTTTTAGAAGTTGTAATCGTTTTCAATACGGCTTTTCCGTTTTTTATGACATATACTTTTGCAATTCCATTTTGTTCAATAATGGAAGATGTTGGAATAAGAATACCTTGTTCTTGTTTGGTTTCAGAAAGACTAACTTTGCCAAACATTCCCGATTTGATACTTAGGTTTTTGGTATTTGCAACTTGAAATTGAATTGGAAAGCTATTTCCCATATTGGCTTTGCTTCCTATCATTGATATTTTACCTGAAAGAGAAATATCAGGGAAAACATCAGCATTAATTTTGTAGGATTGATTGCTTTGGAATTTTACCAAATCATTTTCGGGAACATTGACTGTAAAGCGTAAAGTGCTTATGTCTGTTATTTGCAACAACGGAACTCCCGGTGCTGCAAAACCGCCTTCTTCATTAAGTTTGGCAGTTACAATACCGTTAAAAGGTGCTTTAACAGAGGTTTTGTTGATTTGCTCTAACAAAGTTGCTCTCTGAATTTTTGCCGATTTCAACCCTAATCTTGCTTTTTCCAGCTGTACACCTTGAACGGCATCGGCTTCGGTTAAAATCGTATATCGTTTTACATCATCTTCCAAGCCCTCAATTTGGACTTCAACCGTTTGCAATTGTAGTTTCAACAATGAATTATCCAACTGAATGAGCGTTTGTCCTTTGGAGACATAGCTTCCCACATCTACCAGAACAGCATTGATTTTTCCCTGTATATCTGCACTTATTTTTGTTTCCTTATTCGGCTCAAAAGTGCCTGTATAGTTGCCTGCATCTACAATATTTTGTAGTCGGATTGTATCAACACTTACCGAAATAGGTTTTTCTTTATCGTATTGATATACTCTGTTTTCAGTTGTTTTTTTGTTGCTTGCCAATTTAAAAATCACCAATCCAACAATGGCAACTCCGGCTATTATCCAAATTATCTTTTTCATTTTCTCTATTTTTAATTCGTAATTTTTAATTATTAATTGACCCAGTCAGTTTTTTAAGTTCCAAATCAGCTTTCAGAAAATCAATGACTGCATTCAGGTAATTTTGTTGTGTTTCACGGAGTGCATTGTCTGCTAACAATACATCTGTAAGGCTCGCTGTACCTTGTTTTTGTTGTAAAACAGTTTGCTCATAAATCGTTTTGGCTAAAGCAATTTGACTTTCGGTATTCGTGATGGTGGACTGTGCAATCGTTTTTTGTCGGATAGCATTTTCAACTTCCATATCGTTTTTTTCCATAATCAATTTTGATTGCAACTCGTTGTTGGTAATCTCCAATTTCTTTTGATTGATTTTTCGCTGTGTAACTGTTCCATTAAAAAGTGGATAGCTTAGTTGTACACCTGCAAAACCAATAGGGTAGAATTTCAAAAAATCGTTAGGCTTTTTATCATAACCAAAACCAGTTGTTCCGTAAGAAGCGATTAAGTTTAATGATGGCAAAAATCTTGACTGGTTCAATGTTTTTAAATCACTATGAAGCAGTTGATTTTGTTTTTGGATAATTTTTAAATCCAACACATTTCTTGTATTACTTTCTAAAGATACTTCTTGTTGAATTTCAGAAACAACAGAAATATTTTGCTCCAATGAAATTCCCATATTCAATTTTAGTGCATTCAAAACCTGAATAAGTTTGTTATTTACATTTTGTCTTTGTGTGTTGAGTTGCTCGGCTTGTAGTTTTACTTTGCTCACATCGCTACCTTTTGCCAAAAGTTGGTCTTTCAAGAGTTGCATATTCTTGAGTAACTTTTCGGTATTCGCAATATTGCTATCCAAAAAAGCCAATTGATGCACGATGATTTGAGCATTGTAATACAGCGTAGTAATGTCAAACAAAACCTGTTCTTCCGACTTTTGAAATTGCAATTCTGTAAGTTCTTTGGCAATTTGTGTACTTTGTATCGCTCCGTAAACCTGTGGATTATACAAAGGCATAACCAACTGCACATTGGCGTTGATGTTGTGCGGAACACCAAACTGAATATCTCTGAATTGTCCTTCGGGTACTTGCGGGTTGAGTGCATTCATCGGCATTAGTTGTGTAGGTAATTCCATAAAATACTTGTAATCGGCATTGGCAGTAACTTTTGGAATGAGGTTAGCTTGTGCCTCTTTTTTTCGTTGTTCACTGATGGATATGTTGTTACGATTGATTTGCAAAGTCTTATTATGGACTTGTGCTGTATCAATACACTGTTTTAATGTCCAAACCTCTTGAGCTTGGGCTATATTCCAACCTGATAAAATTATCAAGCTAAGTATAAGTTTGCGAGTATTCACTAACATAATTGAGTAAATTTTTTTATTTCTTTTTATTGATTGAAAAATAGGCAATAGCCACAAAAGCTATGGTAACACTAATTCTGAATAGCATTGCGAAAACAGTTTTTGTTTCGTAGATACCACCAGAATAAATATGAATAAACAAGCCTATCAATGCGACTACCAAAATGACCATTGCTACCAATAAGGGTTTAAAAGCCCAATTTTTTATTTTTAGAAAACCGTAAGTTGAAATAAGATAAAGCAAACTGCTGATAAAATTTGCCCAAACGATAAACAAAACATAATTGCCCTCTTTGGCTCGTATTCCAAACCAATCAAAAATTACGGAAGAACTAAGGAATAGCGTTAGTAAACCAAAGCCAGCTAAAATAAGAGAAGATATATATGGGATATACTTTTTCATAAATCAACTATTTTATTAGTTTTTAAAAACGATACACCCAACCAAATAACAGATGCTGTCATTGACATTGCACCTATCAATACAAAAATAGGAGGCAATCCTAAATACACTTCTAATAATATTCCTATTGGCATAAGCAATCCGGCAAGAGCTAATCCTGAAATCGCTTTTATGTGTTTCAGTTTATTTCTAAATTGAATTAATAAGTAGCCAATCAAAATATTTAAAAATGCAAATAAGTTGCCGTGTACATGAGCAAGTCTTGTCTCAAAATGTTTTCCTATGCTGTATGACTCTGCCCATTCTTTAGCGTTCGGTGCAAAATCACGGAGATAAATTAAGAGGAATCCATAGAGCATAAAAAAGCCCATTGTTAGAAATCCTATTGCGATGTTATTTTTACCGTTCATAGTAATAGTATTTAATTTATTCTTGTTTTATCATTGTCAGCAACATTTTAAAGCGTTCAACTGCTTTCAATGCGTGTGGAATGTTTGCAGGCATAATGATACAATCACCTTTTTTCAAATTATGTAAATTACCTCCAATCGTTATTTCTGCTTCGCCATCTAAAATCTGCACAATGGCATCGTAAGGTGTTTTATGCTCAGATAAACCTTGTTCTTTGTCAAAAGAAAACAAGGTTAAATTTCCACCTTTGCTTTTAGTTATCTGTTTGCTGATAACACCTCCATCTGTGTATTCAATTGAATTTTCCAGATTGAATATTATCTCTTTCTCAAATGTTGCCATACTATTATAATTAAGTTAGTTAGTATTCACTCACAAAAGTAGAACTAATATTTTGATTGTGCAATTTTTTTCATTATTTTTATTTCCGAGCGATAATCAGTTTTTTGTAAAATTTGCAAAATTAGTTGCAACCCTACAAACGACCGTGCTAACATCAACAGACGGACATAAAACAGCCTGAACAAACTTTATTCCATCAATATATTTAAAAAAAAAACACGAAAATTATTTTACAATTAAAACCTTTATCGTAATATTGCAATATTAAATAAGTATAAAAATGGGTGCAACAAAAACAGACCACTTTACAGACCAACAAAATCAAATCGCAACTATTGCAAAAGCATTAGGACATCCTGCAAGAGTGGCTATCATAGAGCATTTATTGAAAGTAAACGCTTGCATTTGCGGAGACATCGTAAATGAATTACCACTTGCTCAACCAACCGTTTCGCAACATCTGAAAGAGCTTAAAAATGCAGGATTAATCAAAGGGAACATCGAAGGCAATGCGATTTGCTATTGTATTGATGAAAAAACTTTTGAAGTCCTTAAAAATTATTTTTCAAAAATCATCACAACAGTTACCAAGCAAAACTGCTGTTAATCAATCACTAATTAATAATATAAATACAATGCAAACAGAACAAGAAATCAAAGAAATGGTAAAGCAAAAATACAGTGAAATTGCTTTACAAGACAAAGGAAGTAACGCTTCTTCCTGCTGTGGTGCAGGTAGTTGTAGCACCGAAGTATATAACATCATGAGCGAAGAATACAACGAGCTGGATGGTTATAATCCCGATGCAGATTTAGGTTTGGGTTGTGGCTTGCCTACACAATTTGCCAAAATCAAAAAAGGCGATACCGTTATTGATTTAGGAAGCGGAGCGGGTAATGATTGTTTCGTTGCCAGAGCAGAAACAGGCGAAACTGGAAAAGTTATCGGAATTGATTTTACAGAAGCGATGATTGATAAAGCTCGGCAAAATGCAGAAAAATTGGGTTTTAATAATGTTGAATTTAGACAAGGTGATATTGAAAATATGCCTGTAGCCGCGAATACGGCAGATGTCATTGTGAGCAATTGTGTCTTAAACCTTGTACCGAATAAACAAGCGGTTTTTGCCGAAATGTTCCGCGTATTAAAACCAGGCGGACATTTCAGTATTTCAGATATTGTTTTAACAGGAGAACTACCCGAAAAAATTAAAAATGCGGCTGAAATGTATGCAGGATGTGTGGCAAGTGCGATTGATAAAGAAGAATATTTGAGCTTTGTAAGCAAAGTTGGATTTGCAAATATGATTATTCAAAAAGACAAACCGATTATTGTTCCTGACGATATTTTGAAGGATTATCTAAATGAAGAAGAAATTACGCAATACAAAGCAAACGATACGGTAATTAGAAGCATAACGGTTTATGCCGAAAAGCCAGCGGATTGTTGTTCACCAAGTTCGAAATGTTGCTAAAAAAATAATTATGGAATATCAAATTAAGGCTTCATCTGTTTCAACAAAAGATGCGATACTACAAATAAAGCAAAATGAGATAGCTTTTGGAACGACTTCAAATTCAGCAGAAATTTTACCTAATCCTGCCGAACTTTTTTTAGGAGCTTTTGCTGCGTGTATGCTAAAAAATGTAGAACGATTTTCTGCTATGATGAATTTCACTTATGCAAAAGCCGTAGTAAATGTGTCCGCTATTCGCACGGAAAAACCTGTGAAAATGGATAATATAAATTACAAGTTAATTATTTACAGTGCTGATGAAAATATAAATACCGTATTGCTAAAGAAGAATATTGAAAAATTTGGCACAATCTACAATACCGTAAAGTTATCGTGCACTATAAATGGAGAAATTATTCAAGTAAAAAACGATGAATATTAAAATGAAGTTCTTAGACCGTTATCTGACGGTCTGGATATTTTTAGCAATGGCAATTGGTGTTGGTTTGGGATATTTTTTTCCAAATATTCCTACTAATATCAATGCCGTTTCAATCGGAACAACTAATATTCCATTGGCAATCGGATTAATTTTAATGATGTATCCACCATTAGCAAAAGTGGATTATTCCTTATTGCCCAAAGCGTTACAAGATAGAAAAGTAATTGCCATTTCTTTGTTACTCAATTGGGTAATCGGTACTTTGTTGATGTTCGGATTAGCCGTTTTGTTTTTGCGAAACGAACCTGAATATATGACAGGACTTATCTTGATTGGTTTGGCAAGATGTATCGCAATGGTTATAGTTTGGAGTGATTTAGCCAAAGCGAACAGAGAATACACCGCTTTACTTGTTGCTTTGAATAGTATTTTTCAAGTTCTATCGTATAGCTTTTTTGTTTGGTTTTTCATCAATGTTTTGCCTAAATATTTAGGTTTGGGCAATTTTGATGTAAGTGTTTCAATGAGTGCGGTTACCGAAAGCGTATTGCTATATTTGGGTATTCCGTTTTTAGCTGGTTTTCTTACCCGATATATTCTGATAAAACAAAAAGGAAAAGATTGGTATAATCATAAATTTGTTCCGAAGATTTCGCCTATAACACTGATTGCACTTTTGTTGACAATCGTATTAATGTTCAGCTTAAAAGGGAATAAAATTGTAGAATTACCTTTTGATGTAATTAAGATAGCCGTTCCTTTAATCATCTATTTTGTACTGATATTTTTTGTTAGTTTTTTCATCAATAAAGCAATGAAAATCCCTTACGACAAAAATGCTTCCATCGCATTTACAGCCACAGGCAACAATTTTGAATTGGCAATTGCTGTTGCTATTGCGGTTTTTGGTATCAACTCACCACAGGCATTTGTAGGCGTTATCGGACCATTGGTAGAAGTTCCAGTTCTAATTTTATTGGTTAAGATTAGTTTATTTCTAAAACAAAAATATTATACAAAATGACAAAGAAAATTTTAGTGCTTTGCACAGGAAACAGTTGCAGAAGCCAAATTGCAGAAGGTTATTTACGCTATTTTGCAGGTAAAAAAGCAGACGTTTACAGTTCAGGTGTGGAAACGCACGGAGTAAACCCAAAAGCAATTGTCACAATGCAAGAAGACGGCATTGACATTTCTAATCACACCTCAAACAATATTGACGAATACCGAAATATAGATTTTGATTTTGTAATTACAGTTTGCGACAATGCAAAAGAGCGTTGTCCATTCTTTCCAACCAAAGCAAAAAAGTTTCATCAAAACTTTCCCGACCCTGCAAAATCGATAGGAACAGACGAAGAAATTAGTGAAGAATTTAGAAAAGTCAGGCAGTTAATAAAGGAGTATTGTAAACAGTTTGTTGCAGATAATTTATAGGTAGAAGTAAAGTTTAATAACTGATACATTATTTTGAAAAGTACAGGTGTGTTTACCTGCATGATGATACAATCACCTTTTTTCAAATTATGCAAATATGAGAACATTCACAAATTGTCCGTAGGACTATATTTGGTTATCCATAGGCGACAGCCTGTGGAAGAAGGGTTAACATACAACACAGCCCGTAGGGCTAAACAAAATCAATCTGTCAAAAAATACTGCTCGTCAGTACCCATTCTTAAATTCAATCTCCAAACTTATTTTCACTATTCCGATTGCATTACTTTTTATTAGAATTTCTTTTTCCCCATTTATACACCTCAAACCACAATACAGAAACCATTGCAATCAGTATTGTAATTCCTAAATCTTTTAAATTCAAGCTGCTTATATGAAAGAAATTTGAAAAGACCGGTATGTATAAAATGGCGAATAGTAGAATTAAAGTTGCTCCTATTACCAATGAAAAGAGGATATTTTTGTTCTTAAAACTTTCAAAAAGACTGTAAGTAAAAGAACGGTTGGTTAGACTTAAAAACACATTGGCAAAGATGAGTGTAGTAAAAACCATCGCTCTTGTCGTTTCTTCGCTTGCTCCATTTTGAACAGCCAATTGATAAGCGAATAATACACCAACAGTTATCATCAATCCCTGAATAATGCTGATGCTTAATTCCCGCCAATTCAAAAAGGTTTCTGTCATTTTTCGTGGCTTTTGCTGCATGGCATTCTTTTCTATGGGTTCATTTTCGTAAACGATAGAGCAGGTTGGGCCCATGATTAATTCTAAAAATATCACATGTACCGGGGTGAAAATATTGGGATAAATCCAGCCTAAAAACAAGGGCAGAGAAACCGTCAATATAATAGGAATATGAATGGAAATAATATACTGAATGGCTTTTTTGATATTGGTATAAATTCTTCTGCCTGCTTCTATTCCTATAATGAGTTTGTCCAAATCATCGTTGGTGATAACCAAGGCTGCTGCTGCTTTTGCTATTTCTGTTCCTTTGTTGCCCATTGCCACACCAATATGAGCCGCTTTGAGTGCTGGTGCGTCATTGACACCATCACCCAACATGGCCACGACTTCTCCTGATTGTTTTAAGGTATTCACCACAGACAGTTTAGCCTCCGGAAACATACGGGTAAACAAGGTGGTTTCATTTAAAAGTGCCATCAGTTCAGCTTCTGAATGTTGCGTTATTTCAGAACCATTTACAGCAGGACTATTGTTTTTGATGCCGGCTTGTTGGGCGATGGCATTTGAGGTATCGGCATTGTCTCCGGTAATTACTTTTACTTTTATTCCGGCATCATATATTTTTCTGAAAACCTGTTGAATGTTTTGTTTTGGCGGATCATAAAACACTGTAAACCCAAGAAAATCGAAGTTGAATTCCTGTTGTTTTTCAGGAAAATTATTTCCTTTAAAATCACATTTGGCAACGCCCAATACCCGATAACCTTGTTTTCCAAATTCCTGAATTTGTTGACGCAAGTTTTCTTTTTCATCTTCAGAAAGTATAGAAACCGCAAGAATAGCTTCCGGTGCACCTTTGGCAGCAATGATTCTTTCTCCCAAATTGTTTTCAAAAATATGCGTCATCATGGGTGGTTTGCCCTCCAACGGATATTCGTGCACCATTTGAAAATCTTTTCTTAGGTCAGAAGTTTGCGTTTCTGGATATACTTTGTGCAGTGTTTTTTCCATTGGGTCAAATGGAACGGGTTCGCTGCTCCACATCGCAAATTGAATAAGTTGAGAAAGTTCAGATTTATCAAAACTTGTATCATCAAAAACCTGATTGGATTTAAAATCAAAAAGAGCTTTCAGTTTCATTGAATTTTCGGTAATCGTGCCCGTTTTGTCGGTGCAAATTACAGTAGTGCTTCCTAAAGTTTCAACTATACTGCTTCGCTTGATGATAACACCTTGTTTCATCAATTTCCAGGAACCCAATGCCATAAAAGTGGTAAAAGCAACCGGAATTTCTTCTGGTAGAATAGACATTGCCAGGGTTAATCCCGCCAACAAACTTTGAACGATATCTCTTGATTGCAAAAAACTATATGCCCACACCGTCAAGAAAACAGCAATTCCAATGAATGCCATCCACTTTACAAACTTTGTAATTTGTAATTGCAATGGTGAAATTTCTTCTTTGATGTTTTGAATGGACTGACCAATTTTTCCAAGTTTAGTTTTCGCTCCAATATTTTCCACTTCAAACACTGCCAAGCCGGAAACTACCAAAGTGCCGCTGTAAACCTTATTATCGTCTGTTTCTGGATTTTTAAAAACCGAAAAACTTTCTCCGGTAAGTGATGCTTCATTCACCGAAAAATCGTTGCTATGTACAATTTTCCCATCGGCATTTATCATTTTCCCTTCTTCGATAATACACAAATCGCCCAATGCAATTTCGTGCGTAGGAATTTGCATCACTTTAGAATTTCTAATCACCGTACTGAGTGGTTCATTCAGTTTTTCTATTGCTTCCAAAGCTTTTTTACTGCGATTATCCTGATAAAAAGAAATTCCAGAAACAGCTATGATAGCCCCAAGCATAAACAGTGCTTCGGAATAATTGCCAACAATCACATAGATAATAGTTACGGCTATCAGCAATAACAACATGGGTTCTTTTAGAATGTCAAATAGCAGCGTGTACCAGGCACTTTTTATGGTGTTTTCTGCCTGATTGAAACCAAATTTCTCACGGGAGGTTTTTAGTTCCGCTTCCGTAAGACCGGAAAGCTGTTTGGGGATATTGTATTGGGGCATTTGTATAATTTTTTCAGCTATTTAATCTCCTCCAATCATTCTGGAAGTAATTCCTTTTTTGCTTGAAAATTCAGCTAAAACAATTCCGGCAAAATGCAGTAGAATGAAAATCGGAAACCAATAAATGCCCCATTTATGAACGGCTTCAATTTGCTCGTGGTAAGTAGAGAACAAATCTTTTTCAATACAAATACCTGTAACGGCTGAAATAAAAACAAAAAGATAGAAGTAAACATAAATAAAGCCCTGTAAGCGTTCTTTAAGCGGTTGATTGCTTTTAAAGGGATTTGGAAAACGAATACCTTTTACAAGCATATAAATAATCCGTGCTAAAAATGCAAAAATCATTACGTGAGCAAAAACTTCGTGCCATTGCCACATAGGTTCTCTAATTGCCTTTGCAATATCTGTCATTTGTTCTTTTGGAATTGCCGATGTTTTGCTTTCAATAACAGCAACAATATTGTTTTTATTCATCCAATACATTCTCAAAAAACCTGTAATGAATAAAATGGGCATTGCAATTGCCATTATCCAATGCAACAGTCTGTGAAATAGGGTAAATTTTTGTTGGAATTTCATCTCAATTATTATTTAGTTAAAATACTGGTGATATTGCTGATATGAATGTTGTAGTTGCAAAACAGTTTCATTTGCTTTAGTTGCATCTCTTTCATCTTCCAATGCTTTTACAATTTCAAGATGTGGGTGTAGCCATTTGTGTAATTCATCGTGGCTTTTTCCGCCCATTGTACAACTTCTTATTAGCTGGTCATTTTGCTCTTTTAATTGTTGAGCTAATGCTTTATAATCTGCCTGATTATTCTGGATATAAGAATTTACCAATTCTTCGCCTTTCATCACAAATGGCTTCATTTCTTCATTCACCAACCATTTCTCCCCATTGTTGAGTTCAATAGCTTCAGAACTTTCATCGTGTTGATGTTCTTCGTGGTTTTCTGTTGCCTGCTTTTCCGTTGATTTTTCGGTGGTATTATTACAACTCCACAAAAACAAAATGCTAATTCCTAAAACAAAAACTTTCTTCATATTTCTAATTTTTAATTCGTAATTTTTAATTTTTTTCAATCATTTTCAATATTCCATCTAAGACCGTTTTCCCGTCCTTAACAAGATTTGATTTATGTCCTGATAATTTCCATTTCAGTACGGTCATTCTCATTCCACCAATAATTATGGTTGTTAGGGTAGAAGCTCCAATCAATTTGTTGTATTGTCCTTTTTCTTGACCTTTTGTAATATTTGCTTTCACATATTTCTGCATCATATCCATAATTTCAGCAACTTTATTGCTCAAATTTTCATCAAAATGGAAAATACTTTCTGCAAAAATGACACTCACTATTGCTGGTTTGTTAGTAAAAGTTTGTAGCTGAGAATTAAAAATTGCTCTTAACTCGTCAGCAGTAGTGTCTGTCGGTTTAAAAGAAATAGACTGAATACGATTTTTCATTTCTGTTTTAAAGTATTCCAACAAGCTCAATAAGATTTCATTTTTACTTTTAAAATGTCTGTACAATGCAGGTTCAGACAAACCTATGTCTTCCGCCAATGTTTTGATGGTCAAATTCTGAATACCATATTTTGAAATACGGTTGGTAGCCGCTTCCATTATCTCAATTTGCCTGTCTGTAAATTGTTGCATACTTGTCTAATTTATTTTTTATGCTAGTTAGTATTCACTATGTAAAAATAGAAGCTAATTTTTAATTGGGCAAATAAAATTCAAAGAAAGTTTTGATTTTATTGTTTACTCATTATGAGCGTAGGAAAAAAGTGGTTCTTTTGGTTTTACTCACGGTATAATTGATTTTTAGTAGTGTTCGTGATTGCTTCGCAGTTGTGAAGTGTTGGCTTCCTTCGACAAGCTCAGGACAAGTAGTGTGTCGAACAAAACCAAATGTGCCACTTGTGAGGTAGCAATAAAATTGAATTAAAAAAAGTGCGGTGGAAAAAATAAAAAATACAAAAGGGTCGGAAATGAGTGTTAGCTTACTCGTTGTAAAAATGGTTTGCTCTCTGTTTAAGTTTTGCTCATCTGTTCAATGTTCGGAGTGTCGTCCTACCATTGGCTATAACGTTTTTGCAGCTTTGCGAGGGAGCGGACTATTATCACAAATTTCCTTGCGAGAACTACACTTCAAATATAGCAAAATATTTCAAACGGAGAACTTCTTCCGCTCTCTTGCAAAACTGCCCGTTATATGCTGTGCTAACTGTTTTCAATGTTTAGTTTCTTGTTATTAAGCTTTGATAACTTTATTCTTTTTTGGCGAGGGCAAAAAGAGGGCAGGGAAAAGCTCTTTTGCAGTCTTTGGTTTTGGAGCTGGTGGAGCGGACTGCAAATGTGCTTTTTCCTTTGCGGTGGACTTTGTGATTTGTTTTGTTGTCAACATCGAAAGAATGTAAAACTCAATCGTTAAAATAGAAGTTTACAACGCTCCAATATAAAATTACATCGAAAGAATATAGTTCAACATCGTTAGAATATAACTCCATAACGCAAGAATATTACTCTACATCGTGCCAATATAAAACAACATCGCAAAAAAATAAAGTTACATCGCAAGAATGTAACTTTATATTGTAAGAATAGTAAAACTTCTCGATCAAATATTATTTACGGCTCGTAAATTCAATACTTGACACGTTTGCATATTCGGGAGAAGTTGCTCCGTAAAGACTTTTCACGTATTTCTTCACATTTTGAACGATAGAATATAAGCCTGTTCCGTCTGCATATAAAAGATTGTCTCTTTCTATGAGTTTGGTGTTGAGTTCGGCTTCGGTTTGGTCAACGGATTGGGTGGAGCTTACTAAAGAATCTTTGTAAGTGTTGAGATTTACCAAGTTTAAATCGTCTTCGTTGGGTGCGTAGGTTGGAATGGTTGCTAATAACTGCAATAAAATTCCAAAATTTTCTGCCATCTGAGTATAAGACTGGCGAGATGTAGAAACGGTGTTGCTTGGTTCTCCATTTTCATCGGGTGGAGTGGTGGTTTTCTTTTGTCCGCCTTGGATTACACGATTTAAGGATTTGGCTTGATCTATTGTTCCTTTTGGGAGTCCTAAAATATCTAAATGGTTGATAATTTTTGTGCTTGTAGATTTCAGATTTTCGAAAGCCGATTGACGTAAAGTAATTGCATTTTTGTTGGCGTGTCGCTTGTCTTCCACCTCGTTTAGTTTTGCGGAAGCGGTTGTATAAAGTGTTTGAAGACTGGCAACTTTAAGATTATCAACTGGTGGATTGTAATTGGTAAATGTGATTATTTGTTCTGTAAGTTTTTGTAGGTTGGCTACATTTTTAGCGTGTCCTACTTCGGATGTTGATGGCATAACTTTATATTTACATGCTTTTAAATGGATTTCTAGCTATTTTTTAGGGTATGTTACTGCTTTGTCTAATTCTATAGGGTTATTGAAACCCCTTATTTGGTTTTGAATAGCTTTTTCTAAATTTCTATAATCATTTGGGGTATACTCATCTCCTTTATCAGTGAACATGACCGCTTTTCCTTTTTTGTATTCTGGTATAGGATTATTATAATAGTTTAACTGTATTTTTTTCCAATCTTTTTCAGCTATGTCTATTTTCCTATCACTAAACAAATTTTCAATCAAGTTATTTGAATTTAATTCTATTGTATAATTTTTATTTTGAACTAAATTGAAATGATAGTTTTTTTCATTATCACTTATTTCAAGAATTAGCCCAGGGAGTCCATGAAAAACGTATGGACCATAAGGTAATGGAATATCTTGCGAAAACCAAGCTGTCCAACTTCTACCACCAAAATTGGTAGTTGCTTTTGTTGCTTCCCAAGCACCTATTTTTTTATGTTCGTTTGAAATATTCCATGAGATTTCTCTTTTTACAGAGTACTTATAATAATACATTGATAAATTTTGAATGAACTCAAACTTATGATTATCTTTTTTATATATTATTACTTGGTCAAATTTTGGCTCTGCAAAAACCTGATTGTCTTTCTTAATATTATTAAGGGAATCAGTTACAATATAATCATTACTTAAAAAGATATTGTAATCTTTGTTTATTTCTAATACTACGATATCCTTGGCAGGATAAGTTCCTGCGGAATCACGCTTAAAATTAACTTCATAATAGAACCTCTTACTTTGTGCAGAGGCAAAAAATGAAAAGATAAAAAGGAATAACAGAATGTTATTTCTTTTCGATAAATTCGAGTGATTCATATGGTTCTAATATTTTAATGATTTCATCCTCCGAATTTAGGGAGAATTTCTTGATTTCTTCAATCATACTTTTACGATATTCTTTTATTGTTTTCTTACAATATTCATTGAAACTTATTCTATTGTAAGGATATTTTTTACTAAGGTTTTTATTTGAAATATTTCTTGAAAACTCAGACAATAAAAATGTATATTCTTTTTTTTCATCCTGAGCTTTTACAATAAGACCATTAATTCCTAAAAAACGCCAAGGGTTGGCTTTTACTTTTATTGAAGGATCATAATATACTGTCCATAGCCTATTATTAATTATAGTTTGGGCTTTTACAGTACTATATTTGTTTATTTTTATCCCTTTGCCTGTAATTTTCCAGACAGGATTAATTTTAACTTCTTCTATAAAATTTTTATTATAACAATCATCTTCAAATAATAAAAATTGAGCAACTTTTTTTTCATAATCGTAAAAATACTGTTGATAATCTTTACAAGATTTTTTATCATCTATGATTAATACCGGCTCTTGTTGGGTTACTTTACTTTTATTATCTGATTTTTCAAATGTACTCAATATAAAGTTTGATTGAGTTTTATTCACATACAAAATTCCTTTTGCTTGACTTTCATACCCGTTCAATGTTCTGTTTAGAGTATAACTACTATAAAAATTTTTGTCTTGACAATTTGCAAAATTAATTACAGAAATGAGTAATATTAAAAGTATTTTTTTCATGTTATTCTGTTTTAAAAAATATCTGAGACTATCTTAGCAAAATAGCTATGATAATCTCAGAATAAATTTTTATTATTAACCAAGTATAATTACTTTGGGGCAAGCTACTTTGAATAATCCTAAATATTTTCCGTTCTTATCATAGGCTTTTACATAGCATTCTGTCGCAATTTTGATTACTTTATTAGTGTCTTTAGTCACAATAGTTTCTTTAGCACTTACACTTCCCGTAATACCAGCTACTGCGAAAGCAGCTACAAATAATAGTTTTTTCATAATAAATTTTGTCTTCTCTAATTTTGTTTTTGGTTAAAAAGTAGCCGGACGAGAGAAGCACATGTTTTTTAATCCGGTTGCTTTTGATTGAAGTTCAAATGTAAATCTTCTCAATTTTTTATCCACTACACTAAAGTGTAGTTTTCAGTATTTTTCTGCAGAACTATACTCTGATGTAGTGAAGTGAGGGTTTGAGGAAGCAGATGAATAAAAATTAAGTTTTTGCTTTAATTAAAGCGGGTATTTAAACACAATACTGCATTGTACACTACAAATATTATGATAAAGCTTTTTAAAAAGTAGCTGCAGGAGCTGTGTTATTGTTTAATTTTTTCTGATATTGATTCTTTTTTC
This sequence comes from Amniculibacterium sp. G2-70, assembly GCF_014353055.1. Taxonomy (GTDB): domain Bacteria; phylum Bacteroidota; class Bacteroidia; order Flavobacteriales; family Weeksellaceae; genus Amniculibacterium; species Amniculibacterium aquaticum. The sequence goes on from NZ_CP060698.1 coordinate 2,560,534, forward strand.
CTTTAGAAAAATCATAACTCAAACCAAGTATAAACATTGATTTATTATTCCAAATTTGAGTATGTCTGGAATAATTAACCAAACTCTCAGGTAAACTTTTCGTTTTATATTCCGAAGGCATACCCATCCAATACATACCTGTAGTAAAAGTCCATTCTTTAAACTTATAGCTTGCAAAGACATGATTCATATTTTCATTTGTTGATAAAAATGCTCCTGATAAAGTATAAACCGGAATATTGAATTGATATTGTATGCTAAATGATTTGTATTCAGAAGAAATTACAAAGAAGTTGTTTAGATAATTATTTTTAATTAATGCACCGTTATTGGTTTTAATTATTTCTGATGATGGAGCTATAAAAGCTCGTAATACCAATAGTCTATTGCCAAAAGGTTTATATGAACCAGAAAGCTGAACTCCATAGAGCTGTAAATTTTTTGCATTTTCATAAGTAAGTGCATAGCCACCAGTATCATCATCCAAAACAAAATATTGATTAATAGCCTTATCGGTTGCTTGATAATACAAATTTGTATTAAAATCGAAATACTTATTATTGAATGAATAAATTAGATTATTACTCCAAACTTGCGAGGGTTTCAAATTAGGGTTTCCTCGCTGTACAATATTGGGAGCCCATTGAACAACATTACTACTAAGAGCAGCACTACTTGGACTTTGAGGCTTATAGCTGCTAGAGAATCTTAAAGTTTGGTTGTTTTTCAACTGGTAACTTAAAATAATTTTCGGAGTAAGCGTATATTGATCCGATGTTACTTCTGCACTTTTGTTATGGATATTAGACATCCCAATTCCAAGGCGGTAAGAAAGTTTATCTTTTTTTCCAGAGTATTCAGTGTAGAGATATTGTTCAAGATAATTTACATGGTATTGTGAAAAGCCTGCAAGATTTTGGAGATCGTTGGAAATTGAGGTATTAGAAATTCTATACCCCGAAGATAACTGCCCCTTTTCAAAACTATGAACATGAGATAACTCCCCGACAATTCCAGTTTGCTTAGCTTTCAGGTTCATGTCGTTATCATAAACAGAGTTACCAGAAGTTATTTCCCATTCTTTTGCAAATTCTGAAGAGTTTGTAGTAAAATGAGAACCAACAAAATTTGCACTTAACTCGTCTTTTTTTCCGATTTTTTTTGAAAAATACAAATCCAGGGTAGGAATTACATAGTCCGAATTTGAATTTTTAAGCATTTCATGCTCTTTTGAGATGTTATCTTTATAAAAAAAGCTGTTTCCTTTTCCTTTTACAAAACTATTTGAGATTGCAGCATCCATCTTTGCTTGAAAAACATAATCATTAACAGATCGAGTGTAGCGTACTGCAATATTTTGTCCAGTATAGCCGAAATGATCTTTTTTATTCTCTTCAGTACGGTAATGCGAATTATTTAACTGATAGTCGTAAATACTTTTTATACTCCTATTGTTATAATCCCGTAAGTTAATGGAGTATTCAAGACCGAAATCATTTTTTCCTTTGGATAACCTGCATAAGCAGAACCGTTTACGAAACCTGTAGTTAAAGCGGAGGTTATGTCTGTACCAAAAATATAACCAGTTTCTGGGTTTCTAGTTATAATATTTATAACCGTATCAGCTCTTTGAGAATATCTTGCAGGAGGAATTGTAATCTTCCCATTCTTAGTAACACTCAAAAGTAGAGATTTTATTTAATATTTCTGTTGTTGGTGTTGAATAATTTTGTTGAAATGTGGGAAAATCTGCTGGATTGGTGTGGCTGATTTTTCCATATTTCAATAAAAAATCCCTCGGTGTGAGATATTGCAATGCACTGTGTGGTCTTTCGTTGTTGTATTTCCACATCCATATTTCTGCGTAATTTCTCATTTGTTTCACGCTTTCAAACAAATATACATCCAAAAACTCTGTTCTAAATGTTCTATTAAACCGCTCAATAAGAGAGTTTTGAGTAGGTTTTCCCGGTTGGATAAAATGCAACTCAATTTCGTGATATTGACACCAAGTTTTTAATTTTTCTGAAATAAATTCCGGTCCGTTATCCACTCGTATTTTGTCCGGTTTCCCTCGCCATTCGATGAGTTCTTCCAGCTTGGTAATTACTTTTGCAGAAGGTAAACTCGTATCAATACTTATTTGTAAAATTTCTCTGTTAAAATCATCTATAATGTTCAAACTTCTCACGCTATTGCCGTTTTCCAAAGTGTCATGCATAAAATCCATACTCCATGTTACATTTGGATAAATCGGACGCAGAAGCGGTTCTTTCACTCTTGCAGGTAGCCTTTTCTTTCTCTTGCTTCTTAAATTTAGATTCATCGAAGTGTAGATTCTGTAAATCCGTTTATGATTCCACCAAAACCCCATGTTTTTCAAGCGATAACGCATTGTCCAAAATCCCCAAGTATGTTCTTGTTCGGCCAATAACCGAAGTTCTTCACGGATGAGATCATCTTGAGAATCTATCCTCTTTTTATAGTACATAACCGAATAACTCAGCCCAAAACAACCGCATGCCTTCCTTATGCTTATCTTGTGGGTTTCTTTGGCATATACTACCATTTCTCGCTTTTCGGAAGGCGTTAAAGCTTTTTTTCTATAACATCTTTTAAAACAGTGTTCTCCAAAGTTAGTTCAGCGACAATTTTTTTATATTGTGACAGCTGTTTCTCAAACTCTTTGAGTTGTGCCAGTTGGTGCGTATCCATACCACCGTATTTACTTTTCCATTTGTAAAAAGTAGGTTGGCTGATACCGTAATCTCGGCAAATCTCGTTTACCGTTTTTCCTTGATTTTGTTCAGATAAGATCTTCACAATCTGAACCTCTGTAAATTTGCTCTGTTTCATATTTCCCAAAGTTAAAAACTATATTTATATTCGTTCCTGTTTTTGGGGAAGACTACAGAATATCAAAATATTCAACTCTTACAACATTTGTTGGTACAATACTTTTAATCTGATTGTCGGAAGATTCTATTCCGTTAATTAAGAAGAGTGTTTTTCCTCCTTTAATGCTGACAATGGTATTTGAGATTGGATCAATTTGTAATTCAGGAAGTGTTGCTAATAAATCTTTGGAATGTCTCGCTTTTTCTAATGCCTCTTTATCAAAAGTATAATTAGCATGATCTGAAAACTGTTTTTTGCGTTGCGATTTTATTAAAATTTCTTGTATATTTTTCGTTTTAATTATTGAGTCTTGTTTTTTCAATTCTTGTGCATTAACCAAAGATGCACCTAACAAAAAGAAAGATATTGCTATTAAATTCTTATTTTTCATATGCTGAATTTCTATTTTTCAAATGTAAATCTTCTCAATTTTTTATCCACTACACTAAAGTGTAGTTTTCAGTATTTTTCTGCAAGACTATACTCTGGTGTAGTGAAGTGAGGGTTTGAGGAAGTAGATTGATGTTTTTGTCAAGAAAACTTTTCAAACTATTATACGAAAGCATTACTGGAATGGTTTCCGAACCTAAATAATTTATGGAATCTGCCAGTGTAATTGCTTCTATTCCCATTAATTTCAAAATTCTTAATAATTTGACATCACATTCTGCTAAAGCAAGAGAATTTTCACTTCTACATACTTCATTAATTGCACAAACCATTAGTGTTTTGAAAACGATAAACCCTGTTTTGTCAATTCCTTTTTTTATAGCGAATCTACCGATGTGGTAAACATTTGTAGTTTTATTTTGAATTAAATCGAAAATATTTATCTTAAATAATTTTTCAATAGGTAGAATATCTATATGGTTCCAATTGATAACCCTTATAGAACCAACAATAGAGCAATTATCTTCCTGAGAAACAAATATTTTTGAATTATTCAGTTTCAGGTCTTCCTGATATACCATTTCAATTTCTTTTTGGCGTTGTTGATGGTTTACGATGTGATGATTGTAGTTTTCCTGAACTACAAACTGTGCCAAATCAAATAGTTTATCACTATCTAAAATGTAATATTCTAAATCATTCATGTTTTTGATTAATTATAGGGTAAAAATAATATATGAGTATTAAAAAGTAACTACACTTTTGTGTAGTTTTGCAGGAATCAAACAAAATCCACGCTTTTGTGTAGTTTATTAAAATGATGATTATGGAAGAAACTGAACATTTTTTTTCTGATAGGAATACTGTAAAATCTGTTTCACAAGAAGATTTGATACAGACGAAAAATTATTTGGATATTGCAAAAGCATTTTCAAGAATCACTTATAAAAGTATTTATATAATTGATTATCAAACTAAAAATTTCGAATTTGTTTCTGATAATCCGTTATTTCTTTGTGGATTGACATCGGAAGAGGTTCAAGAATTGGGTTATGGTTTTTATTTTCGGGTAGTAAAAAAAGAAGATTTGGATTTATTACTAAAAATAAATGATGTGGGGTTTGATTTCTATGAAAAACTACCTGTTGAAGATAGAAAAAACTACACTATATCGTATGACTTTCATATTATAAATGAAAAAAAACATCCCATTCTTATTAATCATCAATTGACACCTATTTTTCTAAATGAAGAAGGTAAAATTTGGAAAGCGATATGCATTGTTGCTCTTTCAGCTAACCATACCTCTGGAAATATAAAAATTTCCAAACAAGGTTCTAATTCTGTTTGGAAATTTGATATAGAACATAATAAGTGGATAGAAGATGAAAAGATTAAACTTTCAGAACGGGAAATTGAAATATTGAGATTCTATGCCAGAGGTTTTACTATTAATGAAATTGCAGATACAATTTTCTTATCGATAGATACGGTGAAGTTTCATCGTAGAAAATTGTTTGAAAAAATTGGTGTGAAAAATATCACTGAAGCTCTTGCTTATGCAATCAACAATAGGCTAATCTAATAAAGAGTTTATATAAAATTCTGGAAATTTTTTATATTCTTTATTAGTTGTAATCTTGAACATGATATGAGTACACATTGAGGCAACTATCCAAGAAGCTATAGCCAATTGGGGTGGTGGTAAAATCTCTTTTTCAGCTTTGTAATCCCAAATGATTTTTTCTAACCATAAGTTGGGTTTTCCCCAAAAACGCAAATGCCCCGAAACATATTCCACCATTTTTAATTCATTAAAATCATTATCGTTAGTTAGACTTTGCAATAATGGAGTTTCGATATCAATTACGGTTACTAAGCCACCCCAACCGAGATTATATGGATGTAAGATGTGGATTCCTTTTTTCTGACATAGTTCATCAAATTTTTGTGGAATATCACTTGTAAAATCTAAAGCATTTATGGCAATTTGATTTTCTCCGATTATTTCTTCGATATTTTCGGGAGTAATAAATTCGGAATAGAATTTAATATTAGCTGTAGGATTGATTGATTTTAAACGATGATAAAGTGCTTCTGCTTTGTATTGAGAGAGGTTTTCTTCTGTATAGTTTTGGCGGTTAAGATTGGAAAGCTCAACTACATCGCCATCTACTATAGTAATATTTTCGAATCCAAATCTTAGAGCACATTCTGCAATATTACTTCCTATTCCGCTTCCTGCAAGTAATATAGGTGTTGTTCTAATAATATCTTGCTCTTGCTCCTTTATATATAATCTGTTTCTTGAATAGCGTTCGTACATTTTTTTATTTCCAAAACTACAAAGTCTATGAAAATTAGGCACTACACAAAAGTGTAGTTTTTAAAAAGATTTTAAAATAGTTGATATGTAATTTTCTTTATTGAATAGCTATGTTATAATAGTGGAGTAGTTGGAAAAATCAGCTCTTTTGCAAAATAAGCGTTAGGAAAAGCGTTGGCTTTTTGCAAATGTGCTGATGAGCGTTGGCAAAAAAGGTGCTGGCAAAAAAGGATGAATTTTGCGTTAAGAAAATGTTGTTTTCCAATTTTGTTTTTTGTTCTATATTTGTAATAGCATAGCACATAACGGTTTGCGGCTTTGTGAAGTGCGGACTTTGAATATCAAGTAGTTATATAATCTCTACACCAAGCAAAAAGCCTTTTTTCTTTTGCTAAAATACAAAAATTTGTAAAAGAAAAAAGCTTTTTGCGAATAATTTCTCAAAACTTTCAACGCAAGAGCCTGACCTCCGCATTTCACAAAACCGTCTGTTGGCAGAAGTGGTTACTTTGGTGTCCTGTCAGGATTATTGTACCCATTAATTCCTATGAACTTTATTTTTTCAATTTTCATATTTTTGAAAAATTGCTCAAATTGTAAATTCCATTTCCCCTGGTATTGCAAGACCATGTTTACTAAGGATTGAGGAACTTCATTCTCAAAGGTTATCCAAATGACAGGTAGCTGATATCTTTGTTGAAGACCTGCCTGACTTAAATCTATGTTACTAAAAGATAATCTGATTGTATAAATCTTTTCAGTTGAACTATTTCGTGGATAATAACTTACCCAATCTATCGTAATATTTTCAGTATTCAATTTATTCAAAAACAGACTGAAATCTTGATGGATATAGTTCGATTTCACCGATGCTACGGCATTTAATTTTGGTGAAATTGTATTATAAAAATTAATATAGTCATTTACGGTTTGTGCTTTAACTGAAGAGAACGCAAGTAAACCGAAGAATATAAGTGATAAGTGTATATTTTTTGTTTTCATTTCTTTATAATTTTATGGACATTTTGTTACTTTTAAACCTGTTTTAAGCTGGTTACCACTTGCAGCATCTTTTATTTTCTCAATAGTTACATTAAGTTTCTTTAGATTACCCGAATTATCCATTTTAGCCAAAGAAATCCCTGTATTTAGTTTTTCCAAAATATATGCCATAGCCAAAGCTTTGGGATCATATTCTGTAGAGGTACTGTTATCGATAATTCCAAGCGTAGCATATCCATAAGCATCATAATATTCTATACCAACTTCACCTTGTTCAAGAAAAGAATGTTTAACAGAATCTATGTTTTTGGTTTTAGGATATTTAGATAGAAAGTCAATTGCTGATGCTTTGTCTGTTATTACCAATGCATAAATTTCTAACGAACCTAGGGGAGAGGTTCCAAAGACAAATCTTGTATTGAATTTTGGATAATTAATTATATTTTCTAAAAATGAATAGAAATCTTCAGCAGATGGCGATCCATAATAATTATTACTATGTGAGTGTCCGTCGGCTGTATAATCACCAATAGGAGTTGGAACAGTTCCATTGGATACATTTCCTACTTTTGGAGATGTAACATTATATGAGCCGTCAGTATTCTGTCCTATACCGACAGCCCATTCATTTGGTTCTGCTATTTTGTTAGATAGTTCATTTGTCATATTGGTTTTGACCTTTGGGTCTTTCAATATATTATTTGCTTTATAGATACCATTTTTTGCTTTAGAGCATTCATCATTACCTATTAAATCTATATTCGGTGTTGTTGGCAAACCCACAACACAACCGTTTTCATCAGTAATTGTTGTTGAAGGTGTTGGCGATGTTGGTACTTGTACACAAGGCTCGGGAGCAGGACAATCTGGACATGAAAAAACGCCACTACCACCTGGGAATGGTTCAGTCGGATAAATATTTGAAATAGGGTCACTTTCTGTGTCAAAACAATCGTATACAACAACATATGTCCAATAAGCAGCTAAATTAGTTCCAGCATGTGGACATGGTAAACCTGGCATGTGCCCTTCCTCGCCGCCACATCTAACAGCAATGTTTATATATGTTGGTATGCATGCTTTTGAAAATAAACTAGTATTTCCAGTGTTCTCAATCTTTGTTATTGTTGTTTTATTTCTTAAATCTAATTTTTCATTATTGAGAATTTTTAGTTTTTCTTGTTCATTTAAATTGAAAGTTATCCAATATCCATCGTAGCTACCATCAGATTTAGGTGTTAATAGTAAATTTTCAATGGGTGCATTTGGTGGTGGGTTATTTCTATTAATACGAAATGTATAGGTATGAAAATTTGTTCCATTTTCCATCATGATAATATCATTTGTGTTAATAGTTATACTATCTCCTAAATTAATACTTTTTCCGGATATGTTTTCATTGTTCAAATTTTTTTTCAGTTCCGAAAGTTTGGGAGTTAATCTCTGTCGGTGCGAACTTTCTTGTAAAGAAATTCTCCTAGAAGTAAGTGAAGAAGAGTTGTTGTTCTTCACGGTTTGTTCGTTTATAAAATCTGTTCGGCACGAGACTAAGAAGCCTAGTAGAACAGTCAGATAAACGAAAATTTTCAGTTTTTTGTTTTTCATCATAGTCAACAAATTTTTTGTGTTAGAATTTTTTTAATTGTTGACTACTTTGGATTCCCGTTTTCAGACCATTTCTGCCAACGGTTTGCGGCTTTGTGAAGTGCGGACTTTGATTATCAAGTACTTATGCAGTCTCTACACCAAGCAAAAAGCCATTTTTCTTTTGCTAAAATACAAAAATTTGTAAAAGAAAAAGGCTTTTTGCGAATAATTTCTCAAAAATTTCAACGCAAGAGCCCGACCTCCGCATTTCACAAAACCGTCTGTTGTCCGTAGTATTTTCAATTCGAGGGCGAATTTAACTGGGTTAAATTCAGTTCGAGAAGTTGAAAATCAAGGACGACAAGGAGAAAAGAAGCGTGTTTCCAAAGAATTTCAGATTGATAATTTTCGCCAAGTTAATTTCAATTTTTCACGCACAAATTCAGGATTCCTCAGCCCAATATTTTAAAAATCAGCACGGTTAAAACGGAATATTTTTCAGTATGATATTCAGCACAATTTCCAAAAATCAACAGGATAATTTTCAGCATGAATTTCAGCACAATTTTTAAAATTTTCACGCAGAAATTATTCGACATAAAATTTAGAAATCAGCAGAGTAGAGGTCAAAAAAACATTCAAATTTGCAAAATCTTCAATTTGATAACGCTCCTCAAATATTACGGACAACGTTTTGGGTATTGCCGAAGGCGGGGATTATTAGCACTAAAGTTCACTAGAATTACTGCTGTTGAACCTTGCACTAATGTCCAATCGAAGCCGTTCAGCCCCGCTTTTGGCAATACCTTGTTAGCGGTTCGTGCTTCTGTCTGTCCGTTAAAAAATTGCTTCATTTCTCACTTTAATTTTGTCATTGCGTATCTGCTCCATTATTTCTTTCCAAGTCGTGTTGCTTAAACTACCTGCTGGATATAACTTGTCACGGTAGTCAGTTGTAATTATTCTAAGTGAAGTTGAAAGTCTATGAGGTGTTTCGATAACAACTTCTTTAATGTCGTTGAGTAAGTAAATATCCTTTTTCCAAAACCATATCGTGTTTTTTATGGTAAGATACTTTTGTCCTACGATAAAGTAATGCATTTGATAACTGAGCAAAGCTGGAATTGAAAGCAAAACTAAAGGCATTGCTATAAGTGCTGCAATATTATTTAACTGAATTTTGTTTGACGTAAGAATTAAATATGTGAAGAAAACAATCCATCCATAAAATATTAATCCATTAAAAGTTAGAAAATGATTTCCATTAAATTCTTTACCGTCATTGTCGGTCGAAAGTTGTTTTGAAAAGTCAGGTCTGTCTATGTTAAAGTCAAGACTTGAAAATTGTCTGTTGGCTTGCAAAATACTGTTGGCTCTGTCAAGAATTACCCTTAGCTCTGATTTATTTCGGTAATAGTCAACCCATAGATAAATGTCCGAATTGTCGTTAAGGTGAATTGTTGTCGCCTCAATTGGCATAGAAACGAATAGAAACTTATGAAACTGCTTGCCAGTAATTTCAATGTCTTTAACTTCATTCCATTGGTAGCTTTTTGTTTTGAATATAGTTGTTAAAGTTATTCCTGTCTTGTCAATTGTCATTTGAGGGAAACGGGATAACACATAATAGATTGAATAAATAGCGAAAGGCAAGAAAATAATCGGGACAATAAACATTGTCTTTGTCAGAGGTTTTCCAGAGTCCAAGTCGTCAAGCACCTTAAAAATTGACAAGACACCGAAAGTTCCAAACAGTCCGACTGCAAAAACTAAAAGTAGTCCTGTCAGAATGATGTTTCGTTTACTTGTCAATTGGTTGTTCATTGTTTGTCTGTTGATGATTGCACTGTCGTCATAGCATGACCGCTAACGGAAAAAGGCTTTGCGAAGTGCGGGAATTCGAAGAACTGAAAGTTCAAGAATTCAGAAACTAAGCAAATGCTTTTTCAGATTGTCTAATTTAGGTAAAAAAACAATATGAAAAGCAGTTGCGAATAATTTTGACGAAATTTCAATCAATGACTAAACCCCGCATTTTGCAAAACCTATGTTAGCAGAAGGTCTTTTTATTAATATTTCGGATGATTCCAGTCTTCAAATGAATTGAGAACTTTAAGGTTGTCTTTATTTTTTTCATATTTTAATGCATAAGTCAGCATTTGATTAATTAATTTCTCGTGTGAAGTTATATTTTGATGCTGAACTTCAATATCTTTAATAATTCCATTACTATATAATATCTGAAAATTATATCCGAAACCGTCCCCTAAAGGATATTTAGGGTAATAATCTTTTAATTCTGTTTCAGGAATTGCATTTATTAATTTTATTAATATTTCAGATTCTTTATCATTTAATTTGTAAGCTGTAGAATTTTCAATGTTTACTACTTCAGGACTATTTATTTCATCGGAATTATTTTCGTGTATTTCATTATGAATTTTAGGTGGTGGTGGATAAGGAGAGTTATATTTTGGTCCAATCCTTTTTATAACTAAGAGATTGTTATCATTGTAAAATTCTAAATTTAGTACTCCAATAATAGCATTTCCAAATCTAGTAGTAAAAGAAACTAGTTTATTATCTGAATTTGTACAACCATTTATAATAATTAATAAAACAAAAATTTTAATAAATTTTCTCATTTTTATGACTTACAGTTTTTAAGCAGAGTAATTGGAAACACTTTCTGCTAACGGAAAAGTATTTGCGAAGGGCGGGCTAAATTGGACTGAAAGTTCAATTTCGACCAACCGAAGCAAATTGCTTTTTCGTGGAACTAAATTACAAAAAAATGTGAAACGAAAAGCAAGTTGCGACTAAATTTCACAAATATTTCAACTTTGACTTCAGCCCGCCTTTTGCAAATACTATGTTATGCGATTTGCTAATTATTTTCAATTAAAAATTCAAAGAAGTTTATTTTTTTCTGGGGAGTATTATTGTACCCATTTTCATATTTTAGATGAGTATCTTTCATAAAATCAATTTTAGAAAACTTATCATCTTCATCGTTCTCATTTTTATTTTCAATGGGAAATTTGCAATCAGTAAGTAAGACAGATTCAGTTTCTTGATACATTCTTAAGTAATCTTCATCAGATATATTTTTTCCAATTACCCAATTTGCAGTGATGTAATTGTTAGTAGTCCATCCACCAAAAATTAATTCATTTCCTGCTGTATATACTATTGTTTCGGAATTATATAAGTGGGTATATTTATTAATCTTATTTGTAACTTTTATTAAAATTTCTATGGCTTGTTTCAATTCAAATTTTAATACAAAATCCTCGCAAACATCTTTTCCCAAAATAAATTTGGAAAGATTTGTCAAATCAAATTCAAATTCAGAAGTAGAAACTTTGCATCCTGCATGTTTTGCATAATACCTATATAAATCAATTTTTTTTTCAAGCCACATTTCATTTCCATAAATATCTTGAAAATCTATATATTTTTCATTTAGTATTTTCTGATGATTAGAATATGCATATTTGACAAATTCGTCGTAAGCGTTATCATGATTACGAGTTTTATTGTTGTTACAGTCTATGCAAATTATTTTTGGAAATTGAATCAAATCATCTTTATATGAATTAAATGGCTGAACCTTTTCTCCATTGAATAAATAGGCATCAAATTTTTTTCCAAAAGCTTTTTTTATATCAGATGCTTTAAATTTATGTTCTTTAGAATCAGCAAAATTTCCACAAATCCAACAATTATTCATTTTAAACAGTTTGTTTTATAGCATATCGCATAACGGAAAAAGTATTGGCGAAGTGCGGGCTGGATTGGACGAAAAGTTCAATTCAGAACCGAGCGTAGCCGATGCTTTTTCGGATTGTTAAATTACAAAAATAATCAATACGGAAAAGCAATCGGCGGATAAATATTTCAAATCTTTCAATTTGCGTTCAACCCCGCATTTTGCCAATACAATGTTAGCTGTAGTGATATTTATTTCAATCTAATCAGTTTTTCCAAAAGTGGAGGAAGTTTGGTATCAGGGTTTATTTGGTCGTTATTCCAAAAACTCATTACACAACTTACATTTTTATTTCTAACATTTTCGGCAACATAATAAATCGTCAAAAATTTTCCACCTGACATTCCAGCCAATGCAGAAGTTACACCTGTAAAATCATAAATTACTTTTTTTGATTTTGTTGGAACTCCTTCAAAATCTATATTCACAATTTCTTCGGACGTAACTTTTCCACCTTTTCTTGATTTTGTAACATTTAATTGGTTTTCAATTGCTTCTTTTGCATCTTCCAAAGTTTTGTGAACACTCCAATTCATTTCTCCAAGATAAGGACATTGAACAGTATTTAGAAAAGTCCAATAACAGCTGTTTCCTAATTCTATTTTTCTTCCTGCAAAATCAATTGAAGTAATTTTCATTGGCACAAAATTAGTTTCTGGAATTTTGTTTTCAATAATTGCGTTTACCAATTTTTCTTCAGTTTCTTTATCTGTTTTTCCGTTTTTTATAAACCAAACTACGGTTGTTGTTTTGTCCGGATTTTCTACAAAATAATAATTGTTGATTTGGAGATTATTCTCTGAAATTTTTTGCTGCTTCGTTACAAACAAATTATTGAATTTGATTTGTGAATCTTTAACTTTTGTTTCAGAATCAGATATATTATGTTTTTTAAAAACTTTTTTCAGTCCTTTTTCGTCGAATGTATTTTTAAAATTTTCGCTGGTTACACTATAACCGTCAATATTATACCATATTTTTCCGTTGTTGTTCAATGCAGAAAGACGCTCTAAAATATTGTTTTCTTGTGAAAAACAAAATGTAGATGTTATAATAAAGAAAAGATTGATTATTTTCATTTGTTTAATGTTAAGGTGTAGATAACAATATTGTCCTTCAAAGATTTTATCCAATTTTTAGCATTCTTTGGGTCATTTAATTCAATGTTATCAGATGGAAATATATTGAAGGTTGAAAACATATATTGAGGGTTCTCGAAATTTTTTTTGAAGCTTGTTCGCGTAATTAGTATACTGTCGTTTGGTTTAACTTGAAAGTTATTCTTAACTTCATATCTCCCCATTGAAACTGAATTTTTAAAAATTCCAGCTTCAAAAGAAATAATTTTATCAGTAGTATTTTTTGCATAAAATGCTGTATCAGCATAATTTCCATTTAATGCTCCACAGCTTATTAAAATGCTAGAAATTAAAGAGCTAAATATTATTTTTTTCATTTTTTGTACGTTATTTTTGGTATCATTACAGCTAACGGGTTACGGCTTTGCGAAGGAGCGGATTAGAAAGACGGAACTTTCAACTTTGCACAAGCGTAGCAAAACCATTTTTACTTTTGCTAAATTACAAAAAAGAGCAAAATAAAAATGGTTTTGCGGATTAAAATGTACAAACTTCCAATTTAGACTTAACCCGCTCTTTTGCAAAACCGATGTTATGTGAAGGCTTTTTTTCATTACGTGATTGTGAAAGCTCTTTTGCATTTTTTTGTTGGCTTTGAGCGTTAGATAAAAATGCAAATGTGCTTGAACTTATTATAATCCTTCATCTCTTTTTGTTTTCCACCACTGCCTAAGTTCTATTATTTTAGGTTCTCCGATGTTTATTAATCCTTTGCCTGAATCTAATTTTTTGATTTCCGTTTCAAGTTTATACTTACTGCTTGGTGTTCCTACAAAATTACTGATTGCCTTATAATCTTTGTTTTGAATATTCAAGCAAATTGGTAATTTAACTTGTGAAGCAAAATCAAAATCTTTTGTTTTGTAATCTTCAACGCCTTGTGATAGCATCACTACAATAACTCCTTTTGACCTTAAAAGTCTTAACAAATCTTCAAGTGCTTTTCTTGCATTTTTGTTTTTTAGATAGATATGAGCTTCATCAATTACGATTACATATCTAACAGGGAAAATATGCTCTTTCGGCTCGCAGTCATTTGTGGAACTAAAATATGAATTAAAATATCTGAGCAAAAGGAATACAACTAACTGACGTAATGTGTCGGAAAGAGCAGGTGGTAAATTCAAATATAGACTTTTGCTTAAAACATCAGGATTATTGGGATCACAATTAAAAATGTTAGTAGATAAATCTCTTATTACGGAGTACAAAGTATCTTGCCTAATTCCGTTTTCTTCGTAGTAACTTTCTAAATCTTCAAATAATTCAGTTATAGTTGGATATGAACCATTTTTGCTGTCAAGTAAATCATTGATTAAGCTTATCAATATATTTTCTTGACTAACTCCCATTCTTGGAACGAATGTAGAAATAGTATCTACAAATGCACGAATACTAAAAGGTCTTTGTCTTTCGTCTAAATTTATGGATAAGAAAGGATTAAAATCGACTCCTCCATCATTGACAACATCGACAAATTCGGCTTTTGTTGCTTCTAAAAATGGTTTTAGTTGTTCTGGATTTCCTTCTCCTTTGTAATCGAAAAATATAAATTTCAATTCACTATTTGAGTTTTTAGAAATCTGATAAAGAATGTCTTTTATTAGTTGAGTTTTTCCTGAACCAGCCATTCCTGCAATTGCAATATTTCTATTGTCAAATTCTCGAAGATCATTAATTTTAATTACAATTGGTTCATCATTTTCTGATTTCCCAATTTCAAATGATAATAATTCTTGAAACTCTTTAACTTCTGATTTTCTAGTATTAGTTGAAATATGAGTAGTATTTGACCTTAAAGTCAATCCTTTTTTTATTGGTTTCAACAGAATATCTATATGATTCCCTTTTGTAATTTCTCCATTTTCTACACTTTCATTCCATATCTTTAAACCGTGATTTAGATGAAGTTTAAAAAGTTTTACAAACTCATCTTCGAAAGTATTTTTGTTATAATGTTGGTCCAATATTGATTTATAAATAACAACATTTGATGTATCATTGATGAGAGTTCCAAAAAGAGCTTTATCGTCCCTAAATTCTTTTCCATCAGATTTCGGAATATTTTCATTTTCTAAATCAAAATATTTGCCTGTTTGCAAGCTTAATGCAAATGCAATACGAGGAGCAATTCCCTCATTTTTGAAACCATATAAACTTTTTAGATTATACAGAATTTCATCATTTTCTTTACTTAATGTTATTCTCATAATTGTGGAAATAGCCGTTTTTTAAATTAGTATTTGCACCATCGTTTACCAATAGGTATGACTTCGCAATATTTTCTGAAATATCTCTAAATCGTTTAGGTGTAATCTCACTATTCGTTGAGAAAAGAACGACTTGTTCAGATAAAGCAGGATAGTATTTTTTAGTAATGCTATCTCTGTGTTCTTCGTCAAGTCTTCCTAATGGTGTATCAATGAAAATTGGCAAACTTTGAATGGATTCATTCAGAATAGCTTTAATTAAACACGAAATGTAAATTTGCTTTTCTCCTGATGATAGACTTTCCTTTCTGATTTCGTTATCGTCTTGGTCAAGTAAAGTGATTTTCATTCCTTGTCCAGAAGCCAAAATTGTAACTTTTACGTCTTCGATAAACTTACTTTTGTTTTCTTCGCTTGAAAGTTTGTGCATCAATGTTTTCAACTCTATTAGAATTGTTTTTTCTAAACTGTCTTTATGTCTGCTCTTTTGTTCTTCTAAAAAAGTATTGAGTGCGTCAATATACTTTTCAGTTTCCTTGATTTTTAATTTGTTTTGAGCATTGATTTCAACTTTACTTCTGAGAGTTACAAGTTCTTGATTAAATCGGGTTATATCTTTCTTTACTTTGTTTATTTTTTGAGTATTTTCTCCAATTTTTCTATTGTTTTCAGTGGTTTTGTTTTCAGCAGTTTCTTTCTTAGCCAAATAATCTAAAACTATATCATCAACTTTAAAGTATTGATATAAAACTCAAAGTCATCAATTAGTGTTTCGTAATTGTCTAACCCTAATATTTTCCCAAGTGCATCATTTATAAAACTTCCTTCTTCTTTTATTGATAGATTGGCTATTTCAGCAATTTTCTCTGCATCAAAAAATACAAACTTTGCAGCATCTATCGGAATAATATAATCGTTTATGAAATTGAATTTGTCTTCTTCATTATCAAAAATTTCTATGTTTGATATTGGATCAATAATGGACAGTTTTTCTTCTGTTGTTGATGTGTTTCTTGATCGAGTTATTAATACTTTATCGGCATTTGACGATAGTTTAGAAATTTCGGGTAATTCTATTTCTTCAACCAAAATACTTACTGAAAAGGTATCAATACCTTCTTTTTGAGCAGACCAGTTTATTGATTGTTGCATAAATGAAGAATAGTTTTTCTCTTTTTGAATTTCTTTTTTGAAATTGTCGTCTATTTGAGAAATTTTTTCTCCATACAAACACCAAACAATTGATAGTAAAAAGTTGGTTTTACCATATCCGTTTTTACCACCAATAACTACAATATTCTTGTCGTCATTAGTAGATAAATCAAAATCAACAGTTTTATAATACTGTCTGAAATTGTTGATTTTTATATTGGAAAATTTCATTTTATAGCTTTTTCGATTACATCAACAATTTTTTGCTGATGATAGTTAATACGTTTTATTTTTTTTGCTTTGACAGAATCTAACAAAGATTCTAAAGATTTGTAATCAACTCCTTTGGTAGAACAAATCTCTTTTAGTCTTTCATTTTGATGTATTTTGTTATCTTTTATTTTCATAAACTTAAATTTTTCAATATTTCACATGCTTTTGAAAAATATGATTTTTCATTCTTATCCAGTTCATCATTCTCATATAATTTTCTTTGTTTGTAAAAGAATTGATATAGATTTTCTTCTCCTTGCTTGTTTGCACCTGGCAATCTTCGCTTCTCTGTAATGAATTCAAGAAGCTCATCATATTTCTCTGTTGAGTTCAATCTTCTTCTCCCATTTATTGGAGGGAACTTTTCAAAAACTTCAATAATTAGTTTACCTTTTTGTTCGTCTAAATCTTTTATTTTTCTTTTTTGAACATTAAGCCATCTATAAAGTCTAATTTCTTCCTCTGGAACTCCATTAGAAAAAGGTAATCTATTTTCAAGTAAAAGAAATTTTTGTAAATCTTCATATCTCTCTTCCCAAGAATTTCGCTCAATAACATCAGAGTCTTTTAGTATTTCAAAGTCTTCAGAATAATTTTTATTCTTTAGTCCAACATAAGAATTTTTAAAGAAACTAAAAGTTTCAGATTCATCTATTCTAAGGTTATAGTAGATGCTTTTTTCATTGGAATTTGGTCTATATTTTAATACATATTCTGTGATTTCTGAAATATGTTTTGGATTATCAGATTGCTCAAGAAATTCAGTTGAAATACTTCTGATTGTACCACCTTTGAAATCTTCTAATTCATTTTCCCATTTTTTTAAACCAAATACGCTTTTTCTTCCCACTGGTACAAATCCATTATTCCTTTTCATTGAAGCACGAACTTTATTTTCGTCTGTTTCGTAATTAGGGTGTAGCTCAAGTATTTTTTTAGTAATTTCTTCAACCTTAGAAGGCTTACCTAATATCTCAAGTGCCTCATAAGAATATTCAAATGCTTGTTTGATTGTGTTTCTTTTGAAAATGATATTATCATCTAAATCAAGATATAAACTGAATTCATCATTCATTATTTTTTCAGCAATAGGAAAGGCTGTTTCTATTATTTCTATGTCGAAATCATTTATAAACCTTGACAAATAACTTTTGAAATTGAACGAATAAGTTTCTTCTATTCTTTCGTTTAATCTTTCATTTACATCATTAGCAAAAGATACAAAATCGACTTTTGAAAATTCCCTATTTACGATATAAAAATTGTTCCAATTATGTCGGTTTCGGCTACTTGAAAACTTAGGTAATAACACATCTTCGATGTTTCCAATTATAACAAAATCATTACTTAAATATACTGCAAGAATATACGAGATAAATTCTTTAGAAAAACTGGTTTTATTTAGTGAGTTAATTTGGGTAACTAAATTTTCTTTTACTTCAATTAAGTTTGCGGATAAGTCAATGCCATAATTTTGAAATAAGTCATCATTGAAATTTTTTATAAAAGATAATTTTTCAAATAATTCATTAATGCAATCTTTTCGTATTTGTCTTACATGTTCTCTTGATAAATTGTTCTCCGAAGCGATTTCGTCAAGAGTTTGTTCTTTATCGTTCTGATAGATTTTTAATGATTTTTGAATTATTATATTGTGATTTTCATTGAAAAGTGCATTGTTTTTAAGTAAGAAATCGGTTAATTGAAAAATAGATTCAGACTGTAAAATTTCAGATGGAATTCTAGAAATAGAAAAAGTCCTTTGAATTAAAAAATTATTTTTTAAAGTTATCAGTTGTTTTTCATCATTAGCTTGTTTAACATCTATTATAAAATCATTTACAATAGAAATATAAATTTCCAACTCTGGAATAGATTTTCTTCCAACATTTTCTATATCTACAATCTTGAAATCCTTATCTAAAAGAATTTTTTCAGCAAAATTTCTAACACTAAAATTGTATTTTAAAAACTGTGAAATTGCGTTTTTACTTCTTACGGAAAGACTATTTGTATTCACGAGAATGAAGCTGTTAATAACCTCTCTTTGTATTCTTGTTAAGTTTGCAAGAATTTCTTCTAATGGATTTGTCCTTGTTTGTTCATTTGTATTATCTGCGTTCTTTGTTTGATATTTCTTACAAACCTCAATCAATTCTTCATTAGATCTACGTCCACAATTACGAAGCTTTTCAAATGAACTATTTGTTAGATAGTATTCTTTTAGTTTATTAATAGAATCAAGACCATTATATCTACAAACATTATAAGAGCGAACGCTGATTTCTTCATTGTCAAAAATTTCGTCTATTGTCATTTTGCAGTATAATTGATTATCAAGTTTTCGTTTGGTAAGTTAAGAAGTATTTTTAAATTTAAATTACGGTTTTCCTCATTTTGTTAGCGTTGGGAAAATAGCTCTTTTGGTTTTTTGCTTTTGGTTTGTGTGGCTGGAAAAACCAAATGTGCTATTTTCGGCTGTTGCAATAAGCTTTCACATAACGGACGGTTTGCGGCTTTGTGAAGTGCGGACTTTGATTATCAAGTACTTATACAATCTCAACACCAAGCAAAAAGCCATTTTTCTTTTGCTAAAATACAAAAATTAGGAAAAGAAAAGGGCTTTTGCGAATAAATATCTAAAAATTTTCAACGCAAGAGCCTGACCTCCGCATTTCACAAAACCGTCTGTTGTCCGTAGTATTTTCAATTCGAGGGCGAATTTAACTGGGTTAAATTCAGTTCGAGAAGTTGAAAATCAAGGACGACAAAGAGAAAAGAAGCGTATTTCCAAAGAATTTCAGATTGATAATTTTCGCCAAGTCACTTCAATTTTTCACGCACAAATTCAGGATTCCTCAGCTCGATATTTTAATAATCAGCGCTGTTAAAACGGAATAATTTTCAGCAAGATATTCAGCACAATTTTTCGAAAATCAACAGGATAATTTTCGGCAAGATATTCAGCACAATTTTTTGAATTTTCAGGCAGAAATTATTCGGCATAAAATTTAGAAATCAGCAGGGTATAGGTCAAAAAATGTTCAAATTTGTAAAATCTTCGATTTGATAACGCTCTTCAAATATTACGGACAACGGTTCGCGGCTTTGTGAAGTGCGGGCTTTGATTATCAAGTACTTATGCAATCTCTACACCAAGCAAAAAGCCATTTTTCTTTTGCTAAAATACAAAAATTAGGAAAAGAAAAAGGCTTTTTGCGAATAATTTCTCAAAAATTTCAACGCAAGAGCCTGACCTCCGCATTTCACAAAACCGTCTGTTGTCCGTAGTATTTTCAATTCGAGGGCGAATTTAACTGGGTTAAATTCAGTTCGAGAAGTTGAAAATCAAGGACGACAAAGAGACAAGAAGCGTATTTCCAAAGAAATTCCGACTGATAATTTTCGCCAAGTCACTTCAATTTTTCACGCACACAAATTCAGGAATTCTCAGCCCAATATTTTAAAAATCAGCACGGTTAAAACGGAATAATTTTCAGTATGATATTCAGCACAATTTCCAAAAATCAATAGGATAATTTTCAGCAAGATATTCAGCTTAATTTTTCAAATTTTCACGCAGAAATTATTCGGCATAAAATTTAGAAATCAGCAGGGTAGAGGTCAATAAATGTTCAAATTTGCAAAATCTTCGATTTGATAACGCTCTTCAAATATTACGGACAACGGTTTGCGGCTTTGTGAAGTGCGGGCTTTGATTATCAAGTACTTATGCAATCTCTACACTTAGCAAAAAGCCATTTTCCTTTTGCTAAAATACGAAAATTAGGAAAAGAAAATGGCTTTTTGCGAATAATTTCTCAAAATTTTCAACGCAAGAGCCTGACCTCCGCATTTCACAAAACCGTCTGTTGTCCGTAGTATTTTCAATTCGAGGGCGAATTTAACTGGGTTAAATTCAGTTCGAGAAGTTGAAAATCAAGGACGACAAAGAGAAAAGAAGCGTGTTTCCAAAAAATTTCAGATTGATAATTTTCGCCGAGTTAAGTTCAATTTTTCACGACAAATTTAGGATTCCTCAGCCCAATATTTTAAAAATCAATACGGTTAAAACGGAATATTTTTCAGTATGATATTCAGCACAATTTTTCGAAAATCAACAGGATAATTTTCGGCAAGATATTCAGCTTAATTTTTCAAATTTTCACGCAGAAATTATTCGGTATAAAATTCAGGAATCAGAAGGGTAGAGGTCAAAAAATTTTCAAATTTGTAAAATCTTCAATTTGATAACGCTCCTCAAATATTACGGACAACGGTTTGCGGCTTTGTGAAGTGCGGACATTGATTATCAAGTACTTATACAATCTCTACACCAAGCAAAAAGCCATTTTTCTTTTGCTAAAATACAAAAATTTGTAAAAGAAAAAGGCTTTTTTGTGAATAATTTCTCAAAACTTTCAACGCAAGAGCCTAACCTCCGCATTTCACAAAACCGTCTGTTGTCCGTAGTATTTTCAATTCGAGGGCGAATTTAACTGGGTTAAATTCAGTTCGAGAAGTTGAAAATCAAGGACGACAAAGAGAAAAGAAGCGTATTTCCAAAGAAATTCCGACTGATAATTTTCGCCAAGTTAATTTCAATTTTTCAGACAGATATTCAGGATTCCTCAACCCAATATTTTAAAAATCAGCACGGTCAAAACGGATTTATTTTCAGCATGAGATTCAGTACAATTTTCAAAAATAAATAGGATAATTTTCAGCATGAATTTCAGCTCAATTTTTAAAATTTTCACGCAGAAATTATTCGGCATAAAATTTAGAAATCAGAAGGGTAGAGGTCAATAAATTTTCAAATTTGCAAAATCTTCAATTTGATAACGCTCCTCAAATATTACGGACAACGGTTTACGGCTTGGCGATGTGGTGAATTTTTAGCACTAAAGTTCAACAGAATTACTACTGTTGAACCTTGCACAAATGTTTCATAGAAGCACTTCAGCCGCCATATTGCCAAACCGATGTTAGTGGCTGTTTTTATTTCTTGTTTCTCCATTTTCTCATATTTCCGTCCCAATCTCCTGCCCATTTTAAAGGAATAGGTCCTTCGTACAAGTCTTTGTAGAAATCTCTCCAATCCCAAGCCGGAAATCCATCATTTAGTGTTATCTCAGGTATCCAAACTTTATCTTCTTTTTCATAAAGCATTGTCCAATTTCCATCTTTTTTGTCAGCAATGTAGGCTTGTCCATAGAAAGCAAGAACAGAAGGAAACCAACTGTCAAAAAGTTTGTCGTCTGTTCCGTTCCATTTAAGGGCTTCGTCAATTAAATCAATGCCTAAACTGTCTAAGGAAAGTTGTTCTTTATCAAAATTTAAAAGTTCTGGTAATTTATCAATAAGTTGATTGACCATTTTAGGAAAGTTTTGACCATAAGTGTCAGATATTTTTTGATAAAAATGTTCTGATGTCACTCCTTTGTCTTTGAATTCCTCGTATCTTTTTTGAGCAACTCTAACTTCATCTATATTATTGTAAACTCTTAATGTCCCAATACCTATTTTTTCTGATTTCGCTACATTTAGTTGATTGAAGTCGTCAAGCAAAATATAATAACCATTTTCAGATTTGTACAAATTTCCGTAAAAGTCAGACGCTACAAAAACTTTGCTTTCAATTAGAGTGAGTTTGTGGTTTTTTATAAGGTCTTTCTCGTATTTGGGATAAATAAGGTGGTCGCTTGGTTCATACTCTAAAAGAGGGTCACCACTTGCTAATTTTTTCATTAAGTATTCATCATCATCAGAACCGTACACTTGTTCTGCTATCGTATTATTTTCGGAAGACAAGGTTTTTAAGTCTGGATAAATGGCTGCACTTTTAAAATTTTGAGATTTGTCAATAAATAAGATTTGTCCAGTATTTAGTTGATATACTTCAAAATCAAAATGCTCCGGCATTTCACTTTTTAAGTTTTTAAGTTGCTTTGGGTTTTCGACTTGAACAATATTATTGCCTTTTTCAAAGGTCAATTCAATCTTGTAAGAAATGTTTTTCTTTAAGTTCCATATTGTATTTTTTACAAATCTAATTTCTTCTAACTTCTTAAATTTTTCAAGATTGTCAATGATTACAGCATTCTTGTCATAAAACTCAACAATTATACTGCTGTCAGAAAGTAAAAATGTTCTTGCTGTCCATTTTTTTCGCAGAGTGTTGTCTTGTCGTCCATTAAACTGTGTCAAAAGTTCAGATTTAGATTTGCTATCTAATAGTTTTACCACAACTTTAGATTTGTCAAGAGTTGTAATGTCCAACGTTTGTGAGAGGGAATTTATAGTTGTCAAAGTAAGTATGATTAATAGTATTTGTCTCATTGTAGGGTGTCTCTATAAAATAGCCACTAACATTTTGGCAGCTTTGCGAGGGAGCGGACTATTGTCACAAATTTCCTTGCGAGGACTACACTTCAAATATACTAAAATATTTCAAACGGAGAAATTTCCCCGCTCTCTTGCAAAACTGCCCGTTAGGTGTAGTTCTTATGTTTTTTTATCTACCGTATTTTTTTTACGGCATTCTGGATTTAGTTTTATATATTTGCATAAACTTATACACACATTTAAGATGTTAACAAACTTTAGCGTAAGGAATTTTAAAAGTTTTAACGAGGAATTTGTATTTGATTTAAACGATACAAATGGTTATAATTTTAATAAAGATAGTGTAATAGATGGCGTTGTTGAAAATGCAATTGTCTATGGTCGTAATGGAGTAGGGAAGTCGAATTTAGGATTAGCTGTTTTTGATATAATTGACCATTTAACCGATTCTGAACATGGAGACTTGGAGTACTCACATTATTTAAATGCTTTGAATAATGAAAAATACGCAACATTTAAATATGATTTTATTATTTCTAATTGTAAAGTTAGTTATGTATATAAGAAGAATGAAAATCGAACTTTGATATATGAAAAATTAACAATTGATGATAGTCTTATAGCAGAGATTGACAGAGAAATAAGTAATAAAGCAATAATTAATTTAAAAGGAACAGAGAGTTTAAATAAAGACATTAAGAATTTAAATTTGTCATTACTTAAATATATAAAAAACAATTCTGTATTAGATGATAATGATAATTTCAACAATGTGTTTCTATGCTTTTTGAAATTTATTGACGGGATGTTGTTTTTCCGCTCATTAGATGGTAATTCATATATGGGTATTGAAACGGGCTCTAAAGATATACAGGAAGATATAATTGAAAGAGGAAATGTAAAGGATTTTGAATTATTTTTAAATAGAGCAGGGATTGAATGTAAATTGAAAGTTGTAAAAGAATCTGAGAAAAATATTATTGCATTTGATTTTGACGGGAAATCTATTTCTTTTTTTAGAATTGCATCTCAAGGGACAAGAGCTTTGACACTTTTTTATTTTTGGATGCAAAGATTGAAAGAAGAATCTAAAGTAACATTTTTATTTATAGATGAGTTTGATGCATTTTATCATCATGAATTATCACGATTAATTGTAGAAGAATTGAAAAAGCTTGATATTCAATTTGTATTAACAACACACAATACTTCTATAATGACTAATGATTTGCTAAGGCCTGACTGTTATTTTGTTATGAATAAGGATAATATCAAATCTTTATCTAAAAGCACTGAAAAGGAGCTAAGAGAAGCTCATAACTTAGAGAAAATGTATAAAGCAGGTTCATTCGATGTCTAATATTTTGTTTGTATTTGAAGGTGAGAAAACAGAAGATCAAATTGTAGCAAGTTTTACTAAACATGTTTTCAAGGATAAGACAGTAATTACTTGTGCATTTTGTGCTGAAATATATCAGCTTCATAGAGCATTGGCTAATGATGAAGATTTAGACACATTTTCATTATTAAAAAACATTCCCCAAAATAAAGAAATATTAAAAGAATTTAATCGTGATGATTTTGCTGAAATATACCTCTTTTTTGATTATGATGGTCATTCAACTTTAGCTTCTGATGATGCATTGACTGAAATGCTTGAAATTTTTAATGAAGAAACAGATTTAGGAAAACTATATATTAGTTATCCTATGGTTGAAAGTATAAAACATTTTTCAGATGATTTAGACTTTAAGAATTTAAAAGTTGAGGCAAAAGAAAATATAAAGTATAAAAAAATGGTTTCAGAACAGGCTGATAATGTATATCAACAGTTTTCTAAATATACATTTGATATTTGGAAAATATTATTGACCGCACATCTTAGTAAAATGAACTATATAGTAAAAGATAGTTTTATTTTTCCAGAAGAAACATTTGCACAAGGAGAAATATTTCAGCATCAAAAAGTAAAATATATTGGCAAAGATTCTACCATTTCTGTTTTAAGTGGTTTTCCTGTTTTTATGTTCGATTATTTTGGTGTTAAAAAATTCTGTGAAATTATAGCGTAACGTTTTTTTAGAATTACACCTAACGGACATTTTGGCAGCTTTGCGAGGGAGTGGACTATTATCACAAATTTCCTTGCGAGAACTACATTTCAAATATACTATAATATTTCAAACGGAGAACTTCTTCCGCTCTCTTGCAAAACTGCCCGTTAGCTGTAGCCCGAATTATGGATTTAGCTTTACGATTTTGTCCTCACGAATGACTACAATTTTACTTTTTTTCTCTTTTTTAAATTCTATCATTTTTTCATAGGCCTTTTCAAGACCTTTCAAAATTTTAGTCTTTCTTATATTTTTAGCTTCTTGTGTCATGATATTGTTTTAATTCGTTAAATTTTAATGGATTGTGAATGATAATATCTTCATCGATGTTTTTCTCGGCGATTAAAATATGCTTACCTTCAGAATTGTCAAAAATCAAAACTTGATCTACGATTTCCAAATAAATGTTAAATAGATTTTTGATTCCGTTTAAATATCTTCTTTCGATTACATCTTTTGGAATATCGTGTCCACCTTCACTAACTCTGATTTTTACTCGTTCTTTTGCTAACTCAGAATTTTGTAACCAGAAAAAAAGTAGAGTAGTGTTGTACCCATTTTGTTTTGCAAATTGGATTTTCTGTTTGTATGTTTTTGTTGCTAAAGTGGTCTCAAATGCAAAATTTTCTTCATTTTTGAAAAGCTCGTCTATTCTATTTAACATTATTCTTCCAGCTTCGAATGCAACTTTTTCAGGTTGAAAAGGAGATAACCCTTTTGCAATTTCATCAGCATTTACAAACTCTTTACATTCCAGAATTTCAGGTAAAATAGTAAAAGAAGCTGTTGTTTTTCCAGCTCCGTTACATCCTGCGATGATATAAAGATTTTTTTCATTCATAAATACAAATTTACATTATTTTCTGGATGAAAAACTACTTTTATTTTTTGTGAAATCTCTAATCGGGTTACAGCTAACGGTTTGCGGCTTTGTGAAGTGCGGACTTTGATTATCAAGTATTTATGCAATCTCAACACCAAGCAAAAAGCCATTTTCCTTTTGCTAAAATACAAAAATTAGGAAAAGAAAATGGCTTTTTGCGAATAATATCTCAAAAATTTCAACGCAAGAGCCTGACCTCCGCATTTCACAAAACCGTCTGTTGTCCGTAGTATTTTCAATTCGAGGGCGAATTTAACTGGGTTAAATTCAGTTCGAGAAGTTGAAAATCAAGGACGACAAAGAGAAAAGAAGCGTATTTCCAAAGAAATTCCGACTGATAATTTTCGCCAAGTTAATTTCAATTTTTCAGACAGATATTCAGGATTCCTCAACCCAATATTTTAAAAATCAGCACGATCAAAACGGATTTATTTTCAGCATGAGATTCAGCACAATTTTTCGAAAATCAACAGGATAATTTTCAGCATGAATTTCAGCTCAATTTTTCAAATTTTCACGCAGAAATTATTCGGCATAAAATTCAGGAATCAGCAGGGTAGAGGTCAAAAAAAAATCAAATTTTCAAAATCTTCGATTTGATAACGCTCCTCAAATATTACGGACAACGGTTTTCGGCTTTGTGAAGTGCGGACTTTGATTATCAAGTATTTATGCAATCTCAACACCAAGCAAAAAGCCATTTTTCTTTTGCTAAAATACAAAAATTAGGAAAAGAAAATGGCTTTTTTGCGAATAATTTCTCAAAAATTTCAACGCAAGAGCCTGACCTCCGCATTTCACAAAACCGTCTGTTGTCCGTAGTATTTTCAATTCGAGGGCGAATTTAACTGGGTTAAATTCAGTTCGAGAAGTTGAAAATCAAGGACGACAAAGAGACAAGAAGCGTATTTCCAAAGAATTTTCAATAGTTAATTTTCGCCAAGTTAATTTAAATTTTTCACGCACACAAATTCAGGATTCCTCAGCCCGATATTTTAATAATCAGCGCTGTTAAAACGGAATATTTTTCAGTATGATATTCAGCACAATTTCCAAAAATCAACAGGATAATTTTCAGCATGAATTTCAGCACAATTTTTAAAATTTTCACGCAGAAATTATTCGACATAAAATTTAGAAATCAGCAGAGTAGAGGTCAAAAAAACATTCAAATTTGCAAAATCTTCAATTTGATAACGCTCCTTAAATATTCTGACTAACGTTAATTTTTAATGTTGATAATCAGATGGTTATGATTTTCAATTTTTCAACTATTTGATTATCAAAAATAGTAGAAATTTCTCTCGTTAGCACCTAAAAACAACTTCGTTTTCGAGTAGGGGAATTACGGACAACGAAAAAGTATTGGCGAAGTGCGGGCTTTCGAAGAACAAAATGTTCAAGAACGACCAAACGTAGCGAATGCTTTTTCAAGTACACTAAATTAAGAAAAAAAGTGGAATTGAAAAGCATGAGCGGATTATTTTTTCTGCTTTTCAATTCTTCCCTAAAACCCGCATTTTGCCAATACAATGTTAGCTGCAGTTTTATTTGAATAGTCTTTACAAGTGCTCAAATATCTGTTTAACGGATTATTTATAGTACATTTTTTAAATTATGAAATTTAGATTTCTTTAATGTTATTAATTGGTTATTGATGAAATGTCATCTCTCTTTCCAATTCTAAAATTATCCATTCCAAAAAATTTAATCTTTTCTTTTGATTTTCGATATCATATTCAGGGTAAACTTCTTGATTTGATGCATAATCATCAATCCAAACATTTCCATATTCATTTCCATTGATAACTAAAAATGCAGATGTCCCACAACCATATCCTACAAGTGTAATTTCTCCATTTAGATAGCCTTCTCTAAAAATGTTTCTTTCTGTATCATAAATTACTTCAAAGGGGAAATCATCATTGCCTTCATCATCTTCTTTAGAATAAAATTTGACTTTTGTGTTTAATTTGAATGGTAATGATGGATTATACTCTTTTTCTTGATAAAAAAAATTCTCAAAGTCTATTTTATTTAAAATATTTCGTTTCCACATATCTTTATTTTCAATACCATTAGCTATTGTCATAATAAACCATTTATAATCGGATGGTAGTTTTATTTGAAACTTTTTTTCAAATTGGTCAATTTCATTTTCTTTAACAATAGGTAAAAAATTATATTCATCATTGAATAATTTTTTAAACTTTTCAATTGTATTTAATACATCAACTTTATTGCTCATATGAATGGAAGAGTTTTTCTGAAAAATTGCAGCTAACGGAAAAAGTATTGGCGAAGTGCGGGATTAAAAGCGATTTCAAGTCAATTAAAAACCAAACGGAGCCGATATTTTTTCCATGAAGTGAAATTACACAAAACTAGCGAAATGGAAAAATAGCGGCGGCGAAAATATCACAAAATTTTATATGAAAACTTCACCCCGCATTTTGCCAATACAATGTTAGCGGAAGTTTTTATTGTTAAATTCTTTTGCCAATTCAACTAAATCTAAATAATTATATTTAATGTTTGATTTTATTGGAAATGATGAATATACTAGATTTATGAAATCTGACCAATTTAGTTTAAATGTGTAATCAATAAATTGATCTGCAATTCTCTTTATATTATTTTCAAGTATAATTTCATCTCTATTGATCAATTCAAATTTATCAGAAATTCCTCCCAAGGAATTCTGAAAACTTCTAACATTGAAAACTTCATGTTTTGATTTCATTAAATTTATTACATCATTGACATACGGACCATAGTGATTGTAAACCCATTTAATATTGGTGTATTGGTGACCATTTTCGATTGTATATCTCCAATCGATTAAATAAATTAGTTTTACTAATCTCGGTTTGGAAAGTTCAGAAACGTCTGGATATTTTTGTAAGATATATCTTGTTAGTTTTTCTAAATTGTTCATATTCCCAAAATGTTTTCTGTTAATGCAATACCATTATTTTTCTCAATGAACATCATTAAAGGCTCTTCAATGTCGCTCAATTTTTCCAAAATGCTATCTTTTGTGAAAGTTGTTGGATTTAAACTTTCGAAAACTAATACAGCTTTTGGATTACCATCATATCCATCTATTCTATAAACGTAAAAGTTTCTAGATTTCATACGAATTCCCTCAACAACATTTTTTGAAATGGGAAATATATTATTAACTCTGTTGTAGTAATTATTAATGCCATTTCGACCTTGCGTAATCTCTGGCAAATTATCACAGAAGAAATCTCCTTCTTTCCAGCCCTTTCCAATAAATCCTTCATCAATTGGATAGTCATTTCTTCCCATTTCCATTAATGTTGGGTCAATTGATGTTCGTCCAATTAATTTAAATCTATTATTATAAACCTTATAAACACTAATCCTTTCAGTGTGTTTAAAATCTAAGCTTTTGATAAGTAGCTTTAAGTAAGAATTAAATAATTCACTTGTTTCGCCAACTAAATCATTTAACCTATTTTCCAAGTCAATTATTTTTTCGCCTTTTGAAATATTATCTTTTTCTATTTTACTGACCTCAGTTCCATGAATTAAAGAGATAATTCCAAAAATTAAGGCAGAAAATACAACTATGTAATAAATTATTTTTCCGTATGCAAATTCTTTTGCTCCAAAAAATCCTCCTTTCCATTCATTTACATTCGATATGTCTATTACCGACAGTGCTATAACTAATATTGCAGAGATAATACCAGATTTGTCAAAAAGGAAATCAATAAATTGTTTACATTTATTTCTCATAGTTTGTCATAAAATTTCCGCTAACGGTTTGGCGCTTGGCGAAGAAGCGGATTTCGGAGCTCAAAACTGTCAGCCAGCACTGAACTTGATACGAAGTACAAAGCTTCATTTAAGCAGTGAACCCGCTTTTTTGCCAAACGCCTGTTATCGGTTCGGCATTCTTTTCGGTCGTCTGATTTCATTCGCTTCTCAGTTTAGCGTAAATGTCCAAACTTATAAATTTTCCGTTTTTAATTTCACAGTCTCGCATTGTTCCTTCGTGCTTGAAGTCAAGTTTTTTCATTGCGTTTTTACAGTTCAAATTGTCTGTTTCAACAAGCCCTTCAATTCTATGTAGTCCTAAGTTGTCAAAACCGTAATTGCAAATTACTGGCATTACTTCTGTCATTACACCTTGTCCCCAAAACTCTTTCAAAAGCCAAAAACCGATTTCTGCTTTTTTGTGTTCTTTGCTTAAACTGTTTAGCCCGCCTGCACCGTAAAATGTTTTGTTGTCTAATGAGCATACTGCCCACCAAATACCTGTCCCTTCTTTTTCTAAGTCTGAAAAAAAACGCATTTGAGCTTTGGTGTCTTCAAGCGTTTTATAACTAACTCCGTAATATTTAATAATTTCAGGGTCTGAAAGTCCTTTGTAAACATTTTCTATATCACTATCAACAAATTGCCTTAGTAAAAGTCTATCTATCCTTATAATTGGAAAGTCTGCAACTGTCATTTTTTAAATCTTTATTGTTTCATTTTATGTTGCCCCCTACGATTAGGATATGCGCTGGATGCATTTCACTACTATATAGCCGGAAAACGAAAGTTAACCGTTTAAAGGTTCATACGAAACCTCTTAAGTTTTGCATTTGCAAATACATTGTTGAGAAATAGTTGTTATTCTGTATAATGAGCAAACATTTTGTTTACTTTCCCATTTTGGTCAAAAAACATCACTTCAATTGCTTTTTTATTCATTACTGACTTATAGTATATAGCAATGGAATTAACACCATAGGTTACATCATACAACTCAAAGTGAAGGCTGGGTATTTTATCCAGTGCTCTTTTCCAATAATTTGCCACATTTTCCTTTCCTTTTAAAATGTCCGTATCACTACCGGTGGCTAATTTAATCATAGGGGTTGTAATTTCAATATCCTCAGAATAGTGCGATAGTATTTCTTCGAGGTTATGTGAATTCCAGGAATTGATCCACTCTTTAGCAAAATTTTGTGTGCTCATATTTATTCTTGTTTGATTGTCAATTTTATTTTCTGCTTTTCCAGCGTAAATAACCCCAAAATATTGCCTTTGCATTAATGCATGCCTTAAGCATTTTGCGCTCTGTTTTATGGCAACTCATACATATTTAAAAAAAATCATACAACTTGAATTAATCACTGAATCGACATTTTTCAGGGGCTGGCAAAGGTGCTGTTAATTTTTATAAAGTTTAAATTCTTCAATGTCATGATATCCAAAAATTTCAATTTCTGGATGGTCAATTGCAAGTTTACGAATTTTACCTAGTGTTGTTAATCTCAAATTATTGTCGTCCGCTCGCATTTTAGCTAACTCATTTACTGGGTGCTTCTCATTTGTAAGTTCCACTTTCATATAGTATGCGTCTGCTATATAAAACAGCCAATTGTTATCTGTTTTTAATGCAACACCGCAATGTCCAAGCGTATGCCCAAAGAGAGGAATAAGATAAATTTCAGTTTCAATGTTGGCACTAATTTTTCTTGCTTCAAAACCGAACCAATTGACATCTGATTTCTGGTACGTCTTAATGGTTGGCATATGTGCCAAAGGGAGTTCCAAATATCTTGGATTGTTTGAATGGAAATTGTTTAATTCTTCCTCACTAACGTGAACCGTCGCTGAGGGAAAATCTGCTAATCCACCAATGTGATCATTGTCTAAATGTGAGATGATACAGTCTGTTACGTTTTTAGGGTCTAGCCCTAATTCTTCTATTTGCCGCACCGCAGTTTGATTTTCGTCAAAACGATAACCTACAAGCTCAATTAATTGTTGCCCAATTCTTTCAGATGGGTTTAGGGTATCTAATAGTCCAATACCCGTGTCAATAAGAATAAGCCTTCCATTTTCATTTACTAACAAACAATGTCCGCAAACATTATCGTTAATTGGTGAAATAATTTTTACGCAGTTTAAATGATGTATTTCTTTCATAATTATTTTTGGACTGTTTTTTCTCTATTTAACAAGGTCAATTACAGCTCTTTTTCAAAACAAATGCTACTTTCAATATTTTCATATTGTCCATAATTCTTGATGATTTTGTAACCACTCTTTTTATATAAGCCAATTGCTTCAAGCATTTTGTCGCCCGTTTCTAACACACATTTTTTATAACCTAATTCCTTTGCCCAACTTTCCAAATCATTTAAAACTGCAACAGCTACACCTTTTCCTCGCATCTCAATTGTTACATACATTCTTTTTATTTCCATTGTCGAATTGTCAAATTCTTTCATTGCACCACAACCAACTGGTAAATAGTCATTCAAAGCAACAACTACGTTTTTAATAAGGTCAGTTTTATTATACTGTGCAAAAAAGTCATTTGTATCTCCATTCTTCTTTGCCAGATCTTTGTCAAGTTCTAATACTAAGTTTTGAAAATTTTTGTTTTCTGAATTTGTTCTGATTAATGTTAACATATTGTATTATTAATGTATGGATACTTAAAATTTGCTTTCAAATCAATTATGCCTACAAAATTGATTTCTATGAATCCTTTCTTATTATGCTGACCGATAACGGTTTGCGGCTTTGTGAAGTGCGGACTTTGAATATCAAGTAGTTATATAATCTCTACACCAAGCAAAAAGCCTTTTTTCTTTTGCTAAAATACAAAAATTTGTAAAAGAAAAAAGCTTTTTGCGAATAATTTCTCAAAACTTTCAACGCAAGAGCCTGACCTCCGCATTTCACAAAACCGTCTGTTGGCAGAAGTGGTTACTTTGGTGTCCTGTCTGGATTGTTATAACCATTAATGCCAATGAATTTTATTTTTTCAATTTTCATATTGTTGAAAAATTGCTCGAACTGTAAATTCCATTTTCCTTGGTATTGCAAGACCATATTTACAAGGGACTGAGGGACTTCATTCTCAAAAGTTATCCAAACTATAGGTAGCTGATAAGATTGATCAGAAGCAACTTCTCTCAAATCTATATTAGTGAACCATAAACTGATTGTATAAATCTTTTCGGTTGAACTATTTCGTGGATAATAACTTACCCTATTTATCATAATATTTTCAGTATTCAGTTTATTCAAAAACAGGCTGAAATCTTGATGGATATAGTTAGATTTTACCGCTGCGACAGCATTTAATTTTGGTGAAATTGTATTGTAAAAATTAATATAGTCATTTACGGTTTGTGCTTTAACAGCTGAGAAAGCAAATAAACTGATAAATATAAGTGCTAAGTGTATGTTTTTTGTTTTCATTTCTTTATAATTTTATGGACATTTTGTTACTTTTAAACCTGTTTTTAGCTGGTTGCCACCTGCGGCATCTTTTATTTTCTCAATGGTTACATTAAGTTTCTTTAAATTGCCCGAATTATCCATTTTAGCCAAAGAGATGCCTGTATCAAGTTTTTCCAAAATATATGCCATAGCTAAAGCTTTCGGGTCATATTCAGTAGAGGTACTGTTATCAACAATGCCACTTGTAGCAAAGTCATACGCTTTATAATAATCTAATCCAACTTCACTTTGTTCAAGAAAAGAATGTTTAACAGAATCTATGTTTTTGGTTTTAGGATATTTAGATAGAAAGTCAATTGCTAATGCTTTGTCTGTTATTACCAATGCATAAATTTCTAACGAACCTAGAGGAGAGGTTCCAAAGACAAATCTTGTATTGAATTTTGGATAATTAATTAAATTTTCTAAAAATGAATAGAAATCTTCAGCAGATGGCGATCCATAATAATTATTACTATGTGAGTGCCCGTCGGCTGTATAATCACCAATAGGAGTTGGAACAGTTCCGTTGGATACATTTCCTTCTTTTGGAGATGTAACATTATATGAGCCGTCAGTATTCTGTCCTATACCAATAGCCCATTCATTTGGTTCTGCTATTTTGTTAGATAGTTCATTTGTCATATTGGTTTTGACCTTTTGGTCTTTCAATATATTATTTGCTTTATTGATACCATTTTTTGCTTTAGAACATTCATCATTACCTATTAAATCTATATTCGGTGTTGTTGGTAAGCCTACAAAACAACCGTTTTCATCTGTAATTGCTGTTGATGGTGTTGGCGATGTTGGTACTTGCACACAAGGTTCTGGAGCAGGGCAATCAGGACAAGGAAAAGCACCTCCACCTGTGTTTCCATTATTTCCTATACCATTATGTCCATTATTTTCATTTACATCCTGAATATAATCACAATGATATGTCATTGTCCAATGCCAACCTGGCTTACTATCAGCAACACATTCATTCCATTTGTCTTGGTTCCACATACCATGTACACCATCGCTACATTCAGTTACAAAAGCTCCTGTATCAACCCAACCACAATCCAACATTCCAGATTTTGATAAAAGAGCATTTGAAAAATTTCCATTGATAATTTTCGTTATTTGCTTCTTATTTTTAGTATCTACAAACTTTCCTTCTAATATTTTCTTTTTCTCATTCTCTGAAAGATTATATACTACATATAATTCAAGATATTTACCATCAGAAAGTGGCGACAGTACAATGTTTTCCACTGGATCATTTGGTTTGGCATTTGTTCTTTTTACCTTAAAGGTATAAGTATGAAAATTAGTTCCGTTTTCCATCATGATAATATCATCTGTATCAACAATTATGCTATCTCCAAAATTAACACTTTTTTGAGAGTTGTATCCATTGTTCAGATTTTTATTAAGTTCAGAAAGTAATGGGGTTAATCTCTGTCGGTGAGGGCTTTCTTTTAAAGAAATTCTTTTAGTAGTAAGAGAAGAAGTGTTGTTTTTCTTCACAATTTGTTCGTTTACGAAATCCGTTCGGCACGAGACTAAAAAGCCTAAAAGAACGGATAGATAAACGAAAATTTTCAGTTTTTTGTTTTTCATCATAATCAACAATTTTTTTAAGTTAGAATTTTATTTAATTGTTGACTACTTTGGATTCCCGTTTTCAGACCATTTCTGCCAACGGTTTGCGGCTTTGTGAAGTGCGGACTTTGATTATCAAGTACTTATACAATCTCTACACTAAGCAAAAAGCCATTTTCTTTTGCTAAAATACAAAAATTTGTAAAAGAAAAAGGCTTTTTGCGAATAATTTCTCGGGAATTTCAACGCAAGAGACCAATCTCCGCATTTCACAAAACCGTCTGTTGGCAGAAGTGGTTTCTTATGGTACTTTAGTCATAATTATATTGCTTGGAATACTAAAAAGAGGTTGCCCATTGTAAGCTGGATTATTATGAGGGTTTCCAAAACCTCCTGTTTCTCTAGAGAAATATAAACTAAATTTTATTTTTGGTGGTTCAGTTAAAGATAATGGCTGTAATTCAATCATACAGTCAGGATAGAAATACTCTCCGCCTTTGTGTAATGTAAATGGTTCTAAAAAACCAAATGTTGGTCTGTTCACTTCAATTGTTAATCTTCCATAATCTGTTACAGAGCCTTTTAACTCCACACCGTCATAAGTTCTGAACGATGGATAATCTGGTAAAGGTGACTCGAAAACTAAATTATTATTTTCAAATTTTTTATACTGAATTGAAATTCTATCCTTGTACACATTTAGGTTTAACTTAGGTGCAATGTCATGATATTTGACAAACTTGGTAAGAATAATCTGAAACTTTTGATTTCCATTGATGTATTCCCAAGTTCCAACAAATCTGTTCAAATAATTATGAACATCTTTTTCATAATATTGCCCAGTTTGATTATAATTTGTTGGTAAAACTACATCGGATGACATATCTACAATTACTTGTGCATTCATAGTAAATGAAATATTAGCGCTTATTAGTATGAGTATATTTTTTATAAAATTTTTCATAATTTTTATTTTATAAGTTACAAGGAGTTTGGTTATAACTGTAATTCCCGTTTCCATTATTTACTAATTCCAATTTTCTCCAATTTCCAAGTGTTGCTTTATCACCTTCAAAAAAATCTATGCCAAGATCCTCATCTTGCATAAATCTTAAAAAACCTGTTACTTGTTCATCATGAGTTGAAGTTGGACGAATGTTGTATTCTTTCGGGTTTTGAAACCAATCTACCATAAATATTTCAACATCATCTTTTGTCCAGTCTTTCATATATTTTTTAATAAATGCTTTCAATTTATCAATATCATTGATTTTCAAGGCGAATAAGCCAATTTTAGTAGGAACCATAACGATGGCCTTTGTTGGCGTATCAGAGCGATATGGATTGTCGATTTTGGTTTCAAGCATTCCATAAAGTAATAATTGATTTAAATCTTCGGGAGTAGGAACACCAATATGTTCGGGGTTATTTTCAAGATGATCATGTGCCGAACCGTAGGTTCTGTATAATAAATCTGTAGAGATTGACTGCAAGTAAGGTTCAAAATTAATATCAACATCATTGTAAGGGCTGCCGCCTTCTAATACTGGCGAAAATTCTTTTGTTTGGTCTGAATCGGTGTGAAACATAAATCCTTTTTCTTTTATTCCTGTTTTTACATTGTTTTTTAATTCCGACATCTTGTTTTGAAAATTAGGCTTTTCTTTCAATTTTTTTAATTGATTACAAGGTGTATTATCAATACCAATATTTGGTGTTGTTGGCAAACCTACAACACAACCATTTTCATCAGTAATTGTAGTTGAAGGTGTTGGCGATGTTGGTACTTGTACACAAGGCTCTGGAGCAGGACAATCTGGACATGAAAAAATACCGCCACCTGTGTTTCCATTATTTCCTCCACCAAACATCCAATCTGTACCAGTACCTCCATTATCTGCAATATTAAAACTTTCACAAACGGTAATGGTGGTGAATATTGGTACAGAAAGTTTAGTAGAATTACAAAATCCAAGATTAGGATCACCAGCTAGTTGTCCGTTTTTATGTTCTCCAGAACCACATTTTGTATAACCAGCAAAAAAAGTATAATCCTCACAATCTTGTAACATCACTTGTGCCAATTGTCCGTTAACAAATGTACCTGGAATAATTTCTACAGTTTTTATTTTGTTTTTAGGAATAATAAATTCGCTGTTTTGGTACTGTTTTTTTTCAATTTCAGTTAGATAGTAAGTTATCCAAAATTCTCTATAAGTCCCATTTGGTAATGGTGAGAGCAATAAATTCTCTATTGGGTCATTAGGCTTAGCATTGGTTCTTTTGACCGCAAAGGTATAAGTGTGATAATTTAGGCTATTTTCGATCATGATAATATTATCAGTATCAATCATTATACTATCACCAAAATTAACATTTTTCCCAGATGTGTTTTCACTGTTTAGATTTTTTTTTAGTTCTGAAAGTATGGGAGTTAATTTTTGTCGGTGAGAACTTTCTTTTAAAGAAATTCTCCTTGAAGCAAGTGAAGAAGTATTATTACTCTTCACGATTTGTTCGTTTACGAAATCTGTTCGGCACGAGACTAAGAAGCCTAGTAGAACAGTCAGATAAACGAAAATTTTCAGTTTTTTGTTTTTCATCATAGTCAACAATTTTTTTGTGTTAGAATTTTTTAAATTGTTGACTACTTTGGATTCTCGTTTTTAGACCATTTCTGCCAACGGTTTGCGGCTTTGTGAAGTGCGGACTTTGATTATCAAGTATTTATGCAATCTCAACACCAAGCAAAAAGCCATTTTTCTTTTGCTAAAATACAAAAATTAGGAAAAGGAAAGGGCTTTTTGCGAATAATTTCTCAAAAATTTCAACGCAAGAGCCTGACCTCCGCATTTCACAAAACCGTCTGTTGTCCGTAGTATTTTCAATTCGAGGGCGAATTTAACTGGGTTAAATTCAGTTCGAGAAGTTGAAAATCAAGGACGACAAAGAGAAAAGAAGCGTGTTTCCAAAGAATTTCAGATTGATAATTTTCGCCAAGTCACTTCAATTTTTCACGACAAATTTAGGATTTCTCAGCCCAATATTTGAAAATCAACAGGATAATTTTCAGCATGAATTTCAGCTCAATTTTTAAAATTTTCACGCAGAAATTATTCGGCATAAAATTTAGAAATCAGAAGGGTAGAGGTCAATAAATTTTCAAATTTGCAAAATCTTCAATTTGATAACGCTCCTCAAATATTACGGACAACGGTTCGCGGCTTTGTGAAGTGCGGGCTTTGATTATCAAGTACTTATGCAATCTCAACACCAAGCAAAAAGCCATTTTTCTTTTGCTAAAATACAAAAATTAGGAAAAGAAAAAGGCTTTTTGCGAATAATTTATCAAAAATTTCAACGCAAGAGCCCAGCCTCCGCATTTCACAAAACCGTCTGTTGTCCGTAGTATTTTCAATTCGAGGGCGAATTTAACTGGGTTAAATTCAGTTCGAGAAGTTGAAAATCAAGGACGACAAAGAGACAAGAAGCGTGTTTCCAAAGAATTTCCGACTGATAATTTTCGCCAAGTCACTTCAATTTTTCACGCACACAGATTCAGGAATTCTCAACCCAATATTTGAAAATCAACAGGATAATTTTCGGCAAGATATTCAGCTTAATTTTTCAAATTTTCACGCAGAAATTATTCGGCATAAAATTTAGAAATCAGCAGGGTATAGGTCAAAAAATGTTCAAATTTGCAAAATCTTCGATTTGATAACGCTCTTCAAATATTACGGACAACGGTTTGGGTATTGCCGAAGGCGGGGATTTTTAGCACAAAAGTTCAATCGAAGAACGAATGTTGAACCTTGCACAAATGTCCAATCGAAGCCGTTCAGCCCCGCTTTTGGCAATACCTTGTTAGCCACAGTTATTCTTTTATAAAGTCTTTGTATTTGTTGATATAGTTTGTCAATTTATTTATGTTGTCCGTATGTAATTTAATTTTATGATTATGCTGTTTTTGTTCTTCAAGCGATTTGGTTAAGCTTTCATTAAATTCCAAATACTCATCTTTGTACTGTTTATCAAAATCAGCCTTTAGTTTTATTCGTTCTGTTTGATAGAATTTTTGCTTTTCTACAAGTTCATTGTGTTTAATTAAGAATACATTGTAGTCACTTTGTGCCTTTTTAAGCTCTTCTTTTTGAAAATTTAAAGCAGAATATACATTTGGAATAAACCGTTTATTAATCAAAATTAGTCTGTCAATATATTCGTTTGTCGGAACAATTTGACTGTATTCAATAATCTTGGTTATAAAGTCCAAAGCACCAATGATTTTTTCAGTTCTAAAATCAATTAGTTCATATCCTTTTATGTCAACTCTATGTCTAATGATTTTATCGGTTTCAACATTAACTTGGTTCTCGTCAACAAAATCAAACTCACTTTCACTGTAAAAATTCTCTAATCCATTTACTAAAAATTCGCATTCTGCAATAATGTACTTTTCTATAAATTCTTTTTCATTTGTGAGAGACAAATTTGCTGCATTTTTGGTAAATTCAATAGCATTATTCCAATAAGTATTTTCAATTTTTGTTTTGTAGTATCTTAATCTGTCTCTATCATCAAGAACGGCAATTCTACTTCTAAAACTTCTTGTGTATCTTATAACTTCTGAAAAATTTGAATATCTGTAATCAATCCATTCTGAAAATGGTGTTATTTGAATATTTTTGAATGTCAATAATGAATAAAAGTAACTTACACTACCATAACCAAAATTAGTTTTAACCTGCTGTTTTAGATTATCTGTTATTCTATATTCTGGATTAGACCAACCACTAATTCTATGAGAATAAACGAGCATATTAGGAACTTTTTTGGCTTTTTCATAAGCAAATTCAATATTGAAAACTTTGAACCACAAAGTAATCCTTTCAAAAATTTGATTTTTTAAATCGTCTATATTCTTGCCAAGATTAAAATCCTTTTCTTCTTTTACTGCTATTTTCTCGTTTGTATAAATTAGGTCTCTTTTGGTTAAAATATCTTTTATTCCTTCTTCGATATTTACAATTACACTTTGATAAGCTTTGTCTAATTCTTTACAATAATTGAAAATTTTGTTCGGTAGTTTAGGTTTTAATGTGGTGCTAAGAAATAATGTTATTTGATTGATATTGTCATTTTCCCCTTGGCACAATCCTTTTAAAGTCAGTGTTTCATTTTCAAAGTGATTGTCAATGGTAATTGTTGAAGTTTCAATTAGTCCGTTATTGTCAACTAATAGTAAAAGGAAGTCTTCGTTTATTTTTGGTTCAGACATTTTGCTGTTGTTCTATAATTGTGGCTAACGTTTTGGGTATTGCCGAAGGCGGGGAAATCGAAGCTTTAAGTTTCGATTTTGCACCGAGGCGAGCCAAAACGAATTTTTGTGAGTTAAATTTAAAAATAAAAAACGAATAAAATTCGTTTTTGGCGGAGATAGAAGTACAAACTTTGAATTTACAACTTTCGCCCCGCTTTTGGCAATACCGTGTTAGCGGTAGTAGCATTACTTTAAAATTTAAATTCTAGTAAAAATAAAAGTATCATATATAATACGAATGAAATATAGTCAATCATATTGATTCTTCTTCCTTCTATAATATCAGTCCTAGATCCTCTAGAAGGAGCAACAAATTCTTGATTCTGTACTTTAATGTTTACAAATCGTAGTATTTGGTAGAACACTAATAAAATAGCTATGTTTCTCAATCCTGTCGAGGCGTGTCCATTTATATTTTGTAAACTTGAATCATCTTTTAGATTAAAATAAAATACAAAATGAACAATTGATATTGAAAGCCAGATAAAATATGAACTCAGATTTCTAAGAGAAGCATAATTAAATAGGTAAAGAAACATACTAGTAGAAAATGTGTATCCGAAGAGAATCGCTTTCCTAGCTTCTATTGAATTTGTAAAGTTATAAAAACATAAAACAAACACACTTATTGCTAAGTAGATTGATATTGATAATATGTCATATTTTTTTAAAGGTTCAAAGTAGTAAATGTTTCTTCGCATAGTGAGGGAGCTATTACCGCTAACGGTTTGCGGCTTTGTGAAGTGGCGGATTTTGAAGCATTAACTTTCATTTTAGCACTAAAGTTTATTTGAAAACCAAATGTTCAATTTAGCACTGAACCCGCCATTTTGCCAAACTGCTGTTGTGTGCTGTGCCATCTTCACGGTTGCTATTTTATTAATTTTGTCAAGTTACTTTTTAAATTTTGTTTATCCGATTCTGTTAATTTGTCTGTATAATCTAAAAATTTCAAAGCAAACTTTCTGATTGCATTGTTAAACCATTTTTCGCTATTTCTACTTTCTTCTGATTTGATTATTTCTAACCATTCAGTTGCTAAAAAATCTTGCCAGTCTGTGAGAAGTTTGATTTTGTTATTATTAATTTCTGTTATATTTTCAATTGTCAAAACTTCATTTTCAACTTTTCTATATTTTTTATTCCATTCTAAAAGTGTTTTAAAACCGATTTGAGGTCTTGGACTTCTGTCAGGAAAAGGCAGTTTTTCAGTTATGCTGTTTATGTAGAAACCAGTTGTAACCAATACTTTTTCATTGTCTCGTTTTACAAAAATAACCCATTCAAAAGGAGAGACTTGTTGAACACTTGAACCAGGAATATTATTCTCTTTTGTTGATTTTAATTCAACAGATTCAAAATAAATATTAGTACCGTCTGTGATTTTTAGATATAAATCGGGACTTGTGTAAACTGATTTTTTTGATTCTGTAATTGATTTCTTTTGTTCTACACTTAATTGTTCTGGCAATAATACGTTTATAATTTTATACGATTGTAAATTTTCAATATCTATTGTATGCTCTTCGGAATCAATTTTTACAGATAACTTTTTTAGCTTCACATCTGATAAATCATTGTGTTTAAGTAAAAATTCTTGAAAATACTTTTTCAAGTGTTCGTCTGTGTTGGCTTCTTCCGATTGAAATTTTATTGTTTCAAGACCATTTTTTGTCGTATTTAATTCATTTTCTATCTTGTAGAAATAAATAATTAGAAATGAGTTTAGTAAATTTTGAGTTGTATTCATCTATATTTATTAGTTCTTGTCAAAGTAAAATTCCCAATTTGATTCTATTTTTTTTGCAATGTGATATGCCAAAAGTGGTGGAACTGCATTACCAACTAATTTGTAACCAACCGAAGGACTAACTGCAAATTTTGTGTTTTTTTCATTTTGCGGAATTACAAAATTAAAATCATCT
The DNA here is from genome assembly GCF_014353055.1 of Amniculibacterium sp. G2-70. Lineage (GTDB taxonomy): Bacteria > Bacteroidota > Bacteroidia > Flavobacteriales > Weeksellaceae > Amniculibacterium > Amniculibacterium aquaticum. The sequence goes on from NZ_CP060698.1 coordinate 2,602,732, forward strand.
GGAAATGTCTGAATTCTTGCACATTCTCTCAATGTCAAACGTCTTTCTTTTAATCCACTTTTTAATTCTTCAATTTTTCTTCCACCGTTCTCAACAGTTAATCTTCTATATTCAATATTTCCGTGGTGTTCGGAACGGATTGTTGGGGCAAGTTTATCTAATTCAATTTCTTTTTGCCCTTGACAATGTATGCCCATAAACTTTGCTTTTGAGTAATACATTTGAGATAAATCAGTTGTTTCTTCAGGTTCGTTTAAATCCAATAAAACTTCTTTGCTTGGTGTAAACATTTTCATCAAATGCTCAACAGAAGAATAGTGCATTTCTCCGTTTAATCTATGCGTAGGAATTGGATAAGGATTATATTTTTCGGAAATTTCTTTTTTTGAAAGTTCCTCCAGTGCTTCTTTTGTCAAAGCAGATTTTTTAAATCCAATAAAAATAATACGTTCCCTTGATTGTGGAACTCCAAATTGTCCAGCGTGTAGAACTTTTGGGGATAAAACTAAATATCCATCGCCATTAATATTAGAAAAATCGGATTGGATTATATCTTTTACTTCACCTAAATTAGCTAATCCTTTCACGTTTTCGGCAATAAATATTTTTGGTAAAGTAATTTCAATAACTTCTTTCATCCACATATAAAGCTTTCCTCTTGTTTCCTCGGTAGGAATGTATGTATTTATAATATTACCATTATGGTCTTTATGAGAATTAAAACCTTTTCTTTTTCCAGCAACGCTAAAATCTTGACAAGGAAAACCTCCTGTAACTATTTCTACATTTTGAGGAAATATATTTGTATTTCCGTTTTTGTATTCTTTTACAATATCTACAATACTTCCAACTTTGAAAGTTCCGTTTAAGTCGTATCCTCTCTTTTTTGAAAAATAATCATTCCAAGTGATTTTAGCGTGTTCGCTAATATCGTTTGCAAATTTTGTTTCAAAAAAAGTTTCTTTCAAATAGTAATTTATTTCATCTTCTTTTTGAATCCAATCTTTGTGAATAGCTGTGTTTATTGTTGCTTTTGGAATTTTAAAGCCACCTTCAAAACCTATATCCATTCCACCGCAACCTGAAAAAAGTGATAATAAATTCTTTTTCATTTCTTTATAGTTTTTAGATATTTAACTTTAGATTCAGCAACTTTTAAAATTTCTTCTGCGTCATTTTCTTGTAACAAATCGTATGCTACTTTGTCGCTTTGCCAAGCAATAATTAAATCGTTTTGAGGTAAATTATATATTTCTGCAAATTTTAAGACCTGTTCTCTTGATGGTTTTCGTTCTCCTTTTTCAAATTTACTAATAATGGACTGGTCAATACTCGTCAAAGCAGAAACCTCACGAAGTAACAAATTTTGTTCTTCACGTCTTGATTTAATTATTTCTCCAAATGTTTTCATTAGACATTATTCGTTTAGACAAAATTAGTCTAATTATTTTAATTGTAAAAATATTTTCAATTTTTCTTCGTTTAGTTTGTCGGTAGCGGTTGTCAAGGTATAGCACACAACGGTTTGCGGCTTTGTGAAGTGCGGACTTTGATTATCAAGTACTTATGCAATCTCAACGCCAAGCAAAAAGCCATTTTTCTTTTGCTAAAATACAAAAATTAGGAAAAGAAAAAGGCTTTTTGCGAATAATTTCTCAAAAATGTCAACGCAAGAGCCTGACCTCCGCATTTCACAAAACCGTCTGTTGTCCGTAGTATTTTCAATTCGAGGGCGAATTTAACTGGGTTAAATTCAGTTCGAGAAGTTGAAAATCAAGGACGACAAAGAGAAAAGAAGCGTGTTTCCAAAGAATTTCAGATTGATAATTTTCGCCAAGTCACTTCAATTTTTCACGACAAATTTAGGATTTCTCAGCCCAATATTTGAAAATCAACAGGATAATTTTCAGCAAGATATTCAGCACAATTTTTCGAAAATCAACAGGATAATTTTCAGCATGAATTTCAGCTCAATTTTTAAAATTTTCACGCAGAAATTATTCGGCATAAAATTTAGAAATCAGAAGGGTAGAGGTCAATAAATTTTCAAATTTGCAAAATCTTCAATTTGATAACGCTCCTCAAATATTACGGACAACGGTTTGCGGCTTTGTGAAGTGCGGACTTTGATTATCAAGTACTTATACAATTTCTACACCAAGCAAAAAGCCATTTTCCTTTTGCTAAAATACAAAAATTAGGAAAAGAAAAAGGCTTTTTGCGAATAATTTCTCAAAAATTTCAACGCAAGAGCCTGACCTCCGCATTTCACAAAACCGTCTGTTGTCTGCAGCCATACTTTTTTATTCGTCATTGAGTCTGTTTTCAATATCCATGCTTTGGTGTAGAACTCTAATAATTTCTACTTCATTTTGCTTTTTGTTCACTTTGTAGAAAATGAAATGTGATTTTATTCGACTTCTCAAGTATCCTTTTCTTACATCACTATAATCCTTTCCAGAATTTGGGTTTTCAGCAATGTATTCAACTTCGTCCATTATCAAATCAAAATAGCGGTCAGCTTGTTTGAGCGACCAATTCTCAAAAGTGTAAAGCCAAATTTTCTCAATGTCATTCTTTGCTTCAACGCTTATTTTGTAATTCATTTTTCAGCAAGATGTTTTTGATGAAGTTCTTTTCGGAAGTTTTCTCTGTTAAATTCTTTAACGAAGCCTGATTTTTCTCCTTTTTTCAGTTCGTTTATCAATTCCGTTTTTTTAGATTCTTCAAATTCAAACATTCTTAATGCTGTTCGTACAACTTCACTTGCCGAAGTGAATTTTCCACTTTTAATTTGTTGGTTTATGAAGTTGTCAAAATAGTCGCCCAACAAAATCGATGTATTTTTAGCCATAACTTTTAATTTGATTCAAATATACCAAGTATTGGTATAAAATCAAAATTTTTATTTGGAGTTCTGCTCTGAAATGGTTGCAGACAACGTTTGGCAACTTGCCGAAGGCGGGGCTTTCGGAGCACCATCTGTCAAGCTACCACTAATGTTTATTCGGAGCCGAAAAGTTTCTGCCACCACGAACGCCCCGCTTTTGGCAAGGTGCTGTTATAGCCAGTGCTTTCTGTCAGCTCTGATAGTTTTAATGTCTTGGTTGGAACGCCATTTATTTTTATGTATTCGTCTTTAAACGGTAATGTCGATTTTAAGGCAATCCATCCAAAACCTATTTGTCTGTTTATTTTATATTCATTCTGTATTGGAATTTGTCCGATTACTTCAATGTCTACGTTGTGATTCTTAAATAGTATTGCGGAAAAGCCACCAATTTGAGGCTGGTCAACCCACTCTTTATGCATTTCTGTTCCTTTGAAACTTATTTCATTAACACGCTTCACATATACATCTGCAACTTTAAAATCTTCAATGCTTGGTTTGTCTAACTTGTCTATTGTTGTTATTGCAATATAATTTGTCCCAACTTCAGTTTCTTGTTCGTCAGTCAGAACGAATGCCCCACCGTAATTTCCATTATCCATTTTATAAACTAGACAGTCTCCTTTTTTGAAAATGGAATTGTATAATTTCTTCTTAGTCCGTTTTCTTGGTTTGTCTTTTTCAGTTTGAAGTTTGGATAGGAACTTGTTTAGAACTTTTTCTCTTGTCTTTAAGTCCGTAGGTGATGCATCTAATTCTTTCCAAATTCTGATGTCTTCCCCGCTATTGATGATATGCTCAACCTTTAATAATACCTCTTTTTCAAGTGCTTTGCATTCCCATTGTGCATTTGCAATAGCAAACCAAAAGTTTGGTGCATCTTCTTCAATATTTATTGTCTCCTGGTTTTCGTCAATAAGTCTTTTTGTAATTTCCGATACTGAAAGTCCATCATTATACAAGTCAAAAAATTGCTCGTATATGTCAGCATACGTGTCGTTTGAACTTATTCCTGTTCCCCAAGCTCCCATTTTAGTTATTCTTTCTTTTTATTGATGTCGTCACTTAGCATTGGCTATAACGGTTCGCGGCTTTGTGAAGTGCGGGCTTTGATTATCAAGTACTTATGCAATCTCTACACCAAGCAAAAAGCCATTTTTCTTTTGCTAAAATACAAAAATTAGGAAAAGAAAAAGGCTTTTTGCGAATAATTTCTCAAAAATTTCAACGCAAGAGCCTGACCTCCGCATTTCACAAAACCGTCTGTTGTCCGTAGTATTTTCAATTCGAGGGCGAATTTAACTGGGTTAAATTCAGTTCGAGAAGTTGAAAATCAAGGACGACAAGAAGAAAAGGAGCGTATTTCCAAAGAATTTCAGATTGATAATTTTCGCCAAGTTAATTTAAATTTTTCACGCACACAAATTCAGGATTCCTCAGCCCGATATTTTAATAATCAGCGCTGTTAAAACGGAATATTTTTCACTATGATATTCAGCACAATTTCCAAAAATCAACAGGATAATTTTCAGCATGAATTTCAGCACAATTTTTAAAATTTTCACGCAGAAATTATTCGACATAAAATTTAGAAATCAGCAGAGTAGAGGTCAAAAAAACATTCAAATTTGCAAAATCTTCAATTTGATAACGCTCCTCAAATATTACGGACAACGATTTGCGGCTTGGCGATGTGGCGGGTTTTCAGTACAAAAGTTCAATAGAATTCCTACTGTTGAGCCTTGCACAAATGTTTCATAGAAGCACTTCAGCCGCCATATTGCCAAACCGATGTTATATGCCGTTTTTCTTTTCGTCATCTCAGTTGTCTTTTTAATTTCAGTTTAATGTCGTCATAAATTAGTCCTATGAGAAGCAATAAACCCGCAAATGCTAATACATAAAGATTAATTGTCGAATAAAAAATTCCGCCAAGAAGTCCACCAAAAAAGAAAAAGCTAATAATTGTCAAACGTAATTTTATAGATGAATAGAGTTTGTCTTTTTGTTCCTTTAACTTATAAAAGAATAGTTGAGATAGTTCAATTCCCAAGTCTGTAAAAAGTCCTGTCAAATGTGTTGTCCGCACAGTTGCATTTGAAATTGTTGTTACCAATGAATTTTGTAAACCCATTGCAAAAAGTAAGGAATATGCTAAAATATTCGGTGCTTTTGAAATTATTTCTTGTCCAAATATTGCAACCGATATTAAAATCAAACTTTCTGCAACAACTGGAATTCTATAAATTAGCCTGTCGTTTATTTTAGACGTAAGTTCAATAGAAAAGCTCGAAAAGAACGAACCCAAAAAGAAAAACAAAATGTAAAGAAAGTAATTTAGTCCTTCCCAAAAATTTTGTTTAAAAACTTCGTCCACAAAAAAGGCAAAATGTCCTGTTACGTTTGTTGTCAATTTTTGAACTGCCAAAAATCCAGCAACATTTACAACACCTGCAACAAAAGACAACAAAGAAGCAATTCTCAAATTGTGTGTTAATGTTCTTGTCTTTCCTTTGTGTCTAAACATATCTTTTTTGGTCAATTTGTTCGGGTCGTTCGGTTTTCTAAAATGGCATATAACGGTTTGCGGCTTTGTGAAGTGCGGACTTTGATTATCAAGTATTTATGCAATCTCAACACCAAGCAAAAAGCCATTTTTCTTTTGCTAAAATACAAAAATTAGGAAAAGGAAAGGGCTTTTTGCGAATAATTTCTCAAAAATTTCAACGCAAGAGCCTGACCTCCGCATTTCACAAAACCGTCTGTTGTCCGTAGTATTTTCAATTCGAGGGCGAATTTAACTGGGTTAAATTCAGTTCGAGAAGTTGAAAATCAAGGACGACAAAGAGAAAAGAAGCGTATTTCCAAAGAAATTCCGACTGATAATTTTCGCCAAGTTAATTTCAATTTTTCAGACAGATATTCAGGATTCCTCAACCCAATATTTTAAAAATCAGCACGGTCAAAACGGATTTATTTTCAGCATGAGATTCAGTACAATTTTCAAAAATAAATAGGATAATTTTCAGCATGAATTTCAGCTCAATTTTTAAAATTTTCACGCAGAAATTATTCGGCATAAAATTTAGAAATCAGAAGGGTAGAGGTCAATAAATTTTCAAATTTGCAAAATCTTCAATTTGATAACGCTCCTCAAATATTACGGACAACGTTTCGGGGCTTTGCGATGGTGGGGCAATCGAAGCGAAAATCTTCAATTTTGCACAAAGGTTGAACCGAAGAACTGCCGTTGAACTTTGCAGTTTCGCCCCACTATCGCAAAACCCTTGTTATGCGACGTTACTTTTTCTCTGATTCAAAACGAGATTCAATAAGTTCCATTTGTGTAACAACTTCGGATGGTTTAGATTTTTCTATTTTATGAATTTTTTTGGAAAATATTAGCGAAATTATTGCTCCTAAAATACAAAGTCCAAATATTATCCAAACAATATATTTATAAGTGTCATTTTTAAAATCCGTTGCGAATATTGAAATTAAACAAGATATTCCAGCACCCAAGAGTAAATATCCTATTGTGTATAATTCATTGATTTCAATTTTGATATTTTTCACTTTTTCTTTAAGAAATTCCCACTCTTTTACACTTATAACGTAAGCTTTACCTTTTTGGTGCGGAATTATTTCATATTCTTGTGAAATGTTAAAGTTACTTTGATTGCTCATTTTCTGCATTTTTAGGTTTTTCTATAGCTCCTGACATCAAAGCATTTACAAATATTGAATTTCCACAATTAGTACAGGTTACGGGAATTATTGGAATTATAGGACCATTTCCTAACACTAAATTTCCGCCGTGAAATTCTCTAAGTTCATAAACTGTGTCTGATACATTCCAATTGTTGGTGCCACACATTGGACAAGGTTTATTTCCCCATTTTTGGTTTAAATGAGAAATAAACTTATCAGTGTTCATTTTTTTTTCTTCCATTTATTTTTTTTAAAGAGTTTTCTTGTATGTAATGTCGCATAACGGAAAAAGTATTGGCGAAGGACGGGCTACCTTGCAGACAATTTCAAAGTAAAACCGAACCTGAGCAAAATGCTTTTTCAGATTTCTAAATTACGTAAAAAAGAAATATGAAAAGCATTTTTGCGGATATTTTTAACTGAATTCTCAAAGACAAAATTCGACCCGTCTTTTGCCAATACCCTGTTATCTGTAGTCGCAATTAATGGGTTACAATATCATCTCTCTTTAATTCCTCACCTTTATATTTTTCAAAATTAACAGGAATTGATTTTCTACCTGATTCTGTAGGTATAAATGTATTAAAATGTAGATGTTCACCATCTATAAATCCTGATAAACCAATTAAGCCAATTGGTTTATTTTTACTTATTTTATCTCCAATTTTTACTAAAATTTTATTCTTTTGTAAATGTACATATTGAGAATAAATGCCAGTTTCATCATTATAGGTAGTGACAAAATTCGCAAATTTTTCAAATGACTTATCATTTCCATATTTATTATTAAAATCAACTATTCCAACAATGTAACCGTCATCAGCGGCATACACTGTATCACCTACTTTCATTGCAAAATCTATAGCATATCTTGATTCATTTGTATTATGTGAAAAACTACCATTGTAGGATTGCAAAATCTTATATGATTTACCATTTGAGAAAGGTAGTTGCAGAGTTTTATGGGTAATTTCTTTTTTTACATCTCCTAATTCCACCTTGAACTTCAAATTTTTTTCAGTTAAAGTTGTGTTTTTGATTGCAAAAATAGAGTCTTTTAATTTTTGAATTGTAATCGTATTAAAATTATTTCGTAAAATAGAATCATCTGTATCTAAGCGTACAGTAATTGGTGCAAATAATGAATTTCTGATGTCAAATATGATTGTTTCTTTTGTAATTTCATAATTTAAATATATAGAAGCTTGTTCTTTGTTGACTGTTGAAGTCTCTGTTAAATTATTACTCCTACAACCGATAATTATAAATAATAAAAAATAAAATTTTAAATATTTCATTTTAGCAGTATGTTGGTCATGCGATTACAGATAACGCCTGGCAGCTTGGCCGCAGTGCGGGATTAATGGTTAAACTTTTTCTATTATCACTACAAAAAGCCATTGCTTTTTTATGCAACTAAATTAAGAAAAAAAGTGAAATCAAAAAGCAATGGCGAATAAATGTTTAAAATTTTTCTATGGATAATTTTCCCCGCATTGCGCCAAACTGCTTGTTAGTGGCTGTGCGAATTATACTTCTATTGATATTTTTACTTTTCCGCCTAAACCTTTTTCCACGATGTCAAACAAAGTTTTTAGCGTTAAATTACTTCCATTATTTTCAACTCTTGAGATGTATTCACGCTTTTTATCAATTATTTCAGCAAGAGCAGATTGTGTCAAATGTTTCTCTTCACGGGCTTTTTTCAGCATCAAACCAATTTTAAAAGATTCAAAATCTCTTTCAAGTTCGTCTCTTCTTTCAGTTCCAATTTTTCCGTAAACATCATCTTTTATATTTTTCCAACTTTTAGTTTCCATATTATTTTCTTTTTTGATTATAGTAGTCATTCATTATCTTAGTCGCTTTTTCTATCTCGTTTTTTGGTGTTTTCTGAGTTTTTTTCTGAAAACCATTCATTAAAACGACTAGTTTTTCACCATCAAAGAAGCAAAATACTCTCCAAATATTTGAACCTAATTGTATTCTTGCCTCATATAAACCATCTGTTCCAGTTAAGTGTTTTAGATAATTAGAAGGAACTCGTTCAAGAGTTTCGATAGCTTCAATAATTTTGAATATTTTATCTTGGACTTTTTTTGGTTGTTCCATAAGGAACTCCTCGAAATAATTTTTGAATGCTATGACTTCTCTTACTTTCATTTTACAAATGTAACATAAAAGTTACCAATTTCAAAAAAATAATTGAAACTTTTCTTTCGGGTTGAGTTTTTATCGCATAGCCACTAACGGTTTGCGGCTTTGTGAAGTGCGGGCTTTGATTATCAAGTACTTATGCAATCTCTACACTTAGCAAAAAGCCATTTTCCTTTTGCTAAAATACGAAAATTAGGAAAAGAAAATGGCTTTTTGCGAATAATTTCTCAAAATTTTCAACGCAAGAGCCTGACCTCCGCATTTCACAAAACCGTCTGTTGTCCGTAGTATTTTCAATTCGAGGGCGAATTTAACTGGGTTAAATTCAGTTCGAGAAGTTGAAAATCAAGGACGACAAAGAGAAAAGAAGCGTGTTTCCAAAAAATTTCAGATTGATAATTTTCGCCGAGTTAAGTTCAATTTTTCACGACAAATTTAGGATTCCTCAGCCCAATATTTTAAAAATCAATACGGTTAAAACGGAATATTTTTCAGTATGATATTCAGCACAATTTTTCGAAAATCAACAGGATAATTTTCGGCAAGATATTCAGCTTAATTTTTCAAATTTTCACGCAGAAATTATTCGGTATAAAATTCAGGAATCAGAAGGGTAGAGGTCAAAAAATTTTCAAATTTGTAAAATCTTCAATTTGATAACGCTCCTCAAATATTACGGACAACGGAAAAGGGCTTTGCGAGGTGCGGGCTACAGCAACCGAAAGTGGAGAGGAGAGCCGAACGCTAGCAAAAAGTTTTTCCATTTTTTAAAATTACGAAAAAACTAAAAAATGGAAAAGTTTTTTGCGGGTATTTTCTATAATTTTTCTGAGATTTTCTTCAACCCCGCATCTTGCAAAGCCCATGTTATCGGCAGGATTTTTTATCTCACAATTACAGTATAATTCAAGGTTTTTGCTTGGTTAGAGTAATAGGCTTTCCCAATTTCTTTAATAGCATTGATTCTTTTAGATTCCAAATCAAATTCTTGATTTTCTTTTTTGGTTATTTTGGAAGAAATTTGATTTATTAAATTTTCAGCCTCTTTATAGCAGGCCGATTCATTATCTATGAATTGTAGGTAATAAACCGCATTATCAAAATTATTTAAGGCAATTTCACTCTTTGCTTTTGTTAAATTATTAGAGCATAGCTTTTTTTGATAAAGTTTATAATAATTTAAAGATGATTGTTGAGCACTTGCAAAACAATTATTACCTGTGTCAGGAATTGATTGGAGTAAGCTTATAGATTGCTCATAATCTCCCGACTTTGCAATATTAATAGCGTTTTGAATGATTTTTGAGCAATTTTCTGAATAATATTTCTCTATTTTTTCTTTGGATTCACTTAAAAATTGATGAATTGATTTATCAGCTGGATTTATTTGCGAAAAACTATTTGTAATCGCTGAATTTTGGTTTTTCCCGCTTCCTTTATATGTTTTAGAGATTGTTCCATAGGTTTTGCCTGTTGAAATTTGTTTGATTAAAAAAGTTATTTCTACTTTTGTAACTGCCAAATTTTCTAAACCTCCTTGAACAAGTCCAGATTCTCCAACATCAACAATTGGACTTAAAACAAAATCATTAGTGTAACCATAAGAAAAAGCATCTGATTTGTTAACCAAACTAATCATCTTATTTTCTAACCTTGAAATTCCAGTTTCATTTATGTTAGAACTTGGTTCTGGTAATAAAAGTCCTAGTGTAAAGTTATTTTGTCCAAACATTATGATTGAAAATGTTAGATTGATAATAGTTAATAAATATTTCATCTAATTAAATGTTATAAAAATTGTTGCGCCTTTAACTTCCTTACTTATATCAAGATTCAAAGATTTTAGATATTTAAAAATCTCTAATGCATATTTTGTAGAAGTATAATTATTTGAATTTTTGTCTTTTAGTGGAATTTTCACTTCATCAAAAATCATTTTTTGATTTGTTGTTCCTTGAATATGATAAGAGCCATTTAATGAATTTTTAGAAATCCACTCTTCAAGTAAATCGGATAATGCGAGTCCAGTTCCTTCAATTTCTGTTGTCATATTAATTGATGAGTTTTCAGAAAAACCAAAATCTAATAATACAGAACGTCCATTTTTAGAAATTTGATTGAATTTGTCTGTTACCATAAAAGTAAATTCATCCATTGATTTTTCTACTGCTTTAGCAACAAGTTTTTCAATATCATTTGTCTGAAATTTCCCAGAATTTGAAACTTTGTTTGCAATTGAATTCCCAGTTGCCGTTTCATACCCTGAAATTATTACAGTAGCACTTGAACCTGAAGCATCTGATTTTGTAGATGTTTCTGTTACAATATATACGTCAGAACCTGATAATTCTAAAATTTTTGCTTTAATATCGGATTGATTATCCATTGTAAAAACTTGATTATCCTTTGCGGATTTTAGTTTTCCAACGAAATCAACAGTAGTGAAACTACGACTATCAAAACCTTCTTTAACTTTTGTTAAAGCAATTCTTGTTAATATATTATCATCCAAAACAGTTCTTAAATCCTCTCCATCTTTAGTAAATGGAATTACCATAATTTTTGGTAGATTAGTATTTTGCGAAAAAGCTTTTGAAAAGGCAAATGCAATAAAAAACGCTATTATAATTTTTTTCATTCTAAAAAATTATTGAATTATTTCACATTTTACTTTTGCCCCATTTTCAATTTTTGCTATAATATCAGGAGCGTAAGTTGTTATTTTGCAAATAGAAAAACTTTCATCTTCAACTTTTTCAACAGTTGCTTTTCCAAGTTCTTTTTTTCTAATTGTTCTTTTCCCATCAATATTGTATTCAGCTTCTTCATATATTTTTAGGTTAGTTCCAACTGTTATTCCAACAGAGGAACCTCCTGCAATTAGTAATTTTCCATTAGTTTTATCTTCAACAGACGCAATACTAACAGTTGCTTTGAAATTATTTTTTATAAATTCTTTGATTTTAGGCTTTACTAATTCTAACGCTTTTGCAAAACCATCTTTTCCTTTTTCTTCAGCATCAAACTTTTCAGAAGCAATTATTTCTCCTGTCTCAACATTTATAACTTTTAAATTAAAACTTACAACACCTTTCCTTGCAGGAATACTACCTAAACCAGCAAGACCAGTTAATATTGAAGCTTCACTCTCTTTTTCTTCAATCCCCGCCTTAATTATGTTTCCAGTCACTATATAACTTGCTCCTAAAGATTTTGATTGTTCCACAACTTTACCGTCAATAAATTCCTCACTTGTTTGTTGTCTCTTTTCCTCTCTTAACATTTGCATTTTTTCTCTTTCTACAAGTGTAAATCTTTTTGTATTGAGAAACGCTTCGGAAACTGCATCCTGTATTGCAATTACGGTATTATTATTTCTGTATTCACTTCCATTAGCTGTGAAAGGCATTATCCCGACGATTGTTTTGCTTTGTCCAAATAAATTCATTGTGAATGTTCCCATAAAGCACGAAGCAAGTAGTAAAAATTTTCTCATTATTATAATAGTTTAAATATGTTACAAATTTATGTTTTAATTTTAAATTAATATTACGGAAATCCTTATTTTATACAGTTTTGTTATAATCTTGCCGATAACGTTTTGGGTATTGCCGAAGGCGGGGAATTTATGGCTGAAAGCTTAAATTCAGCACCGAGGCGAGCCAAAACGAATTTTTATGAAGTAAATTTAATAAAAAAACGAATAAAATTCGTTTTTGGCGGAATAGAGGCAATAACGTTGAATTTCGCACTTTAGCCCCGCTTTTGGCAATACCTTGTTAGCGGCTGGCTATTTAATGTCCGAAAAGTCGTCAATAAAGCTTAATGGATATTCCTTCTTTTCTATAAATTCATTTCTGTAATTTCTGTTCGTTAAAAATTGTGGAATATCCAGCATTAGAGGCAAAGTTTTGTCTGCAACAAATTTTTCAAATTCAGTCCAACTTAATTCCCATTCAGAACCTTGTCCAACTCCTTCGAGAACGCTGCTTTGATCGTCTAAATAATATATTTTATCTCCTCCAAAAGCTAAAGTATATTTCATTAACTCTTTTCTAAACTCTAATAGTCCTTCTAAGTATTCAAAATTATCAAAGTTGCTTTCTGTGAATAATCTGCAAAATGACCACCAACGTGAGTAATAAGGAATATCGTTTGAATATAATTCTTTGTGAATTGATAAGTATTCTGTTTCGTCACTCGAAATCAAAGTCAATTCGAAATTAGGTATCACAAGCTCTTTTCGCTCTTCGTTAATCCATTTCTCTTCAGGTAATTTACCATCATAATAAATCCAATATTCAGGATTATAAAACAAGTTATCACCATACTTTTGGTGTAATTGCTTTAATTGGTAACTTTCATCTATTAACCTAAATGTTTTGAATTTTTCGTTTTTTATAATTTTGCCCAAAATGACATTTTCATCATCTTTGTTTTCTCCTAAAAGTTTAAAATGTTCTTTTTGTCCCCAATAACCATATTCAATATTTATATCGATACGAGAACAAATATCTTCCGCCAAAACTTTTACATCTTTGGTATTTAGTTTATGATTTGCAATTGGTGAAATGTCGTGTCCCATTATAGTGAGTTCGGTTTTTAGCTTGCCGCTAACGGTTTCGGGCTTTGCGTTCGGGCGGGTTTCGGAGCACAAAGTTTCAATTTATTACTAAAGTTTATTCGAAGCACAAAGCTCCAAGTTTGCACGTCAGCCCGCCTGACGCAAAACCCGTGTTAGTGGCAGTTAATGTTTGTTTCCACTATACATTCCATCATCATAATATTCGGAATTTTCGTCTGTAATGAATAGCACTAATTCCGATGTTTCTAAAGCATTTATATCAATTTGTTCGTTCTTGAAAAGGACAGATTCTCCTTTTAGAAGACTTATGTCATTGTTCAGCACTACATTTCCCTGAAAAACATAAAGCAAACCAGTCAGCTCATTCTTTGGCAAGTCGGGCATTTCAATTGTTTTTCCGTTTGTTAGTTTCGTGTCGTATATCCACGTTTCGCTCGAAAACTGTAATTGTGTCTGTTCAGTAGGCGAAGCAAGCAATCTCCAAGAATCAACACTATCCGTTTCATTCAGGTCTTGAAATACAACTTCAGGTTTCAGGTCTTTGGATTTGGGTCGGATAAATATCTGAAGTCCTTCCAAAGGTTCGGGCATTGTTTCTTCGTGATAAAAGAGTTTTCCCGCTTTCATCAACATTAGCTTGTTTCTGGAAACGATTGCCTGAAATCCTTCCGAATCGGTATGCACAGCGTGTCCAGTACGGAAATAGGAAAGTATATCATCATTTATATGCGGGTGCATTTTGATAGTTACATTTCCCCCGATGTTGGCGTGGTCAATTCTTCCGATACTTCCTAATCCACTATCATTTGAATTTTCAATAACACTTCCAGGATATAGGATTTTAATATGGGCGTTGCCGACCTTTTTGTCGTTTTCTATTTTTTTAATCATTCTGCCTTATACTTCTTTTCATTGTTTATGTACAAAGTGGATTCATTAACGTCAAACTTGTATTCTCCACTTTCATAGTTTTGGTTATCGGTTATTTTTAAAATTGTGTTGCTTTGGGTATTTGGCAAAAACAACTCCGCTTCGGATTTGTCATCATTAAACAGCACAAAAGCACTGATTACAGCTTCTCCGTCTTTGGTTTCAATAGGGTTTAAGCGTTGTCCTACGTTAAAAATTTGAATACAGCTTTGCTTGAGTTGACTCCAAGTTTCGCCAGCTGCAGTAAGACAGCCGTGTTCGTCTTTATCTCCGCCAACGGCTGATTGTTCTGTTACGGTTTGTTCTTCTTTATTTTCCGAAGAATTGCTTTTTTGATTGTTGCAAGCTGTCAATGCGAAAATTCCAATCGATAATAATACTACTTTTCTCATTTGTTTAATTTTTAAGTTACTGTTTTGTTGTTTCGTGAGTGTTGTCGTTTAATTGCCACTAACGGTTTGGGTATTGCCGAAGGCGGGGATTTTTAGTACAAAAGTTCAATCGAAGAACCAAAGTTGAACCTTGCACAAATGTCCAATCGAAGCCGTTCAGCCCCGCTTTTGGCAATACCTTGTTAGCGGTTCGTTGTTTTTAGTTTATTACGGCATTTATTTTTGTCCAAAGTTCGTTGTCAAATCCTGAAACAGCAAAGTTTGGATTGTTCGGGTCAGAAGCTTCTCCCATTCTTACAATAACCAATTTTTTGCTCGGCACTACATAAATTCTTTGGTCTTTCGCACCCATTGCTGCATACATATCGGTCGGTGCATTAGGAACTAAGTAACCCTGAAAAACGGTTTGTGCGCCAGGAACCATATATTTTGATTTTCCGTTCAGCCACCAAAGGTAGCCGTAAGAAGGATTGATGTTTTGTGAAGAATTGATACTCTCGTTAAAGTAGGCTTCATTTATTATTTGTTCGTTGTTCCATTTGCCTTTATTTAATGCCAAAAGTCCGAACCTTGCCATACTTCTTGTGTTGCTGTAATAAATAGTGTAAATCGTTCCGAAATTCCAATAACCATTCATTCCGATTTTGTTTTTCAGTTTTTCGTTAAAATAGGTTTCAAAATCTTTGTTGCTGGCTTGTGTAACTATGTCGGTTAGTTTTTGAAAGACATTGCCATAAGCCCATCTTGTTCCTGCATCGGCAACATAAGTGAGGTTAGATTTTACCACTAACTTTTTGGTGTCGTCAATTCCCGAAGTCATTGTCAGTAAGTTTCTAACCGTTATCAGGTTTTCTTTTTCCAGCGGCATACTTGTCCATTCTATTCCCAAATAATTTGATGCTTTATTGTTGATGTTTAATAAACCTTCTTGTTGGGCAATTCCGGTTGTGGCAGAAACCAAGGTTTTTCCGGCACTGTTCCATTCCCAGTCTGCGTTTGCAGTATGTCCGTTAAAATACTCTTCCATCACTATTCTTCCGTTTACAAGAATCATAAACGATTTGGTCCTTTTTTGGGCAAGAAAATCTTTTAAAGGTTGAATAGCATTTTGGTTCCAACCTAATTCCGAAACTGGTGTTGTTTCCCATTCAGAACTTGTATTTGCAGGAAAATACATTGGCGTGTCTGGGGTGGTCGGTGTCGGGTCGTCATCTTTGCTGCAACTTGTCAGTAACAGTAATGCAAATAATAATAAGTTCATATTTTTCATAATTTTTAAAATTAGTTTGATGTTAGACTGTTGCATTGCCAAAAAGTTAAATCGTATTATGTCTGAGTGTCGTTATACAATGACCGCTAACGGTTTGCGGCTTTGTGAAGTGCGGACTTTGATTATCAAGTACTTATGCAATCTCAACACCAAGCAAAAAGCCATTTTTCTTTTGCTAAAATACAAAAATTAGGAAAAGAAAAAGGCTTTTTGCGAATAATTTATCAAAAATTTCAACGCAAGAGCCCAGCCTCCGCATTTCACAAAACCGTCTGTTGTCCGTAGTATTTTCAATTCGAGGGCGAATTTAACTGGGTTAAATTCAGTTCGAGAAGTTGAAAATCAAGGACGACAAAGAGACAAGAAGCGTGTTTCCAAAGAATTTCCGACTGATAATTTTCGCCAAGTCACTTCAATTTTTCACGCACACAGATTCAGGAATTCTCAACCCAATATTTGAAAATCAACAGGATAATTTTCGGCAAGATATTCAGCTTAATTTTTCAAATTTTCACGCAGAAATTATTCGGCATAAAATTCAGGAATCAGCGGGGTAGAGTTCAAAAAATTTTCAAATTTGCAAAATCTTCGATTTGATAACGCTCCTCAAATATTACGGACAACGGTTTGCGGCTTTGTGAAGTGCGGACATTGATTATCAAGTACTTATACAATCTCTACACCAAGCAAAAAGCCATTTTTCTTTTGCTAAAATACAAAAATTTGTAAAAGAAAAAGGCTTTTTTGTGAATAATTTCTCAAAACTTTCAACGCAAGAGCCTAACCTCCGCATTTCACAAAACCGTCTGTTGTCCGTAGTATTTTCAATTCGAGGGCGAATTTAACTGGGTTAAATTCAGTTCGAGAAGTTGAAAATCAAGGACGACAAAGAGAAAAGAAGCGTATTTCCAAAGAAATTCCGACTGATAATTTTCGCCAAGTTAATTTCAATTTTTCAGACAGATATTCAGGATTCCTCAACCCAATATTTTAAAAATCAGCACGGTCAAAACGGAATAATTTTCAGTATGATATTCAGCACAATTTCCAAAAATCAATAGGATAATTTTCAGCAAGATATTCAGCTTAATTTTTCAAATTTTCACGCAGAAATTATTCGGCATAAAATTTAGAAATCAGCAGGGTAGAGGTCAATAAATGTTCAAATTTGCAAAATCTTCGATTTGATAACGCTCTTCAAATATTACGGACAACGTTTTTCGGCTTGGCGATGTGGCGGATTTTTAGCACAAAAGTTTAATAGAATTACTGATGTTGAACCTTGCACAAATGTTTCATAGAAGCACTTCAGCCGCCATATTGCCAAACCGATGTTATCTGCAGAACTATTCTTCAGTTATAACTTTTACCATTTCTTTTGTAAAAGCATCATTTGCAATTAAATTCTCTAATGTAGTTTGGAAGTTTCTTAATTCTCTTTCTTCTAATAATTTTTGTTGTTCTGTTTTACCAATGTGTCCTTTACGCATAAACATTTCGATTGCCTTATCTATACCTCCAATTGTTGTTGGCATATCATATAATTGTAAAGTTTCCTCAATTGAATCGTCATCGAATTGTATATGAATTGGATAAGATCTTGATGAGGAAGGGATTTCAATCTCCTCCAAGCTTTTATTTTTGAAATAAATTTTAGCACGTTTTTTTATATCTGCGTCTAAATCTTTTGGTATTACAATATTAAATTGGAATTTTTTATATTTTTTGCCTTTGACTTCCAACTCATTTAACAAATTTAATGATTCGCAAATCAATGATACAAAATTTTCAAAATAACCTATCGCTAATACCGTTGAAGGTAAAAGACCAAGCTCTCCCAATTGAATTTTTTCTTTAATTGTTTTTACAATTTTATCAATTTCAGTATTAAGCTCATAATTGCTATTTAAGTTGTCTGACATTTCGAATCTGGGAACTGTTATTCCATATAAATCTGATGGTAATTCCGTTCCTTTTTCTTGAATAACAAATGAACGATTAGTTCCTAATCTACCTAAAAATAGTCCGAATTCAAATACTACATTATCACGAGCTGTCTCAAATTCTTTATCTCTTTTTTTAGTAAAATCATCTTTTGTCGCAACCATAATTCCAAAATCAAAAAGACTAGCTTCTTTTAATAATGTCTCCAATACACTATTATTTGCTTTAAATATATCGTCAGTCCATAAATAGACTTCAAATTCTGCTTTTTGTAATTTATGTTTAATATATTCTGCAACTTTTAAACCTTCTCCAGAAGAGCCTATAAAAATACGTGGTTTCATAATTTAATATATAAAAGATTCATTAAGAGATTTGTATTGGGAAGCTAATTCTTTTGAAACATCAATTATAAGTTCATCAACTTCTAATTTTAATTTCTTTAATTCAACTACTTTGTTTTCGTTCGGAAAAATATATTCAGTACCATTCGGTGACTTAAGACCTTCACGATACAATTTGTTGTCGATTAATTTAGCTAGTTGTTCTGACGCAACATTTAGCAATAATAAAGAAGATGTTTCAGGTAAATTCAATTTTCTGTCTTCAATATCATAAACTAAACAACAAATTTCAAAACTTGAAAGCTTTATTTCATAATCAGCATCTACCTTTAAAGTTTTTAATATGCGTACAACTTTGTTGTAGTTTTTATTTGTATTTAAAGATTTATTTTTCAGTTGGTGTATATGTGCAAAAGGAAAATCTTTTATTCTTTGTTTTTTATCTCTATCTAAAAAGTATATACCTCTATAAATTTCATTATTTCTTTCCTTCCATAAATTAGAATTAAACCAGTTGCAAATAACAACATCCACTTTTCTTTTAGGTTGTGTGGGAAAAACTTGTATTGCTTTTGAATTTGAATCATCAACTTGATTATAGGTATTATCAAGTTTTTCAAAGCATTTTTTTCGCAAAGTTATTAGATCTTCAACAGGATTGCCTTGATAAGGATTAGAAGGAATTTGTGGATTTTCTAATGTCTCAAAAGTGTCTGTAAAAACTAAAATATCAATATCGCTATGAATTTTTATATGTGTGTCAGTAATTGTAGAACCTTGATGTCTGAATGTTAAATTATATTCACTCTTTAATTTTTCCTTCAAGTTATTTTGTATATTTTCAGCCGCTTTAATAGTATTTTGAGTATAAGAACTTTCAATTGGCTTCATACTCTCTAAAGTGTATTTAGCACTTTGTCCAATATCACTTCTTTTAAAAGATTCCGATAATATACTTTTTTCTAAATTGTCGTCAAATCTTCTTTTCTGTAAACTTTCTAATCTTTTTGTGTAATTTTTTGGCATATGGTTGTTTTAGTTTTGCAGATAACGGTTTGCGGCTTTGTGAAGTGCGGACTTTGATTATCAAGTATTTATGCAATCTCAACACCAAGCAAAAAGCCATTTTTCTTTTGCTAAAATACAAAAATTAGGAAAAGGAAAGGGCTTTTTGCGAATAATTTCTCAAAAATTTCAACGCAAGAGCCTGACCTCCGCATTTCACAAAACCGTCTGTTGTCCGTAGTATTTTCAATTCGAGGGCGAATTTAACTGGGTTAAATTCAGTTCGAGAAGTTGAAAATCAAGGACGACAAAGAGAAAAGAAGCGTATTTCCAAAGAAATTCCGACTGATAATTTTCGCCAAGTTAATTTCAATTTTTCAGACAGATATTCAGGATTCCTCAACCCAATATTTTAAAAATCAGCACGGTCAAAACGGATTTATTTTCAGCATGAGATTCAGTACAATTTTCAAAAATAAATAGGATAATTTTCAGCATGAATTTCAGCTCAATTTTTAAAATTTTCACGCAGAAATTATTCGGCATAAAATTTAGAAATCAGAAGGGTAGAGGTCAATAAATTTTCAAATTTGCAAAATCTTCAATTTGATAACGCTCCTCAAATATTACGGACAACGGTTTGCGGCTTTGTGAAGTGCGGACTTTGATTATCAAGTACTTATGCAATCTCAACACCAAGCAAAAAGCCATTTTTCTTTTGCTAAAATACAAAAATTAGGAAAAGAAAAAGGCTTTTTGCGAATAATTTATCAAAAATTTCAACGCAAGAGCCCAGCCTCCGCATTTCACAAAACCGTCTGTTGTCCGTAGTATTTTCAATTCGAGGGCGAATTTAACTGGGTTAAATTCAGTTCGAGAAGTTGAAAATCAAGGACGACAAAGAGACAAGAAGCGTGTTTCCAAAGAATTTCCGACTGATAATTTTCGCCAAGTCACTTCAATTTTTCACGCACACAGATTCAGGAATTCTCAACCCAATATTTGAAAATCAACAGGATAATTTTCGGCAAGATATTCAGCTTAATTTTTCAAATTTTCACGCAGAAATTATTCGGCATAAAATTCAGGAATCAGCGGGGTAGAGTTCAAAAAATTTTCAAATTTGCAAAATCTTCGATTTGATAACGCTCCTCAAATATTACGGACAACGGTTTGCGGCTTTGTGAAGTGCGGACTTTGATTATCAAGTATTTATGCAATCTCAACACCAAGCAAAAAGCCATTTTTCTTTTGCTAAAATACAAAAATTAGGAAAAGGAAAGGGCTTTTTGCGAATAATTTCTCAAAAATTTCAACGCAAGAGCCTGACCTCCGCATTTCACAAAACCGTCTGTTGTCCGTAGTATTTTCAATTCGAGGGCGAATTTAACTGGGTTAAATTCAGTTCGAGAAGTTGAAAATCAAGGACGACAAAGAGAAAAGAAGCGTATTTCCAAAGAAATTCCGACTGATAATTTTCGCCAAGTTAATTTCAATTTTTCAGACAGATATTCAGGATTCCTCAACCCAATATTTTAAAAATCAGCACGGTCAAAACGGATTTATTTTCAGCATGAGATTCAGTACAATTTTCAAAAATAAATAGGATAATTTTCAGCATGAATTTCAGCTCAATTTTTAAAATTTTCACGCAGAAATTATTCGGCATAAAATTTAGAAATCAGAAGGGTAGAGGTCAATAAATTTTCAAATTTGCAAAATCTTCAATTTGATAACGCTCCTCAAATATTACGGACAACGGTTTGCGGCTTTGTGAAGTGCGGACTTTGATTATCAAGTACTTATACAATCTCTACACCAAGCAAAAAGCCATTTTTCTTTTGCTAAAATACAAAAATTTGTAAAAGAAAATGGCTTTTTGCGAATAATTTCTCAAAAATTTCAACGCAAGAGCCTGACCTCCGCATTTCACAAAACCGTCTGTTGTCCGTAGTATTTTCAATTCGAGGGCGAATTTAACTGGGTTAAATTCAGTTCGAGAAGTTGAAAATCAAGGACGACAAAGAGACAAGAAGCGTATTTCCAAAGAAATTCCGACTGATAATTTTCGCCAAGTCACTTCAATTTTTCACGCACACAAATTCAGGAATTCTCAGCCCAATATTTTAAAAATCAGCACGGTTAAAACGGAATAATTTTCAGTATGATATTCAGCACAATTTCCAAAAATCAATAGGATAATTTTCAGCAAGATATTCAGCTTAATTTTTCAAATTTTCACGCAGAAATTATTCGGCATAAAATTTAGAAATCAGAAGGGTAGAGGTCAATAAATGTTCAAATTTGCAAAATCTTCGATTTGATAACGCTCTTCAAATATTACGGACAACGGGAAACGGCTTTGCGAAGGCGGGGCTAAGAAAAACGAAACTTTCTGTTAGAAACCGAACTGAGCAAAAACCATTTTCTTTTGCTAAAATACAAAAATTTGTAAAAGAAAATGGTTTTTTGCGGATTAATTTAACGAAAAGTTCACCGCAAGGGAACTTCACCCCCGCTTTTGCAAAACCGATGTTAGCAGAAGTTTTTTATTTTAGTTCTATTTCTTCAATTTTATAATCTCTTTTTTTCAGTAATTCTAATAAACCATCTTTAAAGTCCAAATGAAAAAGACCAACAAAAATAAAGACCTTTTTATTTTGTTTTATTGCATTATCTATCTTATCAATCCAATCTTTGTTTCTTGCCGTAATTAATTTTTCTTGCCTCTCTTTTGTAAAATTAAACAGGTGTTTTTTTGTTCTATATTCATTTATTATAGAACAATTGAGATTTTGTTTTTCAGAATTTAATAAAATAATCTTAGTCTTTAAAATTTGTAATAATTTTTCATCTGTAGCACCCAAATATAATGAATTATTTATGTAGTCAAAAGTGTTTTTCGTCGGCTCTAATCCAATTAATTTTAAGTTATTTTCAAGAGAATATTTTTTCAAATAATCATCCATTTTTATGTTGTCAGATTTTTCTTTTTCCGTTAAACAAAATTTACTTGAAATTTTTCCATCAATTGTAATTATTAGTTCTCGTAAAGTCATCTTTTTTGCATCAACATAGTTTGGAACAATATTTTTAATAGTTTCAATCTCGTTTTTGTCAAGTTTTTTGAGTATTAAATTTTCGTCCCTTTTATTTATGAAAATATTTGCTGAATCAATATTTTCAGATAGTGCAATTTTTGATTGTTTTAATTTTTCAAGAATAATTTTGTTTTCATTTATAAAATCTTTGCCTAAATAATGGTAAGTTCCGAATATGTAACTTTCACTATCATCTTTAGATATTTTCCAAAAAATTGACTGTTGAGAAAATAAAAATGTTGAGAATAAAATTAGGATTATTGTTAATTTTTTCATTTTTAACACTATTTTTTTATAAAATTTCTGCTAACGGTTCGCGGCTTTGTGAAGTGCGGGCTTTGATTATCAAGTACTTATGCAATCTCTACACCAAGCAAAAAGCCATTTTTCTTTTGCTAAAATACAAAAATTAGGAAAAGAAAAAGGCTTTTTGCGAATAATTTCTCAAAAATTTCAACGCAAGAGCCTGACCTCCGCATTTCACAAAACCGTCTGTTGTCCGTAGTATTTTCAATTCGAGGGCGAATTTAACTGGGTTAAATTCAGTTCGAGAAGTTGAAAATCAAGGACGACAAGAAGAAAAGGAGCGTATTTCCAAAGAATTTCAGATTGATAATTTTCGCCAAGTTAATTTAAATTTTTCACGCACACAAATTCAGGATTCCTCAGCCCGATATTTTAATAATCAGCGCTGTTAAAACGGAATATTTTTCACTATGATATTCAGCACAATTTCCAAAAATCAACAGGATAATTTTCAGCATGAATTTCAGCACAATTTTTAAAATTTTCACGCAGAAATTATTCGACATAAAATTTAGAAATCAGCAGAGTAGAGGTCAAAAAAACATTCAAATTTGCAAAATCTTCAATTTGATAACGCTCCTCAAATATTACGGACAACGGTTTGCGGCTTTGTGAAGTGCGGACTTTGATTATCAAGTATTTATGCAATCTCAACACCAAGCAAAAAGCCATTTTTCTTTTGCTAAAATACAAAAATTAGGAAAAGAAAAGGGCTTTTTTGCGAATAATTTCTCAAAAATTTCAACGCAAGAGCCTGACCTCCGCATTTCACAAAACCGTCTGTTGTCCGTAGTATTTTCAATTCGAGGGCGAATTTAACTGGGTTAAATTCAGTTCGAGAAGTTGAAAATCAAGGACGACAAGGAGAAAAGAAGCGTGTTTCCAAAGA
Organism: Amniculibacterium sp. G2-70; assembly: GCF_014353055.1. Lineage (GTDB taxonomy): Bacteria > Bacteroidota > Bacteroidia > Flavobacteriales > Weeksellaceae > Amniculibacterium > Amniculibacterium aquaticum. The sequence continues at coordinate 2,626,256 of NZ_CP060698.1, forward strand.
ATTTCAGATTGATAATTTTCGCCAAGTCACTTCAATTTTTCACGACAAATTTAGGATTCCTCAGCCCAATATTTTAAAAATCAGCACAGTTAAAAAGGAATATTTTTCAGCATGATGTTCTGCACAATTTTCCTAAGCTTCACGCAGAAATTATTCGGCATAAAATTCAGGAATCAGCGGGGTAGAGTTCAAAAAATTTTCAAATTTGCAAAATCTTCGATTTGATAACGCTCCTCAAATATTACGGACAACGGAAAAAGTATTGGCGAAGTGCGGGCTAAATGGAACGAAAAGTTCAATTTCGACCGAACGAAGCAAATTGCTTTTTCAGATTACCAAATTACGAAAAAAAGTAATATGAAAAGCAAGTTGCGACTAAATGCATCGGGTTTTTCTATTATATATTCAACCCCGCCTTTTGCAAATACAATGTTATCTGCCGTTTTTTTATTCAAATTTTTCTCTCAATTTTTTTTCAGTCAGGTAAAAGATAATTCCACACAATACAAGCATTAAACATAATGCAATCATCAATTGAATAAATTCATTTCCTTCAGTAAAAATTCCAATTAATGAAGTCAAAGAAAAACAGAAGCCTGTCCAAATCATAATTTTCGCAGAGTAATTTTGTGCAAAATTCCAACGGTCAATATTTTTCATCGAGTTTTTAGTCCGATAACCATACAAATAGTTAATTTTTTTTGGTGGAAATAGTAACATTACAATTCCTGCAATCATAAAAATTGGTCCGACTAAAATTGGTAAGAGAAAAAGTGGATTTTCAAAATTCATTTTAAGTTTAAGTTTTCAATTCTTAATTTATCTTTGTTTCAGCGCGCACTTTGTAAAATGGCAGATAACGGAAAAAGTATTTGCGAAGGGCGGGCTAAATTGGACAAAAAGTTCAATTTCGACCGAACGAAGCAAATTGCTTTTTTAGATTGTTAAATTACAAAAAAATACAATGTGAAAAGCAAGTTGCGACTAAATGCATCGGGTTTTTCTATTAGATATCCAACCCGCCTTTTGCAAATACTATGTTAGCTGTAGTACAACTAAATTTCTGTTTTATCATAAAATTCAACCTCGAATTGCCAATTTTTTTTGTAGTTAAGTTTCAAACCTGCATTAAATATAGTTAATACATCTAAATTTAAACCTCCTGATAAATCTATGGTTTCAGAAAATGATTCTAATGTTTGATTTCCATTAATTCGACCATCAATGGTAGTCATTATATTTGGCATATCATATATGAATTTTTTATTTTTCATAGCTCGTGCAGGGTCAAATGTTCCTTTGCCGTATTCTTTTTTACGGACTAATGTTTTGCTATATTTTTGATTAGCATCTCCTGTAAATTTTATTCCTTTAAATATACCACCAGCTTTTTGTTCAGAACTTAAATCAATTACATCATTAATTTCGATTCTCTTAGCACCTAATGCTTCATATGTGTGAATTATTTCTTCTAAAATTAAATTCTTAATTAAATCATTTGATTTGTCTAATGGGAGCAGAATATTCTTGTCTTTGGGATGTTCACAATACAAACCAGTTTCAAAGTTTCCATTAAGTCCTCCAAAATGTTTTTTATCGATAATTTTTTTTTCTGTTATTACTAAATTTGATTTTTGATCACTATTCATTATAGTTTTAAAAATTTCTTCTTTATTCGGAAATTTAGAAAATGCACCGTGAAAAATTTGTTCATCACTTCCTATAACATAATTGTTTTCTAATAATTTGCAAGGGATTATTATTGCTTTTTCTTCTAATTCAGATGTTAGTAATAAAGGTTTATGTTTTGTTAATTTTTTATATTTATCAAAAGTCCTTTTAGCAAATGTTAAAGCTCCTGAGTACAGATTAGAAAACAGCAGTATATTTAACCATAATGGTTGTTTTGAGAGAGTATCACTGTGATTAAAAATGGATAAAAGGTCTTTTAGTGTAAGGTCTTTTTTTTCTTCTACAGTAGGGAGTCTTCTTCCATAGATTCCAGTTTTTATGTTTTCATCTAGTGATTCTACCAAATAGTAATATTTCATAAAAGTTTTTTAATTAAATATATAAAATTATTATTAGTTTTTTAGGAGTATTACAGCTAACGAAAAAGTATTTGCGAAGAACGGGCTACTGCAAACCAAAAGTGGAAAGGAAAACCGCCTGGAGCAAAATGCTTTTTCAGATTTCTAAATTAAGAAAAAAAGAAATATGAAAAGCATTTTTGCGAATATTAAAAATAACTTTTCAAAGGAAAACTTCAACCCCGTTTTTTGCAAATACACTGTTAGCAGAAGTTTTTGCTTTTATTAGTTTGATTCCACACATTTTAGAGGTTTTGAATCTAAGAGTGAAAATTTCTTAGTTTCATTATTCCATAAATATCTCTTAGTTATGGGATGTTCAACATTTTCGTAGTATTGATTTGTAATCAATAAATTGCTATGAGGCTTATACATTAAAGCACTGATTTCCGAATATCCTGTACATCTTGAAATTGATTCCGGACCATATCCATTTTCACCATCGGGTAAATCATAAATTTTTCCGGTTTTAGTGTCAACCATGAATGCAGAAGTCTCGTAATTTGTTCTTCCGTGCTCGATGATTATATATTGTCCAGCAAAATTTATATCAGCATCTTTATACATTTGTTTAATGTTTGGCTGATAATAGTAATCTTTCGGATATTTAGGTTGGTATTTATTAGAGCTTTTTATAGTTGCTTTTTTAGCGCTAACAAGTTTTACAGGATACTTTTCAAAATTTGATTCTACTGTATTCTGCGCACTCATTTTAAATGAGAAAACAAATAGTGCAATAGAAAATAGTTTTAGTTTCATGAGATTTGTTGTTATTTATTGATTTTTCTAAAATTTCTGCTAACGGTTTACGGCTTTGTGAAGTGCGGACTTTGATTATCAAGTAGTTATACAATATCTACACTTAGCAAAAAGCATTTTTCTTTTGCTAAAATACAAAAATTTGTAAAAGAAAAAGGCTTTTTGCGAATAATTTCTTAAAAATTTCAACGCAAGAGCCTAACCTCCGCATTTCACAAAACCGTCTGTTAGCAGAAGTAGCTATTAAATTTTATCAAGACTTGAGTCAAGAAATTCGTTGATTTTTGTAGTGAGTTCATTTAAATAAGTATGTAATCTTTTTCATCAATTTTTTTGAAAATTTCGATTCGAAAAGTATATCAGTAGTTTTCATTCGCAAGTTAGCGTGTTTTTTCAGATTGTCTAAATTAAGAAAAAAAACAATATGAAAAGCAGCGATGTCTAAATTTTAAAATCGTTATACTTTGAATGTTATGCCGTATTTTGCCAATACAAAATTAGTTGATTTTTCTAATTTTTTTAATCTCGCCATTTTTATATTGAATTACTTCGTATAAATGATAATCTTCACCACTTGCAATTATTCCCTTGATTTCAACTGAGGATTTTAATTCTAATATTTCATTATCATTTTCATTATTAGTTTTTTTTATTTTCTCAATTTCCAAAGATTTTAGTTCTTTTTGTTTAATCAAATTATTGATCTCAGAAATATTTTCTGTAATCAATTTTTCTCTTTTTGCAATGTCTCTTTTTTTACCATACTCATAATTTGGCATATTTTTATATATAATGATATTTCCATATCTTTCAACTCCATCATATATTGTCATTCCGTATTTAGTCTTAATTTTTGCTTTTTCAATATTGATAATATCTTCTCTTAATTTATCATTATTATATTTAAATTCATATATGTTATTTTCAATTTCTTTTATATAATTGTGGATATTATTTATTTTCTTTTTCTTAATAGTTAGTGTGTCTCCTATTTTTCTTTCAATTTTGTTAATTTTATATTCTTTCAATTTGTTTACTAAAATGAATTTTTTGAAGTGAGAATCAATTTTTGAATCAATTTTGTTACAGGATAAAAATGACAATAAAAAAGCTAATAATAAATATTTCATTGTGTGTTTTAAAATTTTGACTAATGTTAGTTTATGATATTGATAATCAGATATTTTTATTTTTCTGCTATTTGATTATCAAAAATATAAAAAATTTCTATTGTTGGCAACTAAAATAACAGTGTTTTCGAGTAGAGGTATTTCTGCTAACGGTTTGGGGCTTTGCGAAGGAGCGGAATAGATAGCACAAAAGTTCAATTCAGCACTACAGTTAGCAAAACCATTTTTTTATTTGCTAATTTACTCTTTTTAAGCAAATAAAAAATGGTTTTTGCGGATAGAAAGCACAAAAGTTGAAGTTTAGACTTAACCCGCTCTTTTGCAAAACCCATGTTGTGCGATCGTGCTTATATTTTTGATTGATTTCTCAAGCCAATTACAGCATTTTTAATACTCTGTTTTTCTTCTTCATTAGACCATTCTTGCCAAAAATTAATAGTTGCACTTTGTGGTTTTATACTAGGTTCTGAAATGTTAATTCGTGTTGGCAATAATGAAGCATCTCCAACAACTAAAGCTTCCCCAATATCAAGAATTGGCAATGAATCAGTTAATCCTGCAAGATTATCTGGTAACAGTTTTTTTATAACAGCTTGATCGTCTGCATTTGATAAACGTAATGAGATAAAGTTATTACATTGACTTAAAACAGTTCGGTTAACTTCTGATGGTCTTTGACTAATTACAGTTAAGTTTACTCCATACTTTCTACCTTCTTTTGCTATTCTTTCAAAATTTTTCAAACCAAGTTCTGATGCTGAATCTTGATTTGTTCTCTCTGGAATGTATAAATGAGCTTCATCGCAAAATAAAGCTATTGGATGTCTATTTTCTTTGTTTGTCCATTGTTGGACTGAAAATATTAATCTAGAAATAAGCCCAATAACTAAAGGGAGTACATCAGACGGAACTTCTGAAAAGTCAATAATTTTCACTCCCGAATTTTTGCTTTGGCATTTAGAACCATGCATTAGAGCTTCACAAAATTCATAAATCCAATCAATATGATTTTCTTCGTCAGTTATTTGAAACAAAAAGCCAAGTCTTTTATCTTGTGCTTTTGCCTCTAATCTTTGCACAAACCTTGTTAGTTTTCCAAAATATGGACCTTGCTTATCTCCACGTGCACCAGCAACCATTTCCATGTCGAGTTCAGATATGATTCTTAACACTTCGGAAATTTTGTATGGGATTGGGCTGTCAATCGTAATATTGCCTTTAAATGTTTCATCACCTATCGATTCTAAAAAAGACAGTTTTTCTTCAAACACAGTTTTTGAAAAAATCATTGCTTGATTTGGTGCGTTACTATCACTTCGGTCTAACAGCATTGCTAACATTTCTTCATATGTTAACAACCAATATGGTATCATGAGTATACCATTGGATAGTTTGTTTTCCTTAGTTAAGTCGGATGGATTAGCAATTTTAAATCTCTGAATACCTTGAACATCAAAATTATCGGAACTATATTCTCCATGAATGTCAAAAAGAATTGTGTTTGCCATTGGTAAAGTTGCAATTTGCTCAATGATTTTTGCAACACACCAAGATTTTCCAGAACCAGTACTTCCAACAATTACAGCATGTCTTTGAAATAGCTTATCGCCATCAAGAAATGCTTCTGCTTCTTCATCAATTGAATATTTTCCAATAGATAATGGAGTTTTTATTTCAGAACTTGTTGTAATGGCTTTCATAAAATTGGTAATATTTTCACCAATAATTTGATAGCATTTAGCGTCAATTTCAGGAACTGAATCAAGCGTTCTTTTGAAAACATTGTGTTTGCTTCCAACTTTATCAAAGAATGTACCTATTAAATTAACTTTTACAATATTTTCGGTAAGCAATGCTATATTTAAACCATCTTCAGATGAAACTTCTTCGTCAGAAATTTTTCTAGTTATTTTATTAATGATTCCAATTAATAATTGTCCAGCTTTAGAACTTTCAACAGCTAATAAATGGTTTACTTGAAGTTTGCGTAGATTTTCAATTTCGTTGACTTTGACAATTATCGTTGATGTATCTACGCTAAATACAGTTCCAATATTAGATTCATCTTCAAATGTAAATATGCTCATAGTTATTTAAGTACTTTATTAATAAATTCATCAAAAGACCAAATATTTGATTCTTCAATTATTGGCTCTTCATATTTCGAGGAGTAAATTTTTGTTTGATTATCTCCAGCTCTTTCAAATAAGAAATAGTTTTTGCAATTGTTTCCAATAATTGATTGTTTTGTTTTTTCGGTTAAAGTTCTTGCTAATACAATGATTGGTTTTCCACTTTTAATTTGATCTATTAGTTTAGGTTGAAAATGACTGTCATTAAATCCATATCCTACACAAAAGAAACTTTTAGAACTTTCAATTGTAGAGTCTGCTTTTGAGAAAATTGTTCGATAGGGTTCCATATGAGTTTCTTCATATTTAGAAACTCCGGGAGTTACAATAGATGGAACGTAATTTTTAGGAATTGTTTTTCTCAATGGTAATTGATATTTAATATCTTCTTTAGATTTAAACCAATCTAATGAGCCATGAACTTTCAATATTTCTATAATTCCATTATAACCATGTAAATTCGCTGGCAAAATTTTAGAGAGTGCGGTCGTGGATTTACCAATGTAATTTTGAGAAAAAGTGTTGTTTATATAGGCGTTTATTTCACTTGACGCGTACTCGATTATTCTATCATAATTAGTGGTAATAACTGTGACTTTATGATCAGAAGCTTTAATAAGATAGAATAATAAATCTTTTAATGGTAGTTGATATTCTGAAGCTAATATTTTGTCGTAAGCTTCTAAGTCGGCATTATTTATGCATTCCCATGTTTTAGACACAATAGAGTTTACAACATTTTGGGTTACTTTAACATCCAGTAAACTCGTTTCTAAATCTTCGGTCTCCTCAAATTTATCAGTAAAAAGTTTAAAAGCTATTTGATCGACTTCCTCTGTGAATGTACAATTTTGCTTGATGTACATGCCTAAATCAAACATTCCTGGTATTTTGTATGGAACAGAAGCTCCACTTCCCAAAATTATAGTAGGCACATTGTTTATCCATTTTTGAATAAGAGCGAGTAAGTCTTCGGTCATAGTTTCTTTAGCGGAATTTTGGTTTTAGCATGTCGCACAACGGGTTGGGGCTTGGCGAAGGCTGGGATTAGAAGTACGAATGTTCAAATTTAGCACAATGTTCAGTAAAATTACAAATGTTCAATTTAGCACTAATGCCCAGCTTTTGCCAAACCCCTGTTAGCGGTATGTGCCTTATTGTCCTGTTTGTTTTTCAATTGTTCGTAATGCCTTTTTAATTATGTAGGCTGTCTCTTTCGTTGTACTTTCTTTTCCCCATTTTCTGCAAGTTTCAATTACAAATTCTGGTTGTGTCTTACTTGCATCATTTAACCAATTTCCAACGCTGTCTTGTACATATTTTGCTTTGTCCGATTTCATTGGTTCTAAAATTGGCAAACCTAATGAAGGATTTTGTTTTAATTCCTCAATATGTTCACACCAAACTCCACGAGGTCGTGTCGCTTCACTTGCAAAGCGTCTTATATTTTCGTCTTTATTTGTAGTCCAATTTCTCAATATATTTAAACTTTCTGTTAAGTTTTTAGCAATGCTTGACCTCACTGCTAACCAACAAATTTCTCTAACTCCAAAATGTTTGTCTGCAGAAAATGATTGAATTTGTTCAAGCATTTCTTTTATATTCAATTTTGGATTTTTTCCAATGGTGTATGTCGCCCAACAACGAATTAAGTCTGATTTGTGAGTTGAAATTATTGTCAAAATTTCGGTGTCGTCATTTTTTATCGATTGCTCAAAAAATCCTGTTCCAATTGCTTCATTAATGGTGTTTACGGTTTGCTTTTTTAAGTTCTCAATGTCCGCTAAGATTGGTTTTAGATATTTTGTCCTATTCGTCTGTTTGAGTAAATTTTCAAGCAAAAGTCGTTGGTCAACTGCCAACCACTCAACAAGGTTTGCTGTTTCTATTTGTCCGTTGTTAAGTTGTTCCAAGATTTCTTTTGGAATGTCTTTTGTCGATTTTGAACCTTTTCTTTTTACTTCTTCCATAATATATTCCTGTCAGTTATCGTCTCTGTTTCGGGTTTCGTGGCATTACCGCTAACGGGCCGCGGCTTTGCGATAGTGGCGGATTAGAAAGCCGAAACTTTCAATTTTGCACTAACTTGAGCAACAGCTTTTTTATATTTACTAAAATAATAAAAAAGGAAATATAAAAAGCTGTTGCGGATAAAAATGTACAAACTTTTTATATTTCCCTTAACCCGCCATTTCGCAAAACCGATGTTAGTGGCAGTACTTATTTTCCACTTTTCATTCGGTTGTCGAGTTTACATAACATTTGGCAGTTTTCGGCTGATGTTTTTCCGCCTTCGTGCCAAGGTGTGATGTGGTCGGCTTCCATTTCTGCAAGTTCAAAATGTTCTCCACATTTTACACAAATACCTTTTTGTCTTTCGTAGGCTTCACGTTTTTGATTGTCCGTAAATGCCCGAATATTCAAAAATTTTTCTTTACGAGTTAATACGTATTCATAAATTCCTGATTTTTTGGTAACATCTTCGTCTTGCATTAAAGTTGAGATTTCTTTTTCGAGTTTTTTGTGGTCGAAGTTTTTGTCTTTAAACTCATTGTATAAAAATCCCCATTGTAAACCTTTCATTTCTTTGCGATATTTAGGGAAAGTAACTTTTATCCAATTGATTACCGACTGAAAATATAACCAAATTTCATTTGCATTCGGGGTGTGTTGATGGTTTGACATATAAACTTCGATGTTTCCTTTAGAAATCCAATTGATTGTTGTTTCTAAATAATCTTGTCGAATTGGTGAACCATTTAAATAATTACTTCCCAAACCATAAGCTGGACAACTATTTTTAGAAAAATATCTTTTAGCATCTGAAACCCAACTGCCAGAATATACTGCATTTCGTAATTCTTGGTTGGTTAGTTTTTCTCCTGCAATATTAATTGTTTTAAACCATTCTAATTTTTGGCTGTCTGTTCCCGAACACAAATAAACCATCAATTTGTAATCCAAAATTTTGTCTTGTTCATCTTTTTGTAAGTTGTGAAAAAACCTGAACATATAAGCAAATTCTCCTGTTACAAATTGACAAATTGAGATGGTTCTTTGTTGTCCATCAATAACTTCAAAATTTCCATCTTTACGAACAGCCCAATACATTACGTTCAACGGAAAGTTTTTTGTAACTGTATCAATTACAGCCTCACGTTGTTTGTCTTTGTAAATAAATTCACGTTGATAGGGTGGGCGTATGTCCAATTTTCCTCCATATCCAACAACTCCGTTTTCTTCATTATCTTGATAGCCGTTTGTTAATTCTCTTATCGTTATTTCTTTAAGTTCTATTTTCATAGTTTTTTATTTCTTATGATTATTCTTGCATACGGAACATTAACTTCTCCATTTATCATCATATATAAATCCCCATCTACAGCACCTCTTTTTTGAATTTCTTTTCTATATTTTTTATGTTCTTCTTTATATGGTTGAACACCGATTTCAAGTCCAGAATTTGAAATTCCTAGTCCAATAATTTCAAATTGTTCAGGGTTATATTTGTCTAGAAAAGTAATTGGAACTCCCATCAAACCTTTATAATCAAAAGGAATATCTTTTGTTTTGTTTACATTTATTGCTTCAAAGTTTTCATACATTGGATATTCTTCTGGTGTATAATTTTTATAAAGAATTAAATCTTCGTGTCGTTTTGTAATATCTAAATTAGTGAACCAGTGAACGCCAGAAACCCTTATCATTCCTTCTTTTCTGTCGGTTGCTGTTGCGTAATCTTCGTAATGTTGATTGATGAAATGACCAGCACCTCCTCTAAATCCATATCCTAACCAAAGTTTATTTTCTTTGATAAGTTTAAAAATTTCACGGTATGAAATTGCGTTTTGATGTCCAATAATAACAAATTTTTTATTGTGTTCAATAAGTTGGGCAACGTACTCACGGAAAAGCGAAAAAGGTGGATTTGTAACGACAATATCGGCTTGCGCTAGCAAGTCGATACTTTCTTTACTTCTAAAATCTCCATCACCTTTTAATGGTTTTATTCCTATTTCTTCAATATCGGGAAGATTATTTCCATTTTTATCTCCGTTGTATTCAAGATAAATTGCACTTTCGGAATTATTTGTACTGAACAAATCTCGTTCTTGATTTTTATAACAAGTAGTAATGAGTTTTTTCAGTCCGTATTTTTCAAAATTCAGAGCGAAAAATTGAAAGAAATTGCTAATTCTCGGGTCGTCACAATTACAATAAACTACTTTGTCTTTAAAGTGATTTCTGTAATGTTTGAGTTCATTTGAAATGTCTGAAAGTTGAGTGTAAAACTCGTCTTTTTTATTGTTTTTCGCTTCGGTAAGTTTTCGATTTAATTTTGCCGCCATACGTTTCCCGTTTCGGGCAAAACTTTGACGGAATTTTATTGTCGGAAGTTTCCTTTTTTGACGTGCGTTCCGTTAGTATTGCCACTAACGGTTTGCGGCTTTGTGAAGTGCGGACATTGATTATCAAGTACTTATACAATCTCTACACCAAGCAAAAAGCCATTTTTCTTTTGCTAAAATACAAAAATTTGTAAAAGAAAAAGGCTTTTTTGTGAATAATTTCTCAAAACTTTCAACGCAAGAGCCTAACCTCCGCATTTCACAAAACCGTCTGTTGTCCGTAGTATTTTCAATTCGAGGGCGAATTTAACTGGGTTAAATTCAGTTCGAGAAGTTGAAAATCAAGGACGACAAAGAGAAAAGAAGCGTATTTCCAAAGAAATTCCGACTGATAATTTTCGCCAAGTTAATTTCAATTTTTCAGACAGATATTCAGGATTCCTCAACCCAATATTTTAAAAATCAGCACGGTCAAAACGGATTTATTTTCAGCATGAGATTCAGTACAATTTTCAAAAATAAATAGGATAATTTTCAGCATGAATTTCAGCTCAATTTTTAAAATTTTCACGCAGAAATTATTCGGCATAAAATTTAGAAATCAGAAGGGTAGAGGTCAATAAATTTTCAAATTTGCAAAATCTTCGATTTGATAACGCTCCTCAAATATTACGGACAACGGTTTGCGGCTTTGTGAAGTGCGGGCTTTGATTATCAAGTACTTATGCAATCTCTACACTTAGCAAAAAGCCATTTTCCTTTTGCTAAAATACGAAAATTAGGAAAAGAAAATGGCTTTTTGCGAATAATTTCTCAAAATTTTCAACGCAAGAGCCTGACCTCCGCATTTCACAAAACCGTCTGTTGTCCGTAGTATTTTCAATTCGAGGGCGAATTTAACTGGGTTAAATTCAGTTCGAGAAGTTGAAAATCAAGGACGACAAAGAGAAAAGAAGCGTGTTTCCAAAAAATTTCAGATTGATAATTTTCGCCGAGTTAAGTTCAATTTTTCACGACAAATTTAGGATTCCTCAGCCCAATATTTTAAAAATCAATACGGTTAAAACGGAATATTTTTCAGTATGATATTCAGCACAATTTTTCGAAAATCAACAGGATAATTTTCGGCAAGATATTCAGCTTAATTTTTCAAATTTTCACGCAGAAATTATTCGGTATAAAATTCAGGAATCAGAAGGGTAGAGGTCAAAAAATTTTCAAATTTGTAAAATCTTCAATTTGATAACGCTCCTCAAATATTACGGACAACGGTTGGGTATTGCCGAAGGCGGGAATTGTTAGCACAAAAGTTCAATAGAGTTACTGTCTTTGAACCTTGGACAAATGTTTCATAGAAGCACTTCAGCCCCGCTTTTGGCAATACCTTGTTAGCGGCAGTGTTTTTTATAAGGATTCTGCACTTCCCCAATTTCTATTTGGGAAAATGTTCCGATTGGTTGTATATGATAAAGTTCCTTTATTTTTATGAGTACTATATATTCCGCAGTTAGGCACATTTTTCTTTATGCAACTAATAACAGCTTTTCTTGGGTGTTTTTCGTTTCCTTCTGCAGAAATCAAATACATACTCGGAGAAAACTTAGCAATCCATTCAGTACTAATATTTCTTCTACTTCCGTGATGTGGTAATTGAACAATTGTTAGATTTTCTGAATTGAAGCCATTTCGTTCCATATCATCAAATGACTCAACACCAGCATCACTCGTAAGAATATATTTTTTTCCTTTACTATCTGTTAATTGAATTACTGTGGCAGAAAGATTTTCAGGTGAGGCGTCATTTTTTTCATCTACTACATCGCAAGGTTTTAATAATTCATTTGATTCGTTGATTTGAGAAAAAGTCTTTTGATAATTTACAACTTTGAGAAAGTCAATGTTTGTAAATAACTGAACTTTCTCAGTATAAAATTCTCTTGATGGAGATAATATCTTTATTTCATTATAATTAAAACTGTCAGATATGGCTTCTCTTCTTTCAATACCATATTGTTCACACAATTCATTTAATTCTTGAACCTTTTGAAATGATTTATATAAATGTTCAATATCAGCATCTTCTTTTTTCAATGCAGATTGCTTAATATTATGTCGTAGTTCGTCAGAGATAAATTTTACTGGATCATTGTAAATTCCCCAAGTCATCTCATTCCCAATCTCTTTTACTATCTCAATTAAGCCATTGATATGGTCAGCATGTGGATGACTATTAATAAAGGCTATTGTTCTTTTACTATAAAGATTTGGTTTTATCCATTTTCTATAATGCTCAACTACTTTGCTCCCAAATTCCGCATTACCTCCATCCAAAAAGAAAACAAAATCCTGTTCATTTGGAATTCTTCCCCAAATGACTATTCCGTCTCCGTCTCCAACATATATAAAGTCTATAACAAAATCCATATTTTATGTATTAGCGTCAATTCGTTTAGTTATATAATTTGTTTGCTTTCTGTAAGAAAAAAGATAAATTACTGTTAGAGAAACTAAGAGTAAGTATTGCTGTAGGTTGGCACTAAGTTTAAGATAATTAAGATTTATTGAATAAAAAACTTTAGCGAATATCACGATAATAATAACAGTCAATAAAACCCTGAACTTATTGTTGGTCTCAACCAATATATCAAGTTTAGTGTCCTTTTTACAAGCGTCAACAAAAAGCTTATATTCTCTAAATTTTACAAATTTTATTTTTTTCAGCACAGGTTCAATTAAAACAGATGATATTCTGCTGACTGTCATACCTATGAAATAGTATAAGAATGCTGCAAGTAGGAGATTATCTTGCTTAATTTCGAACTCAGTAAAATGGTTTAAAAAAATAACGAACAAAATCCCAGGGAGAAGATTGTTGAATAGATTATATGACGATAGTTTATTTAAGAGATCATTCATAAGTTTACTTACTTGGTTTTAATTCGCTGTAGTGTTTTAACATTGCCGCTAACGTCCGGCAGCTTGGCGATGTGGCGGCAATTTAGTACAAAAGTTTAATAGAAGTACTATCGCTCAACCTTGCACTTCTGCTTAATAGCAGCACTTCACCCGCCATATTGCCAAACTGCTTGTTACCTGCACACCCTTTTAAGATTGTTTATTGAATACTTTGCGGAACAACTAATTTTTATCAAGTTCAACCAATTTAATATTATTCGTACTTAATTTTTGAATTAACCATTTTTTGAGTTTTAAAGTATCTATTTCTTCTTTCTCTTGATGATGAAATAGCACTACTGTTTCAATCTTAGCACTATCAGAATTAGGAAATAGTAGAAATTTTCCAATTGATACGTTTTTAGCTTCAGGAAAAAGAATTCCTATCTCTTTGTAGGTTTCTGTATCATCGAACTTAAATTCTTTTATTTCATTCTGCAAATTGTTAATAATAATGTCCTTTTCGCTGAGTGCCTTGTTTTGAGTACCTAATTCGTTTAATATTTCTTTTTTCAAATCCTGCGTACCTTGTTTAATTATTAGTGAAGTATTGAAAATTTGATACTGATTTAAACGATGGTTCAATTGCTTTTCTTCCTCATTACTGAACCTTTTTGATAAAAAAGCCAGCTCTATTTTTTTAGGACTTGTATTATATTTTATTTCTTTGAAGATAATGGGATAACCATTAGACGTAAATTCATTTTCAATAAATTTTGAAACATTATCATGAAACTGTTTTTCTTTCAGTAAGTTATAGGCTAAATAAAAACTAGGAACTATCATCAATACGAGAAGGAAAGAAATCCCGTATCTTATTTGTTTTTCAAATCTTATGTTCTTAAACTGAACCGGTGTGTATTTTAGATATCGAACAATAAAATAAGTGGCAATACATATGAAAAAACAATTAATACTGTATAAATAAAATGCACCAAAGAAATAGGAAAAATTACCCATTGCTAAACCATATCCAGCCGTACAGAGCGGTGGCATTAATGCAGTAGCAATCGCTACCCCTGGAATAGGATTTCCTTTTTCTACCCTTGTCAAAGCTATTACACCGACTAACCCACCAAAAAAAGCAATTAACACATCATAAATAGTTGGTGATGTTCTGGCTAACAATTCCGGTTGAGCGTCTTTGAATGGGCTGATAAAAAAATAAATAGCAGAAACCACTAAACTGACTATGGTTGCAATTAATAAATTTTTACCACATCTTTTAAGAAGTTCAAAATCAAATACAGCTAAGGCGAATCCGGCACCTACTATTGGTCCCATTAAAGGCGAAATAAGCATGGCGCCAATTACAACTGCTGTTGAATTAACATTTAAACCAACGGATGCGATAACTATCGCACATGCCAATATCCACAAGTTTGAACCCCTGAAAGAAATACTCTGCTTTATATTTTCTAAAACGGATTCTCTTTTTTCTTCGCCTTGATGCAGGCTGATGAAATCAAACATTTTATTACTCATCTTGTGAAATAGTATTGGTTAGCGTTATCTTTAAAAAAAAGTATCCTATCGTCCCGGCTATAAACGATGACATCAGAATAACTAATTTGGAATTATTTATGACTGTGTCATTGTCGAAAGCAAGCAAAGAAATGAAAATGGACATTGTAAATCCAATGCCTGCTAAAAGTCCTACACCAAAAATTGATTTCCAATTTAGGTCTGTCGGGAGTTTGCAAAGTCCCAATGAAACAGCTAAAAATGTCAAAAGGAAAATTCCCAATGGTTTACCTACAATTAGTCCCAGTGCAATACCTAAACTATTGTTTTCAGTCAAGGTTTGGGCTATGTCGCCACTAAAAACTATGGCTGTGTTTGCTAATGCGAAAATGGGTAAAATTATAAAAGCAACTGGTTTGTGTAAAAAGTGTTGCAAAATGTATGAAGTTGATTTTTCGCCTCCGTTGCCAAATGGAATTGCAGAAGCCAAAAGCACACCTGTAATTGTGGCGTGAACGCCTGAATGAAGCATAAAATACCACATTGCAACCCCACCAATTAAGTATGGAATTAAGTTTCTTACTTTCAGTCTGTTAAAAACCAAAAGCAAAGCAAAAATTCCTAATGCAATGAATAAGTTTGACCATAACAGCGTTTTGGTGTAGAAAATAGCAATGATGATGATTGCTCCCAAATCGTCAATAACAGCAAGTGCTGTTAAAAATACTTTTAGAGAAGTCGGCACTCTGTTGCCTAATAAAGATAAAATGCCCAAAGCAAAAGCAATGTCTGTCGCCATTGGAATACCTGCACCTGATTGTGTAGCAGTTCCATAGTTGAAAAGCAGGAAAAGTCCGGCTGGTACAAACATTCCACCAATTGCTCCAAAAATTGGCAGTAAAGCGTCTTTAAGTTTTGAAAGTTCGCCAATGTAAATTTCTCGTTCCAATTCTAAGCCAATGAGTAAAAAGAAAATTACCATTAGTCCGTCATTTACCCAATGTTCAATGCTGTGTCCTTGAAATTGTGTTTGCCAAAAATGGTGGTAGTCTGTCCCAAAAGTTGAGTTGGCAACTACCAAAGAAATAATAGTGCAAGCAATTAAAACAAGCCCGCCTGATTTTTCACTGTCAAAAAAGTCCTTAAATAATTTTGTTACTCTCATTTATTTTGTCTGTCTGTTGAATATTTGCAGGGTGTTTGTTAGGGTTGCAGGTAACGGTTTGCGGCTTTGTGAAGTGCGGACTTTGATTATCAAGTACTTATGCAATCTCTACACCAAGCAAAAAGCCATTTTTCTTTTGCTAAAATACAAAAATTTGTAAAAGAAAAAGGCTTTTTGCGAATAATTTCTCAAAAATTTCAACGCAAGAGCCCGACCTCCGCATTTCACAAAACCGTCTGTTGTCCGTAGTATTTTCAATTCGAGGGCGAATTTAACTGGGTTAAATTCAGTTCGAGAAGTTGAAAATCAAGGACGACAAGGAGAAAAGAAGCGTGTTTCCAAAGAATTTCAGATTGATAATTTTCGCCAAGTTAATTTCAATTTTTCACGCACAAATTCAGGATTCCTCAGCCCAATATTTTAAAAATCAGCACGGTTAAAACGGAATAATTTTCAGCAAGATATTCAGCACAATTTTTAAAATTTTCACATAGAAATTATTCGGCATAAAATTTAGAAATCAGAAGGGTAGAGGTCAAAAAATTTTCAAATTAGCAAAATCTTCGATTTGATAACGCTCCTCAAATATTACGGACAACGGTTTGGGTATTGCCGAAGGCGGGGAGTTTTAGCACCAAACTTCAATAGAAATACCAAAGTTCAAATATAGCAAAAATGTTCAATATAATTCCTTCAGCCCCGCTTTTGGCAATACCTTGTTACCTGCTGCCCTAATTTTTTATTAGGTTTTGTCAAGTTTTGTTTTGTCAAGTTGTCATAAAATGTTAATTTTGCAACCTCAATGAAAAAAACAACGCAAATATCTTCTCAAGTTACTCCGCCTTAATGGTTGGTTAATTGCTGTTTTTTCCCAATTCCTTTTATTGGTTTCTTTCGTGTACCCGAAATGCTGATTTTCGGTGCAAATTACATTTTATAAATTTTTACAATACAAATATCTTATGCAGAAAATTATCAATTTGTTTGATTTCAAACAAAAAGTAGATTACAAAACCGAAATTTTATCAGGTATTACCGTTGCTTTGGCTTTAGTTCCAGAAGCAGTTGCGTTTGCCTTAATTGCAGGACTTTCTCCGCTTGTGGGTCTTTATGCCGCTTTTATGATGGGCTTGGTTACGTCCATTTTAGGCGGTCGTCCCGGAATGATTTCGGGTGCAACTGGTGCAATAGCAGTAGTCATAGTTGTTTTAGCAAAAACGCACGGTGTGGAATACGTTTTTGCCACCGTTATTTTGGCAGGAATTATTCAAATGTTAGCAGGATTTTTAAAGTTAGGAAAACTTATCCGTTTGGTTCCGCATCCTGTTATTTTTGGTTTTGTGAATGGTTTAGCCATCATTATTTTTATGTCGCAGTTAGACCAATTCAAAGATGTTTCGGGCAATTGGCTCACAGGTTCAAATATGTATATTCTCTTGGCTTTGGTGGGTTTAACAATGCTTATTATTTGGGGATTGCCTAAAATTACAAAAGCTGTTCCCGCTTCCCTTACTGCTATTTTAGTGGTTTTTGGGTTGGTTTATTTTTTAAAATTGGATACCAAAACTGTTGGCGATATTGCTTCTATAAAAGGTGGATTTCCGCCGTTTCATATTCCTCAAATTCCTTTTAATTTAGAAACACTTCAAATCATTTTTCCGTATGCGGCTATTGTTGCAGGGGTTGGTTTGATTGAAAGTTTATTGACCTTGAATATTATTGATGAAATTACTGAAACAAGAGGACATAGCAATAGAGAAGCAGTGGCACAAGGAACGGCTAATATTTTATCGGGTTTCTTTTCAGGAATGGGCGGTTGTGCAATGCTTGGACAAAGCTTAATTAATGTATCCAGTGGAGCAAGAGCGAGATTATCTGGAATTATTGCATCTGTGGCTCTTTTAGTATTTATAATGTTTGGTAGTAGTTTAATTGAAAAAGTTCCGATGGCTGCACTTACTGGACTTATGATTATGGTAGCGATAGGTACGTTTGAATGGGCAAGTATCCGTATTATTAATAAAATGCCACGACACGACATTTTTGTAGGTATGTTAGTTGCTTTAGTTACTGTGTTGCTACACAATCTCGCATTGGCAGTTTTAATAGGAGTTATTATTTCAGCATTAGTTTTTGCTTGGGAAAGTGCTAAAAGAATACGTGCCAGAAAATACATTGACGATAAAGGAGTAAAGCATTACGAAATATTTGGTCCACTTTTCTTTGGTTCAACTACAGCTTTTACAGAAAAATTTGATGTAATTGGTGACCCCGAAGAAATAATTATTGATTTTAAGGAAAGTAAAGTGGTAGATATGTCAGCAATAGAAGCGTTGAACGTTTTGACACATCGTTATGCTAAGCAAAATAAAAAAGTACATTTGAAGCATCTAAGCGAAGACTGTCGACAATTATTGAAAAATGCAGAAAGTGTTATCGAAGTAAATATCATTGAAGACCCAACTTATAAAGTGATGTTAGATAAATAATTTTTTTTAGCGACTTTTCGAGGTCGCTTTCTTGTTGCGTAGTGTTTGGAAAGGGTTGCAGGTAACGGTTTGCGGCTTTGTGAAGTGCGGACTTTGATTATCAAGTATTTATGCAATCTCAACACCAAGCAAAAAGCCATTTTCCTTTTGCTAAAATACAAAAATTAGGAAAAGAAAATGGCTTTTTGCGAATAATATCTCAAAAATTTCAACGCAAGAGCCTGACCTCCGCATTTCACAAAACCGTCTGTTGTCCGTAGTATTTTCAATTCGAGGGCGAATTTAACTGGGTTAAATTCAGTTCGAGAAGTTGAAAATCAAGGACGACAAAGAGAAAAGAAGCGTATTTCCAAAGAAATTCCGACTGATAATTTTCGCCAAGTTAATTTCAATTTTTCAGACAGATATTCAGGATTCCTCAACCCAATATTTTAAAAATCAGCACGATCAAAACGGATTTATTTTCAGCATGAGATTCAGCACAATTTTTCGAAAATCAACAGGATAATTTTCAGCATGAATTTCAGCTCAATTTTTCAAATTTTCACGCAGAAATTATTCGGCATAAAATTCAGGAATCAGCAGGGTAGAGGTCAAAAAAAAATCAAATTTTCAAAATCTTCGATTTGATAACGCTCCTCAAATATTACGGACAACGTTTTGGGGCTTTGCGAAGGCTGGGATTAGAAGTACGAATGTTCAAATTTAGCACAATGTTCATTAGTATTCCAAATGTTCAATTTAGCACTGAAGCCCAGCTTTTGCAAAACCCCTGTTATATGCCGTTTTTTTATATATTAAAATATTCTTTAAATTTTATGTCAAGTTGATTATCTATATCATCTCTAAACATTGAAATTTTTTTAAAAAAATCGTTCATTAAATTTTGTTTTAAATTTTTAAGCCCTTCATACTCTTCAATAAATAACTTTTGTGCGTCAATGTCAAATTCGCCATTTTCATTTAATGGTATAGAAATAGAAATTTCTTTAATATTGTTTAAATTAGCTTTGTGTTTAAAATCATAGCCATATTTCTTTTTAATATCTTGTATAAAATAATAAATATATTTAGGCAAAACTTTTTCATTGATAATTTCAAAAGATATTCTTGAAGTGTTAATGTAGTAATCTTTATTATGCAAAACTATATTTTTACCTGCTGTACCATCTCCATCAGAAGCAAAGGAAATGTGAAAATTATCATTTTTAATTATGTGAGGTTTAAGTTTCTTGTCTTTTTTTATGTATGCAACTGGGTTTATAGTAGCTGTATAAATAGGGTAATCATTTTTATTTTCAGTATCTATAGAAGTGTATTCCTTTCTATTAAGTCCTAACATCCCTGTATTTAGTTTAAATATATCCTCATTAAATAAGTCTGTTTCTAAATATTTGTAATTATTACTTATTTTTGTAAATCTGTTTTCTAATTGTTCCTTTATAGATTGTAGGTTTGATTTAAAGTATTCTATATTATCAAACAAATCTTCATCATTAATATTTCTATCACTATCTTCAATGCCTATTTCTATTTTTTCTTCTTTCGACCAATAGTTCTCGATAAGCCAATTAAAATTATTTTCAAAATTAATAAAATCAATTGCTTTAATCGTTTTTGATAATGGTTTATAATTATCTTTATCTGCACTAAACTGCTTGTAATTTGACACAAATGGTATTAGGTCATTTTCTTTTATAGGTATTCTATCTTTACTTAATTCTTCTCCTATTGATTGGACTAAACCACACAATACTTTATGTGATTGTTTTAATTGTTTATCTTCTTTTTTTGTAATCCCTAAAATATATGTTTTCTTGTTAGTAGCATAAAATGTTTTCTCAGGTAATGAAATAATACAGTCAATATAACAATTTTCAATTAAGTATTTTTTCAAATCATTATCAGCAGGTCTATAAAAAAAACCATTTGGTAAAACAATAAACGCCTTGCTTCTATTATTTGGTTTTAACTCTCGTATAATTTTTTGGATAAATAAACCTTCTTTTCCGACAGATGATATATTATAATAAGAATTTAAAAGCCCATTATCTTTTATATATTTTTTATATAATGCTAACCCTTTACTAACATATGGTGGATTTGACATTATCAAATCAAATTCATTCTCATTTCTGTTTTCAAGAGAACCTATAATTTGCTTATTTGTAAGTCTAAATGTTTTATGAAGTAGTTTAGATAGTTCTTCGGTTAATGTTGGGTTTTTTTCAAGTATTTCTGTTAGACATAACAATAAATTGGCTTTAGCAAGAATTATTGTAATTTCATCAAAATCATAAGCTAAGTAATTAATTTTAGATGTTAATTCTGTCGAATCAAAATGAAAATCTTTTTTATTATTTATTATTCTATTTAAAATACTTTCTATTATAAAACCACCAACACCACCTGAAGGGTCTAATATTTTAGCATCTTCTGGCAAATTTTTTACATCTGCCATTTCTACAATAGCCTTAATAACATTTCGAGGCGTAAAAAATTGGGCTAATTGTTTTTTACCTGTAGTACCTTTTAAAAAATCTTCAAACAACCTACTCTTAAAAGATGGGTCTATGTTTTTTAACTCCCCATATTCTTCAAACGATTTTAATATATCAAAAAATAATTCGTCTTGGTTTTGCCCTTTTTTTAGACTTAACCCATTTATAATGGTTGTCGGGTCTGTTTCTGATGCAGGAAACATTTTTTTTATGTGTGGTCTTACACTAGATAGATAATACTTTAAACAAGTTAAATTACCTCTGCTATAAACAGTTTTAAAGTCAATTGGGATACCGTCATCATTTACTGTTAATATTCCCAAATCACTTAAAAATTTAAAAATGAAAAGTTCAGTAAAAGTCATTAAGCATTTTTTGGGGTCATCGCCTGTAGCTAACCAAACAGATTGCCATACTTTTTTTGCTAATAATGCAGGGCTTATTAGACTGCCCTTTATTAAGTTATTATTTTCGCTTGATATTGTTGAAAAAATCAATTCAATTAATTCAATTGAATCAATTGAATTTTGGTCGAATATTGCATTAAGTTTATTATCTTTTTCATCTTTTATAAAAGAGAAACCTCTTTTTTTATTTGATTTTTTGTCTAAATATACATATTCACTATTCTCAATTTTAGTTTGTGGATTTATCCAAAAGAAATTTATCCCATTAGTTACTATTCCGATTTTAGAATGGACAACTTCACAATAATTATTACATTGTTCTAATGCTTTTTTTATTTTTCTATCATTATCAAGCTCACTAATGTTTTTAAATTCAATTACAGCAATAACTTGAATATTTTTTTTATTTCTTCTATCAACAATTATTATATCTGGCTGTTTTTGTGAATATTCTAAGTAGTCTTTCTGTGAGATAATTTTATATTTAACAAGATTTAATATATTAGTACCACCTATATTAAATAATTCATATTTACCGAATGGTAAACCCGATTTAGTAAGACCTCTTTGAATTAATTCTTCGCTCATATTTTGGACTATAAAATTGCGTAAAGATACAAAAAAATGTTCAATATTTATTACTATTGTCTATCTTTGTACTGTCGCCCTAAAATGGCATATAACGCCTAGCAGCTTGGCTGCAGTGCGGGATTGATGGTTAAACTTTTTCTATTATCACTAAAAAAAGCCATTGCTTTTTTATGCAACTAAATTAAGAAAAATAGTGAAATAAAAAAGCAATGGCGAATAAATGTTTAAAATTTTTCTATTGGTTACTTCCCCCGCATTGCGCCAAACTGCTTGTTGTGTGCTGGTCATCTGGTATTAAAAAATTAAAAAGTCGCTGAAAATTTCAACGACTTTACTTTAAATTACAACTTTACTAGTTTTTCTTTTTGATCTTTTGACAAATCGTTTATATCAATTAGTTTTAGACTTGGTTTATCCACTGCTCCAATATTTGCATTTTTTAACAGAGTTTCGTTGAATGCATCATTTTCAGCTCTATACATGGCACCTGTTGCTGGATCAACAATTAAGAGTCCAATAAAACCTCCAAATAAAATATTACCAAAATACCAACCATTAAGTTTAAATTCTACTGGTACAGTTTTGGACTCGTAACCATCTTTTGTGAATTTTATTTGATATCTTGCTTTACTGAAAAAACCACTTCCTGATTTTAGTTTGATATTTGCTGGAGTGTAGCCATTATAAATTTCAACTCCTTTTTTGTCAGTAATTGAAATTTTAGCTTCAGAAGGTGTGCTGTTGATTGCAATTGGCCAACTGCTTTTGCTTACGATTGAAGCACAACTTGATGTCAATAATGCAACTGCACCAAGAATTAAAATAGATGTTCTCTTCATAAAATTTTTTAATTGTTTAACCTACTTCTCTTTTAAGTCTTTTTTCGGCAAATTCAGACTTTAAGTTTTATATTTTTTAGAATTTTGTTTATTTACGAATTTTGGTTTTATTACTGTTTTTTGTGACTAGCACACAACGGTTTGCGGCTTTGTGAAGTGCGGACTTTGATTATCAAGTACTTATGCAGTCTCTACACCAAGCAAAAAGCCATTTTTCTTTTGCTAAAATACAAAAATTTGTAAAAGAAAAAGGCTTTTTGCGAATAATTTCTCAAAAATTTCAACGCAAGAGCCCGACCTCCGCATTTCACAAAACCGTCTGTTGTCCGTAGTATTTTCAATTCGAGGGCGAATTTAACTGGGTTAAATTCAGTTCGAGAAGTTGAAAATCAAGGACGACAAGGAGAAAAGAAGCGTGTTTCCAAAGAATTTCAGATTGATAATTTTCGCCAAGTTAATTTCAATTTTTCACGCACAAATTCAGGATTCCTCAGCCCAATATTTTAAAAATCAGCACGGTTAAAACGGAATATTTTTCAGTATGATATTCAGCACAATTTCCAAAAATCAACAGGATAATTTTCAGCATGAATTTCAGCACAATTTTTAAAATTTTCACGCAGAAATTATTCGACATAAAATTTAGAAATCAGCAGAGTAGAGGTCAAAAAAACATTCAAATTTGCAAAATCTTCAATTTGATAACGCTCCTCAAATATTACGGACAACGGTTTGCGGCTTTGTGAAGTGCGGACATTGATTATCAAGTAGTTATATAATCTCTACACTAAGCAAAAAGCCTTTTTTCTTTTGCTAAAATACAAAAATTTGTAAAAGAAAAAGGCTTTTTGCGAATAATTTCTCAAAACTTTCAACGCAAGAGCCTAACCTCCGCATTTCACAAAACCGTCTGTTGGCAGAAGTGGTTATTTGGGTGTCCTATCAAGATTGTCATAACCATTAATGCCAATGAATTCTATTTTCTCAATTTTCATATTGGCAAAGAATTGTTCAAACTGAAAGTTCCATACTCCTTCATATTGTAACACCATACTTTTTATGGAAGATGGTATCTCGTTTTCAAATGTAACCCAAACTACGGGAACTTGAAATTTTTGATTCGAACCAATGAAGAAAAGTTTATCAGTACAGAAATATAATGTTATACTAAAATACTTCTTGCTATTATGAGTTTTTAAATGATAACCGATATTATCAATTGAAACGTTGTTGGCTAATAATGCATTAGAAAACAAAGAAAAATTTTGCCCAATATATTGGGATTTATTGTTGGCGAGAGTATTTAGTTTTGGACTAATACTATTGTAAAATGTAATATAATCATTTACAGTTTGTGCTTTACAGCCAACTGCAAAAATCATAAATATAGAGAAGATAATTTTTATAAAAAGTGATTTCATTTTTGTAATATTTAATTAAATAATTTATGGACATTTTGTAACCATGATTCCTTCTTTTGGGATTATTGTACTGTTAGGGACAACTATTTCTCCTAATTTAACATTTATTTTTTTTAGGTCTCCATTAGCATCTGTTTTTGCCAAAACCAAACCTGTATTGAATTTCTCCAAAATATATGCCATCGCAATTGCTCCCGAAGTATAATCCTCATTAGCATCATTGATATACGTGCCTTTTGCGTACAAATCCTTAACTTTGAAATAATCTATACCTACTTCGCTTTCTATTTTAAAACTATGTTTTACAGAGTCAAAATTATCTGCTTCCGAATATTGCGATAAAAAAGCAGCAGCTAAACTTCTGTCATTGACGACTAGAGCATAAATTTGAGTAGTTCCAAAATAATCTCCAAAAACAAATCTTTGATTAAATTGTGGATTTGCAGGTAGTAATGAAAGCATTTTATAGAAATCTCCACCAGAAGGATCTCCATATCCACCAGCATGAGTATGCCCGTCAGCAACATAGTTGCCAATGGGCTTAGGAATGGTTCCTTGATTTACGCCACCTGCAGAAGGTGCTGTTACATGATATCCATTAGCATCATGTCCAACTCCGACAGCCCATTCATTTGGTTCTGCTATTTTGTTAGATAGTTCATTTGTCATATTGGTTTTGACCTTTGGGTCTTTCAATATATTATTTGCTTTATAGATACCATTTTTTGCTTTAGAGCATTCATCATTACCAATTAAATCTATATTCGGTGTTGTTGGCAAACCCACAACACAACCGTTTGCATCTGTAATTGCTGTTGAAGGCGTTGGCGATGTTGGTACTTGTACACAAGGCTCGGGAGCAGGGCAATCAGGACATGAAAAAATGCCACTCCCGCCTTGGATTGGTTCAGTTGGATAAATATTTGAAATAGGGTCACTTACTGTGTCAAAACAATCGTATACAACAACATATGTCCAATAAGCAGCTAAATTAGTTCCGATGTGTGGACATGGTTCACCTGGCATATGCCCTTCCTCACCGCCACATCTAACAGCAATATTTATATATGTTGGTATGCATGCTTTTGAAAATAAACTAGTATTTCCAGTGTTCTCAATCTTTGTTACTGTTGTTTTATTTCTTAAATCTAATTTTTCATTATTGAGAATTTTTAGTTTTTCTTGTTCATTTAAATTGAAAGTTATCCAATATCCATCGTAGCTACCATCAGATTTAGGTGTTAATAGTAAATTTTCAATGGGTGCATTTGGTGGTGGGTTATTTCTATTAATACGAAAAGTATAGGTATGAAAGTTTGTTCCATTTTCCATCATGATAATATCATTTGTGTTAATAGTTATACTATCTCCTAAATTAATACTTTTTCCGGATATGTTTTCATTGTTCAAATTTTTTTTCAGTTCCGAAAGTTTGGGAGATAATCTCTGTCGGTGAGAACTTTCTTGTAAAGAAATTCTCCTAGAAGTAAGTGAAGAAGAGTTGTTGTTCTTCACGGTTTGTTCGTTTATAAAATCTGTTCGGCACGAGACTAAGAAGCCTAGTAGAACAGTCAGATAAACGAAAATTTTCAGTTTTTTGTTTTTCATCATAGTCAACAAATTTTTTGTGTTAGAATTTTTTTAATTGTTGACTACTTTGGATTCCCGTTTTCAGACCATTTCTGCCAACGTTTTCGGGCTTTGCGTTCGGGCGGGTTTCGGAGCACAAAACTGTCAACCAGCACTGAACTTGAATAGAAGCACAAAGCTGGAAGTTTGCACGTCACCCCGCCTGACGCAAAACCCGTGTTAGCTGTAGTTTATTCTTTCGTTCCCTCGTCCTTTTTGTTTTGGTCGTCTGCACCTTTTAAATAGGTTGGTAAATTAAGTCCAGCCATATTAAACAAGTCGTTGAGTGGTGGAACTGTTTTCATCATTCCTGACACAAAATTAGCTGTCGAAGAATTTCCGTTTTCGCCTTGTCCGTTTGCAGAATCCCAAACAGTAATTTTGTCTATTTTGATGTTCTTAACAGCTTCTACTTGTGTCTTAACTAATTCAGGTAATTTTTCAATTAATAATAGCTGGAACGCTTTATTTGGGTCTCCACCTGCGGCAGCTACAACATCTTTGTAACCTTCTGCCTGCTTAGTCAATATCTCAAACAAACCTTTTGCTTCTGCTTCCATTTTTGCGTAAATCGCATCAGCTTCACCTTTCGCATTTTCTCTAATTGTTTCAGCGGCTGCTTGTGCTTCAATAATAGCACGTTGCTTAGCTATTTCGGCTGGAACTACAATGTTGGCAATTTGGGTTGAACGCTCTCTTTCGGAACGTGCTAACTCAGCTTTTTGTTCAGCTAAATAAGATTCTTCTAATGCCTTAGCTTGTTGAACTTTTTCAGATGCTAATGCAATGCGTAATGCTTCAGCTTCTTTTTCTCTTCTGTTTGCTTCTGATTGGGCAATAGCGATTTTCGCTTCATTTTCTCCTTTGATAGCTATTGCGTTTGCTTCTGATGTTTTTACCCTTGTATCTCTTTGTGCTTCGGCTTTACCAATTGTTTCATCCTTTACTGCTGTTGCAATGCTAATTTCCTTATCCTTTTGCGTTATTGCAATTTTCACGTCCCTGTCTCTGTGGGTTTCTGCAATTTGAGTGTCTTTCTCTCTGTCGGCTAATGCCTTTCCGGTTTCTCCAATTTTTTCTTGTTCGGCTACACTAATTTTTGCCTCATTAATTGCTTTTGCTGCTGCTTCTTTTCCTAATGCTTCAATATAACCTGATTCGTCCTTGATGTCGGTTACGTTTACGTTGATTAATTTTAAACCAATTTTCTTTAACTCGCTGTCAACGTTTTTAGAAATGTTGTCAAGAAATTTATCACGGTCTGAATTAATTTCTTCAATTGTCATTGTTGCAATAACTAAACGCAATTGTCCAAACAGAATGTCTTTTGCAAGTTCTTGAATTTGTTCTGATGACAAGCCCAACAATCTTTCTGCGGCAGTATTCATACTGTCGGTTTCAGTTGAAATTGCAATAGTAAAACGGCAGGGAACATCAACTCTGATGTTTTGACGGCTCAAGGCATTTGTAAGATTTGCTTCAATAGATAGTGGTTTTAAATCCAAGAAAGCAAAGTCTTGAATTACTGGCCAAATAAATGCTCCACCACCGTGGACACATTTTGCTGATGTTCCGCCAGTTCGTCCATATATCACTAAGATTTTGTCGGACGGACAACGTTTATACCTTGAAACTAAAGCGGAAATTGTTACAAAAAGAACTACTGCTGCAACTACGATAATTATTATTGGAGTCATATTGATTTGATTAAATTGTTTCTACTATTAAGATATTGTCATTTTCTATTCTTACAACCTTTACTACTGCACCTGATTGTATTTTGTCATTTTCTGTCATTGCTTCCAGTTCGTGAAAAGCACCATTTACGCTTATCATTATTTTCCCTTTTCCTTTTTTGTTTTCAGGGATTGTTAGGTAAACCTCTGCAGTTTTGTTAAGTGTATTTGTAATTTTAAAGGAGTTGTCTTCTGCTAATTTTTGCACTTGTCTAATAATTATGAAAAACAAATAAACAAAAAGAACTCCTACAACAAGCGATAAAACTATCAATAAAGGTTTATTGGAAATTGTTGTATAAAATGATATTCCTGTCCAACTAAAACCTAGCAGAAAGTTTATTAAATTTCTGAGAGAAAAAAGTTGAAACGGTGCGTCAGCACCGTTCAAATCTCCGTCAAAGTCTGGTTGCAGTCCATCAGAAGAATCTGTCCCCATAAAGGTCATTACTGTCTGAATGATAAAAATTAAACTTGTCGGAATGGCCACAAACCAAAAAGTCTTTAGTAGTGTGTCTAAGTTTTCTAATATTTCCATAATTGTCAAAGTTACGAGGATTTGTTAAATTACAGCTAACGGTTTTCGGCTTTGTGAAGTGCGGACTTTGATTATCAAGTATTTATGCAATCTCAACACCAAGCAAAAAGCCATTTTTCTTTTGCTAAAATACAAAAATTAGGAAAAGAAAATGGCTTTTTTGCGAATAATTTCTCAAAAATTTCAACGCAAGAGCCTGACCTCCGCATTTCACAAAACCGTCTGTTGTCCGTAGTATTTTCAATTCGAGGGCGAATTTAACTGGGTTAAATTCAGTTCGAGAAGTTGAAAATCAAGGACGACAAAGAGACAAGAAGCGTATTTCCAAAGAATTTTCAATAGTTAATTTTCGCCAAGTTAATTTAAATTTTTCACGCACACAAATTCAGGATTCCTCAGCCCGATATTTTAATAATCAGCGCTGTTAAAACGGAATATTTTTCAGTATGATATTCAGCACAATTTCCAAAAATCAACAGGATAATTTTCAGCATGAATTTCAGCACAATTTTTAAAATTTTCACGCAGAAATTATTCGACATAAAATTTAGAAATCAGCAGAGTAGAGGTCAAAAAAACATTCAAATTTGCAAAATCTTCAATTTGATAACGCTCCTTAAATATTCTGACTAACGTTAATTTTTAATGTTGATAATCAGATGGTTATGATTTTCAATTTTTCAACTATTTGATTATCAAAAATAGTAGAAATTTCTCTCGTTAGCACCTAAAAACAACTTCGTTTTCGAGTAGGGGAATTACGGACAACGGTTTGCGGCTTTGTGAAGTGCGGACTTTGATTATCAAGTATTTATGCAATCTCAACACCAAGCAAAAAGCCATTTTCCTTTTGCTAAAATACAAAAATTAGGAAAAGAAAATGGCTTTTTGCGAATAATATCTCAAAAATTTCAACGCAAGAGCCTGACCTCCGCATTTCACAAAACCGTCTGTTGTCCGTAGTATTTTCAATTCGAGGGCGAATTTAACTGGGTTAAATTCAGTTCGAGAAGTTGAAAATCAAGGACGACAAAGAGAAAAGAAGCGTATTTCCAAAGAAATTCCGACTGATAATTTTCGCCAAGTTAATTTCAATTTTTCAGACAGATATTCAGGATTCCTCAACCCAATATTTTAAAAATCAGCACGATCAAAACGGATTTATTTTCAGCATGAGATTCAGCACAATTTTTCGAAAATCAACAGGATAATTTTCAGCATGAATTTCAGCTCAATTTTTCAAATTTTCACGCAGAAATTATTCGGCATAAAATTCAGGAATCAGCAGGGTAGAGGTCAAAAAAAAATCAAATTTTCAAAATCTTCGATTTGATAACGCTCCTCAAATATTACGGACAACGGTTTGGCGCTTGGCGCAGTGGCGGATTTTGGAGCACAAAACTGTCAATACACCACAAAAGTTGATGCGAGGTAGAATGTTCAATTAACCACGTCACCCGCCATTGAGCCAAACGCCTGTTACCTGCTGGCATTCTTTTAAATTATATTCAAGTCTTTAAATACTTTTTTGGTAATTTCTTTTCTGCAACTTCCGAAATCAGACCTTTTCATTTTTCTGTCTTGTAAAAGTCTTGTTGCAAAAATATAAGTCCCATTTTTGGTCTCAATGTACCCTGTCCACCAACCTGTATTGATGTTATTTTCCCTTGTCCAACCTGTCTTAGCCCTTATAGTATATTCTTCATTTTGTTCCGTAATCATTACGTTTTTAACAATGTCAATATTTCGCTTAGAAAAGGGTAATTTTTCTTCATAAAAAGATTTTACAAATTCGACCTGATTTTTAGGCGAAATTGCAAAGTCTCCAAAATTCCAAAAATCGGCTTCAGTTTGGGATAAATTATTGTTTCCATACTTGCTCTCTGCGAGGTGTTTTCTATAGGTATCTTTTCCGATTTTCTTTGCAAGTTCTACAAAAACCCAACCTGCTGATAATTCAAAGGCTTCTTTGACTGGCATATCGTGATAAATTTCGGGTCTATAACCATACTTAACTGTATCTGTACTACCAACCCATTTTATTATTTCGTTTTCATCTTTGATAGTATTAGTTTCAAGAGCAATCAATAAATTTATAATCTTGAATGTAGATGCTGGAAGCGTTTCAATTTCTAATCCAACTGTGTCCGATACAATCCATTTATCATTTCTAATGTCATAAATAGCAATTGTGCCTTCAACTCCGCAACTGTCAAAATAATTTTGGAAGTCGCCCCGTATATTTATGTCGTTCTTAGCCAAAATATTTGATTTTCCATCTGCTTGTCTGTTAGACGAACATCCATAAATAAGGAAAAGTGTTACAATAAAAGAAAATAAACTTTTTGATTTCATTAGTTTCTTGAATTTACGGTTTGGTTTTTTATGCTTGCAGGTAACGGAAAAAGTATTGGCGAAGTGCGGGCTAAATGGAACGAAAAGTTCAATTTAGACTGAACGTAGCCGATGCTTTTTTCGGATTGTTAAATTACAAAAATAATCAATACGGAAAAGCAATCGGCGGAATATTTTTCCAAAACTTCAACTTTGTACTTCCTCCCGCATTTTGCCAATACAATGTTAGCAGAAGTTTTTATTTTCCGTAAGTTTTTGAGTTAGATTTTATATAAGTTATTAAAGCATTAAACAAAGGATTGAAAGTATTTTGATCATTTACACCAACCCAAAAATCATCATATAATGTATCTCCAACAAAAATTTCATCAAAATTTTCGGGATTTACTAATTTCAGTTGAATTCTTTTACTTTTCTCTTTATTATCATCAAATTTTAGATAAAGAAATTTTTTGTATTTTCTATATACATTATTAATTCCAATTTTTCCAGTCAATGCTCCAACTTCATCTTGTTTTCCATCCTTTATAATATCTTTTTCTAAATCTTCAAAAGTAATTACTTTATCAAAGTAGCCTATTTTTTCAGCCATTCCTTTCATAAAAGTATTATTAGGAACAACAAGTAACTGCTTGTTACTATCTAAATCAAAAGGTTGATTTACTAAAATATCAGCTTTTTTGGATGATTCAAAATATCCATCTTGCTTTTTTTCAGATACTTTCATTACGGTACAACTTTGAATTGAAAGCGCTGTAAGAATTAAAATTGGTAAAATTATTTTCTTCATTTCTTATTATGAATAATGTTTGTTTAAAATTTCTGCTAACGCTCAAATATACGAAGGTTTTTGATTTGTACAAGTTTTTTTATAATTATTTTTGTTGAGTCCGCAATATATACTGTATATCAATAAGATAAGATGGCTTGTTGCGCTTTTTTTACTTCGTATTTTATTTCGTTTTTTGTATACATTCAAAATATTATTTCTAATTTTGTAGCCATCAACAATGTAAAATGCGAAGGCAATGCCGGATGAAAATACATACCCAGCTTTACCCAAAAACATCTCCTTTTCCCCAGGGACACACAAAGGAAAAGAAATTATTTGGATAAATTTTACCTACAATTTGCCCACAAAAAACTATGTCAAAAACCAAATTAAAGCACAATGGAGCAACACCGAAAAAAAATGGTATGTAGACGACAACCCCAACCACAGAAAACACTTTCAACTACCCGAAAAATTCTATAGCAACACCGCAATAGGCACCGTACACCCCAACAATCTTGCAGCAATGGAACTTTTTGTAAAACAACTCAAACTAAAAGCCTATAGCCAAAATACCATCCGAACCTACTACAACGAGTTTATGCAATTGCTCAAAATTCTAAAAAACCACGATGTAGACAATCTCGATCCCGAAAAACTAAAATCCTACTTCTACTACTGCATAGACAAGCTCAAGCTGTCCGAAAACCTCATCCACAGCAGGATGAACGCCATAAAATTCTATTTCGAACAAGTCCTGCACCGAGAAAAAATGTTTTTCGACATCCCAAGACCCAAAAAACCAAGCCTCCTGCCCAAATCCATCTCAACCCGAGACATCAAAAAAATGCTCGCAGCTGTAGAAAACAACAAACACAAATTGCTCCTCAAAATGTGCTACGGAATGGGACTTCGCGTCAGCGAATTGGTCAACCTCAAAATCTCCGACATAGACTCCGGAAACATGCAAGTCATCATAAGCCGCGGAAAAGGAAAAAAAGACCGCTGTGTCAACCTCCCACAATCCATCTTAGAAGACCTACGCGAATACTACAAAGAATACAAACCCGCAAACTACCTTTTCGAAGGACAATTTGGAGGCCAATACTCCGTCCGCTCCGCACAATTGGTCTTCAAAAACACCATGAAAAAAGCCAACATCAACAAAAAAGTAGGCATCCACGGACTCCGCCACTCCTACGCCACACACCTTATAGAACAAGGCACAGACATCCGCTTTGTACAAGAACTTCTCGGACACAACAACATCAAAACCACCATGATCTACACCTCCGTCACCGACCAAACACTTAGAAAGATAAAATCGCCCCTGGACAATTTATGACCACCCCAAACAATACACACCACTAACCTTCATTTTTTTTAGGAGCTATTTCCCGCTTTCCGCTGTATCTTTTGTTCCGCAGGGCTCCACAAAAGGATGCCGCTGCAATCGGGGCTAGGATCCCAGAACCCAACACACCCTACGAGATTATAGACTTTTATTTAGAAATCAACTCAAGATTCATGTGGTTTTATCAACAAATTACATTTGAGTTTCGTCCGTCTAAGACGGACACCCTATGTGTCGTTATGCAACCTAATTCCTAAATATCCTATGTCCCTATGTGTTTTTTTTAACAAATACAATTCCCTTTCGAACTGAAAAACATTCAACAGATTATTTATTCGTTTCGTCCGTCTAAGACGGACACCCTATGTGTCGTTATGCAACCTTATTCCTAAATATCCTATGTCCCTATGTGTTTTTTTTTTAACAAACACAATTCCCTTGCGAACTGAAAAACATTCAACAGATTATTTATTCGTTTCGTCCGTCTAAGACGGACACCCTATGTGTCATTATGCAACCTTATTCCTAAATATCCTATGTCCCTATGTGTTTTTTTTAACAAACACAATTCCCTTTCGAACTGAAAAACATTCAACAGATTATTTATTCGTTTCGTCCGTCTAAGACGGACACCCTATGTGTCGTTATGCAACCTAATTCCTAAATATCCTATGTCCCTATGTGTTTTTTTTAACAAACACAATTCCCTTTCGAACTGAAAAAGAATTCACAATTAATTGCAAAACAACCCTTTGCAACTTTGCGTTTAAAAAGTTTTATAAGACTTCTGCATTATAAATTTAGAAAAAACTCAATTTTCACTTTCCAATTTATCAATCAGATTAGATTTTATCGATGTGTACACCAGATCTTTAGCCTCGGCAAAAGAAATTCCGTATTGCCTGTTTAGCGGTCGCAACTCCTCCGGAAAATCCGCCAACAAAGTACCGTAATAACCATCCAAAACTTCCTCATTAGGCATTTCGTACCCAATTTTTAACTGAAATCTTCTTAGCAGCGCCGTGTCCAAAATCTGTATGTGGTTGGTAGCAGCAATAAGCAAAGTCTTGTCCGAAACCTTATCAATCATTTGGATCAGCGAGTTCACCAATCTCCGCATTTCACCCACATCTTGGTCGTCGTTGTCGCGCATTTTTCCAAGATGGTCAAACTCGTCTAAGAAAAGTACAGCCTTGTCCCGTTCCGCTTTTTCAAAAACCATTTTTAAATTTTTCGAGGTCTCACCAATCCTTGGCGAAACAAAATTGCTCAGATCCAAAACCAACAAAGGACGGTTAAGATGCGTGGCAATCGCTTTGGCAGTCATGGTCTTTCCACAACCCGAATGCCCGTGCAAAAGTATTTTATTGTTAACAGGAAGGTTGTATTTCTTAAGCTCGTCAATGTAGCGAAACTCTTTCAACAACTGTTGCAGTTCTTTTTTGTTTTTGTCGTTCAACAAAACATCATCAAAATTTACTTTCTCGCGGTCAAAAACAATAAGGTCTATGCTATTCATCAACAAAAAATTTATTTATGCAAATGTACAACTGCCCGTCCAAACAAGAAGCTATTTTTACCAATTTCTATCGATCATCATCACGATTTGTGCCATAGTTACCGCACCCAGAAGCAACTCTCGTCGGTTTACTTTGTCAAAGGTGTCTTCAGAAGTATGGTGGATGTCAAAATACCGTTGCGTGTCCGGTACAATCTCCGCCAACGGAATGCCCAATTTTTTCAAAGGCTGTATGTCTTGTCCCGAGTAGGTTTGGTCGAAATCATAAACGCCATAAGGTAAGAAATACGATTTCCAAGCAAACACCTGTCGCCTTCTCTCGGGGATCATGTCCAAAGAAATCCCTCGCGGCGAAAATCCTCCAGCATCACTTTCTATCGCAAAAAGATGCCTCTCGCCTTTCTTTTTTACCTGTTGGGCATAGATGTCGCCACCGCTCACTCCGTTTTCTTCGTTGGTGTACAGCACCACACGAAGGGTATGGTTGTTTTTGTATCCTATTTTCTGGAAAGCCCTCAGTACCTCCAAGCAATGTACAACACCGGCGCCGTTGTCGTGCGCACCTTCCGAGATGTCCCAAGAGTCCAAATGGGCAGCAACCACAATCACATTGTTGTCCTTGTTACCGGGAATTTCGCCGATGATGTTGTAGTTGGTTTTGGTCTCGCTAAACGAAGAGGTGGTGTTGATCTTTGCCAAAACTTTTTGCTTCTTTAAAGCCTGTTCCAGTTCATCAGCCGACTTTGCACCAATGGCAAGAGCCGGGATTTTATTCTTGTCATCGGCATCGTAACTCATGCTTCCGGTATGTGGGACATCGTCAAAGGCCGAAGTGAGGGATCGGGTAATCACGGCTTTGGCACCTCGTCTGGATACAGCCGCCGGAATGGCCCATCGGTATTTTCCGACTTCCATGTAGGCTTCCACAGGATTTACAATTTTTTGGTCAAAAGCCATGTTGAAAAATATAATTTTATCTTTGATATCGGCATACGACAGGGCATTGAACTCGTCAATGTTTTTCACCAACAAAATTTCACCCACCAGATCTTTCCCATCTGTCCCTTCCGAACTTCCGAGAGCCGTCATGTTTATTTTTTTCCAAGTACCGTTGCCGGTTTTTATTTCCAAAGATTCTTGGCCACGCTTCCATATTTTTACCGGGACTTCTTGCTTCCATACATGGGTGGCTCCGGATTCTTTAAGTTTTTTTTCTGCCCAATTTTCGGCTTTTGTAAGACCTGCAGAGCCGGAAAATCTGGGGCCTATGCTTTTTGTAAGTTCTCGTAACTGTTCATAGGCTTTGCCGTTGGCAAGGATTTCGTCGGAAATCGATTTGAATTCGGTCGGGTAGTCGTATTTTTGAATTTTCTTTTTTTGACCAAAAAAAATTCCACCCCAAAAGAGTGGAATTATCAGTAAATATACTTTCATGTACTTTTCTTTTGAAAGTACTAAAATATAAAATTATTTCATATCGTACATGACCAAAGCCGTTACCAATTTGGGCTCTATGTAAGTGCACTTTGGTGGCATGGATAATTTTTCGTCGGAAATCTTGATCATGTCATTGAAGCTGATCGGAAATACACCAAAACCCACAACACCCTCTCCGGCATCTATTTTCTCCTTCATGGCAACAATTCCGTCGGGACTAGAGTTCCCTTTGATGTAGTCGATCTTTTCGGAGCTGTCGGTATTTTCGATTTTCAAGAGATCTCGGAAAATAAATTTGTCCAAAATACAATGATCCAGTTGGTCGTATTGGTCGTCTTCTTTTTTGCAGGTATTTTTTAGATGCAAAGAGTAGAATCTACCGTCCAAATACATGCTGAGATGAAATTTCCTGGACGGATAATACGGCGTTTCTCCCTTTTCCTGAATCATAAAGTTTTTCTCCAATGCCTTTAGGAATTGCTTGTTGGTCATCCCGTTCAGGTCGCTAACAATCCTGTTGTAATCGTGTATTTTTATGGATTGGTTGGACACAATGAAACTGTACACAAAGTTATACCCTTCGTTGCCGTTGTGTTTTTTGTTTTTCTCTTTTTGGTAATTGGCATTGATGGCGGTTGATCCGATTCTGTGGTGGCCATCGGCAATGTAAAAAGAATCTACCTGGTCCAAAACTTCCTTCATTTGTTGGATTTTTAGACGGTTGTCTATTCTCCAAATTTTATGGCGAATGCCTCGGCTGTCGGTAACATTGATGACCGGAACATTTTTCTCTTCCATATTCATAAACAACTCAATTTTTGAGTTGGAAGGATAGGTGAGTAGGACCGGTTCTGCCTGAAGGTTTACTTTCTCTAAATAATGAGCCAGCTTTTCCTTTTTCTGCGGGATGGTACTTTCGTGTTTTTTGATTTTTCCGTTCCTAAAATCTTCAATAGAAGACAGACCCAGAAGTCCTCTGAAAACACTTTTATCCGGCATGATTTGTACATAAAGATAAAATGCAGAATTGTCCTGAACCAGTTTTTTGGCTTCTAAAAGCTCCTCGAAGTTGGTTCTTATTTTTCGCAGATTTCTATCGATATCTTTGGACTTGCTCACCGCATACGGCTTTATCATTTGGATGTACGAGTCGTCCAACTGAGATTTTTTATTGATTTCTTCTTGGGTAAAATGATCCAAAGGGTGCGTAGGAAAAGAGTCGATAAAATCATCATTCGGTCGTATTCCTCGAAATGGTTTGAAAATAGGCATAGGCTATAGCGTCTTTTGGATTAGGATGATTTGCTGGGCCAGTTCTGTTCCAATTTTTTCCTGTGCGTCCAAGGTGTTTCCTCCCAAATGCGGAGAAAGCGAAAGTTGAGGATTCATCAGAACAGAAAGTTGTGGCTGAGGTTCGTTTTCGAAAACATCCAAGGCTGCAGCTGCTACTTTTCCGTTGTCCAGATATTCCAACAGCGTCATTTCGTTTATGGTTCCTCCTCTTGCGGTATTTACAATATATACGCCATCTTTCATGAGTTCAAACTGGGGTTGATCGATCAAATACCCTTCAGTTTTTGGAGTATTGATGCTGATGAAGTCTGTGTCTTTTAAAAACTCAGCCCAATCTTGCATGGAAGTTATGGTGAAATTTACCTTCTGACCATCAAAAAATTCCAAATCTATTTGTTCCGTTTTTGGATTTCTGGTCAATACCTTAACCTTCATTCCTAGGGAAATTCCTATTTTGATCACTTCTTTGCCAATGCCTCCAAAACCTATTACTCCAAGGGTTTTTCCTTGCAATTCTACAGCTTTGGCATACGACTTTTTCAGCGCGTTGAACTGGGTGTCGCCTTCCAAAGGCATCATTCTGTTGGCATCGTGCAAGTATCGAGCAAGCGAGAAAAAATGGGCAAAAACCATTTCGGCCACAGACCGAGACGATGCTCCCGGTGTGTTGATGACTTTTATTCCTTTTTCTCTGGCATAGGCCACATCGATATTGTCCATACCAACGCCACCTCGGCCAATTATTCTTAATCCTGGACAAGCATCAATCAAGTCTTTTTTAGCTTGTGTTGCGCTTCGTACCAAAAGGACTTCTATTTGGTTTTCGTTGATGAAATTGATGAGTTGTTCTTGCGAAACTTTGTGCTCAACAAGGGTAAATCCGGCTGATTTTAAAAGGTTTTCTCCAGATTTTGAAATTCCATCGTTCGCTAAAATCTTCATATTTTCTTCAATTTTTATCGATTCAATTTTTTAGCTTATTTTAAGGATTTCATCACCTCTACCAAGACCTGTACACTTTCTATGGGCAAGGCGTTGTACAGACTGGCACGGTAACCGCCCAAAGTACGATGTCCGTTCAGACCGTTGATGCCGGCAGATTTCCAAGCTTCATCAAAACGATCTTTTAGGCTTTCGTCGGTCAGTTTAAAGGAAACATTCATTAACGATCGGTCTTCAACTTTGGCATGCCCTACAAATAAAGGATTGCTGTCGATTTCGTTGTACAAAAGTTCGGCTTTGGCTGTATTTCTTTGTTCAGCTGCAGCTATTCCTCCGGTTTTTTCTAACCATTGCAAGGTGAGTAGCGATGCATAGATTGAGAATACAGGCGGTGTGTTCAGCATGGATTCTTTGTCGATGTGCAGTTGATAGTTCAGGTACGATGGGATGTCTCTTCCGGTTTTACCCAAGATTTCTTTTTTCACCACCACCAAGGTAGCACCTGCAGGGCCCATGTTTTTTTGTGCTCCAGCATAGATCAAATCGAATTTTGAAAAATCCATTACTCTGCTGAAGATGTCCGAACTCATATCGCAAACCAACAAGGTATCTACATTGGGGAAATCTTTCATTTGAGTTCCGTAAATGGTGTTGTTGGAAGTACAATGGAAATAATCGTAGTCGGATCCTACGGTATAGTTTTTGGGAATGTAAGCGTATTGGTCTTCTTTGGAAGAAGCGACAACATCTACTGTTCCTAATTTTTTTGCTTCTTTTATTGCGCCCGAAGCCCAAACTCCGGTATCGGTGTAGGCCGCTTTACCACCAATTTTCATTAGATTGAAGGGCAGCATTGCAAATTGCAAACTGGCTCCACCTTGTAAAAATAAGACTTCGTAGTCGTCGCCAAGGTTCATCAATCGTTTTATGGTGGTTCTGGCTTCTTCGATTACGGCTACAAAATCTTTGCTTCTGTGCGAGATTTCGATGAGGGACAGTCCCATGCCGTTGAAGTCCAAAATGGCTTCAGCAGACTGTTGCAAAACTTCTTGTGGAAGAATGCTGGGGCCGGCACTGAAATTGTGTTTTTTCATTTTTATTTAGGATTTATTGTGTTGGGTTTTCTTGGATTTTTTATTCTCCGTGAAGGAATGCTTTTTTGGATAGAAGACTTTCTTCACTTTCAACATGGTCTTCATCCGGCACACAACAATCTACAGGGCAAACTGCAGCACATTGTGGCTCTTCGTGGAAACCAATACACTCGGTACATTTATCGGTTACGATAAAATAGACATCGTCACTTACAGGTTCTTGTGGTGCATCTGCATCCATGGTTAGCCCAGATTTTAAGGTTACCATGCCTTTCAAAGCGGTGCCGTCAGAAGCTTTCCAATCTACAGCTCCCTCATAGATCGCATTGTTAGGACATTCCGGTTCACAAGCTCCACAGTTGATGCATTCGTCTGTTATTTTAATCGCCATTGCTGATATAATTTTATAAATTTGCACAAATTTAAGAATATTTAACCAAATGTTTGGTAAAAACTATATGGAAAAACAGATTTTAG
The DNA here is from genome assembly GCF_014353055.1 of Amniculibacterium sp. G2-70. GTDB lineage: Bacteria > Bacteroidota > Bacteroidia > Flavobacteriales > Weeksellaceae > Amniculibacterium > Amniculibacterium aquaticum. The sequence continues at coordinate 2,665,694 of NZ_CP060698.1, forward strand.
GACTTTGTAAGCTTGGACTTTTTATTGCTGATTTTTTGGAAAAAGAATCCGAATTCTATAACGAAATCGAGCAAGAATTTTTTGCATTGATGAGAAAATCACAAATAGAAAATCCTTGGTTTACGATTGAAAATCAAAAGTTTGCACTGAAACATTGGGCAAATATCATGAACGAAACGGATTTGAAGGCGTGGACTGATTCTTATCAGGTTTCTAAAAATGCTAAAAAAATAGGACTGATTTTAGCAGGAAATATTCCTATGGTAGGCTTTCATGATGTGGTCGCTGTGATATTGAGTGGAAATTTCCCTTTGATAAAATTATCTTCTAAAGATCGCCTTTTGTTGCCGTTTTTGTTGAAAAAATGGAATGAATTTTCCGATGGTACTCTCGGTTTTGAATGGGTGGAAAGGCTTCAAAATTACGATGCCGTCATCGCTACAGGAAGCAACAATACTGCCCGATATTTGGAATATTATTTTAAAGATTCACCATCAATCATACGGAAAAATCGTACTTCTGTAGCCGTTTTGAACGGCTCCGAAACCGACGAGCAATTGCAAAATTTAGCCGAAGATATTTTTAGATATTTCGGTTTGGGTTGTAGAAATGTGACCCGTTTGTTTATCCCAAAGGATATGAAGCTGGATCTTTTGTTTGAGAATTTTATACCGTTCAAAGAGGTGATCAACCACCATCAGTACGCGAATAATTACGATTATAACCGGGCAATTTATCTTCTGAACCAAGAAAAATTCTGGGATAATAATTTTGTTTTGTTAAAAGAAGATGAAGCTTTGTTTTCGCCATTGGCTGTCCTAAATTTCAGCCGTTATGAAAATTTGGATGAGGTGAAAAATTTCCTGTCAGAAAACGAAGAAAATATACAATGTGTGGTGGCAAATGAAGCTTTAAATTTGTCTGCCTTGGATTTTGGAAAAGCACAATTCCCAACTTGGGATACCTATGCAGATGATGTAGATACGATGTCTTTTTTACAAGACTTGTAGTATAGTTTTCTAGACTTGTAGTATAGTAATAAAAACTCAATCTGCAAAAGATTGAGTTTTTTTTATTACTTGTCAATGCTGCCCAATACTTTTTGTGAAAAAGCATTTAGAGCATCTCTATCGGTCATGCCGTTTTTTACATTGTTATGAACTTCCAAAGCTCCACAAATGTTGGTAATTAATTCTCCGGTAACATTCATATCCTCTTCGGTGGTCCCTCTAAATTCGCAAAAAGATTCTAAAACTTCTAAAGTTTTTTCGAGATTTTCTACGCTTTGGTTTTGGTACAATTGTCTGATGATTGGGATTTTCATTCCGTGATTTTTTAATTAAAGTTGGTTGAATAGCTCGATCAATCCTTCTTGTTGGTTGGTTTGCACCTGACCTTTTAATTCTCCATTGTGGAAGATTGCGAAAGTAGGCAAGTTATCTACATTGGCCATTTTTCTACTTTCAGGTAGTTTTTCGGCATCAACATAATAAAAAGGAATGCTGTCGTTTTCTGAGGCTAATTTTTTGAATTTAGGCTTCATTATTCTGCAGTTTCCACACCAAGTTGCGCCGTATTGCACGACTACTTTTTCTTGGTCTGCAACCAATTGTTGTAGGTTGTCTTCAGTAATTTCTGTGTACATATTGTTGTAGTGATAAGGTTGTTTTAATTTTTAAAAAAAAGGATTGAAGTATAGAAAACTTCAAGGAGAATGAAGAAAATGCAATGAGGTTGCCACTTGACGAGGAAAACCCCATTGCAAAATTTTATTAGTGCTTAGAAAGATAGTCAGCAGTAGAGTTTCTGTCAGCTTTCATAGCGTCTTTTCCTTCTTCCCAGTTTGCAGGACAAACTTCACCGTGCTTTTGAACATGCGTATAAGCATCGATCAATCTTAAGAATTCTTTTACATTTCTTCCCAATGGCATATCGTTTACCGCTTCGTGGAAGATTTTTCCGGTTTCGTCGATGAGGTATGTAGCTCTGTAAGTTACATTGGACCCACTGAAAGCCTCGTTTCCTTCTTCATCGTATTCGAAATCTTGATCTACAATACCCAAAGTGTTAGCCAATTGTCTGTGTGTGTCGGCTAAAAGCGGATAAGTTACTCCTTCGATACCTCCGTTGTCTTTTGAAGTGTTTAACCATGCGAAGTGTACCTCGTTGGTGTCGCATGATGCTCCAATTACTTTGGTGTTTCTTTTTTCAAACTCTCCCAATGCTTCTTGAAAAGCATGTAATTCTGTTGGACAAACAAATGTGAAATCTTTTGGATACCAAAACAACAATACTTTTTGTTGGTTGTTAACGGCTTCGTCCAAGATGTTGATTTTCAAATTGTCTCCCATTTCTGAAATGGCATCTACTGTGATGCTTGGGAATTTTCTTCCTACTAATGACATAAGTACTCTTTTTTTTAGTTGTTAATTTTAATGATGCAAATATATTAAGATTTATCTATTGATTGTAATTTATTCAATAAATAAAATCTATAACATTAATTTTAATTGATTTTAAATTGAGGTTAAAAAATCCTTAATCCTTCTCATTGCTTTTATAAGATTTTCTTCTGAGGTAGCATAGGAAAATCGAATGCAGTTGGGGTTGCCAAAAGAAACGCCACCAACCGAACCTACATGAGCTTCTTCTAGCAAGAGCATGGCAAAGTCATCGGCGTTTTTAATTTCTTTGTTGCAAATGGTTTTGCCTATATAAAAGGAAATGTCCGGGAAAAAGTAAAAAGCCGATTTGGGATAGTTCACCTTGAAACCGGGGATTTCTTTAATTAAATCATAAACCAAATCTCTTCGCTTTTGGAAGGCATCTATCATGTATTGAAATTCTGCAGGATTGGTTTCTAATGCGGTAATAGAAGCTCTTTGTGCCATGGTGTTGGCTCCGGAAGTCATCTGTCCTTGGATTTTTTCACAGGCTTTTGCTAACCATTCCGGACAGGCCGAATAGCCGATGCGCCAACCGGTCATGGCAAAAGCTTTGGACATTCCGTTGATAACGGCGGTTTGTTCATAGACCTCAGGAAATTCGGCAATGGAAGTGTGTTTTCTATCGTAATTGGTAAATTCGTAGATCTCATCGGAAATCACCGTAATTTTTTTGTGCTTGGCGATAACCGTGGCCAAAGATTGCAGCTCTTCTCGGGTATAGTAACTTCCGGAAGGGTTGCACGGCGAACTGTACAAAAGTGCTTTGGTCTTTGGGGTTATCGCCTTTTCCAGTTGTTCTGCAGTTATTTTGAAATCGGTATCGATCGTGGTTTCAACATAGACCGGGATGCCGCCCAACATTTTTACCATTTCATCGTAACTCACCCAATACGGTGCAGGCAGTATCACCTCGTCACCATCGTCTATTATGGAGCAAAGAACATTCAGTATCGATTGTTTGGCACCGTTAGAAACACAGATTTGTGTAGGTTTGTACTCCAGATTGTTGTCTCTTTTCAGTTTATGACATACGGCTTGTCTCAGTTCCAAAAAGCCCGGAACAGGAGAGTAGTGGCTGTAATTTTGGTTGATGGCATCAAAAGCAGCTTGTTTTATTGTGTCCGGAACATCGAAATCCGGTTCGCCCAAGGTGAGGCTGATGACATCGATGTCGTTGGCTTTCATTTCTCTAGCTTTATTGCTCATGACAAAAGTCTGCGAAAATCCCATTCTGTTGACACGAGCTGAATATTTGTCCATAAAAAAATCTTTTTTTCAAAGATAAGATTTTCCTAAACATTTGCCATTTTGTTTTTCTTAAATTTGCGTTTTCAAATTATACTTATGAAATCGGAAATCATCGATAAATATTTCCCTAATCTTAGCGAAAAACAGAAAGATCAATTCCAAAAATTGGAAGATTTGTACACCGAATGGAACGAGAAAATCAATGTCATTTCCAGAAAAGACATGGATTCTTTATACGAAAAACACATCCTGCATTCGTTAGGGATAGCCAAAGTCATGGACTTTGCCCCGGGGACAAAAGTTTTAGACATCGGTACTGGAGGCGGTTTTCCGGGAATTCCTTTGGCGATTTTGTTTCCAGAGACCCAGTTTACCCTCATCGATTCTATTGGTAAAAAAATTACCGTAGTCAATGCGGTAGCTGAAGGTGTTGGACTCCAAAATTTAACAGCAATACACGGAAGAGCCGAAAAATTGAAAGACAAATTCCATTTTGTTGTCAGCAGAGCCGTAACTCAAATGCCGGAATTTTTGAGATGGCTAAAAGGGAAGTTTGAAAAAGAACAAATAAACACCAAGCACAACGGTGTTTTGTACTTAAAAGGAGGCGATCTTGCCGAAGAATTAGCAGGATTGAAGTGTGAGATTTTTCAGTTGAAATCCTTTTTTGAAGAAGAGTTTTTTGAAACCAAAAAAGTAGTATATTTATCCAAAGGTAATTTTAATTCTTAAACTTTGTAAGGATGAATGCAATTTTAAAGTACAGTTTTTCAGCCCTTTTTTTATTGTTGATGGGATGTGTGGCAATTTCTTGCGACCACCACAGAGATCCTGATGAGGGTAGGGTTGTGGCGTATGCTCCGCTGAAAGTCGATAGTTTTAAGATCAACTCCGACACCATGTTGGTCAATTCTGTGCAGAGCATCAGGACCTATTTTACTCTGCATTCCAAATGTGAAGGATTCTACGGGTATCAATTCGATAAGTTGGGCATGGAAAGAAAAGTAATTCCGTATTATTACAAAACCGATGGTAATTGCAGTCCACAAGACAAAGCATATTACACACAATTCAATTTTTCTCCAGAAACTTCAGGGATTTACGAATTCAAATTTTGGAACGGAAAAGACAATGCCGGCAACGATGTTTGGATAGAAAAAAGCATAGTAGTCGAATAATTTTCGAGAAAAAATAATTATTAAAACCGTTTTAACGGTTTTTTTTATATCCAAATTCTAAAGAAATTCTTATTTTTCAAACTTTAATATTCAATTTTAAATAATACACAAAACGGTATGAAATTTCTACATAAAATGATGAAAGATCTGTTGGGAAAGCACAGCGACTTGTCCCAAGTTAACATCATATTGCCCGGAAAAAGACCGGTGATTTTCATCAAAGAAATTTTAAAAGAAAATCAATATTCCGGTTTTATGCCACAGTTTTTCACCATTGAAGATTTGGTGAGGAAAATTTCCGGGAAACAAGAACTTTCGGGCATTGCCTTGTGGCTCTTTGCTTATCAGGTGTACCATGATCTGTATCCGTCTGAAGATTTTGAAAGCTTCCTAAAATGGTTTCCAACTTTGTTAAAAGATTGGGACGATATGCAGAAATTTGCCCAAAATGATAAGGCCGTTTTGGATTTTATGTTGGATGAAGAGCGCATAAAGATTTGGGCCGAAAATCTTTCCGAACAATCCGAAACCCCACGGAATAAATTTTTGGATTTTTGGAAAAAAATGAACCGTTTTCTACCCGAACTTAAGAAGAAATTGAGCGAAAAAAATTGGGCAACATCCGGAATGATACATGCTGAAGCCAAGTCCAAAGTGGTTGATTTTGCCGAGAAAACCAAGGAAATATGGGTCTTTGCTGGTCTTAATGCCCTAACTCCCGTTGAAGAAAAGTTGGTGAAAACCCTTTTGCAATGGGACAAGGCGTTGTGTTATTTCCAGGCCGATAGGTATTATTTTGATGATGATAGGCAAGAGGCGGGTAAATTCCTAAGACAACATAAAGATTGGAAAGAATTTAACGATTCCAGGGCTTTTAATTGGATCGAAAACGATTTTGAAAAGAAAAAAGACATCCGGATTTATGAAGTGTCCGGAAATGTTTCTCAAGCCAAAGTGTTGCCGGAAATTTTTAAAAATTTCACCAACCATCAATGGTCCAAAACGGCTGTGGTCTTGTTGGACGAAAATCTGTTGCCTGCCACTTTAGAAACCCTTTCCATGGTCGATTACATCAATATAACCATGGGATTTCCCCTGAAAAATTTGGCTTTTTCTAACGCGATAAAACAGATTTTTTACCTTCAAAAACAAATTCTGAAAAAATCAGGTTCGTATTATTACAGCGATATCATCTCCATTTTGGATGCCTTGCCTTTTACAGACGATGAAAAACTTAACATTCAAGAATTCAAGAATTTTATTGAAGAAAGAAACATTATTTTTATTTCTCCCAAGATATTAGAAAGTTATTTGTCAACCATTTCTTGCTATCACTTGTTGCTGAAAGCCGATGGTGTAACCGATTTTATCGAGCTGCTGATATCCTATTGCCGAGAACTGAAATTTCTACCCTTGGACGATGTGATATACGAAAACATCGCCCATTTCGAGAAAGCGTTTACCGTTCTCAGAAATCAAATTCAAAACTATCCGCATCCATTAAATGTGGAGTCTTTGGAGGTTTTGATCCATCAATTGGTCAACCAAGAATCCATCGATTTTATTGGAGAACCCTTGCAGGGATTGCAGGTTATGGGACTGTTAGAAACCCGTTTGCTTAATTTTGAAAACATCATCATGTTGTCGGTTAACGAGGGCAAACTTCCGTTGGGAAATACCCAAAACACCTATCTTCCACACGATGTACGAACCGAGTTTGGGCTGCAGACTTTTTTGGAAAACGACAGTATTTATGCCTATCATTTTTACCGCTTGATACAAGATGCCAAAAAGGTGAGCCTGCTCTTCAACGCCATGTCTTCCGGGGTGAATACCGGAGAGAAAAGCCGTTTTATTACCCAACTGGAGGTGGAATCCGGACATACAATGGATCACATCATCATCGAAAATTCTTCAGAACCTATCGATCAGCAACCGATGACCGTACAAAAAACGGCCTTCGTAATGCAACAATTAGAAGAGTGGAAGTCCAAGGTAGCGGTTTCTCATCTCAATTCGTATTTGTACAATCCTATTGATTTTTATCTGAATAAAATGATGAATACCAAAGAGTCTGTAGAAATGGAGGAGGAGCTGTCCAAAAGAAGTTACGGTAACCTGGTGCATTTTGCCTTGGAATTTTTGTATAAAGAGGCAAAAGGAAAAACTTTGACCACAGAATTTTTATTAAAAACCAAAGAAAATGTAGATGCTGCCCTTTCTTTTGCCATTGAAAAACTGAAACATCAGCCTGAATTTTATAAAAACGGGATGAATTACATTCATAAAATAATGGCTACCAAAGTGGTGAACCAAATTGTACAGTACGACATCGATCTTGTTGGGGATGGTAATTCTTTGGAAATTGTAGATCTGGAATATTATTTTGAGGGTGTTGAATTTCCGTTGGACGATCTTCAAAAAGTTTATTTTCACGGATACATCGATCGTATCGATCGGTTGAATGGGCAATTGAGAATTTTGGATTATAAGACTGCAAAAATTGAAAATTTGAAATTAAAAATTGATGAAAAAAATTACGAACATTATTTGAGAAATAAAGATAAAAAACAAGCTTTGCAACTTTGCATTTATCAGTTTGTGGTAGAGCGATTGCCGGAATTTAAAGGGCAAAGTATCTCAACCGGCATTTGGAGTTTTGCACAAGTAGATCGTGGTCCTGCTGAATTGGTTTTTGAAAAAGGCAATCTGGATGATGCCTTGGTGTCCATAAAAAATATAATACTGGAAATCCTAAATCCAGACTTGGACTTTGTGTCAAGTTAAAATTTTATCTTCATCGTCATAAAAAAAATCCGCTTCATTTTGTCTTGAAGCGGATTTTTTTTAAATTATTTATGACTTTGGAATTTATCAAGATTGTTTTTCTTTTTGAATTCAAAATATCCCAAAGCAGTGTAAAGGATGGACATCACCAAAAATAGTATTAAGTTTCTTACTACTATTTTTTTTACTTCGTCTTCTGTATTAAAGATGAAATAATCCATGATTGCCATGAGGATTGCAAATAAAAATCCAAATCTTAAGCCTTTGGTCAATGCGAATTTCCATTGTTCTTTTTTTAGATTTTTATTTTCCATGTTTTCTTTTGAATTGTTGTTTTTATTTTCCAAAATCGATACCGATTCGTCTATCCAAATGCGTTAAGACCGGTAATGTCCAGACCGGTGATCAGTAAATGGACATCGTGTGTTCCTTCATAGGTGATTACCGATTCCAGATTAGCGGCGTGTCTCATCATCGGGAATTCGCCCATGATGCCCATTCCGCCAAGAATTTGTCGGCTTTCTCTTGCGATTTCTATCGCCATGTTTACATTGTTTCTCTTGGCCATGGAGATTTGTGCAGGACTTGCGGTATGAGCGTTTTTAAGATTGCCCAATTGCCAGCACAGCAACTGTGCTTTGGTAATTTCTGTTAAAAATTCGGCCAATTTTTTTTGTTGAAGTTGGAAAGATCCAATCGGTTTTCCAAATTGCTTTCTTTCTTTGCTGTATTGTACCGCTGTGCAATAGCAATCGATAGCGGCACCAATTACGCCCCAAGAAATCCCGTATCGAGCAGAGTTTAGACACGATAAAGGTCCTTTCAGTCCGGTTACTTTTGGCAAGAGATTTTCTTTTGGAACTTTTACATTGTCAAAAACCAATTCGCCGGTTTTTGAAGCTCTAAGGCTCCATTTATTATGGGTTTCTGGTGTGGTAAAGCCCTCCATGCCTCGTTCCACAATCAGTCCTTGTACTTTTCCTTCTTCATTTTTTGCCCAGACAACAGCGATATCACAAAGCGGTGCGTTGGTAATCCACATTTTTGCACCGTTCAACAGGTAGTGGTCGCCACAGTCTTTGAAATGGGTTTCCATAGATCCGGGATCGGATCCGTGGTTGGGTTCGGTAAGTCCGAAACTGCCAATCATTTCTCCGGCAGCCAGTTGTGGTAGGTATTTTTTCTTTTGTTCTTCACTTCCAAATTCATTGATGGGGAACATTACCAAAGAACTTTGCACCGACGCAGTAGAACGAACGGCAGAATCGCCTCTTTCCAGCTCTTGCATGATAAGTCCGTAGGAAATTTGATCCAGTCCTGCACCTCCGTATTCGGTGGGGATGTACGGACCGAGAGCTCCTATTTTTCCCAATTCTTTCATCAAATTGGGCAAGTCGGTGTGGTTTTGAGCGGCCTCATCAATCTGCGGCATTACAAAACTTTCAACCCATTCTCTTACAGATTGGCGGATCAGTTTGTGTTCTTCGGTTAATAAAGCGTCCATTCCATAATAATCCGGAATGGTATTGAGTGGATAATATGACATGTGATTTTAATTTGCCCGAATTTAATATATTTTGATGGAATGAAGAAATGTTTTTTGATTTAAACTTTATTCCAGGATTTTATAATTGCAGAGTACTTGCCATTGTGCTTATGTATTGAATTTTTCGTAATTCTGTAAACTTTGATTTGAATATAAAAAAATCCGCCCAATTCTGGACGGATTATAGACTTGCTGTAATTTTTTATCGCATTAATCTTCCATAAATTTGGAAGCAATGTTGATGGAAACACCGGTGCTGCTGAAACCACCATCGTGATTTAGATTTTGCATGGTGACTTTTTTGGTAAGGTCAGAGAATAAAGTTACGCAATAATCCGCACATTCATCTGCTGTTGCATTCCCTAGTGGTGACATATCTTCGGCATAACCCAATAGACCGGAAAGTCCTTTTACACCGCTACCTGCAGTGGTTTGTGTAGGAGATTGTGACACGGTGTTCACTCGTACTTTTCTCTCGCCCCAATAGAAACCGAAAGATCGAGCGATACTTTCAAGATAGGCTTTGTTGTCGGCCATATCTCCATATTCTGGGAAGGTTCTTTGAGCTGCGATGTAAGTTAAGGCTACGATAGAACCCCATTCGTTCATGCAGTTTTTTTCCCAAGCGGTACGCATTACTTTGTGGAAGGAAACAGCCGATACATCCCAGCCTTTTTCTAGCCACTCGTAGTTGGATTCGGTGTAGTGTTTTCCTTTTCTGATGTTAACCGACATCCCAATTGAATGCAGGATGAAATCGATTTTCCCAAATTTGGCAACGGCTGCATCAAAAAGTTTTCCCAAATCTTCCATGGATGTGGCATCTGCACCAATGATTTCGGAACCGGTTTTTTCGGCCAATTCGTTTATTTCGCCCATTCTCATTGCGATAGGAGCGTTGGAGAGGATGAATTCTGCTCCCTCTTCATGGCATCGTTCTGCAACTTTCCATGCGATGGAACTGGAGTTAAGAGCTCCAAAAATGATCCCTTTTTTTCCTTTTAGTAATCCGTAAGACATATTCTTTTTATATTTTGAAAACAAAAATAATGAAATTATTGGGTGTACAAAACAAAAAGAGAATTACACGCTGTAATTCTCCACTTTTTTTTTGATTTTATTTTTGATCTTTATCCATTCCGAAGAAAGAATCGACCATTTTATTGGCTACTTCCCAAGTGTCGGCAAAGGTTTCTACCATCTCGTCCCAGCCGCCGACCAAATCTTCTTTTAGAATCTCAAACCAACCTTCTTTGGTGGGCTCTTCGTTGTTTTCCCTTTGGGTTTCAATGTAGTTTTTGGCATGTTCAACCCAATTTTTATCGTGTGCTGAATTTTCTAGATTGTTGTTTTCGGTGCTCATTTTGTGGAATTTTTAGTGTACCTCAAATTTAATGATTATTTGCTAATAAATTATGAAAATGATGTTAAAATTAAATTAAAACAAAAATACAATCTGTAATTTTGATGAAAATTTTGTGTGATGGCAGAACGGTTTCGCTGTCCTTGGTGCGAAAAGGACGATTTGTATAGAAGATATCACGATGAAGAATGGGGAAATCCCGTCTTTGATGATAAAATATTTTTTGAATTTATGATCCTTGAAGTCTTTCAAGCGGGACTCAACTGGCATACGATCCTGAAAAAAAGAGACGGGTTTCGAAATGCTTTTGATGGTTTTGATGTGGTAAAATTGTCTCGGTATAATGAAGATAGGGTGGAAGAATTGATGTCGAATTCTGATATAATTAGAAATAGATTGAAAATTTTAGCGGCCATAAACAATGTAAAGCGGTTTATAGAGATTCAGGAAGAATACGGATCGTTTTCTAATTTTATATGGTCGTTTGTTGAAGGTGAGCCTGTTGTGAATTTTCCTAAAAGCAGTTCTGATGTTCCTGCAACAACAGAGTTATCGGATACTATTGCTGGGTTTTTAAAAAAGAGAGGTTTCAAATTTATGGGTTCGACGGTGGTGTACGCTTTTTTACAAGCTACGGGTTTGGTCAACGATCACTTGAAAACTTGTTGGCGAAGTCACTAAAAAAATAATCCCTCACAACTTTCGTTATGAGGGATTCCCGTGTACCCAGGACCGGAATCGAACCGGTACTCCTAAGAACTGGTGTTTGAGACCAGCGCGTCTACCAATTCCGCCACCTGGGCTGCTATTGTTTTACGGTTGCAAATATAGGGGTATTTTTTAAAACTCCAAGAGTTTTTTTATTTTTTTTGAAATTTATAGTTCAATTTCTAATCCATCAAATGCAAGTTTAACATTGTCAGGGAGTTGGTGGTTTTCTTCATGTTTGCCAAAATGGTGGCTAAGATGGGTGATGTATAAAGTTTTTGGTTTCAATTCGGCGTTAAGCTTAAGGATATCGTCTAAAATAAAGTGTGCAGGATGGGGATTTTCTTTTCGAATGCAGTTTAAAATTAAAAAATCAAGATTTTTCAACTTCAATTTTTCTTCTTCAGGGATGAGGGATGCGTCCGTAATGTATGCTGTTTTGTTGAATTTGAATCCTAAGATCGGAAGCTGATGGTGCAACAGATGGATGGTTTCTATTTCAACATCAAATAAATGTAAGGTTTCTTGCATTTCGAAAATATCAAACGATGGCGCTCCCGGGTATTTGTTTTCGGAAAAAGCATACGGAAAGCGAAGTTTTATTTCGTTGCCGACTCTTTGGTTGCAGTAGATGGGCATGGAGCTTTTCCCCCTGAACAGTATGGGTCTTACATCGTCCAAACCAATGACATGGTCGTTGTGTTCGTGTGTTATCAGGATGGCATCTATGTTTTTTTCTTTCTGGTTTAACATTTGAGTTCTGAAGTCGGGACCACAATCGATCAGGATTTTGTGCAGATGGTCGGTGGTGATGAGTGCCGAGGTTCTTAGTCGCTGGTCTTTAGGATTTGTAGAGGTGCAAACCTTGCATTCGCAACCGATTACGGGAATTCCTTGTGAAGTTCCTGTGCCTAAAAATTTTAACTTCATATTTTCAAGGTTGGGTTAATTTTGGTAAATTTACAAAAATTTTGAAATGTCCCTGTTAGAACATAAACTTACCCCAAAACAAAAAGCACTTACCATCAATTTAGACTCCTCCGTGTACGGGACTTTTGCCGAAATTGGCGCCGGTCAGGAAACGGTTAGGCAGTTTTTCCGTGTTGGTGGTGCTTCTAACACCATTGCAAAAGCCATGTCGGCTTATGATAAAGATTTTTCCGATGCCATCTACGGTAAGGAACCTAAAAACCGATATGTTACCCAAAATCGTTTGAGAAAAATGCTTCGCTATGAAGTGTCTTTGATTGAAGAACGACTCAATAGAGAGAATTTTCCGGACAGAAGGTTTTTTTCCTATGCCAATACGGTAACCACCATTAACTTTGACAAAACCAACCAAGGTCACGGTTGGGTAGGAATTTGTTTTCAATCCAAATGCGATGAAGGGTACAACGAAATCGTACTTCATGTAAAATTTCACGATAACGATGCCGCTCTGCAACAAGAGACTCTTGGTTTTCTTGGGGTAAATTTGATCTACGGTGCTTTTTACTATTCGGATAATCCCAGAAGATTGATCGAATCTTTGTATGAAGATATCGCTAAGGACAAGTTGGAAATTGATATGATCGATTTCTCCGGTCCTTCTTTCGAATATGTGGACAACCGATTGATGAGTCTGCAGTTGGTCAGAATGGGGATGACCGATGCTGTTATTTTCAATCCTGATGGGCACAACATGTTGCCAGCAGATTTGCTGTACAAAAAAAATATTTTTGCAGTTCGTGGAAGTTTCAGACCCGTAACCCGAGTGAATATCGATATGTTCGACAACGGTTTGGAAATGTTCATGAAAGACAACAATTGCCATAATGATAATTTGGAAGTTTTGTTTGAAATTACCATCTCCAATCTTAGAGCATCCGGAGCCATAGACGAAAGAGATTTCTTGGATAGGGTAGATGTTTTGGGGAAATTGGGTTACAATGTTATCATTTCCAATTTTTCGGAATACTATAAATTGGTTGACTATTTCGCAGGATACACCAAAGAGAATGTTGGAGTTGCGATGGGCGTGAACAACTTGTTGATGGTATTCGAAGAAAAATACTACAACCACTTGTCAGGTGGGATTTTGGAGGCTTTCGGTAAGGTGTTCAAGAAAAATGTAAGAATTTATCTTTACCCGTATTACGATATGGATAATAAAATTTTGCTGAACTCTGACAATCTAAGGGTAGATGAAAATCTGAAAGAATTGTACAAATACTTCAAACACAACAGGAGAATTGTAGATATCGAAAATTACAACATGAAGTATTTGGAAATTTATTCCAGAGAAATTCTTGAAAAAATAGCCCGCAACGAAAAAGGTTGGGAAAGCCAATTGCCAGCCGGAGTTCCGGAAATGATCAAATACCGAGGTATGTTTGGGTATAAAAACGAAATGTTAGCAGACGATACGCATGAATAATACAGAACTTAAAAAAAGACTGTCGATAATAATTGAAAGTCCAAGTGCCAATATCAACGACAAATTGTTGAAGATTTGTCAATTTTTAGATCAGGAAATTTCCTATTTTAATTGGACGGGATTTTACTTTAAAAACGGTAACAAAGACGAGTTGATTCTTGGCCCTTATGTAGGAGCATCCACCGATCATACGGTAATTCCGTATGGAAAAGGAATTTGTGGACAGGTTGCCGTGTCCAACCAAACTTTTGTGGTTCCGGATGTTATGGCGCAAGACAATTACCTGAGCTGTTCTGTAGAAACCAAAGCCGAAATCGTTGTTCCCATCATGAAAAATGGAGAAAACTTAGGACAAATTGATATCGACTCGCATACCTTAAATCCTTTTACCGATGAAGATAGAGCGTTGTTGGAATGGATTTGCGAAAAAGTTGCCGGATTACTTTAAAACTTCAATTTGCAGGATCAAATCTTGGTAATACCGTTTGCATCTTGCCAAATGGGTTCCGTACCACGAAAAAGCTTCACCATCAACAATGATGATTTTTTTATTGGGTAGTTGCTCCAGAAGCTCAACTTTGTGTTTTTCTTGAAAAGGATACGGTTCTGTTGAAAGCAGTATAAAATCCGAATTTTCCATATCCGAAATTTCTATCATCGGATATCTGGACTGATGAATGTGTGTGTTTTTTAGCCCAAGTCTTTCTAAAATATGATGGATAAAGGTGTCGTGCCCGATCGTCATGTACGGTTTTTTCCAGATGAGATAGCTGTAGGAAAGGTCTTTATTCAAAATTTTTTGGGGAAATGCATCTTTAACTTTTTCAATCCATTTATTGGCAATCTCCGATTTATCAAGTCTTTTACCCAGCTCTTTTAGGAATTGAGTATTGTCTTCTAAAGTATCTATTTCTGTAAGCCAAACCGGGAAATAGGGCATCAATTCCTCTACCTGATCTTTTACATTTTCTTCCTTGTTGGCGATAATAAGATCCGGATTGATCGCTTTTATTTTTTCGACATCAATGTTTTTTGTGCCTCCGATTTGTGCGACTTTTTCTACCTTATTTTTTGGATGAATGCAGAATTTTGTTCGACCAACAATTTCAATGTTCGTTAATCCAAAATCAAACAAAGTTTCGGTAATGGACGGGACTAGTGAGATGATTCTCATAATAATTTTAGGTTAAAGCAGCTTTCCTGAAAGGAAAAGTCCGGCAACGGTGAAGTAGATGATCAGACCAGTTACATCCACCAAAGTGGCCACAAACGGAGCAGATGAGGTTGCAGGATCCAGTTTGAATTTTTTCAATACAAAAGGAATCATGGATCCACTTAGTGTTCCCCAAAGAACGATGGCTACCAGGGACAATGAAACGCTTAATCCAACAAAAACCCAATATTCGCCATAGTCGTAAAGTCCCATTTCCTGCCAAAGCATGATTCTTAAAAATCCGATAGCACCGAGGATTCCGCCTAAAAATAAACCAGAGGTAATTTCTTTTTTTAGGACATACCACCAATCTTTAAGCGTGATTTCTTGCAAAGCCATAGCCCGGATGATGAGTGTGGCGGCTTGTGATCCCGAATTACCACCAGAAGAAATGATCAGTGGGACGAATAGAGCAAGTACCACAGCTTTTTCAATTTCATGGTCAAAGAATCCCATTGCCGAAGCCGTGAGCATTTCGGAAACGAATAAAATGATCAGCCAAGTGGCTCTTTTTCGGATCATTTCCATCCATGAAGTTTGGGTGTAAGGAAGGTCTAATGCCTCCAACCCCCCGAATTTTTGGATGTCTTCCGTGTTTTGTTGTTCAATCTGATCCAAAATGTCATCAATGGTCACGATGCCTACCAAGACTCCGGCTTCTGTGACAATTGGAAGTACGGTTCTGTCGTATTTTTCAAAATAAGAAACGGCATCTTCTTTGGTGGTGGTGGTACTGATGGCAACAAAATGGTTGTCGGTAATGTCAGAAACCAAATCCTCTTCTTCGGCCAACAATAAGGATCCGATGGTTAAATCGTCGATGAGTCTGTTTTTTTCATCAACCACATAGAGGTGGTTCATGGTTTCCACTTTTTTGCCTACTTTTTTTATTTGTTGAAGGCATTTTTTTACGGTCCATTCCTTTCGGATTTGGATGTAGTAGGGGGTCATCAACCTAGCAATGGAATTGGGTTTGTAGCCCAAAAGTTTCAGAGCAATCCTTCTTTCCTGAGGATTAAGGTGGTTGATGGAATATTTGATCAGTTCGTCCGGGAAATCTTCGAACAAAGCGGTTCTGTCATCCGGAGTCATGCCGTTCAAGATTTCAGAAACCTCTTCGCTACCAATGCTTCGGATGGTTTCTTCTTGGAAATCCGGATCTAAGTGGGCAAAAACCTCTGCTTTATATTCTTTTGGAATCCTAAGGAATGCCAGAAGTCTTTCGTCTGCGTGCAGTTCACTCAGATTTTCTGCAATATCTGCCGGGTTAAAAATCAATTTCTTAGTATCCATTTTAATCTAAATATTTTGACCGGTTATTAAATTAAAAATTGCATTGAACTCCATGAAGATGTGGGACTGATCAAAAATTCAAAGCGCACAAAAGTACCTTAAATTTTATAAAAAATAAGAGTTTATTTATTTCTTTTTAATTTTTTTAAGTCTAAGATTTTGTTTTTTGTAATTTTAGGCATCTGAGGACTTCTTTCAAAGCTCCTTTTGTTCCCAGTTTTACAAAATTTTCTGCAGAACCCAAAAGCCGTTTATTTTTTTTATAAGTATCGTATTGTGTTTCTGTTAGGAGATCGCCATGCGCATTGTAGAGTTTCATGCCAACGATTACCTGGCTGGAAAATACATATTTGCCTAAACCCACCTTGAAATATTTAATTTTCGAAACCACAGCATAGTCGGCTTGGTTGTTTAGGCAATATTCTTTTATGGTGTCCGGATTAACTTCGTCAAAAGGAATCAATTGATCGGCTCTTAATAGGATGTTTTGATTGTTTTCGCTTAATTTATCCGAAGCAGCTGAGAAAAAAGCAGAGTTGCTGGGCTCTTTGATCTCTTCCAAATCGGGTTGGATGTCCGGATTGAAATAGAGGATTTTTTTACTTTTTAATTGTTTAATTTCGTTATTTTGTATTTTATTTTGCACAAGTTGTTGTGCTTTTAGGTAAGCTAAGCCTCCTAAAAGTACGGTAACTGTGGTGTAAATAAGAATTTTATTCCTCTTCATAATTCATACAAAAGTAGTTTTATTTCTAGGGAAATCAAAAGTTTATTCAATAGATTGTTGTATTTTTCACCTATACAGTTGAATAGATTTTTTAAATAATGGTTGGCGATTCAAAAAAAAGTTATACTTTTGCAGCTCGTTACATAATAATCATTAAACAATATTTGCATGTACTTAACATCAGAAAAGAAAGCAGAAATCTTCGCAAAACACGGAAAATCTGCACAAGACACAGGAAGCGCTGAAGGACAAGTTGCGCTTTTTACTTACAGAATTAACCACCTTTCAGGTCACTTGAAAGCGAATCACAAAGATTATAACACAGAAAGATCTTTGGTGAAATTGGTAGGTAAAAGAAAAGCTTTGTTGGATTATCTTAAGAAAACGGATATCGCAAGATATAGAGCAATTATTGCTGAATTAGGATTAAGAAAATAATCTATTCTTTACAAAGAATTCTAAAGCAACTCAAATTTATGAGTTGCTTTTTTTTATTTTTCTCCTTTAAAATCATTAATTTTTAGGAAATTAAGAATTGATAATGACGGCTAGCTGAGTAAAAAATACTACCTTTGCCCAGAAATTTTTTTAAAGATTAATATTAACTGCACTCAATACGGAGTGCCTAAGACGAACAAATTTATGAATGCTCCACAAGCAATTATTGAAAAAATTCAATTAAAAGATGGTAGAGAAATTACCATCGAAACGGGCAAACTAGCCAAACAAGCCAACGGATCTGTTGTTGTAAAATGCGGCGGAACCATGTTGTTAGCCACCGTTGTTGCCAATAAAGACGCTAATCCAGGGGTAGATTTCCTACCATTAACCGTTGATTATAGAGAAAAATTCTATGCCGGTGGTAAAATACCGGGTAACTTTTTCCGTAGAGAGACCAAACCTTCTGATGAAGAAGTCCTAACCATGCGTTTGGTGGACAGAGTTTTGCGTCCGCTTTTCCCAGAAGATTTCCACGCAGAAGTACAGGTGATGATTTCCCTGATTTCTTATGATAAAGAAGTTATGCCAGAATCGTTGGCAGGACTTGCTGCCTCTGCAGCGATTGCCATTACCGACATCCCTTTCAATGGACCTATGTCTGAGGTAAGAGTGGTAAGAATAGACGGTCAATTGTCCATCAATCCAAGCCTTGAAAATTTGGCTAAAGCCGATTTGGATATCATGGTAGGGGCCACCAAAGATTCCATCGTAATGGTGGAAGGTGAGATGAAAGAAATCTCCGAAGCAGAGATGATCGAAGCCATCCAATTTGCACATGAAGAAATTAAAGTACAAATAGAAGCTCAAGAAAGATTGGCTTCAAAAATTGCTTCATCACAAACAAAAAGAGAATATTGCCATGAAGTGCATAACGAAGAAATCCGTGAGAAAGTATGGAAAGAATGTTATGACAAAGTATATCAAGTAGCCAGAGTTCCTTCGGCAAAAGAAGAAAGAGGAGAAAAATTCAAAGCGGTTTTGGAAGAGTTCTTGTCTCAATATTCTGAAGAAGAAAGAGCAGAAGTGGAGTCTTTCGTGAAAGTATATTACCACGATGTTGAAAAAGAAGCCATGAGACAAATGATCCTGAACGAAGGAATCCGTTTGGACGGTAGAAATTCAACAACCATTCGTCCTATTTGGTCGGAAGTAGATTATCTTCCTGGTGCACACGGTTCTGCAATCTTTACAAGAGGTGAGACCCAATCTCTAACAGCGGTAACTTTAGGATCTGTAAAAGATGCCAACATGGTCGATACGGTTGCTATTAACTACGATCAAAGATTTTTCTTGCATTATAATTTCCCACCATTCTCTACCGGCGAAGCCAGACCACTAAGAGGAACTTCCAGAAGAGAGGTAGGACACGGAAACTTGGCTCAAAGAGCTTTAGCAAACATCATTCCTGCTGAAAATCCATACACCATCCGTGTGGTTTCTGATGTTTTAGAATCCAACGGATCGTCTTCAATGGCAACGGTTTGTGCCGGGACATTGGCTCTTATGGATGCAGGGGTACAAATTACAAAACCGGTTTCCGGTATCGCAATGGGATTGATTACCGATCCTAAAACGGGAAAATTTACGGTACTTTCTGACATCTTAGGAGATGAAGACCACTTGGGTGATATGGACTTTAAAGTAACAGGAACTGCAGACGGAATTACAGCTTGCCAAATGGATATTAAAATCCAAGGTTTGTCTATGGATATTATGAAAACAGCCCTGAACCAAGCTAGAGATGGTCGTTTGCATATTTTGGGCGAAATCCTAAAAACCATTGATGCTCCAAGAACCGATGTTAAACCACATGCTCCAAAAATGGAAGTTTTGGAAATATCTAAAGATTTTATCGGTGCAGTTATCGGACCTGGTGGAAAAATCATTCAGCAAATGCAAAAAGATTTTGAAACGGTTATTTCTATTGAAGAAATTGGAGAAATCGGTAGAATCGAAATTTCAGGCGTTTCTAGAGAAAACATCAACGCAACCATTGCAGCCATCAACGAGATAACATTCGTACCGGTTGTAGGCGAAGTGTACAAAGGTAAAGTTGTGAAGGTGATGGATTTCGGAGCTTTTGTTGCCATCGCAAAAGGAACTGAAGGTTTGCTTCATATCTCAGAAATCGAATGGAAGAGATTGGACAAAGTTCCGTATGCTGAAGGCGATGAGGTTGAAGTGAAATTTATGGGGTACGACGATAGAAAGAAAATGAAACTTTCTAGAAAAGTGTTGTTGCCAAGACCTCCTAAACCAGAAGCAAAACCAAAAACAGAAAAATCTGAAGAACCACAAGCACCACAAGCTTAATGTTTTTTTAAATAATGGAAAGCCACTTGAAAAAGGTGGCTTTCTTTTTTTTTGAAAAGTTTTCCCCAAAAAAATCCAAGGAAACGGGTTCCTTGGAAAAACAAAAAAAATCAAATTTGAAATTGATCGTATTTTTTTGGGTACTAAAGCTGCTCAAATCGTGCTTGGAAAAAACGAAGATATTTCGGCTCGTAGATCATTTTAAGTCCTTTTATTTCATTTCTTCTCTCATAAACTCTGGCAGTAGATTCGGCAATTACATCCATATGAGCTTGGGTATAGACCCTTCTTGGAATGGTAAAACGAACCAACTCCAGTTTAGGATAATAATTTTCACCATTGGCTTTTCTTCCTGCCGATACGATGCCTCTTTCCATGGTGCGGATGCCGGCATCCAGATAGATTTCTGCAGCCAAAGTCTGCGCTGGGAATTGGTCTTGAGTAAGGTGAGGCAAAAATTGTTTAGCATCAACAAAAATTCCATGTCCACCTACCGGAGTTACAATAGGGATCCCGAATTCTTTCATTTTATCGCCCAGGTATAAAACCTGTCCCACTCTGGCTTTCATATGGGCATCTTGCACCGATTCTCGTATGCCGATGGCAAGTGCTTCCATGTCTCTTCCTGCCAATCCTCCGTAGGTGTGCAATCCTTCGTACACAACCACCATGTTTCGGGCTTCTTCAAATGTGTCCCAATCGTTTAGGGCAAGGAATCCACCGATGTTCACCAAACCATCTTTTTTTCCGCTAAAGGTGGCTCCATCGGTATAACTGCAAATTTCTTTTACAATTTCGGCAATGGTCTTCAGTCGGTATCCTTCTTCTCTTTGTTGGATAAAGTAGGCATTTTCGGCAATTCTGGTCATGTCCAACATAATTTTAATGCCTTTACTTTGGGTATAGGCTCTCAGTTCTTTCAGGTTGGCCATGCTTACCG
The DNA here is from genome assembly GCF_014353055.1 of Amniculibacterium sp. G2-70. GTDB lineage: Bacteria > Bacteroidota > Bacteroidia > Flavobacteriales > Weeksellaceae > Amniculibacterium > Amniculibacterium aquaticum. Next base: position 2,686,374 of record NZ_CP060698.1, read on the forward strand.
GTTGTCCACCAGCCATATTAACGGTAGTGGCTACACAGATGTACGGTATTTTGTCGGCTCCATGTTCTTGTACCAATTTTTCCAATTTATTCAAGTCGATATTTCCTTTAAATGGAAATTCATTTTCAGAATCGTGGGCTTCATCAATGATGATGTCATGAAATATACCTCCAGCTAATTCTTGGTGCAGTCGGGTGGTGGTGAAGTACATGTTGCCAGGGACGATGTCTCCTGGTTTGATCATGATTTGGGATAGGATATTTTCAGCACCTCTACCTTGGTGGGTAGGTACCAAATATTGGTAACCGTAAACTTCTTTTACAGTGTCTTCTAGGGTATAGAAATTTTTACTGCCGGCATAGGCTTCATCACCACGCATCATTCCGGCCCATTGTTCGTCGCTCATGGCATTGGTTCCGCTGTCGGTGAGTAGGTCTATATAAACATCTTCAGATTTTAATAAAAAAGTATTAAATCCAGCTTCGTTTAGTGCTTGTTTTCTTTGCTCTGGAGTGGTCATCTTCAAGAGTTCCACCATTTTTATTTTATAAGGCTCGGCCCAGCTGTTTTTTTTAGGGATCATCGTATATTTTTTTTTGTGTGATTATTTTTTCGTTTTTCATATTTATTTTTGAGTAGAATACGATGGTCAAGTGGGTTTTCTCAGAAATTTTGAATAGATCAATAGGCTAAACAAATCCAGTAATTTTGATGAAGTGGAATGTGATGTCATACTATTTTGTGATGATTTTTAATCAGGACAAATATATCTTATTTTTGAACATAAACAACGAATCCGATAAATAATGATTTATTTTTTTTGTTTTTTTTATTATGCTGATAAATTCGTAATTTTATTGGTCAATTCGTGCTGTTGATTATGAAGAACTTTGCCAAACTATCATTTTAAACAAGTCTTAATAAAAAAGAGAATTATGAAACATCTATTGACCCTACGATTTCAATTCTATAAAAACCTTGGCGAAAAAGCCATGGAACCCCTGATGGAAGATGAATTGCATTGGCAATACAATGAGGAAAGCAACAGTATCGCAGTTTTGGTAAATCACATTTCTGGAAACATGCAGTCCAGATTTACAAATTTCCTCACCGAAGACGGCGAAAAACCGTGGCGTAATCGCGATGCTGAATTCGAAAATAGTTACCAATCCAAAGAAGAACTCTTGAATATTTGGGAAAAAGGTTGGGATTGTCTTTTTCAGGCTTTGGAACAACTCGATGAAGAAAACCTAAAGAACACCGTAACGATTCGTGGTGAGGCAATGTTGGTGGCAGATGCATTGTTCAGGCAACTTTCTCATTACGCCTATCATGTTGGACAAATGGTATATATCGCAAAAATGATTAAAAACAGTGATTGGAAATCTCTTTCCATACCTAAAAATAAATCCAAAGAATTTAATGCTAAAATGTTGAATAAGAATGAAGATTTGGAACAAGAAAATGCCTCTCCTGTGTGCTTTGCAAAAAGCAACGAAATAAGAGATGAGTACAAATAGAGATCTCTGTATTGGTGATAATAAAAGAGGCATTACTCTTACTTAACATAAAATTCGTACTTTTGCAGTCGATTTTATCATACCACTATGACTCAAAAAAAAGCAGCATATCATACTCTAGGATGCAAATTAAACTTTGCAGAAACCTCTACCATTGCTAGACAATTAACGGCAAATGGTTATGAGAAAGTAAGTTTCGAAGATCCTGCAGATGTATATGTCATCAACACTTGCTCGGTTACCGAAACAGCAGATAAAGAATGCAAACTCCATGTGAAAAGAGCCCTGAAAGCCAATCCCAACGGATTGGTGGTCATCATCGGATGTTATGCCCAACTAAAACCTGAAGAGATTTCTAAAATTGAAGGGGTAGATTTGGTTTTGGGAGCCAAAGAAAAATTTAATATTCCTAGATATCTTAACGAACTCAAAAAATCCGAAAACCAAGGTATCGTACATTCTTGCGAAGTAGAAGAAGCCGATTTTTTCATTGGAAGTTATTCCATTGGAGACAGAACCCGTGCCTTCCTCAAAGTACAAGACGGGTGCGACTATAAATGTACCTATTGTACCATCCCTATGGCGAGAGGAATTTCCAGATCCGACACCATCGAAAATGTGGTGAAAAACGCTAAAGATATTGCAGCCAAAGACATTAAAGAAATTGTACTGACCGGTGTTAATATTGGTGATTACGGTAAAGGCGAATTTGGAAATAAAAAACACGAACATACTTTCTTGGATCTCATTACGGAACTGAATAAAGTTGAAGGTATCGAAAGGATCCGTATTTCTTCCATTGAACCAAATTTGTTGAAAGACGAAAGTATAGAATTGGTGGCCAAGTCTCAACGATTTGTACCGCATTTTCATATTCCCTTGCAAAGCGGTAGCGACGAGTTGTTGAAGAAAATGAAACGCCGATATCTGACCAAATTATATTCGGACAGGATATCAAAAATCCGAGAAATAATGCCGGATTGTGCCGTTGGTGTCGATGTTATTGTTGGTTTCCCAGGAGAAACGGATGAAGAGTTTTTCAAAACTTATAATTACCTGAATGAACTTCCGATTTCTTACCTTCATGTTTTTACCTATTCCGAAAGAGAAAATACAGAAGCCGTTGATATGGACGGCGTAGTTCCTGTGGCAGAGAGAAAGAAAAGAAATAAAATGCTGAGGATACTTTCCGAGAAAAAGAAAGTAGCCTTCTACCAATCTCAATTGGGAAAAACCCATCCCGTTTTGTGGGAGCACGAAAACAAAGACGGCATGATGTTCGGGTTTACCGAAAATTATGTGAGGGTACAAAAACCTTTTGATGCCTCTTCTGTTAATCAAATTGAAGTATTAACCCTGAACCAAATAGAAGCTGACGGGACCGTTTCTGTACTCCCTGTCGAAGTGGAAGCGAACTAATCTTGGGGTTTTAAATAAATTAAAAACGGTCAAATTTCTGGAGAATTTGGCCGTTTTTTATGAAGATTGAAAAGTTTGTAAAAATTATCACAGGCTCTTAGTTGGGCGAATTGATGGCACTCGTAATACTATAGAATGCTCCCCAAGCCAATATACTCAGAATGAGTACCCAAACCCATACCGGAATGGTTCTTGGGTTTTCGCTTCCTTTGATAATAAAATTTTGGTTTTTACCCGTGTCATAAGCATTGAGCATGAGAGGTACTGTCCCGTTGATGGTATCGTTGTTGGAAAGGCCATCAACATGGATTACAGGGCCGTTTTGCACCGTAAAGGGAATAATTTTTATCCCCTCTTTATTTTCAAATTTACTAATGATTTTTAGTTGATGGTCTCCGTCGGTTAGCTTGGTGGTATCCAACTGAAAGACAATGGGCGGATCTAGATTGGCAATGGGGTTGGGTTCGTCATCGATATAGATCAAAACGGTAGTTTTTGGAGTATTCATATTCAAGATGGTTTAAAAATTAAGAATACTATTTTTAATGTGTTGGTCTTTCTTACTTTCTGGTTTTACAATATATTTTACAAAATAAAATACGGTAAGAAAAGAAATCACCACAATAATTCCTACGGCAATCCAGTCCCAAAAACTTTGTGGTCCTGCTCCATGCGTTAGTCCTCTGGTAATTTTGGGTTGTTTTAGATCGCAAGCCTCACACGCTTTATAAAAGGTATGTAAGAAAAGTAGAATTGCAATTAGATATGTTTTTGTTTTCATTTTATTTTATCCATTATGGTTTTAACATCGTCGGCGGTAACGGTTTTTCCGCTGTTGCCCCAACTGGTTCTTTCGTGATTGATGATGGCTGCTACTTCTTCAGGTTTTAAATTGGCTGTTGTACCCACAGGAGGCATAACGCCATAGGCTGGAGCAAGTCCGTTGTAACCTTTCATGATGATGGTGATGTACAATTCCAGATCTTCACCGGTAACGACTTTGTCCCCTTTTAGCGGTGGGAAAGCTCCAGGAACTCCTTCGCCAGAACTTTGGTGGCAAGAAGCACAATGGGTGTTGAAGAGGTTTTCGCCATCCGGAAGGGTAGAGGCACCGCTAGAAGCACTTACTTTCACTTCTTTTTTGTATAAAAATTCTTTCGGAGGCATGGATTGTGGCAGTTCTGTTTGTTTTAAAGAAAGCAGATAGGCTACCAGATCTTTTGCATCTTGAGAAGCTACAATTTTTCCAATAATTCCTGCTCGAAATTTTTCCGGTACTTTTACTTCAACATCGTGTACGCCCAGTTCTGGTTTTACGATAAATAACCATTTGTAAGAGGGCATTACCGATTCTGGGACTACTGCTCTGGGATTGTAAAGGTGGGTGTATTGCCAATCGGTGCTTGCTTGTCGGTTTCCGACATTGGTAAGGTCGGGTCCTGTTCTTTCGGATCCCAAAAGATTGGCGGTATTTTGCCAAACATTCATTCTTTTGTTTCGGGCATAATCGGCTGCAATACTGGGTCTGTTCCCAAAAACCTGATCCATATCTACATTTCTTACTTGTTGAGTATGACAGGCAATACAACCTTCAGAAATATAGATTTCTTTACCTCTTTGTTCGGATTCGGTCAAGGGTTTAGAGTTGGGCAAAGGTTGGTAGTCCCTCATGCTTTGCAAAGAAGGGAAAATGCATATAATAAGTGCTAAGCCTAAAAATAAAGCAAGAGCAGTGGTGAATAATTTTTTTTGATTGTTAAAAAAGTCCATTTCCTTTATATTTGTTTAGCATGAACGATATTTAGAATTTCTTCTGGAGTATCGGGGATTTTTATTTCTTTTTTAGGAACAACCATTCTGTAAAAATTGTAAGCAAATACAAAATGCGAAATCCACATCAAAGTACCTCCAACAGCCCTAAAGACCCAATACGGAACGGATTGTACCACTCCTTTTATAAAAGGCTCTTTGTCCATCCACATCAATCCTTTTTCTGTAGAACCAATCATTAACGAGAATATGTAAATCATTAACCCAACCAAAGCGAGCCAAAAGTGCAAACCTACGGTTAAACTGGGCGGTTCTAACGAAGTGATCCTTGGCACCAAGGTATAGGTAAATGAGAACAGCATGAATGTGATAATTCCGTACATGGTCATGTGAGAGTGAGCCACGGTAAAATCGGTGAAATGCCATACCAAATTGGCCCATCTAAAAGCTTCGGCAGTACCTTGCAGAGATCCTGAAAAATAAAAAATTACAGAAACTACATAAAAAGGCATGATGTAACTCCATCTCAGCCTGTGCCATTTTCCTTTCATGGTCATCATAAAGTTGAAACTGCCCGCAACAACAGGGACTACCATATCCACACTGGCAATTATGGCTACGGTTTGTAACCACCAAGGAATGGGACTGAAAATAAAATGATGGGTACCTATTAAGGTATAAAATAATATTTGAGTCCAAAATGCGAGTACACTCAGGCTGTAGGAATATACCGGTGTATCCAATTCTTGGGGTAGGAAGTAGTACATTAATCCTAGATTGAGAAACATAAACCACATCCCAACCGCTTGGTGCATATAGAAACCTTGAACGATGGTTTCGCCCAATCCGTCTTGCCAAAACGGTAAATAACCCACCAAGACAATAACGGCTATAAACATCATGGCTGCAACAATATACCAGTTCGATACATAGATGTCTTCGGTCTTTCTGGTCTGTATGGTTTTTATGAAATTGTACAAACTAAGTCCAATGCCCATGGCAAATAGTCCCATAACAGGCCAAATATATTCCCTGTATTCGCCACCACTGTTGTTGATGCCTGACATAAGACAGATACTGCCGATCAGTACAGCACTTGCCATTAAAACTAAACTGTAATATCCCAGCTTGATGCTGTGCAATTTGGTATTTCCGACTCTTGGTACTACAAAATAGGATAGACCAACCATTGCGGTGGAAGCCCAACCCCAAAATACCATATTGGTATGCACCGGTCTTAGTCTTCCGAAACTGAGCCAAGAAATGTGATCCGAATCTGGGGCGACAAATTTTATACCCAAATATTCTCCCACACTGGTCCCGATGATGAGCCAAAGAATGCTAATGCCTAGAAACCAAAGGATTAGTTTTTTTTCTTCATCAGGGATGGTTAGCCTTGCTTTTCTTTGCCTTTTGGAAGCCAAGAACCGAATATCATGGATCTCCTTGGATTCTGTAATCAATCCTCTTGGATCCTCTACCGGATTTGGGTTGGCCAATTCGTTTCCGCCGCGTTGAAATTCCAATTCTTTTTGTCTTTTTTCTAAAGCTTGGATTTCATCTTCAGGTAAGGATTCGATTTTTTGAAGGATTTGTTTTAATTCTCTTTTCTTTAGGGTGTCCGAAATCATTCTATTGATTTTGATGATCACCAGGATCAACATGAAAATTACGGGAATTAAGAGAAGAAAAATGGTAATTTGAACACTGCTTTCGCTTAAATTATTATCCATTGTGTCAACTTTTTGATCTAACTGTTTTTATTTGTGCTACAAAGTTATTTTCAAAAAAAAGTGATTAATAATGATTCAAATCAATATTTATTTAAAAAAAATGAACTATTTTATAATTAAATGAATATAAACAGAATTTTATTTGAGTATTAATCAAATGATTGATTCTGTTAAAATTAACGATTTGTAAAATAAATAATTGCAATGGATTTGGATATTGTTGATTTAATAAAATATTTTCATATTTTTGCAAAATTAATAATTTAGACCATGTTGGAACATTTCTCCATTAAAGAAACCCTTACCGCAACCATGATTTTGTTTGCCGTAATCGATATCTTAGGATCTATTCCTATTATAGTTAGTTTAAAACAAAAATTCGGGAAGATCGATTCTGAGAGAGCAACCATCGTTGCAGGACTTCTCATGATTTGCTTCTTATTTGTCGGAAAACAGATGCTAAAATTTATTGGTTTGGATGTCAATTCATTTGCCATTGCAGGAGCTTTTGTAATCTTTATTATTGCCTTGGAAATGATCTTGGGAATAGAAATTAATAAAAGTACCGAGGCCAAATCGGCCTCCATTGTTCCTATTGCTTTTCCTTTGATTTCTGGTGCCGGAACACTGACCACCACGCTTTCCTTGAAGGCGCAGTACCATGATGTTAACATCATTGCAGCCATCGTCATCAATACCGTTTTTGTGTATTTTATTTTGAAATCGGCCAACTGGATCGAGCAAAAACTGGGCGATGGAACTTTGCAAGTTTTACAGAAAGTCTTTGGAGTTATTCTTTTGGCGATTTCCATCAAATTGTTTACCACCAATTTTGCAGAATTAATTGCAACTTATGTTAGGTTTTAATCCTCAGTCTTAGTATTTTTGCAGTTCAATTTTTTGATTATGAAAACCATATACAAAGTATTTTTAGTTTTATTCGTCGTGTTTTTGGGAGTTAACCTCTATGTTATCGACTGGAAATTGGGTGTGTTTCACGAAGACAATACCACTTTGCTTATTTCGCTGGTATCGTCCATTCTAGGACTTCTAGCCGTATTTGTCCTGCACACTTGGAGCAAACTTGGAATTAAAAATTAACCGAATACACAAATTTTCTATACAACCGTTTCTATCGAAACGGTTTTTTTATTTCAAGTGCAGTTGGACTGCACACTTGCTTTTTAGCTTTGTATATATTTATATTTCACGATGGAAGCTATAGGATTTCTTTATCAGATTGTTCTTATTTTTTTCTTTATAATGGTTACACTGATTTTGTTAGCCGTAATGTTGTTTTTTTTAATCTGCATTATGGCTCAAATTTTTAAGATTGGTATTAGAATGTTTCGCTGTTTCTGATAATTCAGTTGTATTTTGTATTTTTGAAATATGAACACTTGTTAGTTCAGCCGTGGACTGTAGTTCCTTGTGTGATGGCTGATGAGTGTTTTTTTACCAAAATAAAGTACATAAATGAGGTTAAATCGACTGGGGCAAACAGCGGGACGGCTAAATCTTTCAACTTGCAATTCTTACCGCATTTTGTCAATGCGATTTAGCTGTAGTGCTTATTCGTAATATTCTATTTCTCTCGTCCATTTGAAAAGATCTTTACCATCAACATTTTTAATAATTTCTATCCAATTGTTTTTTGAGTCAAATTTATAATTAAGGTTTACAATATGTTTTTTTCCTTCCTCAATGTATTCAAATTTTGAAATTTTCCCATCTTTATATTGAAATTTTTCAATTATTGTTGCCTTTTTAATATCTTCATTGCAGCAATATCTTTCAGTAACTTTCCCAAATTTGTTGTATTTAAAATAATTAATAGTTACGATACCATCTTTATATTTTCTACTTATAGATACTAAATTGTCATTTTTATATTTATAATCAAGTTGAAGTCCTAATTGTGGAATTTTTCGATTTTCATCATGCTTATATAAATCATAAGTCTGATACCTTAAAATTCTATTTTTTTCATCATAAATGATTACAAGATCTTTATATACTGTTAAAAGTGTATCTTGAACTCCATAAGACCAAGTTCGTTCTCCCTTTTGTTGCCAAGAGTTTGGATTCTTGTATATTCTATATTTTAATTTTCCACTTTCATTGTAAAAATATTTATACTCATCTATAGTTCCATTTTCATCATATTCTTTTAGCGTTTTTAATTTATCATTTTCGAATTTTTTATAGGTATATCTAAAATAATCATTTTTATTTTTTTGCCTTATTATATTTACATCTCCATAATCCGAATAATAATAATTGGTTGTATAAACTGAATAGTTTGTAGAATCAATTTCTTTAATAATTTTATTTTCTTTGTTATAGATTTTCTTGTACGAGTTATTGAAATTATCTTTTTTACCATACCACAAATCACTCACGATATTTCTATTTTTATCAAAAGTTCTGACATAATTTATGTAATAGCACTGGTTTGAAGTGTACCAAGTTTTCTTAAATCTCGAAAAGGTTGCTTCAGGTCCCATAAAACCAGAATGTCCATAATCATCGTAATATAATAATTGTGGGTTCTCAATTTCAGTTAAAAAAATTACTTTTTCTTTAATTTTTTTTACATTACCATAAATTGTATCTTTAGGTAAATAGTCCTGAGATTTACATTCTGCAATTATGAAGAATGAAAAAATGAAAATAAATATTCTATCAATCATTTAAGTGTAATTATTGTAATATTCTGATGAAATTTAATTATAATATTGAAAATCAAACAATTATGTTTTTTCTGTTTTTAAATTATTTGATTTTCTAAAATAGGAAAAATTTATTTCGTAGACGGCTAAAAATAACTTTGTTTTCGAGTAAGGTATTACTATGCTTTTTCAGATTGTTAAAATTAAACAATAAAAAATAAAATGAACAACAGTAGTGGCTCTATTTCTAATTTGTTTGTTGGAGGTTTGTTGTAGTTCTCTTATTTTAATTTTTTCAATACATTATTTTGAAGTAAGGATTTCATTTGCGTTATAGCTGCTTGGTTTAGTTGGATAAGTCGTTCATTTTGTTTCAAACCTTGTCGGATAAGTAATGCGTTAATACTTTCCATATTACTTAATACCACCAATTGTTCCAATGTCGCATAATCTCTAATGTTTCCATTTTTGTCAGGATTATTGCCTCGCTATTGTTTGGCTGTAATTCCGAAAAGTGCTACATTCAATAAATCCGCTTCGTTTGCATAAACAATACTCACTTGTTGTTTTGTAATATGTTGAGGTATCAGATTTTCTTTGATAGCGTCTGTTTGAATATGATAGTTTACTTTGGCTAATGTCCGTTGTAAGTTCCATTCTAACTTCAATCGGTCATTTTCTTCGTTTTTCAGTCGTTGAAACTCTTTTATTAGGTAAATTTTGAACTGTGGACTAATCCACATACCAAATTCAAAAGCAATGTCGGGGTGTGCATAAGTTCCTCCGTATCGTCCTACAGTTGCTTTTAGTCCAATTGCATTTGTCTTTTCAACCCATTCTTTTACACTTAGTTTATAGCTATTCAACCCTGCCTGACTTTTAATTGTGGCATATTCGCCATAATTAAAATTGGTGTTGTAAATACTTTCCCAAACCCCAAGATATTCAACTGTATTTCTGTTTCGAAGCCAATCGGAAATGAAAAAATCTCCATCTTTTGCTTTCAGCATATCGGTTAATGAAATATACTCTTGTTCTTTGTCAAGAATTATCGTAATTACTTTTCCTTCAACTTCTATTTTCTTATTCTTGCCATATTCTACAATGTATATTGTAAAATTACAAAAAGAAAACTTTAGTATTTGCGATTAGTATTGGACTTACTACTAACTTTTAAAATTTCTACTACTGTAAGGTTGAGGTCATCAACGATTAATGACCAAGTTGTTGATGATGGCCAAGGATTTCAGTTCGGTCTCTTGCCATTCTTTTTCTGGAGAACTGTCTTTGGTAATGCCTCCGCCAACGAATATTTCTGCATGGTCGGTGTAGAATTTTGCACAGCGAAGATTGACAAAAGAATACAGGAAATCTTCCGTTTCTATCCGGCTGTAGCCGGCATAAAATTCTCTGCTGAATCCTTCCAATTCCAAGATTTTTTCTTGACAAATGTCTTTGGGTATCCCACAAACTGCCGGAGTAGGATGCAGGTCTTGTAGAAGATTCTGTACATGTTCTTCTTCAATTTCTATGGAAAAATCGGTCCTCAAATGTTTGATATTTCCTGAAGGATGATCGTAGGTTTGGGATTGTTCTACCGTTTTAGAATACGATTTTAAGACATCCAAAATATAATCGCTCACGGGTTGCTGCTCTTCAATCTCTTTTTGTGACCAATTTTCGGCTATGGGCAGAGTCCCGGCAAGGCTCATGGTTTGGAATTTTTTTGTTTTCTTATCGTAAATGCCCAATGCCTCAGAAAAAGCCCCCATCCAAGCCAAATTATGTTCGGAAAAAGCATAGACAAATGCAGATGGATATTTCTTGCACAGGTTAAGAAATGAATTGGGAAAATCTATTGTGGCGTAATCGACTATTTTTTTTCTCGCAATAACCAGTTTTTTTAATTTGTTTTGCTGGATGATTTCTACCGTTTTCTCAATTTTTTTTAGGTATTCTGCTTGGCTTTCTTCTGCATGATGAAAGTCGTTTTCTGGAAGTTCAAACTCAATGTTTTCAATTTCTTGCTTGGTGATTGCTACCATTTTACCCCTGAAATCAAGCCGTTCATTACCATCAAAAGAATGGAGGTTGTATTGGGTGTCGCCACAAGAACGGTCCAGTTTATACAATTGATCCTGATGGGGAAATTTGAAAATCAACATGTGTAGGATACGGATTTTTTTTGATGAAAGTTCTTTACAAAATTGATGTGGAAGAGATTAAGAGCCCGTTTAAAATTTTCCCGAAATAATAAATCGGCTATTTCTAATCGTTCTCATCAGCCTTTTTGTATTCAAAAATTCTAGATATAAAATTTAAACAGGCTCTAAATTTTCAGCAGGTTGTCTTAGACTTTACCGATCGGGATGATGTTGTTGGTCATGGTGGTATGATTGACCAAGTTTCCTTTTTCATCACGAATTTCAATTTGAGAAACATGCACGGTATTTCCTTTTCTGATAAAGGAAGCTGTACCGGTAACCAGGCCGCTTTTTTTTGCTCTCAAATGGTTAGAGTTGATGTTGGTACCCACAGGGACCACTTTGCTTGTATCTACATGGAGGTAGGAAAGGCAAGAACCCAAAGTTTCGGCCAATACGCAACTAGCACCGCCGTGCAATATGCCATAAGGTTGGTGGGTTTTTTCGCAAACCGGCATGGTTGCCGTTAGGGTATCTTCGGTAACATCGGTGAATTTTATGTCCAGATGTCCAGCCATGGTTTTCCCGGCTCTCCAACCGTTCAGTTCGTTTAACAGTTCTTCTTTTTTTGTATGATCCATGGGGGGTGTTTAATAAATTTTAGGATTCCAGTTTTCAGGAATTTTTGCTTTAATATTGTTTTTGATGTAGTACTCTTGGATTTCTTGCATGATGGTTTCGTAAGGTTCGGAAACCAGTTTTTCATACGGTATTTTGTATCCTAAAATGATAGAATTGGTTCCAAAATCTCCTGCTGCCAGTACCAACGGTACTTTCGCTGCCAAAGCCATGTGATAGAAGCCTTTTCTCCATTTTTCAACTCGGCTTCTTGTTCCCTCAGGAGTGATGACCAGTGAGAAGTCTTCTTTTTCAAAAAGTTTGGCAACAAAATTAACCAAATCGTTTTTCTGACTTCTGTCGATACCAATACCGCCAATGGCTTTTACTACAAAACCGTACCAAGCTTTGGTGTGCGCATCTTTGATGATGACTTTCAGATTCTTACCCAAAGACCAATAGGCAAGGTTACCCAGTAGATATTCCGAATTATGAGTGTGTGGGGCAACCACAAGAATACAACGATCCAAGTTGGATGCATCTCCGTGTAGGACCACCTTCCAACCTATAATTTTGAGTATGAGTTTTGATAGAATTTTTTTCATGATTTAGCTTTTAATTCAATAAAAAAGAGCATAACAAAGGCTGTTATGCTCAACAAAGATATTGATAATAATTTGTTTAAAATAGATTGGTGATGAAATCCATAAATTTTATGGCGATTTCGAAAGCTAACTGTATCATTGTGTGTAATTTATTAATGGTTGTGATTTGATTGAGCGAATGTACTAATTATTGATCAATTGTTTGAAATTTAATTGTTAAAAAAAAGCTAAATTTTTAATACATCATTTTTTTTAGTTTAGTTTGTTTCAATCTTGATGTTGCTTTTATCGTCTTTTATTTGGATGTTGATGTTTTTTAGTTGTTCCAAATCTTTCAGACCTTTTGGCATTTTTTTCTCAAGAATCTTTTCAGCAACATCCTTGTGGTATTTTTTACCATTGACGGTTATGGAGTCCTTGTCCTTATCGTTGATGGATATGTCTAGCTTGTCGCCTGCAATTCGGGTCGAATCGTATTCTACCGTGACATCATCATCTTGGTCATCATCCATGGAAAGGTGCAGATTGTCATTCAGTGCGATCACTTTTTTAGTTCTTGGTACCACCAATTCATAATCGACATCATAATCTCTCAATCGGTATTGGTAGGGATATTTGAAATAGTTGGGCAGTAGGATTTTGTTGTCCACCACTTCCACAGGGATTTCCATTTTCAAAGGTTGGTTGTAGCCGTCGGCAGATTTCTTTACCAAAAGATAAGGTGCAAAGACTCCATCTTTATGGGTAACCTCCAGATACGGACTGTCTTCTTGATAGATGTTTTGCAAATCCGAATAGATTTCGTCTCCATAGGATTTAAAATTCTGAGGGACAGCCACTTTCTTTAGATCGACCAAAATACTGTCCGATGTACTGTTGATGGCGATGCGATCTTCCTCTTCGTTATTTCCTGTGTATATGGTTTTGTATTTCAGGGCTTTGTATCCAAAAAGTCCTAGGAAAATGATCCACAGAAATACCAATCCTCCAATCACATAGCCGGTGTAATTCAGTCTGGTTTTTGGCGAAATTAATCGGATGGAGATGAATAGGAATATCAAAGACGGAATAAAAACCGTAAGAAAAGCAAAGATAATCCCGAAATATTTTAGAAAACCATCTTGCAAATAAAACTGTATATTGCCCGGAAGATCTACAAAATCATTGTCCAAGCTTACACCAAAAACAGCGATGGCAGAAAACAACAATCCCAATCCCATAAGACCAAAAATCCCACCGATGAAAAAACGAAATACATTCCAAATTCCGCTTCCTGTTTTGTTGATGAAAGGCTTACTTTCTTGGTACATCTCTCCAAGTTTATGGGTCGATTCATTGGCGAAATCCAAGATTTTACCGGACTCTTCCTTGATGTTATCAAAATTAACCGGTTTTCCCTTCATCTTCAAAAAATCCGAAGTTGTTTTGGCTTGTGGCAAAACGATCCAAAGTACGCAATAAATTACGATGACCAAGAATGTAGAGATCATGGTGAACAATCCGATAATTGCAATTAATGCCCAAATAACGCGCATCCAATTGATGTCCATACCGAAATAATTGGCCAACCCGGCACACACACCGCCCATTTTTGCATTCTCGGGATCACGGAACAATTGTCTTGGTATGTTGTTACCGTAATTGGTATAACTTTTCTTTTGCTTGTCGTTGGTTTGGTAGGCTTCTTCTTGCTCTTCAATCACTTCAGGGCTACCAATTTGGGTCATGATTTTTTCGACATCGCCATCGTTGATGACTTCTCTTTTACCTAAAGATTCTTTGAAAAGTTCAACCATTCTCAGCTCTATATCGTGCATTACTTCGTCGGACTCTTCCTGATCCAAGGAGTTTCTAAGTGCCGAAAGATAATCGTTCAGTTTTATGTAGGCATGTTCCTCTATGGTGAATGAGAAACCGGCAAGTCCTATAGATAGTGTTTTATTCATCGTTAGTTTTTTTAGTTGTTTTGAGTAATTTTTTGTACAGATTCAGTCAGTTCGTTCCAAGTCAATTGCAATTCTGTTAAAAATAAATTGCCTTTTTCCGTGATTTGATAGTACTTTCTGGGCGGTCCTCCTGTAGATTCTTCCCAACGATAGGAGAGAAATTCTCCATTTTTCAATCGGGTAAGGAGCGGGTAGAGGGTGCCTTCGACAACATCCAATTGGCCTTTCTTCAACTCTTCAATCAGATCAGAAACATACATTTCTTTTCTGTTGATGAGGCTGAGAATGCAAAATTCCAAAATCCCCTTACGCATCTGCGCTTTTGTGTTTTCGGTATTCATTATTTCTATTTTGTTATTTGATTAAACATTTTCATCCTGTTATGAATTTGATATGACAAAGATATATATAAAGTTTGGTATTATGCAATACAAAGTAGTGAAATAATTTTATTTTATTTGTTAAGTAATTGATTATCAAGCGTAAAATTTATTTTAGAAAAAGAATGAAAATCAGACTAAAGATGAAAATTATGGAAATTAAGAAAATCATCCACGAAAAATTGACCAACAGTATTCCGGTTGTGCTCCCCAAAATACTGGCTCCTAAATAATAACAAAGTAGGTAAATGGCAATGCTAACCGATTTCTTACTGTGGTAAAACTCGCCAATGCTCTTGCTGCACACCGTATGTGCTACAAAAAAAGCATAAGTGAACAAGGCAACTCCAAGAACAACCGTGATGGGGTTAGCGAAAAAAATCATAGAAATCCCGAAAACTCCCAAGATGCTCATGGCTTTCAGAATTTTTTTGGATGAATTGAGTTTTCTCTGCCAAAATGAAACCGACATCGAGCCTCCAATCCCCGCAATGTACAAGAAATACACATACGGAATCCATTCTTGCGAAATGTTAAAAGGCGATTTTACCAAGAAAAAAGCCATGTAGTTGTACAAGCTGACAAAGGCGCCCAAAAGCAGAAATCCGGTTAGGTAATAGGGGAATAGTTTTTTGTTGAATATCAGCATCATGTTTGGCTTTATCAACGATAGAAACGATTGTTTCTTGGGAATAAAATGCTTGGACTTGGGGGAAAATAAGAAAAAAAGTACGGCAAAAATAAAACAAACCACTCCGATGATTTCCGAAGCCGTTTTCCAAGAATATTCGTGGGCAAAATGTGAGGCCATCACCCTTCCGACCATACCTCCAATGGCATTTCCGGAGATGTATAATCCTGTAATTTTTAATTTTTTTGATGCCGAAACTTCTTCTGAAATATACGCCAAACAAACCGAAGTTGCACCCGCCAAAAAATAACCTTTCAGAAAATTAAAAAACAAAAGCAAGGTGAAATGGTTGGAAAATGAAGATAACAATGCGAAAACCGCCGAGGACAACAAAGAGTAGCCAATTACTTTTTTCCTGCTGTATCGGTCGGCAACAAACATGGCGGTCAGCAATCCCAAAGCCATCCCAAAGGTGGATGACGAAACGGCCAAACTGCTTTGGGCTTTGTCTATTCTAAAATAATCGACCAATTCCGGGAGCAACGCCTGATAATAATACAACAATCCAAAACAAGACAATCCGGACAAGAAAACCGAAATTCCGATTTGCAAGTCTCTATTGGTGTTGGTTTTTGCAGGATTGTTGGTCATTATTTGGGGTTAAATTCTTTCCAACTCGTCGCTGGAAATTTGGGTTTTGAACGAACCATAGTTTACCATGACCTTGCCGTTTTTTAGGATTTCATCAATGGTGCCCACAGAGGTACTGCCGGCAATCCGTATGCGTTGTCCAATTTTTATCCAAAGTTTTCGTTCTTCTTTCTTTTGGGTCTCCAGTTTTTCGTTGGTTTCTGCAATTTTTTCAATCACTTCTACCTTTTTCAGTTGCTGGGTTACTTTTCTTTTGATGACCTGCAATTTCTTAGTTTCGTCTTTGTCGGCACCCAATTTTCTAAACTTTTCTTGTTCCAAGATTTTTACAAAATCTTTTACCAATTCTTTTCTGGATCTACCGTTGATGTAGGAAGTGATGAAGGCTTCTATTTTGTTCCCGAACTGCAATTTGCGATGTTCTTCTTCATACAATTTTTGGAAATTGTAGAGTTTTTGCTCCAGTTGATCGTTCAGTTTTTTTAGATTCTCCTTTTTGTCCACCACCGATTCTTTTTGTTCGGAAAGGTTGGATTTTAATTTTTCGACTTCAAATTTTTCTTGTTGAAGTTTGACAATGGTTTTATCCAGATTCACCACATCTTTTTCTACTTTTTCCCTTGCGCTCCGGATGATGAATCTAGGGATTTTATTTTTCTCGGCCACTTCAAAAGTAAAAGAACTTCCGGCTTGTCCCACCTCCAATTTATAGAGAGGCTCAAGAGAATGCTCATCAAACAACATGGCGGCATTGGTGGCAGCCGGCAACTGCTCTACAACCAATTTTATGTTGGTGTAATGGGTGGTGATGATGGCAAAAGATTTTTTTTCGTAGAAAAATTCCAAGAAACTCTCGGCCAAAGCGCCTCCCAATTCGGGGTCGGAGCCGGTACCAAATTCGTCGATCAGCAAAAGGGTATTTTCATTGGCTTCACGGATAATTCTAGACATTTTTTTCAACCTGGACGAATAGGTCGAAAGATGATTTTCTATGGATTGGTTGTCGCCGATATCGGTTTTTATATTTTCGAAGAAAAACATTTCCGACTTTGGATGTGCCGAGATCAGGATGCCACTTTGCAACATCAATTGCAGCAAGCCTACCGTTTTTAGGGTGATGGATTTTCCACCGGCATTGGGTCCGGAGATGCAAATAATTCGGTTGTGCTCGGTTAATGAAAGGGTTTGCGAGAAGATTTCTTTATTTTCGGCTCGGTTTCTCAATAGCAACAACGGATGAAAAGCTTCACGAAGTTTTAGTGTTTTGTGGGGGTTAATTTTAGGTAAAATTCCGCCTGTTTTTTCAGCAAACTTGGCCTTGGCACGGGTCAGATCCAGATCGAAGATGTACTGTTGGTAGGCTTCTAATTCTGGAGCGAAAACCGATATTTCGGCTGTGAGAACCCTCAGTAATTTGTCGATTTCTTTCTTTTCTTCTTCTTCGGCTTCCCTAAGTTTGAATTGGTGTTTTACTACAGAATCCGGTTGTATGTAAGTGATAGAACCCGTTTTGGACATTCCCAAAACCCTACCGGGAACTCTTTTTTTGAATACTGATTTTACGGCCAATACCCTTTGGTCGTCGATAATACTCTCGCGAATATCGTCCAAGAAATCTCCGGAAGCAAGGGCCGAAAGTGTACGGTTAAAGTTTTCCTGAATGTGCTTTTTTGCCATTTGCATTTCCGTTCTTATGGTTTTTAAGGTCGGTGTAGCCTCCGATTTTACCTCTCCAAAACGGTTGAAAACTTTGTCTATTTTTTCGATAATTTCTTTTCTGAATTCCAGGGCAGAAACTTCTGAAAGCAAAATAGGAAATGCTGCGGACAGAGTAGGAAAATATTTTTGCAGTCTTCCAATTTGCTCGGTAATGGTTTTTATTTTTATGAATCCGGCATTCTCTAATCGATAATTTTCTATGGGCAGCACTTTCAGTTCTGCAAGGATGTCCTCGTATTCGTCGAATGGGATGGCATTTGCGCTTTCAAAACTCGTCAGATATTCTGCTGTTTTTTTTAGAGCAATTTCTGCGGTTTCTCTATCGATAGGTTTTAGATTAAGAATGGCATTTTGGGTTTTTGCCGAATAAGCAAAAGGTGCAATCTCCGATAACAAGGTCGGAAACTCCAGTTCGTTAAGGTCTGTATCTTGAATATTCACAAGGCAAATTTAAAGAAATTTTGGTGGACAAATTTATCTCAGGCTCTTATTTCTAAAGTTTTAAACATGAATATTTTAATTTATGAATCGCGATGTTTATTTTTGTTGAAATTTCCTCTGAATGACTTGGCAAAAAGTTCTACAACCCATCACCCAAAGCAGCTATTACCATCAATTATTGGATAAAGTTCATCAAGAATATGCCAATTATCATTGTTTTCCACCAGAAAACCAAATATTCCGAGCTTTAGAGTTGACGCCTTTTGATGAGGTGAAGGTTGTTGTTTTGGGCCAAGATCCGTATCACGACGATCATCAAGCCAATGGTTTGGCTTTTTCGGTTTCCAACAAAGTGAAAACACCGCCTTCGCTCAAAAATATTTATAAAGAATTATACCAAGATTTGGGTATTGTC
This sequence comes from Amniculibacterium sp. G2-70, assembly GCF_014353055.1. Taxonomy (GTDB): domain Bacteria; phylum Bacteroidota; class Bacteroidia; order Flavobacteriales; family Weeksellaceae; genus Amniculibacterium; species Amniculibacterium aquaticum. The sequence continues at coordinate 2,705,038 of NZ_CP060698.1, forward strand.
CGCAACTCCAACGAATTGGATGATTGGGCAAAACAAGGTGTGCTGCTGCTCAATGCAACACTTACCGTTAGGGCTCATCAGGCCAACTCTCACCAGCATTTGGATTGGGAACAATACACGGATTTTATCATTCAATCGGTTTCTGAAAAGCATGAAAAAATAGTGTTTGTACTTTGGGGAAGTTTTGCACAGAAAAAAGTAAAATTAATTGATGAAAAAAAGCATTTCATCATACAATCTGCGCATCCATCGCCGCTCTCAGCCTATCGAGGATTTTTTGGTTCTCAACCTTTTTCCAAAATCAATGCCTTTTTAAGAGATCAACAAAAGGAAATCATCCATTGGGAAGATGCTGTTGCATCGACCTTGTTCTAATCTGTGTTTTTTTTTATAATTTTTAATACGACACTGTATTTTCTGTCTTCGATGGCAATTTTTTTCGATGGATAAGGATTTAGTTCAACCAATGAAACGATAAGATTGTTAAATTCCACCGAATTTTCGTAACCTTTTTTAACATCGTTCAAGGTAGAGAGTTTTAAAATTTTTGGTCGGGTAAAGATGCCTATCACTTCCACTTCCACGGTCCCTACTCCTTGCCAAATGCATTTTACTTCCTTTGGACATCGGCTGTCTTCAACGATAGATTTAAAAGTAAAATTGGTGTCGAATTCTTTCAGAAAGCGGTTTTCACCTTCTTGAAATGTGTAGGTGTTTTTCATGTTTTTTTCTTCGGATACCGTTTGATTTTTTTGTGAACTTTTATTCTTCCCATAGATTTTTTTTTGAGCCTGGCAGTTCTGGAAAAGACATAAAGCAATTGAAAAAAATACTATTTTACCTATGTTACGGATGGTTGTTTTCATTTTAAATTAGGATTTTAATGAACTAAAAAAAAGCATAATAAACAGTAACCAAAAACATCGCCAAACCAATCATAAAGCTAAACCCCGTGGAGATGAAAAAGCCTACAAAAGCACCTTTTACAGAGTTAAGTGCTTTTTGTTTATCCTTAATATCGTGTAACAATTCGCCAAGAAAAACGCCCAAAAGCATCCCGATGAGAAAACCAAACGGAATGGGAATCCAAATGAAACCAATAAGAGTCCCTATAAAAGAGCCAACGGAACCCCATCGTGTGCCGCCGTATTTTTTATTGGTCCTTGCCGGAACCCAATAGTTGAGGATGCCAGAAGTTATTGTAAGCGCACCAAAAAGCCAAACATAAAGCATCGGCATGTCGTTGCTTGTCCCGAATTTGTAAAGTAAAATTCCTAAAAAACTAACAATAAGCCCGGGAAGAACCGGAAGTACCGTCCCCATTAATCCGATGATTAGTAGAATTAGGCTGATGAAAATGACCAATGATGAATCCATTTTGTGTTTTAATTTGAAAGATAAAAATACGGAAATAATCTTTTCTCCTATTAAATTTCTTATTTTTGCTCTTATGAACGACGAACTGAAGAATACCAAAGGCCTTTTTAGGACCGTAAGCGACCAGATACATTATCTTATAAAGGATCATGTGGCCGATAATTTCGTTCTTTTGTTGCAGATTTCTGTTAAATTTTTGTTTCTGCTTGGGGTTCTTATTTTGATGAATTACATCATAAAGTTGGCCCTAAACGGTGCTCATTATCTGTTTTCAAAAAAATATGAAAAAGAACCGGTCGTTTTGGCTTTGTATCAAAGTAAAATGCTCAATTCCATTTCTAATTTTTTGGCTTTGCTCTTCACCAAACAATTAATAGATTCTATATTTTACAGACATCCCAAAAGTTATGTTTTTTTAGAAAGGCTGTTCTATGTGTTAATGATTATTGCAGGATGGTTTCTTTACAAAAGAATACTCAATTCTATCGAGCGGTATTTTATCTTAAAAGAAGATTACTATCGGATAACTGGACATAGAGCCATCACTCAATCGCTCAAAATTATTGAGGCCATTATTTTTATTTTCCTTATTGTAACCACCATTTTTGGTATTTCTGCAAGTACCATTCTTGGGTCTTTAACCGCCATGACCGCCGTTATTGTTCTCATTTTTAGAGATACCATTTTAGGAATCATCACCGGTATCCATGTCTCGACTTCCAAAAATCTGAAAGTGGGCGATTGGATTGGGATTCCTAAATACAATATTGAAGGTAATGTGCAGGACATCAGTTTGTTGACCACTAAGATTCAGAATTTCGACAAAACCATTTCCACCATTCCAACCTACGATTTGCTTTCTACTGAAATTAGAAATCATCAAATTATGTACGAAGGAAGCAGTCGAAGAATAAAAAGATCCATCTATTTCAACATAAAATCGTTCAAATTTGTCGATCAAACTTTTTATGAAAAAGTAAAAGACATCAACCTGATTTCTGAATATTTGGATAAAAAACTAAAGGAAATTGCCGAGTCTAAAAAAGGCATTAGCAATGCCAATCGATTGATTAATGGACAGCAATTGACCAACATCGGACTCTTCAGAAATTATGTTTATAATTACCTCAAAAACAACCCAAGAGTCGATGCCGATGAGATTGTCTTGGTGCGCCAGTTGGAGATTTCGCCTCAAGGTTTGCCCTTAGAAATCTACTGTTTTGCCAACAAAGCCGAACTGGTGGATTATGAAAAAATCCAAGCCGACATTTTCGATCACATCCTGACTGCGGCTCAAGAATTTGAGTTGGAAGTCATGCAAACCAGTGTAAAATAATTTTTAATTAAGACCCATATCGTTAACCGAATGACCAAACTCTCTGTTAATATCAACAAAATTGCCACCCTGAGAAATGCCCGTGGTGGCGATGTCCCAAGTGTAACCCAAGTAGCTGTAGATGCCGAAAGATTCGGTGCACAAGGCATTACCATACATCCAAGACCGGATGAAAGACACATTACCAGAAAAGATGTCTATGATCTGAAACCTTTGGTGAAAACCGAATTTAACATCGAAGGCAATCCGCACCGTCCCTTTATCGACATGGTATTGGAAGTGAAACCCGAACAGGTCACTTTGGTTCCGGATGCCGATGATGCGATCACCTCCAATGCAGGTTGGGATTGCGAAAAACATCAGGATTTTTTAAAATCCGTGATTGCTGAATTTAAAAATGCAGGCATCAGAACTTCAATTTTCTTAGACCCCAATCCGGAAATGGTAAAATTTGCCGCCGAAACCGGTACGGATAGGATAGAACTTTATACCGAAGCCTACGCAAAAAATTACAGCATCAACAAAGAAGAGGCGATAAAAGCGTATGTAGAAACCGCTTTGGAAGCCGAAAAATATGGTTTGGGCATCAATGCAGGACACGATCTGAGTTTGGAGAATTTAAAATATTTCTCTGACCAAATCCCAAATTTGTTGGAAGTTTCCATCGGTCACGCTCTTATTTCTGAAGCCTTGTACATGGGATTGGAAAACACCATTCAGGCCTATTTGAAGAGATTGGCAAAGTGGTAGTTGGTTGATGGTTGTCAGTATTTGAAAATGAGACTGTACCTCCATCACTTCATCACTTCATCACTTTATAGCTCCATCACCAAATCTCTTCATCACATTTTAACTTTAATAAATGAACCTATTACATTCAAAAATATACGGAACTGAGCAGACGGGGACACCTCTTTTGGTGTTTCATGGTTTGTTTGGGATGCTCGACAATTGGGGAAGTTTCGGCAAAGAATTTGGAGAACTTTTTCCCACCCATCTTATGGATCTCAGAAATCACGGGAAGTCCTTCCACTCGGAGGAGATGGATCTTGATGCCATGACAGCGGATATCCTGAATTATATGGAGGCCCATGGTTTGGAAAAAATTAATCTTCTGGGGCATTCTTTAGGCGGAAAAGCCGTGATGACATTTGCCATCACTTATCCCGAAAAAGTTGAAAAACTCATCGTGGTCGATATGGCTCCAAAAGCCTATCCACCGCATCATCAAGGCATCATAAAAGCCTTACAATCTGTGGATTTTTCTGTGGTAAAATCCAGACAAGAAGCCGAAGGAATTCTTTCTGAATACATCCATGAAAAATCGGTGATTCAGTTTTTGGCTAAAAACCTGTATTGGACCGAAGAGAAAAATCTGGCGTGGAGGTTCAACCTAAAAACATTGGCCGAGAAATACAACGATTTTGTGGCTTCGGCGATAAAATTTGGTCAATTTTCCGGGGAAACTTTGTTTTTGGGTGGTGCAAAATCCAATTACATTTTACCTCAAGACGAATTTCTCATTAAGCAACAATTCCCCAATTCGAAAATCATACACATTGCCAACGCCGGACATTGGGTTCAGGCAGAAAACCCTAAGGATTTTAATCAGGCTGTAAAAGATTTTTTAGTTCGGTAGCCTAATAGGAGATTAACATACTATTAATGCAAGCTCAGGTGCTTGCATTTTTTTTTATCTCATAAATAATTACTGCAAAGATTGTTATGGTTATGTTGTTGCTTTTTTTAGTTTGTTAAAATTCATAATTTGTTAAAATTTAGTTAAAATATTTTCTGTCGGATGAATCTAGTTTTGCAGGAACTAAATAAACGATATGAAAAGAATTTTCACAACTGTTTTTCTTTGTGCAGCTTTGTACTTTCATGCACAGACAGGAACTGTTTCTGGTAACATTAACGATAACTCTAAAATTGCTTTGCCCGGTGCCAAAATTACTTTAACACCAGGAAACATTTATACGGTTTCTGATGATTTCGGAAATTTTATTTTTCTTAATGTTCCAAATGGTCAATATACCATGAAAGTGGATTATCTGGGATATGGTACAAAAGAGTATAACCTGAAGGTAGAATCTAATCAAAATACGAGTCAGAATATTGTTTTTGATCCAAAAGAAAAAGAAATTCAAGAGGTGAAATTGTTTGGGTTCAACCTTCAAAATCAAGCGAGAGCACTTAATAAACAGAAGAGTAATCCTAATATTACAAACATTATTTCTGCAGATCAGATGGGTAAATTTCCAGATTCTAACATCGGAGATGCATTGAAAAGAGTACCCGGGATTACCATGCAAAATGATCAAGGCGAAGCCAGAGATATCATCATAAGAGGTCTTTCGCCAGAACTCAACTCTGTAACCTTAAATGGAAACAGAATACCGTCTGCAGAAGGCGACAACAGAAGAGTTCAGATGGATCTTATCCCTTCGGATATGATTCAATTGGTAGAAGTAAACAAAACGCTAACTTCCGACCAAGATGCAGATGCTATCGGCGGATCTGTAGAATTGGTTACCAGAAGCGCATCTGATAAGGAAAGAATATCTTTAACAACAGCCTCTGGTTATAACCCAATAAGAGAAAAGGCACTTGTGAATACCAGTTTCGTCTATAGTAACCGATTTTTTGATAAAAAATTAGGTCTTGTCCTTAATGGTTCTTATAATAATAATATCTACGGATCTGATAATGTAGAAGCAGTTTGGGCGAAAGACGATGCGGGAAATGTGTACATAGAAGAAATGGACATCAGGAAATATGATGTGCGTAGAGAAAGAAAAAGCTTCGGTGCCGATTTGGATTTTAAGTTCAATGAAAAAAATAAAATCAGATTTTCTGCTATGTACAATTGGAGAGACGATTGGGAAAATAGATACAGAGAACGCATCAAGAAGATTACACCAGAATATGCGGATGCTGACGAAACCATTATCTCTGGATTTAAAGGGAGAATAAATCGTCAAACCAAAGGAGGTATCAATAATAACCTGAATGATAATACGCGTCTTGAAAGACAAATTATGCAAAATTATTCGGTTACAGGGGAGCATGTTTTGGGATCAAAATTAGAAATGAACTGGGGAGCATCTTATTCTAAAGCTTCAGAAAAAAGACCTAATGAAAGATATATTTCCTATGAAGTGAAGGATGTTAAATTCGATAAGAATTTTGACTCACCAGAAGAACCTCTTTTAAAACCAATTTCGCCAGTTGCTCTTAATAAATTTAAGTTACAAGATCTAACCGATCAAAATGGACATACTTTTGAAGAAGAAATTACGGCTAAGGTCAATTTTAGATTGCCGTTTTCAGTTATTGACGGTCAAAAAGGTAGATTGAGATTTGGTGCAAAAGCAAGGTTGAAAACCAAAGAGAGAAATAATGATTTCTTTTCATACAAACCCACTGGCTCTAACATGGATACCATGGACAAAACCAATACTGTATTTTGGTCTGGTGAAAACTTTAATCCAAACTCAAAATACGAACCTGGTTATTTTGTGAGTTCAGAGTACCTAGGGAACTTAGATCTTCATAATACCAACGTTTTCAAACAAAGTACAGAACCATCTGAGTATCTTTTTGCAAATTACTCTGCAGACGAAAAAATCTATGCCGGTTATCTTAGATGGGATCAAAACTTTACAGACCAGCTTTCTATGATTGTTGGGGTAAGACTAGAGAATACTCATACAAACTATTCTGGAAATGTGGTTGAAGATGAAGAAACTCTTACCTCAACTAGAAAATTGAAAAATGATTATACCAATGTTTTACCAAGTTTAGCATTCAAATACACTCCAGTGAATAATTTGGTGCTCAGAGCAGCTTATTCTACAGCATTGGCTAGACCTAGCTACTATAAGCTTTCTCCTTTTGTGGGTGTAATCCCAGATGATAGAGATATTACTGCTGGTAATCCCAATCTAAAATCGTCATTCGCACATAATTTTGATGTAATGGGAGAGTATTACTTCAAGTCTGTTGGATTATTTTCTATTGGTGGTTTCTACAAAAAAATTAATGATTTTATCTATGATTATAGAGACCAAAATTTTAATCATGAAAAATTTGGACAAATATTCCCGGATCTTCCCAATACTTTAACTCCAGGGGATAAATACACCTTCCTGCAACCTAAAAATGGAGAATCTGTTAATGTTTATGGTTTCGAAGTAGGGGTACAAAGACAATTGGATTTCTTGCCTGGTTTCCTAAAGAATTTGGGAGTTTATGCCAACTATACCTATACCAAATCTAAAGCTAAAGGAATTTATAATGAAGATGGAGATCTAAGAGAAGGAATTATGCTTCCTGGTACTGCGCCTCACATGTTCAATGCTTCGCTTTCTTGGGAAAATAAAAAGTTCTCTGCTAGAGTTTCTCTTAATCACACCGCCTCTTACTTAGATACTTTGGGTGGTTCAGATTTTGAAGATCGATTTTATGATAAACAGACTTTCTTAGATGCCAATGTTTCTTACTCTGTAAATTCTTGGATAAGAATATTTGTAGAAGCTAATAATCTTACCAATCAACCTTTAAGGTATTACCAAGGTGTTGCCTCCAGAACAATGCAGATGGAGTATTATAAACCTAGATTTACTGCTGGTCTAAAGTTTGATTTTTAATAATTTAAAACAATGAATAAAATACATCAAAAAATCAGTTGTTTACTCATCGCTTTCACTTTAGCGAGTTGCAGTAGCCAAGGCATTCTGTCTAAATCTGATCGATTAAAACCCGTTTATATTACAGAAAAAGTAAACCACGATACCGATGATCCTGCAATTTGGATTCATCCCACAGATCCTAGCAAAAGTTTGATTCTTGGCACAGATAAAGAAACAACGGGTGGATTATTTGCTTACGACCTTACCGGAAAAATTGTGAACAAAGTCTTGAATATTAAAAGACCCAATAATGTCGATATCAGATATGGATTTGATTTGAATGGGAAAAAAATAGACATCGCTGCACTTACAGAGAGAGAAACCAATAGGGTAAGAATCTATTCTTTACCTGATCTTACAGAAGTTGGTTCGTTTTCTGTTTTCGATGGTGAACAAATGAGAGACCCAATGGGGATTTCCCTCTATAAAAATCCACAGACCCAAGAGTTTTTTGCTGTGGTAGGAAGGAAAAATGGTCCCTCAGGAACCTATCTTTGGCAATATAAACTGACTGTTCAAAACGGAAGAATCGGCGCTGAGGTGGTAAGAAAATTTGGTAACTACAGCGGACTGAAAGAAATAGAAAGCATTGCCGTAGACGATGAGTTAGGCTTCATTTATTATTCTGATGAAGGTTTCGGTGTGCACCAATATTATGCAGATCCTCAAATGGGAAATCAAGAGCTTTTGGTGTTTGGGAAAGGCGATTTCAAAGCTGATGTAGAAGGGATTTCAATTTATCCAACTTCAGAAAAAACAGGATATATTTTGGTGTCCAATCAACAAGCAGACTCGTTTAATGTCTATCTTAGAGAGAATCCAGCAAAAGGGAGAATTGCCGAAATCCCGGTTTCTACCTCAGAAAGTGACGGCTCAGAGGTTACTGCGGTTAATTTAGGAGAAAAATTCCCGAAAGGTATATTCGTAGCCATGTCTAATGGTAAAGTTTTTCACATCTATGATTGGAGGGATCTACAGTCTAAAATCCCTACAATAAAATAATTTCATTTTTTTTTACTTTTTTACAAAGCCTTGTTTCATGTATGTTGAAGCAAGGTTTTTTAGTTATATTTGCACTAAGAGTAATTTTTATGGTATTAGTGACCGGTGCTACTGGGATTTTGGGTCGAGTGATTGTTTTGGATTTGCTGAAACAAGGTAAAACCGTTCGTGCAACCAAAAGACCCAGCTCAAATGTAGAAGAAGTCAGAAAATCATTTGCCTTTTATACCGAACAACCCGATTATTATTTTGATAAAATAGAGTGGGTAGATTGTGATTTTGAAGATATACATTCTCTAGAAGCCGCTGTAAAAGGCATTTCAGAAGTCTATCATTGTGCCGCCAAAGTCAGTTTTCATCCCAAAGACAAAGAGGAAATGTACCAAACCAATATTGAAGGAACCAAGCAATTGTTGTACGCTTGTCAAAATTCATCGGTTACAAAATTTTGCTTTATATCTTCTATCGCTGTTTTGGATGGGGTGAATGATGTGGGCGAAATGGATGAAGATTCAGATTTTAATTCCAAATTAGAACATTCGGCGTACGCCAAATCCAAACATTTTGCAGAAATGGAGGTGTGGCGAGCTTCTGCCGAAGGACTAAAAGTGGTCATCGTAAATCCCGGTGTCATCATCGGTTCCGGAAATTGGAACTCCAGCTCTGGAGAATTGTTTGAAAAACTTCAGAAAACTCCTTTTTCTTTTAGCGGTTCAACATCTTATGTCGATGTTCGGGATGTATCAAAAATTGCGGTAACATTGATGGATCAAGAAGTTTTTGACCAAAGATTTATCCTGGTTTCAGAAGCTAAGAAAATCTCAGAAGTAGCCAGTTTTGTAAGGGAAAATACAGGGTTGGGTACGGTAAAGGTTTTATCCAATTCCATTTTAAAAATCGGTGTTTTTCTCAATGCCATATTGGGTTGGGCCTTTCCAATTTTTAGGTTGATGAACAAAGTCAACATCGAAGCTCTGACTTCTAACAACAAAATTTCCAATAAAAAAATCATCAATCAATTGGACTATCAATTCATTCCGGTCATGGAAAGTTTGAAGTTTCATTTGAGCAATTATACTAAAAAATCCTAATGAATTTTACCTCATTTATCCATAAAAATGCCGATGTCTATCTTAGAAAACCGGCTTTAGGCTTCAAGAAAGACAACGAATGGAAAGAAATCAATTGGTCGGTTTTCCGTACCATCGTTTGCAAAACAGCCAATGCTCTTAGAGAACATGGCATAAAAGAAAACGACAAAGTAGCCATCTATTCTGAAAACTGCGCCGAATGGATTTGTTTTGACCTTGCCGTTATGGCTCTAGGTGCAGTAACAGTGCCGATCTATGCCACCAACAATCAAGATCAGGCAGCTTATATTTTGAACGATTCTGAGGCCAAAATTATTTTGGTGGGCAACCAAGAACAGTACGATGCTGCTTTTGAAATTATACAGAAATCTCAATTTCTAGAGAAAATTTTGGTCATCAAAAAATCCGTATGGATTAAGAAAGAAAATACCGAGTATCTGGAAAATTTTATGAAACCGGCTTCAGAAAAATTTGAAGTGGTCGATAGAAATGACGATGACATTGCAACGCTCATCTACACTTCAGGTACTACTGGAGTCCCAAAAGGAGTGATGCTTACCCACGGAAATTTCCAAAAATGCGTCGATTCTCATTTTGAATTTTTCAAATTCGATAATTTCGTAAACGAACATTCTTTGGCTTTCCTTCCACTAACCCATGTTTTCGAGAGAAGTTGGACATTGCTTTGCCTTTACGGTGGAGCCAAAGTTTCATTTTTAGAAAACCCAAAACTCATCGCTCATGCCTTAACCGAGGTAAAGCCGAGTTTGATGTGTTCGGTACCAAGATTTTACCAAAAAATATACGGCGGTATCCAAGAAATGGTAGCTTCGGGATCCGATTCTAAAAAGAAAATTTTTAATTGGGCATTGAAAATTGGCGGTGAAGTGGCAGAGTTGCAGAGAAAAAATCAGTATATACCTTTTGTTTTAGGCATCAAAAATAAAATCGCCAATGCCATGGTGTTCTCCAAAATCAAGAATAAATTGGGTGGAAATCTTTGGTTTATGCCTTGTGGTGGAGCGTCTATCTCTGCAGAGGTGACAAAGTTTTTCGATGCCATGGGAATCCACATCACCGTTGGCTACGGACTTACAGAAACTACGGCAACGCTTACGGCTTTTCCTTTTAAAAATTATGAACACGGAACGGCAGGAAAACCTCTTGGCAATACTCAAATTAAAATTGATGAAAACGATGAAATCCTTGCAAAAGGCGATGGCATCATGAAAGGATATTACAACAAACCCGAAGAAACGGCAAAGGTTTTTACAGAAGACGGCTGGTTCAAAACGGGTGATGCCGGTAAATTTGATGAGAGTGGAAACCTCGTGATCACCGATAGAATAAAGGATCTGATGAAAACTTCCAACGGAAAATACATAGCGCCACAACCGATAGAAAACTTGCTCTCCAACAACAATTACATACAACAGGTGATGCTGATTGCCGAAGACAAACCTTTTGTTTCTGCATTGATCGTTCCTAATTTTGAATTTTTACAAGAAAAATTAAAGGACTTGAATATCCCATTCACCGATTGGAAGTCGATCATTGATTTGCCTAAAATAAAGGAGTTGTATAAAGAAAAAATTGACGAAGTACAACAATCGCTTTCCGGTGTGGAAAAGGTGAAGAAATTTATTCTGATGCCTACAGAATTTGAGATTTCTTCTGGCGAAATTACCCCAACATTAAAAATTAAAAGAAACATCGTTTTACAGAAATACCAATCCCTGATTGATGAGATGTATGCCTAATTTTTTTTGAATTTGATTTTTTTTAAACCCAACCATGACACAAGAGTTCACATCAAATAAAGAATACAAAATTTTTTCCGCAGAAGCTTCGGCATCTTGCCCCAGCAACATCGCCCTGATAAAATATTGGGGAAAATATGCTAACCAAATACCGGCAAACCCAAGCATTTCCTACACCCTGAACCGTTGCAAAACCATCACCAAAATGGAGTTTGTGGCTGGTGAGGATTTTTCTGTTCAGACTTTTTTGGCAGGAAATGAAGAGAAAAAATTTGCAGAGAAAATAGAAAAATATTTCAAAAATATCGAAGTGTATCTCCCTTGGATTCTCAAAGGAAAGTACATCATCCGAACAGAAAATACCTTCCCACACTCTTCCGGAATTGCCAGTTCGGCATCCGGTTTTGGTGCCATTGCCCAATGCTTGATGACTTTGGATAACATTTTCGCTTCAGAAAACCAACAACCAACAACCGACAACCAACAACCATCAACCAAAAAAGCATCTTTCCTTGCCCGTTTGGGATCCGGTTCGGCGTGCAGAAGTTTGTACAACGGATTGATCGTTTGGGGCGAAACAGAAACGGTGAATGGCAGTTCAGATCTTTTTGCCGTGCCGTATCCTGAAGACGAAATCCACCCGAAATTCAAGAAATTTAACGACTGGGTTTTACTCATCCACGAAGGTCAGAAAACCGTTTCTTCCACCGTGGGACACGGGTTGATGAATACCAATCCTTATGCTGAAAGAAGATTTCAGGAAGCCAAAGAAAATTTTTTCTTGCTGAAAGACATTTTGAAATCCGGAGATATGGAAAAGTTCATCCAACTGGTAGAGCACGAAGCGCTCACCCTTCATGCCATGATGATGATGAGCGAACCGGCTTTTATCTTGATGAAAACCGGAACTATGGAAGTCATCAACAAAATTTGGGAATACAGAAAAGAAACCCAAAATCCCGTGTTTTTTACATTGGATGCTGGTGCCAATGTCCATGTGCTTTTCCCTGAAAATCAAAATGCAGAAGCCATCAAAAATTTTATCAACACAGAACTTCTTCCGCATACCCAAAACGGTGGAGTGGTGAAAGATGTGATGAGGTTTTGATACTAAAATAGCATTTTTTTAGGAGCTATTTCCTGCTTTCCGTTGCAATCTTTTGTTCGTGCCTCACAAAAGGATTTTCACTGCAATCAGGACTAGGGACTCTCGATAAATTGAGACTTTTAGACAGTTCTGAAGGTAACACATTTTAATTGCTGAGGAGAATATCGGCGAAGATATCATCATTCACAATCAATTAAAATTTAATGAATTAAATCAATATCATGACACAAGAAGCTAAAAATTTAAGAAGAACTAAAATTTTGAAAGGTCTTGAAAAAGCCTATGAAAAAATGATAGAATTCAAAAAAGAGAAAAAAAGTAAAATTGTTGTCATTCGTGAGGACAAAATCGTAATGCTAAATCCATAATATGGGCTATTGCTAATAGGCAGTTAGAAAAAATCCTTACCAAACTATCATCATAAATTTTAGTAAAATTTTCCCAAATTGGGAATTAGTTTATATCTTTGTCAAAAGAAAAATAATTGAGAGTTATAGCAAAGAAAATATTACGAGAGTTTTGGGAACAACATTCTGATTGTGAACAACAACTGAAATCGTGGTATCTAGAAGCTGATAAAGGAACTTGGAAAAATTTAAATGAATTAAAAAATGAATATCCAAGTGCAAGTATTTTAGAAGATAACAGAGTTTGTTTTAACATAAAGGGAAATAATTATCGTTTAATTGCGAAAATTAATTTTAGTTATCAAATGATTTGGATTCGATTTATCGGAACTCATGCTGAATATGATAAAATAGACGCAAATAAAATTTAAAAGGATGAAATTAAAACCAATAAAAACAGAACAAGATTATTTTCAAGCTTTGGAAAGACTTGAATTAATTTTTGATGCAAAGCCTGAAACAAAAGAAGGTGATGAATTGGAAATTTTGGGAATATTATTAGAAAAATATGAAGACGAACACTTTCCAATGGAACTTCCGGATCCAATAGAAGCAATTAAATTCAGAATGGAGCAATTAGATTATTCTCAAAATGATTTAGCTGAAGTGATTGGATTAAAAAGTAGAGCTAGTGAAATTTTGAATAAAAAGCGAAAGTTATCTTTGGATATGATTCGTAAACTGACAGAAAAATTACATATTCCATCAGAAGTTTTAATTCAAGCATATTGAAAAAAAGGACTTCTACTAATAACTAAGTTTTCGTTGGGCATGAAATGCCAAAACTGAAATAAACATTCACCGAACTCAATAAAAAAACAATAAGAATGAGGTAAAGCCCTGTTTAACGGAAGTTTTTGGAAACTTTTTCAGCAGGGTTATGGGTTTACCGACAAAAGATTTTAAAGAATAGGAAGAGACTGTGAGAACGGTCTCTTTTTTCAGGCTAGTATTGGGTGGGTTTTGCTAATCTCCAATAGCTTATTTTACTGATTGATAGTAAGTTATTTTTTTCATGTACTAAATCATCATTTAGTTGAATCTTAGAACTTAGGAAGTCGTAATGCTAAAGAATTAACCGTATTCTTTCTTATCTTATATCAATGTTGGGCCTTTCACTTTACTGTACATTTGCATAAAAATAAGCGTATGAAAAAGTTTGAATTAGGAATTGGGATGTTTGGCGATTTGGCTTTAGATGAAGCAACCAACAAATATGCCGATGCCGGACAAAAATTACAAGAAATACTTAGCGAAATACAATTGGCAGACCAACTGGGTTTAGATGTCTTTGCCTTGGGCGAACACCACCGTCCAGATTATGCGGTATCTTCGCCAGAGATGGTGCTTTCGGCTGCTGCTGCTTTAACCCAAAACATCAAACTGATGTCTGCCGTTACCGTGTTGAGTTCTGCAGAACCGGTGAAGGTTTATCAGGATTTTTCAACCTTAGATCTTATTTCTAACGGAAGAGCCGAGATCGGTGTGGGTCGCGGAAGTTTCACCGAGTCTTTTCCGCTTTTGGGCTACGACCTGAACGATTATCACGAACTTTTCGAGGAAAAATTGGGTTTGTTGCTCAAAATCAATAATCAAGAAAATGTAACTTGGCGTGGGAGGTTAAGAGCTCCTATGATAGACCAAACCGTATATCCAAGAGCGGTGAATAACGGAAAACTACCCATTTGGATTGCTGTAGGCGGTACGCCAGAGTCTGTGCATCGTGCTGCTCGATTGGGTTTGCCTCTGATTGTTGCCATCATCGGGGGTATGCCAAAGCAGTTTCAACCTTTGATGGACTATTACAAAAAAGAATACCTCCGTTTCGGACACGATCCCGAAGCCATGCAAATAGGGATTCATACCCATACTTTTGTGAGTGAAGATCCTGAAGTTGTAGAAGGATATTTCAAAAATTATGCTTCTCAAATGGATAGAATTGGTAGAACTCGCGGTTGGTCGCCTTACACAAAAATGCAATACGACGGAGGCAGAAGCCGAGAGGGTGCTTTGTTTATCGGTAATTCTGAAGAAGTTGCCGAAAAAATAAATGCAGTGAAAGAAATGTTTGGACTTACCCGATTTATCGGTCACATGGATGTAGGTGCGCCCAACCACGATCTGATGATGCAAAGCATTGAACTGTTTGCAACGAAAGTAAGAGAGCGGTTATAAAATATTTTTTCTAAATTACCTCAAAGTACATAATAAAAATAGTAACAGCAAAATAATCAGCTACTTAAACCACATAGAAACATAGAATTATTACAAAAAAAGTTATATAGTTACACTTAGTATCCGTCAAAGACGGATTTCTATTGTGTACTGCTAGTATTTATTTTTGCAAAAACGAAACTTTCTATGTACCTATGTGGTTATAATTAAGCTATTCTATTTTTTATCATGTATTAAAAAATTGCATAAACACTAAACACCAAACACCAAAATGAAACTCCACCACATTGCGATTATTTGTTCGGATTATGAGCGTTCTAAAAAATTTTACACAGAGATTTTAGGACTCAAAATTCTTCGTGAAGTGTATCGAGAAAAGCGACAGTCTTGGAAGTTGGATCTGGGAATAGAAGAGGACTATGTCATCGAGCTTTTCTCATTTCCCAATCCACCACAAAGGCCATCCAGACCAGAAGCTTGCGGTTTGAGGCATCTGGCTTTTGGGGTAGATGATGTTGAGGCGAAGAGGAAGGAACTTCAACAAAAAGGTTTAGCATGTGAAGAAATTAGATTGGATGAATTCACAGAGAAAAAATTCTTTTTCACCCAAGATCCGGACTACTTGCCGATAGAGTTTTATGGGTGAAAATGCTTGAAATTTCTACAACTTTTGTGTGTTTTTTGTCTAAATTCCATCAAACAAACTATTTTAATCAATTGTAAATGTCCATTTGAAAACAATTAAAGCTGCCCGAGTTTGGACAGCTTTAATTTTATTTTGAAATACGGTTTATTTTTCAATAGAAGGATGTTCGTTGTTCTTATTTTCAAATTGTGAGTAATCGGTGTCTTTGGTTTTTCTAGAAACAAAAGCAGCTCTGAAAATTCCTAAGGCCAATCCCAATATGCTGAAAATTTCAAACAAGAAAATACCGGTACTGTTTTGCGAAAAAAAATAGCAAATTCCACCCAAAATAGATCCTATGATCCATGAAATGAGTACTGTTCTAATGAAATTTAAACTCATACTGTTCGGTTTAGTCGAAGGAAACTTTTAACAATTCAATGGTTTTAGCAGGATCTTCTGTTGAAAATACGGCATTTCCGGCAACCAAAACATCGGCACCTGCATCAAAAAGCTTGGAAGCATTGTCCAGATTTACTCCACCATCAACTTGGATCAATGCAGTAGAATTGTTGGACACGATCAAATCTTTGGTTTCCTTGATTTTTTTATAGGTATTTTCAATAAATTTTTGTCCACCAAAGCCCGGATTCACGCTCATTAACAATACCAAATCTACATCTGCAATAATATCTTCCAACATCAAAACAGGAGTCGAAGGATTGAGGACAACGCCAGCTTTTGCTCCTTTGCTCTGTATCAAATTGATGGTGCGGTGCAGGTGTGTACAAGCTTCGTAATGTACGGAAACAAGGTCTGCACCGTAATCGATAAATTCTTCAACATACTTTTCAGGTTCCACGATCATCAAGTGGACATCCACAAATTTCTTGGCATGTTGCTGTATGGTTTTCATCACCGGGAATCCGAAGGAAATATTCGGGACAAATCTCCCGTCCATAACATCCACATGCAACCAATCGGCTTGGGATTGGTTCAGCATTTCTATGTCTCTTTGCAGGTTTCCGAAATCTGCAGACAGAAGGGATGGAGCGATTAATTTAGTTTTCATTTTACTTGATATAAATTTAGATCTTTTTATTAATGGTATTTCAAATTCATTTTTGGATTAATGTTGATCAAAGATTCATAGATTAATTGAATGACATTGGCTACATCTTCCTTGGCCACCATTTCTACTGTGGTGTGCATATAGCGCAAAGGTAGGGAAATTAATGCACTTGGAGTTCCACCATTGGCATGTGCAAAGGCGTCGGTATCTGTACCTGTCGTTCTGCTGGAAGCAGCTCTTTGGTACGGGATGTTTTTGGTTTTTGCGGTTTCAATAATCAATTCACGGATTTTGTGATGTACCGTGGGTGCAAAATAGACCACCGGACCTGCTCCACATTTTTGTTCGCCTTCTTTTTTCTTGTCAATCATTGGGGTTGTGGTGTCGTGGGTAACATCGGTAACGATAGCAATGTTAGGTTTTATGGTATCTGCAATCATATCTGCACCGTACAAGCCAACCTCTTCTTGTACAGAATTGGTAATGTATAGGCCAAAAGGTAGTTTTATGTTGTTTTCTTTTAACAATCGAGCCACTTCGGCAATCATAAATCCTCCGATACGGTTGTCCAAAGCACGACAAACAAAGTATCTGTCGTTCATTTCGAAAAATTCGTCCGGATAGGTTATCATACAACCTACTTCAATCCCCATATCCAAAACTTCCTGCTTGCTGGTTGCGCCACAATCGATAAAGATGTTGTCGATTTTTGGTGTGGTTTCCTTTTCATTTCCAATTCGGGTATGGATTGCCGGCC
Source organism: Amniculibacterium sp. G2-70 (assembly GCF_014353055.1). Lineage (GTDB taxonomy): Bacteria > Bacteroidota > Bacteroidia > Flavobacteriales > Weeksellaceae > Amniculibacterium > Amniculibacterium aquaticum. The sequence goes on from NZ_CP060698.1 coordinate 2,722,442, forward strand.
AACCGAAAACGCCTTTTACTATGCCTTTTTCGCCGTGGATGTGTACAATTTTGGAGGGTGCAATCATTTGGTCGGAGCCGCCATTTCGGATGACATAGATCAACCCATCATCGGTAATATAATTGACATACCAAGAGATTTCATCGGCATGAGCTTCTATAACGACTTTGAAAGGAGCCTCCGGATTGATAATTCCGTAGCAAGTTCCGTAATGATCGATTTCAATTTTGTCCACAAAATTTTGTATGTAGTCCATCCAAACTTTTTGTCCTTTGTGTTCGTAACCTGTTGGGGAAGATGTATTTAAATATTCTTCTAGAAAATGAAGAGATTTTTTTTCGAATTTCATAGATAAAAGGAATGATTTTTGCGTTAATTTTTATTGATTTAAAGGGTAAAAATAATGAATTTTAAACAACTCCACTTGATATTTTTTTTGTTTTTGGGTATTTTTATGCATGCTCAAAACGATTCCGCTTTAATATCCAGACCATTGAGTCAGTATCCTGAAGATTTGTTGAAAGTAGATGAATTCGGGAACAAATATTATTATGATGAACAACAGAAAGCAAAAATCTACGAAATAAATGGCGAAACTGTAGTGGTAATGGATGAAATTGTCCTTTTGAATAAACCAAAGTTTAATAACCAACTGGATCAAAATTACTATTTCTTTCTTAATAAAAAACTCAACCGTGTGTATCCGCTTTTTATAAAAGCCTTGGGGCAATACCGCGATGTACAATTGCAAGCGTCTAAGTTGGAGAGTTCGGACAAAAGAAAATACATTAAAACCAAACAGAACGAATTGGCATCGCAATACGAAACTCAACTTAGAGATCTAACCACCACCGAAGGTCGTGTATTTGCAAAATTAATGAACAGAGCAACCGGAAAAACGGTTTACGAAATAATTAAGGAACTGAGAGGCGGTTGGTCGGCTTTTTGGTGGAATGTGAAAGGAAATGTTGCCGATGTGGATATCAAAGAACCTTATGACCCGCATGCCAATAGGAGCGATGCTTTTTTGGAATCCTTACTACGATCCAACTGGAATGTAGGCTATCTGAAACCTTATCCTGGTGCGAGTTCCTATAAAATTTCAAAATAAATTTATCATGAAACCTAAAAAACTATTGACCATTTTTATGCTTTTGTTTCTTTTTACAGATGCATTTGCATGGGGCACAACAGGCCATAGAGTTATTGCCGAAGTTGCCGAAAGAAATTTAACCAAAAGAGCGCAAAGAAAATTGCATAAGATCATTGGCGATCAAAAATTAGCCTATTGGGCCAATTGGCCGGATTTTATAAAATCGGATACCACAGAGGTTTGGAAATCTACAGACACCTGGCATTATGTGAACATTAGCAATGCAAAAGATCTTGCAGAATTTTCTAACTCTTTGCATAATTTGTCTGGATCTAATTTATATACCCAAATCAACACATTGTCTGCACAAATAAAAGACAAGAAAACTCCTTTAAAAGACAAAGAAATAGCATTGCGATTTTTAATCCATATTGTAGGAGATATGGCGCAACCCATGCATGTGGGAAATGCCGAAGACAAAGGTGGAAATTCTATTAAAGTTACTTTCTTTGGTCAGTCGGCAAACCTTCATTCGCTTTGGGATAGCAAATTGGTAGATTATCAAAAATACAGCTATACCGAATATGCAGATGTATTGTTAAGAAAACAGCATGACAAAGATTCCATTCAAGACGGTTCGTTAGAAAGTTGGCTTTACGATAGTCGATTGCAAGCCGAAAAAATCTACGATTATTCTAAGTTGAAAACCAATTATATGTACGAGTACGATTATCGTTTCAACGATTTGCTAGAAAGGCAGTTGTTGTACGGAGGACTTCGTTTGGCAAAAATTCTGAATACCATATTATAAAGCATTCTAAAGAAATAAGGATGAACTCGATACGGGTTCATCCTTTTTTTTGTTAAAATCGTTGTTTTAATTTTTCAAAAACCAAAGCATCGATTGGCAGTGTAAATGGATTTTCTTGATCCAAGGAAATCCACTCAACTTTTTCAATACAAGGATCACGAATGATGAGCTCGTCCTCATCCACCAAATCTGCCGTGTAATATACGGTTAGCAATTGTTCATTTTCACGAAATCTGGACTCTAGAAAGTCTTCTTGAGTATAAAAATGCTGAATATTTTTTATTTTTAAATTCAATTCTTCATCAAATTCACGATGCAAACACTCGATCACGCTTTCTCCAAATTCCAAACCACCACCAGGAAGCTTTAGTAAGGCTTCGCCGGCATATTCTTCATACAAAGCCAAAACTTTTCGGTCTTTTATACAACAAGCATAGATTCGGATGTTTATTTTGTCGATCATATATATAAGGTGTTATTGATTTTTGTAAAGTTAGTGGTTTTTAAGATCTCCATGCATTCAGCATTTCTCTTTTTCCGGGTGGCCCTTGTAGCTTTTCAACCGTCATGCTCAATTCTTTTAGAATTCTTTTTACACTTCCTTTGGAGGAGTAGGTGGTGAGTAAGCTGTTGATATTCATTTTGTTAAATACCATTTCGAACAGTGGTTTTTCCCAAAGATCGGGTTGTACTCGTGCCCCAAAGCAATCGAAATAGACCAAATCTACAGGAGGCATTTCTTTATTTTGAAGTTCAAAAAAGTCACACTCTATTTTTTTGAGATTAAAATTAGGAACAATCTCCACCAATTTTTCCCACTCCACAGCATGAATTTTTTGCTCTATTTCTGTTAAATTTTGTTCACAAAAAAGTGAAGAGTAGTTCAGATTCGATCTCTCGGTCTCATTTATGGGATATTTTTCCAGAGAAAAATAATTGATAACATGATTTTTGTTAGTTTTTAAAAATTCATTAATTGTAACCAAAACATTCAAACCTGTTCCAAAACCAAGTTCTAAAATGTTAATTTCATTTTTATTCAAACGATTGAGTCCATTTTTAATAAATACATGCTCCGCTTCTTGTAGCGCTCCATGATGAGAATGATAGCATTCGTCTAAATCTTTAATATACAGTGTTTTACTACCGTCGTTGGTGGTTTTTATCTCTCTTTCCAAGGCTTTTTTTTTCAAATTTAAACGAAAATTTTGACAATTAAAAAATTATGTTAAATTTGTTCAATACCAATTAAAATTTACAAAATGATAATTCAAAAAACGACCAACCCTCGAATTTCTACATTTGATCCAAAGAATTTTACTTTCGGAAGTGCATTCATCGACCACATGATTATTTGTGAATATGAAGACGGAAAATGGGGGGAAGCGAAATTGATGCCTTATGGTCCACTGCCTTTTACTCCTGCAATGATGGGGGTAAACTATGGACAAGCTTGTTTTGAAGGGATGAAAGCCTACAAAGACGAAGCTGGAGATGTATTTTTATTCAGAGCTCAGAAAAATTTCGAGAGATTTAATAAGTCTGCTAAAAGATTGGCCATCCCAGAAATACCAGAAGAGGTTTTCATTGGTGGACTAAAAGCTTTGGTGGACATGGATAGAGAGTGGGTTCCTGCAGGAATTGGAAACTCTTTGTACATCCGTCCTTTGGTTTTTGCTACCGAAGAGGCTCTAAAAGCTAGAATTTCATCCAAGTACATGTTTGCCATCGTTGCAACACCGGCAAAAAGCTACTATGCAGAACCGGTTTCTGTAAAAATTTCCGATCACTATTCTAGAGCTGCAAGCGGAGGGGTAGGATCTGCAAAAGCTGCAGGTAACTATGCTGCTTCTTTCTATCCAACTCAGTTGGCAAACGAGGAAGGGTATGAGCAAATTATCTGGACTGATGATGCAACGCATGAATATTTTGAAGAAAGTGGAACCATGAATGTTTTTGTTAGAATCAACAACACCATTTACACACCACCAACATCCGAAAAAATCTTGGACGGAGTTACCAGAGATAGCTTTATCGCTTTGGCAAAACACAAAGGAATTGAAGTGAAGGTAGAGCCTGTTGCCGTTGAAATGGTGATTAATGCATACAAAGATGGAAGCTTAAAAGAAGTTTGGGGAGTAGGAACTGCCGTTGTTACCAGCGCTTTCAAAGCTTTAGGCTACAAAGGTGAACGATTAGAATTGCCCATGTTACCAAAAGAAGAAAGTTATGCATTAACCCTTCAAGATGAATTGGTGAACATCCAAAATAACAAAGCCGAAGATCCATTTGGTTGGAGAATTCTTGTTGAAAAGAAATTTTAATACCAAATATCAACAATATTTGAAAGAGCAAGTCCGAAATTATTCGGGCTTGTTCCATTTTACGGATAACCTATTTTTCCGTATTATTGCATTTCTAAATCCAAGATTAATAAATGAAAATTTCAGGAAAAATAATATTAACCCTAGCGAGTATCTCGCTTTTTAGTTGTACCTCAATATATAAGAAAATGAACATAGACAAAGAAATTTACGAAGGTCTTCAGGATGGACTTTATGCCAATTTACAAACTTCCAAAGGAAACATGGTTGTAAAATTCGAAGATAAAAAATCTCCAGTAACCGTAGCCAATTTCATCGGTTTGGCCGAAGGAAAAATTGAAAATACTTCTAAGCCAAAAGGAACTCCTTTTTATGACGGAACCATTTTTCACCGTATTATCAAAAACTTTATGATCCAAGGTGGCGATCCAAAAGGAACAGGAATGGGCGATCCGGGGTATAAATTTGATGACGAGAAAAACAACCTTCAGCACACAGGAAAAGGAATTTTGTCGATGGCAAATTCCGGACCGAATACCAACGGCTCTCAGTTCTTCATCACCGAAGTGGCAACCCCTTGGTTGGATGGAAAACACACCATTTTCGGAGAAATTGTTGTAGGAAAAGATCTTGTTGATGTTATCGCCAATGTAGAAACCGGTGCGCAAGACAAACCAAAAACCGATGTGGTGCTAGAGAAAGTTTCTGTTTTCTCAAAAGGCGATCAATACAAAGATTACGATGCCGCAAAAGTTTTTAACGAAGGTAAAAGTAAAATTAAAGAAGCCAATCAAGAATATTTGGCTAAAGAAGCAGAAGAAAAAAAGAAAAGAGAAGTAGAATTTGCAGCCAATCAATTGAAATTGGTGAACGATTTGAAATCCGATATGCAAGAAACAGAATCTGGACTTTTCTATAAAATTACCAAAAATACAGAAGGTAAAGCACCTAAAAAAGGAGATACCGTTTCTGTACATTATGCCGGGAAATTGGTAGATGGAAGCGAGTTTGATAACTCTTTTAAAAGAGGCGAACCTATCCAAATTCCTATCGGATTGGGACATGTGATCAAAGGTTGGGACGAAGGCATTATGTTGTTGAAAGAAGGAGAAACAGCAACCTTGCTTATCCCTGCCGAATTGGGATACGGTGCTAGAGGTGCTGGTGGCGTGATCCCACCAAATGCTTGGCTGATTTTCGATGTCGAATTGGTAAAAGTAAAATAAATTTTAATCCGGGTTTACCCGGATTTTTTATTCTTTTTCATCTTCTAAATTTGTATTTTTACCCCATGATTACTCAAACAACGATAGACAAAATATTTTCGACCATTCGGGTCGAAGAAATTATTGGCGAGTATGTTCAACTGAAAAGGGCAGGAGCAAACCTAAAAGGACTGAGCCCATTTCGAGACGAAAAATCTCCCAGCTTTGTTGTTTCTCCAAGTAAGCAAATTTGGAAAGATTTTTCCACAGGAAAAGGAGGCAATGCCATATCCTTTCTTATGGAAATTGAAGGATTTACCTATCCCGAAGCCTTGCGTCATGCTGCTAAAAAATACAGCATCGAGATCGAAGAAGACAAAAGAGAACTTACAGAAGAAGAAAAAAAATCCCAAACCGATCGTGAGTTGTTGTACAAAATTCATGAAGTGGCCAACGATTTTTTTCAAAATATTCTTTGGAACGACGACGAGGGCAAAGCCATAGGTCTATCGTATTTCAAAGAAAGGCAACTCTCGGAAGCCATCATCAAAAAATTTCATTTGGGATATTCACCGGAGCTTAAAAATGCCTTCACCCAATTTTCCCTGGACAAAGGTTATACTCAAGATATTTTAGTGAAATCGGGTTTGTCCATTTTTCCTGAAAATGCCCCCAACGGGATCGATCGTTTTAGGGAAAGAGTCATTTTTCCCATTCATAATTATTCGGGAAGGGTTGTAGGTTTTGGAGCCAGGATTTTGAAATCCAATGTGAAAACGGCCAAATATCTCAACTCTCCGGAAACCGAAATTTATCACAAGTCCAATATTCTCTACGGTTTGCACCAAAGCAAACAAGCCATTTCCAAAGAAAATCTTTGTCTTTTGGTAGAAGGGTATATGGATGTGGTTTCCTTGCATCAAGCCGGGATTGAGCATGCGGTGGCCAGTTCCGGAACGGCATTAACTACGGAACAAATTAAGTTGATAAAAAGACTTACTGAAAATGTAACGATTTTATTTGACGGAGATACGGCAGGCATCAAGGCGAGTTTTAGAAGTATCGATTTGCTCCTTCAACAAGGGATGAATATTCGGGTTTTGTTGTTTCCTGACGGACACGATCCCGACTCATTCTCAAAAGCCCATCCACAAGAGTTTGTAGAAAATTTTATTAAAAATGAAGCCAAGGATTTCATCGATTTCAAAGCCGAAATTTTATTAAAAGAAGCCGATAACGATCCCATAAAAAAGGCCGAAGCCATACGCGATATCGTGAAATCTGTAGCTTTTGTGACCAATTCCTTGAAGCAGGAAGTCTATTTGCAAGAGGTTTCTGCCAAGTTTGGGATTAGCCAACAAAGTCTTTTCAACGAGTTGGGAATTCAGAATCAAGTAGCTCATAGCCAGCCACAACACAGGGTTCAGAACCAGGTTCAGCCCAAACTAGAAGTGGTTTCTGAGCAGAATTTTACCATAGAACCTCTCTTGCTTTTAGAAGAAAAACTGGTAGAATTGATGCTGAGATACGGAGATCGAGTGATCACAAGAACCGATCAGGACAACCAAACCTACAAAATTTCGGTGATCGAAGAAATCATACATCATTTTTCTGAAGACGATTACGAACTACAAACTCCACTGAATAAAAAAATTGTGGGCGAAATACAGGATGGACTAAAATCGAACACACTAAGATCAGGTGATTTTTTTGCCACTTTGATGGACGAAGAACTCTCGTCCAAAGCGGCTGATGTCTTGATTGAACAGTACCAAACCAGCGATTGGTCCAAACACAACATCTACTTCAGTAAAGAAGAAGAATTGGTACCCAAAATTATTTCGGATATCATGATTAGGCATAAAAGAGAATATATTGTAAAGTTGATTGATCAAATGAAAAATCAATTGGAAACAACTGAAGACAAGAACGAGATTTATATGAAAATTATTGCACTGTCGCAGTTGAAAAATACTATAGATCATCAAATGTATCGGGTTTTATGACAATTTGGCGCTCACTTTTTCAGGAATGATTTTTGTGGAATAAAAAAATATTTTAACTTTAAAAATAAATTATAATACAATGGATATAAAAAAGGAATTTAGAGATTTTTCTGTGAAACATCTCGGTAATAGTGGTTTGGTAACCGATCAATATATGGGAATTTTTAACCCAACCAATCTTACGCCCTACATCATGGAAGAAAGAAGATTGAATGTAGCACAAATGGATGTTTTTTCTCGTTTGATGATGGACAGAATTATCTTTTTGGGTACAGGGATTGATGACCAAGTTGCCAATATTGTAACGGCTCAGTTGCTGTTTTTGGAGAGTTCGGACTCTAGCAAAGACATTCAAATTTACATCAATTCTCCAGGAGGCAGTGTCTATGCCGGTTTGGGAATTTATGACACCATGCAGATCATTAAGCCCGATGTAGCGACCATTTGTACAGGTATGGCAGCATCTATGGGAGCTGTTCTTTTGGTTGCCGGAGAAAAAGGGAAAAGATCGGCTTTGAAACATTCTAGAGTGATGATCCATCAGCCTTCCGGTGGTGCACAAGGTGTTGCCAGCGACATGGAAATAAACCTAAGAGAAATGCTGAAGTTGAAAAAAGAATTGTACGACATCATCTCTCACCACTCGGGTCAAGATTATGAATGGGTTGAAAAATCTTCGGACAGAGATTATTGGATGACTTCTGAAGAGGCCAAAACCTACGGCATGGTCGATGAAGTTTTGCAAAGATCAACAGAAAAATAATTATTTCTGAACGATACAAAAAATGGTGTTCCTTTTTCGGGACACCATTTTTTATGTTTGAAGTGGATGAATTTCTAAGCGTTAAATCCTTCGATAATTTTAGAGAAATCTTCGATTTTTAGAGCAGCTCCACCGATCAAACCACCATCTACATCGGGTTTGGAAAAAATTTCTTTGGCGTTGTCCGGTTTTACAGAACCTCCGTACAAAATGGAAACCTCCTCAGCCGTTTCTTTACCGTATTTTTCAGCGATTAAATTTCTGATGAAGGCATGCATTTCCTGTGCCTGATCTGGTGTAGCGGTTTCTCCCGTACCGATGGCCCAAACCGGTTCGTAAGCAATCACCACTTTTTTTATTTCTTCTGCAGAAAGGGTAAACAAAGCCACTTGAGTTTGGTTTTTGATGACTTCAAAATGTTCACCTTTTTTTCTTTGTTCCAAAGTTTCGCCGTTGCAATAGATTGGTGTCAATCCTGCATCCAAAAGGGCTTTTACTTTTCTGTTGGCATGGGAGTCGGTTTCGCCATGGTACAATCTTCTTTCAGAATGGGCAACCAAGGCACCGGTAGCTTCTATGGATTCGAGCATATCTACAGACAGTTCGCCGGTATAGGCACCACTTTTGTGTTCGCTAACATCTTGCGAAAATACACCAATTTCATCCTGCTCGTACAAGTCTTTCGCCATCATAAGATACAAAGATGGCGGAGCAATCCACACTTCGCATTGGGTTGAATTTTCTTTTTTATATTCTAATAATTGAGCCATCAATTGTTGTGCATCAATTACATTTTTATTCATTTTCCAGTTTCCGGCAACGATATTTTTTCTCATTTTTCAGATTTATTTTTGGGGTAAATATTTTTTATTAAAACATGACAGCATACAAAATAACAAAATGCAAAACAGAGTCACATAGGAGGTATCGTTTTTGGTAAAAAGAAAGAAATAGTAGTAACACAATAAATCTCCGTCCTTGACGGGCTCTATATGTAACTGTGCGATCTTATTCCTACAGGTCTTATGCTCCTAAGTGGTTTTATTTGCGGATTATTTATTTGTTACAATTTTTTCATGTACCTAGAGTTTTTTTTTATTGAATTTTCCAAATGTTTTTCAAGAGTTTGTAGTACAGGTGTTCTCGTTCGCTAACGATTTGATCTGCTTTTATTAAAGCTTTAGCAAAGTGGATGAAGGATTTTCTTTCATCGGCTGTCGAATCGTCTAAAAAACAATGGGCATGAAATTCGAAATGATCTTTCCAATCCTCTTGTTGCAGTGTGGCAATCACTTCCAATTCATTGTCCAAGTTGATCTGAAAAGGAAATTCCTCGCTTAGATATTGGTGTATTTTTTTTCCTTCTTCTGGCGAAAAATGACCGTCAACAGAAGATAGAATCATTAGCAAATGGTATCCTGCGATGGATTTGTTGGATTTTTGTAACATGATATTTGGGATGTAAGTGAAGTAAATGTACGATTATTTGGACAAATAGTCAGCGGCAGGAAGCTTGTCCACAATGGTTCCGTTTTTCAAAATCAAAACAAAAGGATTGCTTCTGGCGATGGTTTTGGTTGCTGTTGCGTCCATAATTGCTTTGTTGATGGTTTTAAAGATATTCGGATCTGTAGATATGCCCATTACAAAAGCCTCTTTTTCGGCTTTAGCTTTGGCCTCTAATTTTGCAATCATTTTAGGATCTACTTTTTCCGGAGCATACGAAAAGATCAGTACAGCCTTTGGCGCTTGGATGATTTGGTCGGTAAAGTTCTGTCCAGAAGCGTCTTCAATATTAAATTTGCTGATTTCAGATTTGTATCCTTCGTGCGTAAGTTTAGAAATGTCTTTTCCTTCCACAATTTCCCAAGGAGTCCCTTCTTTCCAATATTCTTCCAGATTGACATAGTCGTCTTGGTTTACGATCTTTTCTTCTTTCGTTTTGTTGTTTTTAAGGGTGTAAAAAGTTTTGTATTCGGATGGATTTTTTGCTATTTTTTCCTTTTCAACTTTCAGATTGGTACCGATTTTATAATCTCTAAAATCGATCATTGGCTCGTTACAAATTCCATAACCCATGATGGATGCAGAAGCAAATGTGGATAATAACAATGCTATTTTTTGAAATTTATTAACCTGAATTTTCTGACTGAACGATTTTTTATAGCCCAACCAAAGCAAGATGAGTCCAAGTAAAAGGAAAATGTCTTTGTAAAAACTTTGCCAAGGTGTAAATTTTATGGCATCACCAAAGCATCCACAATCCGTAACTTTGTTGAAATAAGCCGAGTAAAATGTCAAAAATGCAAAGAAAATACAAAGTGCAATCAGTAAAGCCAGACTTTCTTTAATCTTAATTTTCAACAACAACATCAATCCTAATAGCAGCTCGAAAGCCACTACAAAAATAGCAATGGGCAAGGCTTGTTTTTCAAAAAAAGGCAGGTTGAATACGCTTGCAGAAAAATATTCTTCTAGTTTAAACGAAAAGCCTACAACATCTACAGCTTTTACAAAACCAGAGGCAATAAAAATAAGGGCAACAACAATTCTCAGGAGGTTTACAAAAATCATTTTATACAAGTTTGTGTTTTACAGTTTTTAGGATTGGTTTTCTTCAACAATTTTTATCAGGCAGAAAACCGCATAGTTCAACATGTCATAGTAGTTGGCATCCAAGCCTTCGGAGACCAAAGTTTTACCTTGGTTATCTTCTATCTGTTTGGTTCTCAGTACTTTTTGGTAGATAAGGTCGGTGATGGATGTGGTTCTCATTTCTCTCCAAGCTTCGCCGTAGTCGTGGTTTTTTCTTTCCATCAGGGCTTTTGCTTCTTGGGCAAAGAAATCATAATTTTTTAAGGTTTCCTCTTTGTTTTCGTACAAACTTTCAGAGGTTCCTTTTTCCAATTGTATCAGTCCAATGATGGCATAATTGACAATGGCAATAAAGCAATCTTTTTCATTTTCGTCTTCAATTTTTTGTTCAGATTTGGTTTGCAAGGTCACCAATCGCTTTATTTTTATGTAGATTTGGTCGGTAACAGAACTGCTTCTAAGGATTCTGAATGCAGATCCGTAGTCTTCGTATTTTTTAGAGAAAAGATTTCTACATTCGGAAATCGCTTTGTCGTACTGTATGTTGGTTTTAATCATGATAATTTTCTAAAAAGCTCAAAGATAATGAATTTGATGAGAATTTTGTTTGAATTATTTCAGAAGTTAATCGTGATTTTTTTTAGATAAATTTTGATTTTCCTTGAGATCTCAATCTCTAGAATCTGTATAAATCTTATTTTTGTTCCATGAAATCACAAGAAACCATCTTTACACTGAATACTCAAGGGACAATACAACTTTTGGAACGCCCCAAAATAATGGGAATACTGAATGTTACACCAGATTCCTTTTCGGATGGTGGTCAATTTTTCAGCATTAAAAATGCAATTTTGCATGTAGAGAAATTGATTTCTGAAGGTGCCGATATCATCGATATTGGTGCTCAATCGACCCGACCAAACGCCGAGTTTATTTCAGCCAAACAAGAAATCGATAGACTTGGGAAAATCATTATGCATATTAAAAAAGAATTTCCCAAAACTGTAATTTCTTTGGATACTTTTTATGCAGATGTTGTTCGTTTTGCAGCTGCTGAAGGGGTGGATGTGGTCAATGATATTTCTGGTGGACAGTACGATGCAGAAATGTTGAAAACCGTTGCTGATTTGGGTTTGCCCTATGTTTTGATGCATGTGAACGAACGGTATTCTGAAATGCACGATAAAAAAATAGACGGCGATGTTATACCAGAACTCAATCGTTATTTTTCAAAAAAAATAAACCAATTGTATGATTTAGGGATAAAAGATATAGTCTTGGATCCGGGAATAGGCTTTGGGAAAACCATTTCCCAAAATCATCAAATCTTGGACGAGCTCCATTTGATAAATTTTGGAAAATCCCCAGTGTTGGTGGGGATTTCCAGAAAATCGTTTATCTACAAACCTTTGGGTAAGTTGCCAACTGAAATTGTTGAAGAAACCCAAAAACTGCATTTGAAAGCCTTAGAGAATGGGGCAAATATCCTCAGGGTCCATGATGTGGCAGCTACGAAACAGACCGTTGATGCTTATCTGAAATTTAGTTAAGTTGCGCCATTTTGTCGGCATATTCTTTGGCAAAAAGTTTACGATCTTCTTCCAATTTTTCAATGTTGGTGGGTAGGGTATAACCAAAAAGAACTTTGTTTTCTTCGTCTAAAAAAAGTAGTTCTTTCTCCTTTCCATCAATCATTTGAGAGAAAATTTCCCACATCGAGGCATCTTTTAATTTCAACAATTCAAAAAAATCTTTGGCTTTTATTTCTATGGTTTGCATCTTAAAATCCGAGTAATTTAAATTTAATTTGGATGGCAAAGTTATGCTTAAAATCCGAACTGGCATAATGACCCACACGGTAGAAAAAGCCGATGTTGTATTGTGTTGCTAGAAAATTATTCCATTCCAGACCCACTTCCTGGTACAGATGATCCAGCTTTTCAAAGTCGAATTGATGGATTTTCGTGTCCTTCATATCGCCAATAATCCCTCTGTAAACCAAATCAAAGCTGGAAATGTTTTTCCCAAATGTTCGGAAATACCATGGTATTCTGTGGGTAATGTAGGTGCCCACAAATTTGTCATTAAAATATTTTCCGCCTTCCATGGTGGCAAAACCAAGATAAGATGTCAAGTTGTAGTTCAGTTGGTTGTTTCCATTTCCCAATCCGTTCATCATAAATTTGTGCCAAATAGGAGCATTTCCCGTTGTGAAACCGCCGTATAAACGAATGCCCGATGTGCCGATTTTGGTTTTGAATTGGTGCACCAATAAGGCATCCCAACGGCTGTAGTTCAGTTCACCACCAAATAAGTTTAGACCTTGCTCATAATTCAGGTAGAAATCGGGATAATTTTCCTCAAAGGTGAATTTTCCTGATGGGGTCATGATGTTTTTGGATTTTGGAGCATATTTTAAAGTGACCATGGTGGAAAAATTCTGAAAATTCTGTCCCAAATTATTGAAGTTATAGGCAAATAAAGCCTCTTCATTTTGTTTTTTTGAAGAAACATTTAAAGTAATTCCGTTGGTAATGTCGTGTTCATAAGCCATTTTGAAGCCTTTGTATCGGAAAAAACGATTGTTGTTCAGATCTACTTCAGAGTTCATAAGGCCCATTTTCATGTTCCAAAGATTTTCGTTAAACCTCCCTGCTGCAATGACATCATCAAAATATTCGACACGGAAAAAAGCATTTCTTTTCAGAGAAGTTTTCACATCAACACCCACTCCGTATTTCCATTGAGAATCTCGGAAACCATAGCCGACATAGGCATCGGGTGAAATGTAAGGATGGAATTTTTCGTTTAGTTTTACAGCCAAAGTGGTTCTAAATCCTTCATGCAGATTGAATTTTAATATTTTTGGAATGTCAAAATCAAACATGCCCAATCGTAATTTTCCTTTGACAAAACCAGAAAGTAAGCCTATTTTCTGATCGATTTTGTACTTTTTTCCAACGCTGTCAATTTTTTCATAAGTGGTCAGTTCTCTTTGGCTTAGACTATCGGTTCTGTATTGGTCCAACAATTTACCGTTGGCATTTCTTACCTCCAAACTGTAGCCTTCAAAATCCTTTTCTCTATTGGTTAATGGGGTGGTAAAGTCGAAATAATCGGACTTCATGTAGGCATAATTTCCAAATGATTTGGGCTTTCTCTTGGGTGAGTTTTCAGTTTTTTCTTCGGCTTTCTTATTTGAGTCATTGAAAACGGTATTTCCCAGTCGAATCTTTAAATTCTCCGATTGCAAAAACCATTTTCCGTTGTGCAAAGTCCAAGTACTGGAAATGTACCCTTCGTTTTTGATTTTGGAGTTGTGCTCAATTTTTTTGATGCCGTAGGTTGCAGCATCAATGTACAGGAAGCCTGTAAATTTTCGTCTGTTGTTTTTATCTTTGTAACTTGCCGGCCTGAATTTGATTACATAAGTCTTTCTTCCATCAATATCCAGCGAATCGGTAAGGAAAAAACGGTACAATTTTCTGTTTTCTTCTTTGATCTCTCTTGGGACTCTGTTTCGGTTGCTTCGCAGCGTCATCATCTCGTACAAAGGTTGGTTAAGGCCGGAAACGCGATTGTCCAATACCAAAGTTTTTTCCCCTTTTTTCTTAGACCAAAGAAATTCCATGGCTCTTTCCCAAATAAAAAGTTTGCTGTCTTGTAACAAATGCATGAACTGAATGCCCTCCAACGAGTCTTTTTTCTTATTTTTATTTTGGTTGATGTTGGGTTTCAAGGATTTTAGAGAGTCCAATCGGTTGTTGGTAAACTGTTTGAAGCTTGCAATACTGTCCTGATCAAAATCCATCGAGATTTTTTCATACGCTTTGAAGGAATAAGAGTCCAAAGACTTGGGTGAATTTTCATCGTAGTGATTGTTTACTTTTTTTAGCAAAGCAATGGCACGAGGATCGTTTTTGTCGGCAATGGTAACCGTTTCTATCGCCTTTTGTTTGGGATCATCCACGGTAAGTTGTACTTTCATGTTTTTTTCGACAAAGCTTTCTTCATCATAAAATCCAAGTGCTTTTATTTGAATTTTTTTGCATTTGGTACTGAACTTTAATTCGCCCTTGTCATCGGTTTTTCCTAAAAATTTATCCACACAATAGATGGAAGCACCTTTTATGGGCTTGTTATCCAAGCGACTGACCGAAATGGTGTTTTGAGCGAAAAAAAGAGAAGGAATAAAAATAAAGATCAATAAAGCAGCAAATTTTCTCATGGTTTTTGTATAATCAGTCAAAAATAACAATAAAATTGAAACTTTTTTATGAATGTTGAAAATAAAACACAATCATTCGGTTTATCTTTGGTACTATTTGAATCTATAAATGATTATAAAGGCTAAACTTGCAATTTTTTTGTTAATTTTAAATAAAAATATTATTATTGTGTTGAATGGTCTTATATCCATACAAAACAACAGAATTATGAAAGCAAAAAACCTTTATATTGTACTTTTGTCGTGTGTCTTTTCTACTTGGAATGGTCAAGGCAAAGCCTCTTTTGATTCTTCAATTAATGAGAGATCCCAAGCGGTAAATTCAACAGAAATTGAAGCGACTTTGCCCGAAATAAACAGAGAGTTTAGAGGTGTTTGGATATCTACGGTAGCCAATATCAATTGGCCGTCTAAAAACAATCTGTCGGTTGCACAACAAAAAGAAGAAGCCATAAAAATGTTGGATCTTGTACAAAATGCCAACTTTAATGTGGTGATTTTGCAAGCCAGACCTTCTGCAGATGCCTTGTATAAAAGTAGCTTAGAGCCTTGGTCTTATTTCTTAACAGGCGAAACCGGCAAAGTACCTTTTCCTTTTTATGACCCTTTAGAATTTTGGATTTCCGAAGCCCATAAAAGAGGACTGGAACTCCATGTTTGGATGAATCCTTTCCGTGCAAGTCATTCTACAGGAGGACCGGTAACCGCGCAATCCATGGTGAAGAAAATGCCCAACCAAGTGGTGAGATTAAAAAATGGAATGTATTGGTTTGATCCTGCCGATATCGAAACTCAAAACCATGTATCGAAAGTGGTGAAGGAAATTCTGAAAAATTATGATGTCGATGGCATCCACTTCGATGATTATTTCTATCCTTACAAAGAATACAACGGTGGTGCCGATTTTCCGGATTACAAATCGTGGTCGGCGTATCAAAAATCGGGCGGACAACTTTCTAGACCCGATTGGAGAAGAGACCAGGTCAATCGCTTTGTAAAGCGAATTTATACCGAAATAAAAACCGATAAAAACAATGTGAAATTTGGAATTTCTCCGTTCGGAATTTGGAAACCCGGCTTCCCAGAAGGCATCACGGGAAGTTCGCAATACGATGAACTTTTTGCCGATGCCAAACTTTGGCTGAATGAAGGTTGGGTCGATTATTTTGCACCACAATTGTACTGGAAAATTGGAGGCCTCCAAGATTTTGAAGCTTTATTAAAATGGTGGCAACAAGAAAATAAAAAAAACAGACACCTTTTTCCCGGTCTGAATACGGTAGGATTGAAGAATGTTTTGGATAAACCCAAAGAGATCATCAACCAAATATTAATTGACCGAAAAATTGAAGAAAAAGATAAGGGGGTTATCCATTGGAGTATTGCCGGAATTACGAAAAGCAATGCCATGTTAGAAGCCCTGAAGTCGGTGTACCGTGAAAAAGCCATAGTTCCCGCTTCTCCTTGGTTGAAATCTGAAATCCAAACAAAACCGAGCATCTATTTGTTGACGGACGGCGATCGATTAAAAATTAATTGGATGACAAAAAAACAGCAAATAGTAAAACAATGGGTCTTGTTTCTGAAATACGGAAACGAATGGAAACAAGAAATCCTAATTCCAGAAACCTCCAATCGCTTGGTTGATGTGAAGTGGAACGGCAATAAGCTCAATACGGTAGCCTTGAAATACATTGATCCTCAGGGTAACGAGTCGCCTGCAGAAATTAGGAAAATGAATTGATGTTTTTTCCTTTTTTAGTTCAAACTTCCGAAATAAAATAGAATTTCGTACGGATAAAAATGGATTCAGATCAGATCTGAATCCATTTTTTTTATTTTTATTAGGAAATAAGTATTAATTTTAATCTGTAAAGAAGTTGATTTTTGTTCTAAATATAATTGGTTTTGCTTAAAAATAGAATATACAAACTGCTGTTTTTATTATTGATATTCCTTCAGTGGAAGGTCAGTGCTCAACATGCATCGTATCTGGAAACCATAACGGAAAAGGAAGGCTTACCGTCCAATTATATTTTTTCCATTACACAAGACGATACAGGAGTTATGTGGTTGGGTACGGATAAAGGTTTGGTAAAATACGATAATCATAAATATACAGTTTACGACAGCGATTCTGGATTACCGGGAAATTATGTAAATGTTGTTCAGTCTCTTGGAGGAAAGGGATTGTTATTGGAAATATCAGAAAAAGGGAAATATTATTTTGATATCCACAAAGAAAAAATTACTTCAGAATATAAGAGTTTAAGAAATAAATATTCAATATTCAATATCAAAAAATCATTACAAGATTCTAATTATCAGATTGTTGGCTTTTTGAATTCAACGATGGCCTGTGCAATCCATAAAGATCATCCAGAAAAACTTATTGAACTTAAATCTAAAGCATCTTCATCCGACCCCGATAAAATTAATTATTATTTAGAAACTAAAAATGGTTTACTTTTTTTAGCAAATTCGGATTATTTAAAGTCTCAACCTCTATTTTCAGACAGGAATTATCAGTATCAGTACCAATACGGAAAAGGAATTGTTCGTTATAAAAATGGAAAAATTGTAGATTTCCTAAACGAGAATACGGGTTTGGGGAGCAATTTGGTTTCTTCTTCATACCAAATGGCCAATGGAGATCTTTATTTTCCAACGCTCGGTAGTGGCTTGACCGTCATTAAAAAAAACAACCAAAGATCGGTTTTTGAGTTTGAGAAATTAAATCCAAAAGCAGTGGGCTACCAAGACGGTCAGTATTTTATACTTTCCGATGGTTTTTTGTATATTCTGAATGAAAAAAAAGTAGTGAAGAAAGTCTTTCTAAACAAAGATGCTCTTACATTTTCTTTGTTTGGTGATGAATTTTATTTGGGTTCTTTTACCGGATTTACAAAATATCATTTTCAAAACAATCAATTGAAAAAGTTGTCTCATCTTCCTTTGACATCGGGGATTTCAAAAATAATTAAGGCAAACAATAGCGTTGTATTTTCTTGTTATGGGAGCGGATTTTATTCTGAACAAAACGGGAAATTCGTACAGCAGTCAACGCCGTATTTTAATAATATCGAAAATTTATTTCAAATAGAAGGAGGTAATTTGGTCTTTACTTCACAAGAATCCGGTTTTACCATTTTGGATAAGAACCGAAAGATTATTGGACATTTCAACAAAAAAAACGGTTTGCCCAGCAACAACATCCAATATGCATTTGGTGAAAAAGATACCCTGTGGATAGGCTCCAAAAAAGGACTGACCGCTGTAGTTCAAGATAAAATTTATCGTTCTTTTCAAGAGGCTCAAGGATTTGTCGGTACCAAAGTGTTTTGCATTTTCAAATCTTCCAACGATCAACTTTGGGTGATTTCGGATCGTATGATGATGAAAAAAGTGGGGAACCAACTACAGCCTCTGGGAAATATAAATTTATTGGATGGCAAAAATCCAATAAAGTACTGTTACTTTTCTTCAGAAAGGCAAGAATTGTTGTTGGCTATGAAAAATAGCATTTCCGTTATTAAAATTAAAGACATTAAGCCGAACGAACATCCCGAAGCCCCGAAACTGGAAACGATATTACTAAATGGTGAAAATGTAGAAAAAGAAAATTTCCTAAATCTAAAGGCCGATAACTATACTACAGAATTGTTTTTTGCATCGGTTGATAAAAATCCGCTTTCCAAAACCACCTATTATTATCGGGTAAACCAAAGCGAATGGAGGCCTTTTATTGAAGCCAATTTCCTTAGATTTCATCATTTGGATCAGGGAGAATATATTTTAAATTTCAAAACCATGAATGCCGATGGTTACGAGAATGTCATGCCTCAATCTTTGGTTTTGAAGGTCAATGAACATTTTTATCAGAATCTTTGGTTCATTCTGGGTTTGATCCTTTTTTTAGGCTCCATCACGGGTTGGTTTTTTTATGATATTAAAAGCAGAAAGCTTCAAAAAATGCATCAAGAAATGATGTTCGAAAGTAAATTGGAATCGGAGAGAAGACGCATCAGCAGGGATCTTCATGATAATATTGGCGCGTACACCACCAGTCTTATTTCTAAAGTAGATCAATTGCAAACCTCAAAAATAAAAAGTAAAAGCAGCAAGTTGGAAGAAATTCGCGAAAATGCCACTTACATCCTCAGTCTATTACGACAGACCATTTGGGTACTTTCCTTAAAAGATACCAGTGTCGAAAGTCTATACGATTATTTTAAAAATTATATTTATAAAATTATAGGCACTGAAAGTCCAATAAAAGTTGATTTTGTTGATGAAATAGAAAACGATAAACCGTTGGATTCCTCGAAAGCCATTGAGTTGTTTAGAATTTTGCAAGAAAGTTTTCAGAATATTTTAAAACATGCACAAGCCGATACCGTAGTCGTTACGGTAAAAAGTTCCGAAATTATCTCAATCACGGTAGAAGACAATGGTAAAGGCTTTGATGCAGAGCTTGTAAAAACAGGAAACGGTCTGCAAAACATGAAAGATAGGGCTCAGGAAATAGGGTTTTCAATAGAGATATTATCCAACAGTAAAGGAACGAAAATTTGTATTTTGGAAAATGAAAAATGCGTAAAATAGCTTAGTGTGTATGCAGTCGAGGATCTGTAAATTTGTTAAAAATTCATAGTTATGATTAGGGTAGCCATTGTGGACGATAATGCAGTCAATAGGAAAACCATAAAGGACAAACTTTTGCCTTATAGCGATATCCATTTGGCCTTCGAAGCTCATAATGGAGAAGATTTTTTTGTGCAGCTGGATGAATTTCCAAAAAATCAACATCCACAAGTGGTTCTAATGGATCTAGAAATGCCTAAATTGGATGGGATTTCTACCATTTCTTTAGCCTCAGTTCGGTATCCGGAAATGAAGTTTATCGTACTCACCATTTTTGAAGATAATGACAAAATATTTGAAGCCATAAAAGCTGGTGCTAGTGGTTATTTGCTAAAAGAAGACAAGGCTGTAAACATCGTAGAGGCCATAACCAATGTCGTGATGTTCGACGGTATCCCCATGAGTCCCGCCATCGCAAGACGAGCAATGAAGCTGCTTTCGGAATCTACCCCGCCTGAGAAAAAAATAGAAAAGACCTCGGATTATCAACTGAGTGATAGAGAAATGGAAATACTAAAAGAAATTGTAAAAGGTCATAATCCAAAAGAAATTGGTGAGAAGCTCTTTATTAGTCCCAATACGGTTCGAACCCATGTCAATAATATTTATAAAAAACTCCACCTCAATTCCAGAAGCCAAATTATCAATTTGGCTCATAAAAACAAATGGATATAGTTTTTTATATTCTTTTTGAAGTCAATTTCTTTTTGAAGTTGACTTTTTTATTTTTCACATTTTGACAAGTATATAATACGCTTTTTTGCGTATTGACATATAAAACGATCTTTTCTCAAATTTGATGAAAATTCTTTTTGATCAATATTCAAAATAAATTAATTCAAAAAATTTGTATAAACAACTAAACACAATTAACATGAGAACACAACAACTTTTAACAAGATTATTTGTTACAGCAATGCTTTTGGTAGGTGTAAATACCATGAAAGCAAACAATGTATCGATTACCGGAACAGCAGTGACCGGTAGCACACTCAGCTTTAATATCAGTTGGGAAAATTCTTGGTATGCCAGTGCAGCACCGGCCAATTGGGATGCTGTTTGGGTATTTGTAAAATACCAAGATTGCAATACCAAACTTTGGGCACATGCCAATCTGAGCACTACAGCCAACGATTTTAGTGCCGGAACTCCTTTACAAGTCGATCCTGTATCCGATGGAAAAGGAGTTTTTGTAAGACGGAGTGCAGTTGGTGGTGGAAACATTTCCAATGTTGCGGTTTCGTTAAAACTTAATATTCCTGCAGGTACTTACAACTACAAAGTTTATGGTATTGAAATGGTCAATGTACCACAAGCCAGTTTTCATCTAGGAGATGCAGTGGGTGGATACGGGTTTACACCACTTACGGTAGATGCCAATGCACAAAGTAATGGACTTACTACTGCTCAACTTGGTTCATATTCTGCAGATTTGCAACCTACTTTTCCCATGGGATACGATTCTTTTTATTGTATGAAATATGAAATTACCCAAGAACAATATGCCGATTTCTTGAACTCTCTTACTTTTACACAACAAAAAAACAGAGTCACAGGTGATCCAATATCTACTGCAGGTACTTATGTTACTTGGCCTACCTATTCCTACAGAAACGGTTTAGCTATTGTTACTCCGGGCAACAACGGAGCAATTCCAGCCGTTTTTGGTTGCGATGGCACTGCAGGAACTCCTAACGGTTCCAACGACGGGCAAAATATCGCCATGAACTCTATGTCTTGGGCAGATCTTGCTTCATATTTGGATTGGGCAGCACTAAGGCCAATGACCGAAATGGAATTTGAAAAAGTATGCAGAGGAACTTTACCAAGAGTAGATGGAGAATACATTTGGGGATCTACTGAAATTACACAAAGTACGAGTAGTAGCATTACCAATGCAAAAATGAGTAATGAAATTTCATCAGTTACTGTTAATAATGGAATGTGTAATTATGGAACAAATACCACAGCTATTAATTACGGACCTACAAGAGTTGGAATGTTTGCAACAGGTTCTTCCGGAAGACTCTCTGCGGGTGCTGCTTTTTACGGTGCAATGGAAATGGGAGGTAATCTAGGAGAAAGAACAATCGCTGTTAATGTAACCGGGAAAAATTTTATTGGTGAATTAGGAGATGGTACTATTAGCTCCACCGGTTTTGCAGATGTAGCAACCTGGCCTTCTAATTCAACGGCCTCTGGGGTGATTATGAGAGGCGGTGATTATTTAAATGCGGCGGTTTATGTTAGAACTTCAGACAGATCTTTTCTCTTTAACGACTCTTCTGCAAGAAGTTATAATGCCGGAGGTAGAGGGGTTAGATAACATTTTTTTTAGATGTATTTTATCTTGTTAAAGATAAAATTGTATAAAATAATAATCATAAAAATCTAAAAAAGATGAAACCAACTTATCAATATATAGTTGCATTCATTGTCTTTTTGGTCACTCACATTCCTATTTACTCCCAATACAATGGAGGTATTGCAGACGGTTCTTCTCTCAATATTTTGGGTCAGGTAACTTGCTCTACGCCTGGACATTATTATACCTATATGGGAGGGAGTGCAGATGGGAATTCTGTGGATACCAAGATGTATGCAATTTGTGACACGCCACCAGGCTCTTATGCCTATCTGGGTGGTGTTGGAGATGGAAGTACAGTGCATGGGGTTAGTTACCACTCTTGTGGTTTAGCTCCAGGTGCTTATGCTTATCTCGGTGGAATAGGTGATGGAAGTGGCTTAGAAACAAAATCGTTTGTAGTCTGTGCTTATCCACCACAATTCTATACCTATTTTGGAGGTAATTCTGATGGGGCTGTTGCGGATACAAAAGTGTATTGTACACCAACACCTCCAGTTGCTAACTTTACAGCTGCACCTACAGAAATTTGTGTAAACCAAACGGTGCAATTTACAGATGCATCTACCAATGCTGTAGCTTGGGAATGGACATTTACAGGTGGGACTGTTGTTGCACCATCAACATTGAATAGCCAGAATCCTGTGGTTAAATATACAACTGCAGGCACCTATGCGGTTAGCCTAAAAGCAATTAATCAAGATGGCGAAAATACCGTAACGAAAACGGCCTACATTAAAGTAAATGCAACTGCATCTATCTCTGGAACAAGTCCTAATTCTAGATGTGGGGCAGGATCGGTTACCCTAAGTGCAACACCTAATTCGGGAACTGTAAAATGGTACGATGCAGCAACTGGCGGTACATTGCTTTTCACCGGCAACTCTTTTACAACGCCAAGCATATCTACTACAACTACTTATTATGCTGAAGCATTTAATGGATGTACTGCTTCTACAAGAACGCCTGTTGTAGCCACCGTTAATACCGTACCAACCCTTACAGCTGCAAATGTAGAAAGATGTGGTCCAGGTGTTATTACCCTAACTGCTAACCCAAGTACCGGAACGGTAAAATGGTATGATGCAGCAACGGGTGGTACAGAATTAGGTACAGGAACTACTTATACTACTCCTGGTTTAACTGCGACTACAATTTATTATGCAGAAACTACTTCAGCCCAAGGTTGTACCTCTACAAGAATTGCTGTGGATGCTGTGATAAAACCGATACCAACCATAACATCAACTACTCCAGCTTCCAGATGCGGAACTGGACAATTGACTCTTCAAGCTTCATCCGATATGGGAACTCTTAGTTGGTATGATGCCGCTACTGGTGGTAATTTAATTCATACGGGAAATTCCTTCCTTGTGAATACCAGTGCTACAGTTACTTATTGGGTTGAGGCCGGCTTGAACGGATGTATTTCTAATAGAGTTGCGGTAACTGCTACCATCAATGATGTGCCAACCGTTACTTCTACAACTCCGGCGAGTGTTTGCGTTTCTGGAAGTATGACGATAAGTGCAACCGCTTCATCTGGAAATATAAAATGGTATGATGCACCTACGGGAGGTAATTTATTAGGAAGTGGAAATAACTTTGCTACTCCAGTATTGAGCAGTACCACAGTATATTATGCAGAAGCAGATAATGGAACTTGTAGTTCTGTAAGAAGTTCTGTTGTTGCAGAAGTTAAACAGACTTCTCCACCTGTAGTTAGCAGTTCTATTAATTTCTGTATAGGTGATGTATTGAACAATACTCCAATTGTGGGGAATACGATCACATGGTACGATCAAGCAACCAATGGTAATGTTGTACCTGGAAGTACATTGCTTACCAATGGCACAACTTACTATGCGACACAAACTGTGAACGGTTGTGAAAGTAGCAGAGTTGCGGTCACCTTTGCCCAATCTACAGGTTGTCTGGGTGCTAATGATGTTCGGGATACTAAAGTTTTGGATATCACCGTTTATCCTGTGCCTGTTGTTGATTACCTTAATGTAGTTTCGCCAGAAGAGATTACAAAAATAGAAATCTATAGTTTGAGTGGACAAAAAGTGGTGTCTAAAACTGTGGAGAGTAAAAAAACGGAGATTGATTTCCAATCGTATCCGGCTGCTGGTTATTTGCTAAGAGTATTTACAAAAGACAGAGTGAAAGATGTGAAAATCATTAAAAAGTAAAAATTAGTCATTTTATAAAATTTAAACAGATTCTAAAAAAATCCGCTTCCTAAAAAATTAGGGAGTGGATTTTGTTTTGGGAACTTGCCCTAGCCCCGATTGCAGCGGCATCCTTTTGTGGAGCCTTGCGGAACAAAAGATACAGCGGAAAGCGGGAAATAGCTCCTGATTATTCATTTTTAGAGTAGAATTTGGGACAAAAAAATAAACCGCTTCGGAAAGTGAAACGGTTTTTAATTTTAATTTGAAGGAGGGTTTATCCTATTCTTTTCTTCACAATGATTTCATAACCCAGATAGATCAGTGGCAATGCCATAATGGTAAGTTGCCAACTGTGGCTCATGGCTACTTCGGGTTGGTTGGCTACGGCATAGGCCAATCCGAAAAAAGCACCTCCCAAATGGGCAGCATGTCCTACTTGGTCTTGAGGATTGGGATTGAGCATCATGTAAACCGAATATCCAAAATAGACTGCACCGAAAATATATCCAGGAATGGGAATGGGGATGAAAAATAAATAAATTCCGATTTCGGGGAGAATGGCAATTGCGGCAAATAAGACTCCGGAAACTCCACCACTGGCTCCGATTGCCGAATACCAACTCTGTTTTTTGTAAAGATACTGACAGAAGTAATTCCCTAAAATAATGGAACCCAGATAGATGATCAAAAATCCTATTTCGCCAAAGGCTTGTATGGCTATTGGTGCAAAAAAATACAATGTGAGCATGTTGAACAGCAAATGCGACCAACTTCCGTGCAGGAATCCTGCAGAGATCAGACGGATGTATTCTCCTCTTTGTACCGCAGCGACATTGAATTTGTATTTTTCAAAAAAGCGCATATCTTGAAAGCCTTTCATGCTGATGACGATGTTCAGGACAATGATGGCAATTAATATAAAATTCATGGGTTTATTTTTTTGTTATTCATTTGTGTCTTGTTGGTTTTCTTCAAAAAGATTCCCTATGGTTCCGTCTTCATTTTCAATATTCATATCGAATGTAGGTTCGGTTTCTTCTTCTTCAACAGGCTCTGGAATGGTGATGTTAATGGTTTTTACTCGGTCTTTGATGAACTGATTTCCCATTGCTTTGATCCCTTTTATGGCAATAAATTCATCGATATCAATCTCTTCAGTTTCTTTGGTTTTGCCATTTTTGTCTTTGGCATATACAATCTCTGCTACACAACCGTCGCTGGTCCCTATAAACTCGATGAAAGATTTGGGATGTTCTGATGGCATAAAGCTTTGGATGTTGGTGGTGTTTTCCAACACAAATCTTTTGATGAAATAAATTCCTTTTTCACCATCAAAATAAATGCAAGAAACGGCTTGCTCGGGATTCCATTTTTCCAGGATGAGGTATTCGTCATCAAAACGGTTGCTGAGGTCGAAAGAGATCAGTTTGGCTTCGCCTTTTGGAGTGATCAATAAAATTTTGTCGTCTCCTTTGAAGTTGCCCAGTAGTTGTCCTCTGTGATCTGCATTTAGCCTACGAACGGTATCGTCAAACCAAATTTTTCTAGGCGCAAGGGTAGAGACGCCTTCTTCTTTGAGGTCGATTTTTTTGATTGCATATTTGGTCACCAAATTCCCTTTGGAATCTCTTCCTTTGATTGCCAATTCGGAAAAATCGATTTCCATTTTGTTTTTTCTTATTCTGGCATTGGGTTTCAGAAGGATGGTTACCGTTTCGGCTTCGCCATTTGGGTTGGCAGAAAAATAGAGCATCTCCGAGCCTTTTTGGTCAGAAGCCAGTTTGTAATCGGTATTTCGGGTAACTCCGTTTACAAAAAAGCGTTTCATGTAGTAGGCACCGTCTCGACCTTCTCGGTAGATCATGTTGTAAACGGTTCGTTTGTCTCCTTTTTTGAAGATGCCCACATGTTCAATATTTTTTCCGATAAAGGTTTTGGCCTCAACTTTTACGACTTTCATTGTTCCGTTTTTTTGGAAGGTAATGATGTCGTCAATATCCGAACAGTCAAATAAAAATTCGTCCTTTTTCAGGGAAGTTCCTATGAAGCCTTCTTCGCGGTTGACATAGAATTTTTCATTAGCTACAGCAACTTTAGTCGCATCAATGGTATCGAAAATTCTAAGTTCTGTTCTTCTTTCTCGATCTTTACCGTATTTTTTCTGAATGTTGAGGTAGTAGTCAATGGCATACGGAATCAGGTGTTCCAAATGATGTTTTACCTCTTCAATTTTTCCTTCAAGTGCCAGGATGTTGGCTTTGAATTTGTCCAAATCGAATCTCGAAATTCTTTTGATTCGGATTTCCGTTAGTTTGAGAATGTCCTCTTCGGTAACAGCTCTTAGCAGATGTTTGGTATGCGGTTTTAGACCTTTGTCAATGGTTTTTATGACTTCTTCCCAAGTTTTTACCTCCTCAATATCGTGGTAGATTCTGTTTTCTATGAATATTCTTTCCAAAGAAGAGAAGTGCCAGTTTTCTTGCAATTCATGAAGTTCTATTTCCAATTCCTTTTTCAGTAAAGAAACCGTATGGTCGGTGTTCATTCTTAAAATTTCCGACACATTCAGAAACATCGGTTTGTCCCCGACAATGACGCAGGCATTGGGCGAAATGGTTACTTGGCAATCTGTAAAAGCATAGAGGGCATCTATGGTTTTGTCAGGCGATACATCGTTGTGCAGATGAATGAGGATCTCCACTTTGTCCGAGGTATTGTCTTCAATTTTTTTAATCTTGATTTTTCCTTTGTCGTTGGCCTTTAAAATCGAATCGATCAAGTCGCCCGTAGTTTTAGAAAAAGGAAGTTCGGTAACGACCAAACTGTGCTTGTCCAATTGGGATATTTTTGCTCTGGCTCTTATTTTTCCACCCCTTTGGCCATCGTTATATTCGGAAACATCGATGTAACCTGCAGTAAGAAAATCCGGATAAATTTCGAATTTTTTACCTTTTAGATAAGCAACCGATGCTTGGATAAGCTCGTTGAAATTGTGCGGAAGAATCTTGGTGGATAATCCGACACCGATGCCTTCTACACCTTGAGCGAGCAATAATGGAAATTTTACAGGCAGATCGATAGGTTCGTTATTTCTACCGTCATAGGATTTAGTCCACTCGGTTGTTTTGGGATTGAAAACGACCTCCAAAGCAAACGGAGTAAGTCGGGCTTCAATATATCTTGCCGCTGCTGCAGAGTCTCCTGTGAAGATGTTTCCCCAGTTTCCTTGGGTGTCTATCAAAAGCTCTTTCTGACCTATTTGCACCATGGCATCGGTGATGGAGGCGTCTCCATGCGGATGGTACTTCATGGTGTTTCCTACAATATTGGCCACTTTGTTGTATCGGCCGTCTTCCAGCTCACGCATGGAGTGCATGATTCTTCTTTGTACCGGTTTCAGACCGTCAAAAACGGATGGGATGGCTCTGTCCAAGATTACATAGGAGGCGTAATCCAGAAACCAATCTTTATAGAGGCCGGAGACTTTTTTCAGGCTGTCTCCTTCAGTGGAAAAATCTTCTGTCATGCTTCGTTATCGTCTGTTTTTTTATTCTCTTTATTGATTTTAATGATTTTTGATAAAGAAAATTTCAAGTCACTTATTTCTTTTTTACTCAAATATGAAATGTCGTATTTGAGTATCAATTGATTGTTTTTTTTACTGTTGATGTAAATGTATAATTTTTTAAAAAAAATGTAATTGGCTATGTTATAGCTTATTAATTTATACTTTGGAAATTCATCAACTGTGGTTTTACCAAATAAATTATAGATAGTTCTATTTTTAAAAGTAAAGGTTTCTCCTTCGCTATCGTACTCGAAAATCTGCTTTCCTCTAAGATAGGTTAGTGCCAACAATATTATTGGTATTAGAATTAGTAGATATTCTTCGGATCCCAAGATGTTGAATGCGTATTTTTCTGAAATAAGCATAACAACGCATGCAATAACGATTAATAGTATTATTGTATTGAAAAAATGATACAATGGGATTCTGTGTCTGTTGGTCAGTCTCATTACTTAGCTTTTTTAATCTTATAAATCTGGTTTTTAGCTTTAAGTATAATTTCTATTCTATTCTATTCTATTTTTCTGTAATATTATTGTCTTCGACCACGAGGTTTTCCAAGATAAAAGTTTGTCGATCTGGGGTATTTTTTCCCATATAAAACTCTAACAATTGATCGATGGTTTGGTCTTTTCCAAGGACAACAGGTTCTAGACGGATATCCTTACCTATGAAATGTTTAAACTCGTCCGGAGAAATCTCACCAAGTCCTTTGAATCGTGTGATTTCAGGATTTTTTCCTAATTCGTTTAAGGCATTTATTCTTTCCGTTTCGTTGTAACAATATCGGGTTTCTTTTTTGTTTCTTACCCTGAATAACGGGGTTTGTAAGATGAAAAGATGTCCATTTTTGATCACATCCGGGAAGAATTGTAGGAAGAAGGTAATCATCAACAATCGTATATGCATACCATCCACATCGGCATCGGTAGCGATAATCACTTGGTTGTATCTTAGGTCTTCCATAGATTCTTCTATGTTGAGGGCTGCTTGTAAAAGGTTGAATTCCTCATTTTCATACACCACTTTTTTGGTGAGTCCATAGCAATTGAGGGGCTTACCTTTTAATGAGAAAACAGCTTGGGTCTCTACATCTCTGGATTTGGTGATGGAACCGGATGCGGAGTCACCCTCGGTGATGAAGATTTGTGTTTCGGCCTTTCTCACTGCCTTTTGATCGTTATAATGCTGGCGACAATCTCTCAGTTTTTTATTGTGAAGAGAGACTTTTTTTGCTCTTTCTCGGGCTAATTTTTGGATTCCCGAAAGTTCCTTTCTTTCTCTTTCTGAAATTAAAATTTTCCTTTGAATGGCTTCTGCAATTTCCGGATTTTTATGCAGGAAGTTGTCCAATTTATTTTTTAGAAAATCGATGATAAAAGTCCTCACTGTAGGTCCTTTAGGTCCCATGTCGTTGGATCCCAGTTTGGTTTTGGTTTGGGATTCAAAAACGGGCTCTTCTACATTGATGGATATGGCTGCAATGATGGATTTCCTGATGTCTGATGCATCAAAACTTTTATTGAAAAACTCTCTAACTGTCTTTACATAAGCCTCCCGGAAGGCATTAAGATGTGTCCCACCCTGTGTTGTATTTTGTCCGTTCACAAATGAGAAATAAGTTTCGGTCTGTGACTTGTCGGAGTGGGTAATGGCCACTTCAATATCTTCGTCTTTTAGGTGTACAATAGGGTAGAGGATGTCGCTTTCCAACTCTTCTTCCAAGAGGTCTTTCAACCCGTTTTCGGAGTAGTAGGTCTCTCCATTGAAGATGATTTTCAAACCTGGATTTAGGTAGGCATAGTTACGAAGCATCCTTTCTATGTACTCTTTTCTATACTTGAAGTGCAAAAAGATTTCAGCATCTGGGACAAAGGAGATTTCGGTTCCGTTTCTATCTCCAGATTCGGTTTCAGGATGGTCTTGTGTAATGTTTCCTCTGGAAAATTCCGCCATTTTCATTCGACCGTCTCTAACGGATTTTACACGGAAATAATCCGAAAGCGCGTTCACCGCTTTTGTACCAACACCATTCAGACCTACGGATTTTTTAAAGGCTTTGCTGTCGTACTTCCCTCCGGTATTCATTTTAGAAACGGCATCAATCATCTTACCCAATGGGATGCCTCTACCAAAATCTCGAATTATAATCTTTCTATCGTCCAGTTTTATTTCTATTCTTTTACCGGCTTTCATTCGGAATTCATCAATGGAATTGTCTAATATTTCTTTTAACAGAATATAGATTCCATCGTCTGCAGAAGAGCCGTCTCCCAATTTTCCAATATACATCCCGGGTCTTAGACGGATGTGTTCTTGCCAATCGAGGGTACGGATGTTTTCATCGGTATAATTAACCTGTTGAATTTCACTCATAAAATTAGAAACTTTCTTTTAGAAAAATTAAAAAGTACATAGTACACAAAAATAGTAAAATATAAAGAAAATTAAAATTTATTTAATAGGAATTTAACGGGTATTACAAATACGACCTTAAATTGTTTAAATAAAAAAAAACAGAACCGATAAAATGTTCTGTTTTGGTTTTGTTCAACTTTAAATTTAGATTAATTTCCGTCCAAAAGATTCCCGATGCCCCCCAGCAAACTGCCTTCTTCTCTTTTGGTGGTGGTGCCGTATTGTAAGATTCTTCCGGCCAATCTGCTGATGGGTAAGGATTGTATCCAAACCTTTCCCGGACCTTTTAGTACTGCGTAAAATAAACCTTCGCCTCCGAAAATGGTGTTTTTTATGCCTCCAATAAATTGGATGTCATAATCTACCCCGCTGGTAAAAGCAACGATACAACCGGTATCAATTTTTAAAATCTCTCCTGCTTGTAAGGTTTTTTCGGCAACATAGCCTCCACTGTGTACGAAACACATGCCGTCACCTTCCAGCTTTTGCATGATGAAACCTTCGCCACCAAAAAGACCGGTTCCTAATTTTCTTTGAAACTCTATACCGATAGATACGCCTTTTGCGGCACAAAGGAAGGAATCTTTTTGACAAATGATCTTACCTTGATATTGGCTCAAGTCCAACGGAATAATTTTCCCGGTAAAAGGAGCAGCAAATGAAATCTGTCTTTTCTGCTGTGAATTGTTGGTATAGCTGGTCATGAAAAGGCTTTCTCCGGTCAACAATCTTTTTCCTGCTGTGAAGAGTTTTCCCATCAATCCGCCTTGGTTACTGCCATCGCCAAACATGGTTTGCATATCGATTCCTTCGGTCATCATCATAAAACTTCCGGGCTCTGCAATCACGGTTTCTTGTGGGTCCAGTTCAATTTCTACATACTGCAACTCTTCGCCAAATATTTTGTAATCAATCTCGTGGTTATTCATTGTTTAATTTTTTCAATTAGTACTCTTGTGAAGGGATAAAGTTACAAAATGTCGAAAAAAAAATAGCATCAAAAAAATGATGCTACTGATATGAATTTGGAAATATGAATTATACATTGAAACGGAAATGCATCACATCTCCATCTTGTACCACATATTCTTTACCTTCTACGGATAGTTTTCCGGCTTCTTTTACTTTGGCTTCAGAGCCGTAAGTAACGAAATCGTTGAAACGGATCACCTCTGCACGGATAAATCCTTTTTCGAAATCGGTATGGATAACACCGGCAGCTTGCGGAGCAGTCCATCCTTGACCGATGGTCCAAGCTCTTACTTCTTTTACACCAGCGGTAAAATAAGTTTGAAGTTTCAACAGGTCATAAGCTTTACGGATCAAGCGGTTTACACCTGGTTCTTCCAATCCCAATTCTTCCAAGAACATTTGTCTTTCTTCAAAAGTTTCCAGCTCGTTGATGTCGGCTTCTATTTGTGCGGCCAAAACCACCACTTCGGCGCCTTCGTTTTTTGCCATTTCCTCTACTTTTGCAATCCATTCGTTTCCGTTTTTGATGGAATTTTCATCAACATTACAAACATAAAGTACCGGTTTGTTGGTCAAAAGTTGAACATCATTGATGATGGATTGTGTAAAATCATCGGTTGGGAATTCTCTCGCATTTCTACCGTCTTCTACAAATTTTTGAAGATTTTGAAGCGTTTCAAAAGTAAGGATGTCTTCTTTCTTGCCCGATTTGATGAATTTTTTAGCTTTTTCAGCAGCTTTACCAATGGTTTCAAGGTCTTTTAATTGAAGCTCGATGTCGATAATTTCTTTATCTCTCATCGGATCTACAGAACCTTCCACATG
Source organism: Amniculibacterium sp. G2-70 (assembly GCF_014353055.1). GTDB lineage: Bacteria > Bacteroidota > Bacteroidia > Flavobacteriales > Weeksellaceae > Amniculibacterium > Amniculibacterium aquaticum. Next base: position 2,754,436 of record NZ_CP060698.1, read on the forward strand.
GACGATGTTGCCGTTATCAAAACATCTCAAAACATGGATGATGGCTTCGCACTCGCGGATATTGGCAAGGAACTGATTTCCCAAACCTTCTCCTCTGGAAGCACCTTTTACCAAGCCGGCAATATCTACAATCTCTACCACAGCCGGTAAAACTCTTTCCGGATTGACCAATTTTTCCAATTCAAACAATCTTGGATCGGGTACAGAAACCGTCCCAAGGTTAGGTTCTATGGTACAGAAAGGATAGTTGGCAGACTGGGCTTTTGCATTGCTCAGACAGTTAAAAAGTGTCGATTTTCCTACATTCGGAAGTCCTACGATTCCACATTTCATAATTAAAAATAGTGTTTGAATTAGAGTGGGCAAAGATACAGATTAGAATTGTGAAAATAAAATAGTATTTTATGAACTTTATCCCGTACGATTTCGTATTGTTTTCAGGGTTGAATTCCGTACAAAAATTGGATTGTACCTCATGGTGAAATAAAATTGCTGAAATTTTATTTAAAAAATAAGAGCCCGTTTAAATTTTAGATCTAGATTTTTTGTATCGATATTTAGATGGATTATGGGTTTTAAATTTTTGTTTTAGCCCGCTAAAACAAAAATTTAAAATGCAAAATACGCTAAATAGAATGCAAAAAAGGCAGATTAGAAAGAGCAGAAATAGCCGAATTATTATTTTGGTGAAATTTTTAACAGACTCTAAATACTATTCTTACGAAAATTTCGTTTACATATACTTTGAAAGTTATTGGAAAAATTAAATTCAGATATTTTAAACAATCATTTGTTTTCTAGCAGAGCTGGTATACATTTTGTCTCTAAAGTTGCGGTGGTTATTTAGTATAAGTAAAATGAATAATGATGAAAAGATCTATTTTGGGGATTTTGACTGTAATTTCTTTAGGAATAAATGGGCAAGTTGTTAATACCAAAGATATTGAAGGGGTTGTTATACAATCTAAAAAAATAAATTACACGAATAAAAAGGAGAATCCGGCTTATGCAGTCCTGAAAAAAGTTTGGGATAAGAATTATAAGAACGCTTTTAATTCTTACGAAAATTATAAATATGAAGAGTATCAAAAAATTGAAGCTTCTTTTAATAATATAGACTCCGCTTTTTCAAAGAAAAAACTCTTTAAAGGCATGGAATTTATATTTAAAGAAGTAGATTCTGCAAAAGGAAAAAAAGATGTTCCGATTTATATTAATGAAAGCATTACCGATGTCTATGTAAGAAATAACAAAGTTCCGCATGAAAAACGAATTGGTATTGCCCAAAAAGCATCCGGTTTTGAGGATAACCAAATTCTAATACAGACGGTACAAAATCTTTATAAAGATTTTAATATTTATGAAAATGTATTGAATTTTTTCGATAAAGGTTATACCAGTCCTCTTTCTAAAGATGGATTTTCGGTTTATGAGTACGAATTGGTCGAAGATGCAACGGTAGAAGGCGAATTGTGTTACCAAATAAAGTATCGTCCCAAAAACAATGCAGCATTGGCTTTTCGTGGTGTCATGTACATCTCCAAGGAGGCTTATGCCGTAAAAAATATTACCTTGAATTCTGTGAAAAATTCTGATGTTAATTTTGTAAGAGGGATCAATGCAGACCTGACCTATTACATTATTAATGAAAACAGCTTTATCCCAGTAAAATCTGACATTACGCTTGATCTTTCCTTGGCAAATAAAAAGAAAACTGCTAAAGGAATTTATGTAAGAAGGGAATTGTCCTATAAAAAATTTGATTATAATAAAGCTGAAATTGAAGCAGAACTGGATAAAAAACCGGACAAAAAACCGGACAAAAAACCTCTTTTAGTTGATAAAAAAGACGAAGCGTACTGGGTGGAACATCGACATGAAGAACTGTCGGATAAAGACCAAGAAACCTATGCCAATATTGAAAAATTATGGCAGGTACCAAGGTTCAAAACCTATGTGAAAGTTGCTGAAACCATAGGATCCGGATATATTAACGCCTGGAAAGCAGTCGATTTTGGAAATTTGTATTCCATCTACGGAAGCAATGGCGTTGAGGGTTCTAGACTGAGACTTGGGGCAAGAACATTTTTCTCAAGAAACGATTTGTGGAGGGTACAAGGCTACGCAGCATACGGTTTTAGAGATAAAAAATTCAAATTCGGTGGAGATGTGCGTTATATGATTAATCCCAACAACAGACTTACAATAGGCTACGGTTTTAGGCACGATATTCTGCAATTAGGAGTGCAACTCATGGACAGTTATGGAGTCATGGAAAGGACTTTTGCTTCGTCCTCTTTTGCTTCAAGAGGGGAAAATAATAATTTGAGTTGGGTGACTGAAAATACTGCACAATTTTCCATAGAACCCATGAAAAATTTTCAGATACGATGGGATGGATCGTACCGAGAAATAAAATCGGCTGCACCGGAATTTTTTAAAATTAATTATGTGAAAAATGGGATAGAAAAAAGCCAAATAAACGATGCCAACATAGCGGTATCCTTAATCTACAGACCCAAAGCCAAATATTCGCAATACGGTTTGGATCGGTATGAGCAGTTCTCTTTGGCTCCAACTTATTCATTAAAATATACAAAAGGATTTTCCGGTATCATCAATTCGGATTTTGATTATGATAAAATACAATTCTCCTACAAAGGACATCTTCTGATTGGTCCGTACGGAAGGTCGGATGTCAATTTGGAATTGGGCAAAACATTCGGGTCGGTACCGCTTTCTTTGATGTCTGTTGTCCCTGGTAACCAATCGTACGGTTTGGTAGCCAATACTTTTTCTCAGCTTAATTATTATGAATTTGTGGCAGATGCTTATTCATCCCTTATTTTTGAACATCATTTTAACGGATGGATTTTTAATAAATTACCACTGATTAAAAAATTGAAATTTAGAGAAGTTGCATTTTTAAGAGGTGTATGGGGAAGTTTGGAAAAGAAAAACATCGATATGAATCGATCAAGCATGGTCTATTCAGCTCCTAAAGAACATGTTTATTATGAATATGGATTTGGAATTGAGAATATTGGACTTGGAAATTTTAGAATCTTTAGATTGGACTTCAACTGGAGAGGAAATTATTTAGATAGACCCGATGCACAAAAATTTGGAATGAAATTTGGCATGCAATGGGGATTTTAAAAGATTTTAAATCTTGTTGCATTGTATTTTGTGCAAGATAAATAAAGCCACTGAATCGTACTTTTCAGTGGCTTTTTTTTATTTTTTAAATTTTAATCAATCCCAGTTCAATCAATCGTTCTCTAAGATATTCACCAGCAGTGGTATCGGGATAGAGTTTGGGATGGTTGTCATCCACACAATTTTCAAGAGCATCGAGCTTCATTTCGCTTACCGGATGCATAAAAAAAGGAATGGAATATCGGGAAGTTCCCCACAATTCTCGAGGCGGATTGACCACTCGGTGTATGGTGGATTTCAACTTGTTGTTAGAATGTCTGGAAAGCATATCGCCCACATTAATCATCAATTCATCGGCTTCAGCAATCGCATCAATCCAATCTCCATTATGATTTTGCACCTGCAATCCTTTTCCTTGTGCACCCATCAAAAGCGTAATTAGGTTAATATCACCATGTGCTGCCGCTCTCACGGCATCATCCGGCTCTTGTGTGATAGGAGGGTAGTGGATGGGTCTAAGTATGGAATTTCCCTCGGCAATGTATTGGTCAAAATAATTTTCTTCCAAACCAAGATGCAGGGACAATGCTCTTAGGACATATTTTCCTGTCTTTTCCAACATTTGATAGGTTTGCTTTCCTACTTCATTGAATTTTGGAAGCTCCGTTACTTCAACATTTTCAGGATATTCGGATTGATATTTAGAATTTTCATCCAAATACTGTCCAAAGTGCCAAAACTCTTTCAAGTCTCCTTTTTTAAAGCCTTTAGCAGTTTCTTTACCAAAACCAACATAACCTCTTTGTCCACCAATTCCCGGGATTTCGTATTTCTGTTTGGTCTCAACAGGAAGTGAGAAAAAATTTTGAACTTCATGATAAAGAGCTTCGACCAAAGCATCGTCCAAGAAATGTCCTTTTAATGCTACGAAACCAATTTCTTCGTAGGCTTTTCCGATTTCATTTACAAATTTCTGCTTGCGTTCCGGGTTGTCCGAAAGGAAATCACGCAAATCTACACTGGGTATCTTTTCCATAATTAGAATTTACGAATACGAAAGTAGAGTTTTTTGTGTAAAAATCTATTTTTTATTTCAAATAATTCGAACCGTACTCCGCTAATCTTCCTAAGAGAAATGATTATATTTGTAAAAAATAATTTTATGAAATTTTTTATCGATACAGCCAATCTGGATCAGATCAGAGAGGCACAAGATTTAGGAGTTTTAGATGGAGTAACGACCAATCCATCGTTGATGGCAAAGGAAGGCATCTCCGGGACCAATGCCATCATGCAACATTATAAAACCATTTGCGAGATTGTAGATGGCGATATCTCTGCCGAAGTACTTTCTACAACTTACGAAGAAATGATCAGGGAAGGCGAAGAGTTGGCTTCCATACACCCCAATATTGTGGTAAAAATCCCAATGATCAAAGACGGAGTTAAGGCGTTAAAATATTTTGCGGATCGAGGGATAAAGACCAATTGTACTTTGATTTTTTCTGCTGGACAAGCCTTGTTGGCAGCAAAGGCCGGAGCGACTTATGTTTCGCCATTCTTAGGAAGGCTGGACGATATTTCAACCGATGGTCTGATGCTGATTGAAGAAATTCGTGAGATTTTCGATAACTACGGTTTCGAAACCCAAATTCTCGCCGCATCCATTCGTCATTCCATGCATATCATCAATTGTGCAAAAATTGGAGCTGATGTCATCACCTCTCCACTTCCTCCAATTTTAAGCCTTATAAAACATCCTTTAACGGATAATGGTTTGGCTCAATTCATTGAAGATTCAAAGAAAATGATGTAGCACCATAGTCATACTATACATTTTGAACTCCAGTTTTTTTCTAAGCTGGAGTTTTTGGTTGAAAATAGTTGATGTTTTAGTTCTCAAGCACTCGGACTTTCTATCCATTATCAAGGGATTAATGTTTTATTGAGTAAATCAATTCCTCTGAATATCAGTGTTTAAAAGGTTTCTGACGAAAAAAAAGAAAGTAAAATTTGCTATGTACGGAAATGTTCCTATATTTGCACCACAATATCGCGGGGTAGAGCAGTAGGTAGCTCGTCGGGCTCATAACCCGGAGGTCGCACGTTCGAGTCGTGTCCCCGCTACTAAGAAGCTTTCGGTAAGCTTGTAAAAAAAACACCGCGGGGTAGAGCAGTAGGTAGCTCGTCGGGCTCATAACCCGGAGGTCGCACGTTCGAGTCGTGTCCCCGCTACCAATAGGAGAATCAGAAATGATTCTCTTTTTTTTGTCCTAAATATCAATACAGATCCTATTTTTAGAAAAATAAATACATGTGAATCATTAGAATTTATATGTTATATTAAAACTGTTGAAGCCGTGAAACGGTTTTTTATCATTCGTATTAAACTTTTTATTGATTGCCTTTTTTTAATTATTGATGTAAAATACATGTTTTTATTTCGTGAATTTGTGTGGAATGTGTTAATTAAATTAAACAAAATTTGAATTTGGGTGTTTTTCCTATGTTTTAGTATTTATAAGGGATGTACATTTGAACCATACTTTCTATTTTCTTCAGAACAACAAATGATGATGAATAAAGCCGACATTGTCGGCTTTATTTTATTTGCTATACTTAATATCAGAAAGTTAAACAGAATTTAAATTTGGGTGTTTTTCCTCTTTTCTGAATTTTATAAACGATTTACATTTGATGTATAATTTCTATTTTCTTCATAACAACAAATGATGATGATTAAAGCCGTCTCACAATCTTGTGAAACGGCTTTTTTTAAATTTTTCACAGACTCCTCTCCATCATTTGGCAACGAATATTAAAATTTCAGGCAATTAATAGGAGGTTTTGAGAGTTTTATTTAAATTTTGTAAATCGTACAGTTGTTTTTAATTAAAATTTTACTTTTAAAAGTAAAAAGGGTGTTTTCCCCCTTTTGAGTATTCAATGAAGATGATATTTTTGAGAAATAATTTCTATTTTCTTCATTTCATCAATAATTGATGATTAAAGCCGACTTCGGTCGGCTTTATTTAATAAAAAGGTGTATTTCCTATAATTATTTGATGAAAATAGAACTAATTTTACAAAAGAAAAAAATAACTAATAACCACTCTTCATTTATTTGAATTTTCTAAAGTAAGCAAAGCCATACTGAAAAGTGTGGCTTTTTTTGATGGAATTATCTAAGCCTCTCTATTAATTGTTTCATACCTTCTACAGCTGTCGTTTGGAAACAGTTCTTGGAAAGTGTATAATTATTTGGAAGGTTGGGATCAATTAAATATAACTCGCAATGCTCCGGGATTTCATGGATGAGTCCAGCTGCTGGATAGACTTGCAGCGATGTACCGATAATGATGAAAATGTCTGCATTGGAAGCTATTTCTACAGCTTTCTCCATTTCCGGAACCGTCTCACCAAACCAAACGATATGCGGTCTTAGTTGTACACCTCGTTCATCGCAATCTCCCAAGTGGATATCGGAATTGCAAGGCAAGATAATTTGGTCGTTATCCACAGGTCTGGCTTTTTTTAGTTCACCGTGAAGGTGTAGGACATTTGTAGATCCCGCTCTTTCGTGCAAGTCATCAACATTTTGGGTGATGATTTCAACGATGAAATTTTTTTCCAATTCGGCCAGAATTTTGTGGGCTTCATTGGGTTGTACTTCGTCCAGTTGTCTTCTTCGTTGGTTGTAAAATTCCAAGACCAATTCTGGGTTTTTGGCAAAACCTTCGGGACTGGCTACCTCTTCAATTTTGTGATTTTCCCATAATCCATCTGCATCTCTAAAGGTTTTAATACCACTTTCTGCCGAAATTCCGGCACCGGACAAAACCACGATTTTCTTTTTCATTCTTTTATTTTTCTTTGATAAGTACGATATAATTTCCCCAAAACAGGGTGTTGTATTTATTTTTTCCAGAGGTTGAAATTCGTTCGAAAACAAGTTTAACATGATAATTGCCAAGATCCGTTTCTATTGCGACTTCCGGTAGAGTGGTCGAGGCTTTAGAATATTCATTTAACTTTTTTTCAACCAAAGGAATAAGATCCACTTCTTCACCCGTAGAAAGTTTAATTTTAAATACCCTGTTTTTATCAAAACGATCTTCAATGCTAAGGGTTTCATGGTTGAGTTTTAATCCATTGTTGTTCAGGAAATTATATGAATTGGCCATGTAATGATAGTCGGAAATGTCCGAAAACGAATTGGAAGAAAGTAGTTCTCTTACTTCATCCAAAGGTGGGTTGTTTTCTTGCGTAACACGGGTGAATAAATTTCTGATATTCGATTGATAGGTGTATTTCCAACGGTTATTATCTTCTTTTACAATCGTGTCAAAATCTTTCGAGGTGAGATATTTTTTCACCTCACCTTGCTCTTTTCTTATCATTAGAAAAGTCAATTTGTCGGTTATTTCGTTGGCCGAACGGTTGGTGATGGTTTTGTTGAAATTGATTTTACCATGACTAAGAATCTTTTCGCGAATTAAGACTTTTTCAAGCTCCATTTTTTGGCTTCTTTTTGAAACCGAAAATGCATTGAAATAAGGCATTCCGATAGAGAATATTGCAGTAATCATCAATGAAATAGGGATGAACTGTATTTTATCCTTTTTACTAAAAACAAAATACAAAGCAAGTACCGAAAGCCAAACGGCCAATGCCAAAACAAAATATCGAGGTTCTGTAATTCCGTATTCAAATATTCTGGTGAAAATAGCGATCATCAACAAAATAATGAGCGGTATCAGGGTGTAAAAGAAGAGTTTGGAAAAAATCCTCACCCAGGATTTGGTATTGTCCTCTTTTAAAGGATGAACCAAAAGTAAAGCCAAAATCCCGAGAACGGAATAGGCCAAGATCAGATACGAAACCCAGCCAAATGGTAGCTCCCACTGAAGGATGATTTTCCCCATATAAAAATAAAGGATGATGGCATAGACGATAAGCAGAGGGATGAGTACAAATTGGGTAAAAAATTTCAGTGTTTTTGGATATTCTTCCAGTTTTTCCAAGCCTTCCAATCCATCGGAGCTGAACAATAAAAAAGCCAAACATGAACCCAATATGGCTAAAAACACAAAGGTTTTGGCATAAAGATCATTGGGAAGGTTAAGGTTAAAAAGTTTGTCCACGGCTAAAATTGCCAACTGGACACCTCCAATGAGTACGCCCGTAAATACAACCGTTAAAAAAGCATTTATAAAAAGATTTTTGTTGAATTCCCAAAATTTATTTTCTGTTTGTGACGGATGTTGGGACGAAACGGCCACCACCAAATGCGAAATCAAATATATCGGGATCAGTAGAAAGGCATAAACTTCAGAAAAATCGTTTTCGGTTTGGGGCAATAAAAAATAAAATCCCAGCAACAGCAAAAGGGATATGCCTTCCGAAAGGTAGCCCAATCTCCAGCGTTGTCCTATAAACTTTGCTGCAAACATCAGCGAAATGCCCAAACAGGTTGTAAATACAATTTTGTTGAAAACAAAGTTTTCAGCTCCGCTGTTTTCTACCAAAATAACGGATGATACCGCAGCCGTTAAGGCCATTATGATAACCCAAGGATAGTTTTTTATAACCAAACTTATTTTTTGAGCATATTGGGACAGGTGATTTTTCATCGTGTTTCTATCTAAGTTCAATCTTTATTTTTTTTCTTCTTTTTCTTTTTCTTTTTGTCTTTGGGCTTCAAAATTTCATCAACTATGGACGGTTTCACTTCTGATTTTTCATCTTTTAGTTTGATTTTCAGGTCAAATATTTCCAACAAATCGTTTTTTTCGATGATGTTTTTTTTGACTAATATTTGTAGAAGTTCTGTTCGGTTTTCTGAGAAAAATTTTTGAAACAATTCATCGACAAGGTGTTCTTTGTATTTCTCTAAAGGAATGGAAACGCTGTATTTGAAAATTCGTCCTTCTTTTTCGGTGATCAAATAGCCTTTTTCGGTCAGTATTTTTAGATAAGTGGATATGGTATTCTGGTGGGGTATCGGCTCTGGATGTTGTGCCATCACATCTTTCAGATAGAATGAGTTTAGTGTCCAAAGGACTTGCATGGTTTGTTCTTCGACAGCCGTTAGGGAATTTATTTTCATGTTGATTTTTGTAAATATTGGATTATTTCAAATTCAGTAGAATGTTTGAATAAAGATAAATAAAAGAAACGATAGAAGCGATACAAGTCCCAGCAATAATTTCTTTTGGGGTATGTCTTTTCAATACAATTCTGGTGTAGGCAACAAATGCGGTTAATACAAGCCAAATGCCTCCCACCATTGGGTTGATGGCAAAAAACAAAGTAGATACATAAATGTTGAATGCCGTATGCATTGAGCTTTTTATGAAGAAATTGCTGAGCATCATCAGGAGGAAGAGGAGGAGTAAAAAAGCAATTTTAATATCGATGTTTTGATTGGCTTGATGATCCCATACCAAAAATGCGCAGAGCAAACCAACGATGACCAAGTACAGACTGTTTCTCTGTCCTTGGTTGGATACATCGGAGTCGGTGTATTTCCCTCTTTTGACATTCCAAAAAATCCAAAGGATGATGGGCAAAATGATGCCCAAAAGTAGGGGTAAGAATGTTGTGGAAAAGCTCTGACCGGTGGGTTGTTGGTAAAAGTTGTAGATGAAAAATGCCACCAATGAAAAAATAGGATTGAATGCCGTTGAAATTATTTTGGAAAACTTTTCTAAAAGTGGATTGGTTTTTTTCATGCTTGGAATTGTGATTTCAAAAATAAGATATTTTTATAAATCTAATTTTTAAGGTTGGAGAGGGGGACTTGATGCTGTTCAGGTTTTAAAGATTATTTTTTTTTTGAATGAATTTCATATTTTCTCTGCCCTTCTTAGGTATCCCAAATTGCACCCCGAGACCGATGGCTGCGAGGGACGAGCAGGTGCGTAGCACGGAAGCGAAGCGTACCCAAAAGGGCGAGGAAATGGTGCCCCAATAAAAAAGCAGTACAAAAATTTCGTACTGCTTAGAAAGATAGTTTAGTCTAATTTGAATGGTTATATAAATTCGGCTTCGAAAACATCTTGGAAATGTTTTTTTATTTTTGTTTTCAAGTCCACAATTTCTTCGTCGGAAAGATTTCTTTCCAACTCTCTGGCTATGGAGGTTACGGCTTTGTCCTTGATGCCACAAGGAATGATGTATTCGAAATATCTGAGGTCGGTATTTACATTCAGGGCAAATCCGTGCATGGTAACCCATTTGGAAGTTTTAACACCCATGGCGCAAATTTTTCTGGCAAACGGTGTCCCAACATCCAACCAAACTCCGGTTTCGCCTTTACTTCTTTCGCCTTTCAGTCCGTATTCGGCAATCACTCGGATGATGACTTCTTCCAAATTACGCATGTACAGGTGGATGTCCGACTTGAAATTGTCCAGATCCAAGATGGGATAGCCTACGATCTGTCCAAAACCGTGATAGGTAATGTCGCCACCGCGATTGGTTTTGACAAATGTAGCGTTGATTTCTTTTAGTTTTTCATCGTTGATGAGCAGGTGAATTTCGTCACCGGATTTTCCCAAAGTGTAAACATGAGGATGTTCTACAAATAAAAAATGGTTGTTGGTAACTTCGTATTCGTCGTTGTTTTCCTTTCCGTTTTTCAGTTTCACATCGATGATGGATTTCATCAATTGTTCTTGATATTCAAAAGCGGGTAAATATTCTTTGAGTCCTAAATCTTCGAATTGAACGGTTTTATTTTGGGTAATGGTCATTTTGAAATGATTTTTGTAAAGTTTTACTTCTATTTTGATGAAAAGTAGATTGCAAAATTAGTAAAAATAATGCTATGCAATGAATATTATTTTAATTAAAAAGTTAAAATCAATTTAACAATAAAAAATTCTCCATCATTTTTTTTCCCAATGGGGTGAGTATGCTTTCCGGATGAAATTGTACTGCATGTATTGGGTATTTTTGATGTGCCAGAGCCATAACAATTCCTTTTTCGTCGGTGGCGGTTATTTCCAAATCTTTTGGGAAATTTTCGGTTTTTGCAGCCCAACTGTGGTATCGACCTACGGAACAATGATTTGGAATGTTCTGAAAAAGTACAGTGTTCTTATTTTTTATGTGCAAATTGCTGGCGACACCGTGGTGTATTTCGCTTAAGTTTTGCAACTCGCCACCAAAAGCTTCTACAATGGCTTGCAAGCCGAGGCACACGCCTAAGATTGGTTTTTGGGTCCAATAATTTTTGATGACTTCCAACAACAAGCCCGCTTCGGACGGAATGCCCGGCCCAGGAGAGAGAATGATTTTGTCGTATTGTTGAATTTCATCTAAAGAAATTTCATCGTTTTTAGCGACAAAAACATGCTGCTTACCAAAAATTTGCTCAACCAATTGCAATAAATTGTAGGTGAAACTGTCGTAATTATCAACAATTAATACTTTCATGGGGCAAAAATAAGATTCTTTTAAAATAAAAAGCCAAATGAAACGAGGCCATCTCGTACTTATTCTTCAACATTTTTAAGTGCCATAAGAAGTTGATACGCTCCTTTGGTTACGATTTTCTTTTTCAGGATATCCGTGTTGGTTTGTAAAATTTGTTGATAGCCGTTTTCGGAATTTCCAATTTTTACTTCTACCATTTTATAGTTTTTGGGTTTAATTTCCTCGAATATGTACTGCTTGTCTTCCCAAGTAACCACGGCATCTTCCGGTAATACCGTACCGTTTTGACGATGGATTTCGGCATCGGCATTCATAAAAGTTCCGGGGATGAGTTTGGGATCGTATTTTTTAAAATGACAATTCACAATTACCGATCGATCTGGAGCGAAATCCTGAGAAATTAAGATGATTTCGGCCTCGTATTTTTTGTCTGGATTTTCATTGGTGTATGCAAAGACCGATTGTCCCTTGTGAATGTTGGGCAAATCTTTCTCAAAAACCTTCAGAATAAGATGGGTATCTTCGGTATTTACAATTTCAAATAACTTTTCGTTGGGTGATACATATTGTCCCAAATGGATATTAACCGAAGAAATATATCCGGAAATGGGTGAACGAACAGCGACCGTTTTTGTAATGGTATTGGCTGAAAGTTGATCGGGATTGATGCCCAACGCACGAAGTTTTTGAGCCATTCCTTTCATTAATATTTCCTGATTTTTAGCTTCGTTTTGTGCTTTTTGCATCACTTTGTCCGAACTGGCTTGGCTTTTATTCAGGTCTTTTTGTCGGGAGTAATCTTTCTGAGCATAACCCAAATTGGACTTTGCCAAAAGATAATCTTGCTGAAGTTGTACAATTTCAGGATCTTCCAATACCGCTAAAATCTGTCCTTTTGCAATGTTGTCTCCAGGCATAAACTGCGATCGACGGACATAACCTCCACTGGGAGCCGAAACGCTTGCTGTACCTTGTGGCGGGACATCAATACTGCCGTTCAGACGGATGGTACCCGAGATGGACAGGTTTTCCGGAAGGGTGGTTTCTATACCTGCATTTTTTATTTGTGCATCGTTTAGGCTGATGCTGTTGCCATCAGCAGAAATTTCGTGACTTTCTTCACCGGGTTTTTCCTCTTTTGAGCAAGAAAAAAGTGTGAAAATGGATAGAAATATGAGGATTGTTTTTTTCATTTTAGTAAAATTTATGAGGATCGAACTTTAATCTTTTTTATTTTTCATAGAAAATGGAAGTTGTATTTAAAGTCCTTTCAGGCTGTTAAGTTCAATAATTTTTTCGTTGATGTTCTTCTGATTGTCGATGTATTTATTTTGGATTTCCAAACTCTGATTGACCAAAATGGACCATTCCAAATAATTAATTTCGCCTTCGTAGAAAAGTCTGTCCGCAGTTTTCAGGATGGTTGAGGCGTTTTCTAATCCTTGGGTTTTGTAATAATTTTGTTCGTTTTTCAGTTTTTTAAACTCATTTATCAGTTTAGAATATTGGATTTCCATAGATTTCAGCCCCAAAGTATAATTGTTTTCAGCAATTTTTTGGTTGATTTTTTGAGCTTCAATCACGGATTTTTGAGCCGAATTGAAAAGCGGAATGGATACGCCCAACACAGCACTTTGAAATCTTTTGCTGTTGCTGTCTCCGGTTCCGGCAATGGTCATGGAATTGATGCCTACATTGAAAATGGGTGAAAGTTTGGCTCTTTCGGAACCTAATTTTGCAGATTCGATATTTTTTTCTTGTTCCAATTGCTGTATGAGCAGGGGATTTCCTGAGAAGTTTTCGTCGCTTGAAAATAAATCTGCTCTATAGAAATTTTGATTTTCATTGATGTAATTTTCCTTGTCTTGAATGAGGTAATTGAACATAGAAAGGGTATATTTTTGGTCTTCCAACAGATTATCCAGCTGTATTTTGGCTTGAGCACGATAATTTTCGGCTGTTGTTTTTTCCAAAATATTGCTTTCACCTTTTTTCAATCTCAAAGTGGCTTTTTTATAATATTGAGCGTACAGGCTGTCAGTTTTTTCCAAAAGTTTTCTTTTCTCATCTTGGTAATTCAGTTCGTTATAGACCAATGAGATTTCTTTTTTTAGCGCAAGTTTCTGAATTTCTACACCCAGGTTGGCGTTTTTCCATTCTTCCAATAAAACTTGTTTTTGTTTTTTGTAAAATCCCGGAAGCCTCAGGTTTTGGCTGATGGAAATTCTATTATCCGTTTTTTCTGAGTTGAATTGTCCCACTTCGCCCTCAATTCCCAACGGATCGATGGTGGCATAGGATTTCTTCATTTTTTCATGGTATTCTACTTTTAACACTCGAGTTTTTAGATTCAAATTGTTCTGAAAACCCAGTTCTATGGCTCTGTCCAAGGAGATTTTGTTTTGCGCATTGACCAGAGAAATTCCCAATACAAAGGTTAGGGCAGCGGCTGTTTTTATATTTTTTTGAAGATTTTTCATGGATTATTTTTTTAAATCGGTTGTGTTTTGCTTATCCTTTTTGTTCAAATGATTTTCAAACCAAATGTAGAAGATGGGCAGCAGGAATAAGGTGAGAAAGGTTGCCAACAGCAAACCGCCGATAACCACTGTGGCTAAAGGTCTTTGGACTTCGGCTCCTTCGCCTTGACTGATCGCCATGGGTAAAAATCCGAGTGAGGCTACAAAAGCGGTCATCAGAACGGGGCGCAATCGGTTTTTTCCTCCTAATTTTACCACTTCTTTCAGATCGGATGTATGGGATTTTTGTCGGTTAAATTCGGCTACCAAGACAATTCCGTTCAGTACAGCAACCCCAAATAACGCGATGAATCCTACGCCAGCAGAAATGCTGAAGTTCATATCCCGAAGCCAAAGTGCAAATATTCCACCGATGGCTGATAGAGGAATAGCTGTGAAAATTAACAACCCGTATTTGACCGAATTGAAGGCAAAATACAACATCAGTAAAATCAATAAAAGACTGATGGGAACTGCGATGGACAATCGAGATTGGGCTTCTTGTAAGTTTTCAAAAGTGCCTCCATACTTTATGCTGTAACCTGCAGGTAGTTTTAGATTTTTTTCCACAGCTTTTTGCAAATCACTTACCGTGGATTGTATGTCGCGATTTTTAACATTGAATCCCACAAAAATTCTTCGTTGTGCATTTTCTCTTTGGATTTGGTTGACACTTTCTTTGAGTTCTACTTGAGCTACAGAGCTTAGCGGAATCTCCGTGCCTGAAGGTGTTGTGATCAATAAATTATTGACATCATCTATGTTTTTTCTTTGATCGCCATCCAAACGAACCACCAGATCAAATCGTTTTTCATCTTCGAAAATGGATCCTGTAGTTTGACCTGCAAATGCGGTGTTTACCAAATTATTTACCGTGTTCACATTCATTCCATATTGGGAAAGAGCATCACGGTTGTAGGTGATAACGATTTGTGGCATTCCGGAAATGGGTTCTACAAAAATGTTTTCGGCACCTTCTATTTTTTTAGAAATCGCACCCAATTTGTCAGCATAGACTTTCAAAGTATCCAGATTTTCGCCAAAAATTTTACAAACCACATCTTGTCTGGCGCCTGTCATTAGTTCATTAAATCTCATGGCAACAGGATATTGAAAAGAAAAGGTAGTCCCAATCAGGTTTTTTTTAAGTTCAGCCGTCATTTTTTCTGCGAGTTCGTCGTAAGTTTTGGCCGAAGTCCATTCTTTTCTAGGTTTTAGGATGACCATCATGTCACTGGCTTCTATAGGCATGGGATCGGTTGGGATTTCGCTACTTCCGGTTTTACCAACAATTTTTTCAATTTCTGGAAATTTTTTCATCAACACCTGCTGTGCTTTTAATACGGCATCTGTGGAGGTTTTCAAATTAGATCCTGTCAAAACCCGAGTTTCCACAGCAAAGTCACCTTCCGGAAGATTTGGGATAAACTCACCTCCCAAACGACTCATCAGCCATAACGAACAGATGAATAGAGCAACAGCTGAAATAATCAGGTAATTCGGGATTTTTAGAACCTTATCTAAAGTTTTTAAATAAATTTTCTGCAAATTTTCCATCATCCTGTCGGAGATGTTTTTTTTGTGTGTGGTTTTCTTGGACAGAAAAATGCTGCTCATCATGGGGATGTAGGTCAATGATAAAATGAACGCCCCCAACAAAGCGAAGATTACCGTTTGTGCCATGGGTTTGAACATCTTTCCTTCTATGCCTTGCAAAGTGAGTATCGGCAAATAGACAATCAGGATAATTATTTGTCCAAACACGGCAGAGTTCATCATTTTACTGGCCGAGGTATAGACATCGGTATCCATTTCCTTTTGTGAAATTCTCCCTATGGTTTTGCTTTTATCAAAATACAATTTGTGCAGTACGGCTTCTACAATAATTACGGCACCATCGACAATCAGACCAAAATCCAAAGCACCCAGACTCATCAGGTTTCCAGATACCCCAAAAACATTCATTAAGATGATGGCAAACAGCATGGATAGCGGGATTACTGAAGCGACTAAAAGTCCAGCTCTAAGATTTCCTAAGAACAGTACCAGAACAAAAATCACGATTAATGCCCCTTCTAACAGGTTGGTGGTCACAGTAGAAATGGCATTGTCCACCATTTTCGTTCTATCCAAAAAGGGTTCTATTTTTACACCTTCGGGTAAGGTTTTTTGTATTTCTTCTATTTTGGATTTAACATCTTTGATGACCTGACTCGAGTTGCCGCCCTTCATCATCATTACCACGGCACCGGCAACTTCACCTTTTCCGTTGTAGGTCATGGCTCCGTATCTTATGGCTTTTCCGTATTGTACTTTTCCAATATTTTTCACCAAAATAGGGGTTCCGTCGGGTAAATTTTTAATAACGGTATTTTCGATGTCGGCAATTTTACCCATTAAACCTTCGGTTCGGATGAATAAAACCCGTGGACCTTTTTCTATATAAGCACCACCGGTATTTTGGTTGTTGTTTTGTAGGGCTTCAAAAACTTCAGTCATCGTAACGCCCATGGATTTTAAAGTGGATGGGTTTACGGCAACTTCATATTGTTTTAGTTCGCCACCAAAACTGGCTACATCGGCAACGCCAGGAGTTCCTAATAGCTGTCGCCGAACCAACCAATCTTGCAGGGTACGAAGTTTCATATCATCAAATCGATGTTCATAACCTGTTTTTGGTCGCAAAATATATTGGTAAATTTCTCCCAACCCTGTTGTTATGGGAGCCATACTTGGTGTGCCAAGACTTTCAGGAATGTCTTTGGTGGCTTGTTGCAACCGTTCCGCAACCTGTTGTCTTGCCCAATAGATATCGACATCATCATGAAATACGATGGTGATAACGGACAATCCGAATCGAGAGAAACTTCTCATTTGCTTGATGCCCTGAATATTGCTGTTGGCCTGTTCCAAAGGATAAGTGATAAATCGCTCTACATCTGGCGCTCCAAGGCTGGGTGAAGTGGTTATGATCTGAACTTGGTTGTCTGTAATATCCGGAACTGCATCGATAGGGAGTTTTTTCAGTTCATATATTCCGAATAAGACCAATCCGAAAGTGAACAAACCGATAATCAGTTTGTTATGAATAGAAAATTGAATGATTTTATTAAGCATTTTCTAAATTTCTAAATGAAAAAAAAGTACGAAAAACTATTGCGAAATCTGCAATAAGTCTATCTCAATAGACAATTGAGAGTTTTTAGAAATTTATGCTAAAACGGGCGGTCGAAAAACGCTGTGAATTTTTTGTGAAGTAATGGGCTCAATGTATCCAAAATTGGACTTGATGTTTTCTGAGTAAAAATGATTTTCAAAAGAAAATTCAAAAGATTTTGGTGGCGTAGTTGTGGATGAAGAAATCGCATGGCACTGGTTGTCGTGCGTTTTGAAAGGCAATTTCATGTCCTCTTTGTAGTCGGCATCCTTACCATGATCCTCCAGATAATGCATTTTCAGGAATGAAAAAATGGTGGTACTGCTGTCTTTTTGACTGTGCGTGAAATAATGCTCAATAAGATTAGGAATTTTCAATAATTGCTTGACCTCTGAAAAAGTAAAGAGGTAAACCACAATCAAAATATATGAAATCCATTTTTTCATTAAGCTTCAAATCATCTTTGCAAAATTAATAAAATTTAGACTTAATGTTTCGGTTTTAATGAAATTTTAATCACTTTAGAAAAACGGGGTTCTACTACTTTTTAAGATTTATCAAAATTTGAAACTAAAAACGACATTTATATCAATCAATGTTTCTGAAAATTCATTAATTTTGCAGACTTATAAAATCAATAGAAAATGTCTTTATCAGAACAGGAAATTATCCGTAGAGAAAAACTAAACAAGCTGAATGCCCTAGGAATTGATGCTTTTCCGGCAGAAGAATATACCATAAGCGATACCACCAAAACCATAAAGGAAAACTTTGAGGAAAATAAAAAGGTGCAAATTGCCGGTAGATTGATGTCCAGAAGAATCCAAGGAAAAGCAAGTTTTGCTGAGTTGCAAGATTCGGACGGTAAAATCCAAGTGTATTTCAACCGTGACGAAATCTGTCCTGGAGATGATAAAGACTTGTATAACGAAGTGTACAAGCATCTTTTGGATATCGGTGACATCATCGGTATAGAAGGAGAATTGTTCAAAACCCAAGTAGGAGAGATGACGGTGATGGTGAAAGGTTTCAAACTTTTGACCAAATCTCTTCGTCCACTTCCAATTGCAAAAACCGATGAAAATGGAGTGGTACACGATGCATTCAATGATCCTGAACTAAGATACAGACAACGCTATGTGGATCTTACGGTAAACCCTCATGTAAAAGAAATTTTCGTGAAAAGAACCAAGTTGTTCAACGCCATGAGGTCATATTTTAACAATGCAGGATATTTCGAGGTCGAAACTCCAATTTTACAAGCCATTCCTGGTGGTGCTGCAGCACGACCTTTTATGACACATCACAACGCTTTGGATATTCCTTTGTACATGCGTATCGCCAACGAATTGTATCTCAAAAGACTGATCGTAGGTGGTTTTGATGGAGTGTATGAATTCTCCAAAAACTTCAGAAACGAAGGAATGGACAGGACTCACAATCCGGAATTTACCGCTATGGAAATTTATGTAGCCTACAAAGACTACAACTGGATGATGGATTTCACTGAAAAATTGTTGGAAAGTTGCGCAGTTGCGGTTAACGGTACATCCGAATCGCAGTTTGGTGAGCACACCATCAATTGGAAAGCACCGTACCCAAGAGTGTCCATGCAGGAGGCCATCGAGAGATTTACAGGTTTTGATATTACCGGTAAAACAGAAGACGAATTAAGAATTTTTGCAGAATCCATCGGTATCGAGGTTAATGAAACCATGGGTAAAGGTAAATTGATTGATGAAATTTTTGGTGAAAAATGTGAAGGTAACTTCATACAACCGACATTCATCACGGATTATCCGATCGAGATGTCACCACTAACCAAGAAACACCGTTCAAAAGAAGGATTAACCGAGAGGTTTGAATTGATGGTTTGTGGTAAAGAAGTTGCCAATGCCTATTCCGAATTGAACGATCCTATCGACCAAAGAGAACGATTTGAAGCTCAAATGGCCCTTTCTGAAAGAGGCGATGACGAAGCCATGTTTATCGATCAAGATTTCTTGAGAGCCTTGGAATACGGTATGCCGCCAACTTCCGGTTTGGGAATTGGTATGGACAGGCTGATCATGTTTTTGACCAATCAGCAATCCATTCAAGAAGTATTGTTCTTCCCACAAATGCGTCCTGAAAAAGCTGCGCCAACCGTAGAATTGGGAGAGGATGAAAAGGTTATTGTAGAATTGTTGAAATCCGGAGATCAATATCCATTGTCCGAGATCAAAGACAAATCGGGATTGTCCGGAAAAAAATGGGACAAAGCTTCAAAAAATTTAACCAAAAACAATATCGTAAAAGTGGATAAAGTTGATGAAGTTTTATTGATGCAAATGATGTAAAACTTTTGAAAACAACAGTCCCAAGCGGATTATGAAACCTTAATATAAAAGCGAACTTCGGTTCGCTTTTTTGTTTTCGATATTTGAAATAAAATTAAGGTTAAAAATTCGCTTTTTCATTTGAATTTCTACTTTTATATCTCAAAAAAAAACACGATATTTGTAAGCATTTTAAAAAAATAAGTAGACTGCAAATGTTGATAAAATAGAAAGTTTTATTGGATTTCAATCGCGTTGTTTTCTTAAAATTCACAGTCTAAAATCTAAAAAATATTATGAGCAACAAACAATATACAGCAAGCAGTATTCAGGCTTTGGAAGGCATGGAGCATGTTCGTATGCGTCCATCCATGTACATTGGTGATGTAGGTCTTAGAGGCCTTCACCATTTGGTGTATGAGGTGGTGGATAACTCCATCGACGAGGCTTTGGCAGGATATTGCGATACCATTTCGGTAACCATCAAAGAAAACAACGGAATTGAAGTCATGGACAACGGGCGTGGTATTCCTGTTGATTTCCACGAGAAGGAACAAAAATCGGCATTGGAAGTGGTAATGACCAAAATTGGTGCTGGAGGTAAGTTCGACAAAGATTCCTATAAAGTTTCCGGAGGTCTTCACGGGGTTGGGGTTTCTTGTGTTAATGCCCTTTCAACCGAAATGATTACTACCGTTTACCGTGATGGAAATGTGTATCAGCAAGTATATTCAAGAGGGAAAGCTCAGACCGGTGTAGAACAAGTTGGGAACAGCGATTATCGCGGTACCAAACAATTCTTCCAACCGGACGATACCATTTTTACCGAATTGGTGTACAATTACGATACCTTAGCAAGCAGACTTCGTGAATTATCTTATTTGAATAAAGGAATTACCATCACCCTTTCCGATGAAAGAGTGGCTCTGGAAGACGGGTCGTTTAGAAAAGAAGTTTTCCATTCTGAAGGCGGTTTGAAAGAATTTGTACAATACATTGACGGGAATCGTGAAGCCATCATGGAAAATGTAATTTTCATGGAGGGCGAAAGAGACGATATCCCGGTTGAAGTTGCCATGAGATACAACACTTCGTTCAACGAAAACCTGCATTCTTATGTCAACAACATCAATACTCATGAGGGGGGAACGCATTTGGCAGGTTTCCGTAGAGCATTGACCCGTACACTGAAAAAATATGCCGATGAATTGGGAATTCCACAAAAAGAAAAAGTAGAAGTTACCGGAGACGACTTCCGAGAAGGTCTTACAGCGGTGATTTCTGTAAAAGTAATGGAACCTCAATTCGAAGGTCAAACAAAAACAAAATTAGGAAACTCAGAAGTTTCTGGTGCTGTGGATAAAATTGTGGGCGAAATGCTGAGCAATTTCTTGGAAGAAAATCCAAACGAAGCAAAAACCATCGTACAAAAAGTAGTCTTAGCAGCAAAAGCAAGACAAGCAGCGAAAAAAGCCAGGGAGATGGTTCAGAGAAAATCACCCATGGGTGGCTCTGGACTTCCAGGGAAACTTTCAGACTGCTCGTCTAAAGATCCTGCAATTTCTGAAATTTTCTTAGTCGAAGGGGATTCCGCAGGTGGTACGGCAAAACAAGGTCGTGACCGTCATTTTCAAGCAATTCTTCCATTAAGAGGTAAAATCCTAAATGTGGAAAAATCCATGTTGCACAAAGTGTACGACAACGAAGAAATTAAAAACATCTACACCGCACTTGGTGTTTCTGTGGGTACAGAAGAGGATAGCAAAGCTTTGAATATGAGTAAA
The DNA here is from genome assembly GCF_014353055.1 of Amniculibacterium sp. G2-70. Lineage (GTDB taxonomy): Bacteria > Bacteroidota > Bacteroidia > Flavobacteriales > Weeksellaceae > Amniculibacterium > Amniculibacterium aquaticum. Next base: position 2,775,815 of record NZ_CP060698.1, read on the forward strand.
CTAAGATATCATAAAATCGTGATCATGACCGATGCCGATATCGATGGTTCTCACATTTCTACGCTTATCCTGACTTTCTTCTTCAGATACATGAAGGAATTGATCGAGAACGGATACATTTACATTGCACAACCGCCGTTGTATTTGTTGAAAAAAGGAAATAAAAAAATCTACGCCTACAACGAAAAGGAGAGGGAAGAAAAAACTTTGGAAATGTCTCCTGACGGAAAAGGAGTAGAAGTACAACGATACAAAGGTCTTGGGGAAATGAATCCGGAGCAACTTTGGGAAACCACTTTAAGTCCTGAAAATAGAATTCTGAAGCAAGTAACTATCGAAAGTCTTGCTGAAGCCGATAATGTATTCTCCATGTTGATGGGCGACGAAGTCCCACCACGACGAGAGTTCATCGAGAAAAATGCCATCTATGCAAAAATTGACGCATAAAAAAGTCACAAAGACCTACCGAATTGGTAGGTTTTTGTATTTTTAAATAAAATTACAATTCATGAAAAAATTAAGTATTGCATTGGTACTTGCTTTGGGAATTTACTCCTGCAAGAAGACGGTGGATCCGCCTAAAAATGGCTCTACCGAATCAAAAACAGAACAAGTTGAATCTTTTAAAATAGATTCGGTAAAAGTTGTCGATTCAGTTGTGGTATCTAAAACCTTAAAGTCTGCCAAATCGGTTCAGGTCTTGGTATTTCCGACCCTTAAATAAAACGATATTGGACAGTATTTATGCTCCGACTCAATTAAAATTTGAGGGATATGACAAGGCTTCCATGCAGCATTATTTGGAAAAAGAAGTTAAAACCGCATTGTCTCAAGCAAAAAGTGGGGATACATCTTATCAGCCTGATTTTGAACAAACTTGGTGGGACAACTCCAGTATGAAATTGGTGTCCAATACCAACGATATTTTAACACTTTCTTATTTTGGCGATGGTTTTTCTGGAGGTGCTCATGGATATTATTTTGAAAACTATAAAGTTTTTGATCTGAAAGATAACAAAGTCATTTCGCAAAATGATGTTTTTAATAATCCAAAAGATGCCAAATGGTCAAAAATTTTGATGGATCATTTTGTTAACAAAGATCAAAAAGAAATGCTTTTGGTGGACAAAATAGAATTGAATAATAATTTTTATTTTGATAAAGACCAAATAACCTTCGTGTACAATCAATACGAAATTACGGCTTACGCAGCTGGAGTGGTGAAGATTTCGGTACCGTTTAAAGATATTAAAGCCGATCTAAAAGAATCTTTTGTACAAAGAACGAATTCCAAATAATTGGAACATCTAAAAACAAAAAAAGCGATGAAGTTTTGAATACTCCATCGCTTTTTTGTGTTATAAATTTTCTAAAACCATCCTTTTCTACCTTCTTGGTAGGTTTTGTAAAATTCTTCATCGGTTTTGGTGAGGTAGATGATACCTTCAACTAATCCAAGTACGCTAGCAATACCACAAGTTACTATCGTTAGACCTAATTGTATTAGTCCTTCTTTCGTGTATCCTAAAATAAATTTGTGTACGCCAAATCCACCTAATAAAATGGCTAAAATTCCAGCCAATACTTTTTTGTTTTCTTGTTGTTCCATGTGTTTAATTGTAATAATTTTATCAAATATAATGTTTTTTTTACAAATATGTACAGTTAATTTGATTAAATAGTATTAATATAAAGCGTAAAATTGGTGTTTTCGAAAAAAAACTGCAACTGCAGTAAGTGTAGGAAAGATAGGATTTTAATAGTATTCCGTCATTTCGTAAACTAAAATTCGTATCCGCTGCAGACCCAAATGTAAGTTTGTGACTTCTTATTTAAGCCATTCAGTCGAAAGTTTTTATGATTTTGGTTGTTTTTATTTATTTTTGTCCCATGCAAAGAGTCGCTTTTATCATTAATCCCAATTCGTCCAAAGGAAATTATCAGCCTTTTCTGGATCAGATTAAAAATTACAATGCCCAAGCTTTGGTTTATATTTCTAAATCCATTGAAGGGACCAAAGAATTTATTCAGAATCAAATGGATTTTGTGGATGTTTTTGTGGCTGTCGGTGGGGACGGAACCATATCTACAGTAGCTCAAACATTGATTAATACCCCAAAAATATTAGCGGTTTTCCCCATGGGTTCAGGAAATGGTTTTGCCAATGAAACCAAATTCAACAAAGATGTTAAAGGTCTGTTGAAGAAATTGGAGACTAAGAATTTTCAGGAAATAGATACCTTTACCATCAACAACAGATTTTCCATAAATGTTGCGGGTGTAGGTTTTGATGGGGCAGTTATTGAAGCCTTTGAGAAAACCTCCAGAGGATTTCAAAATTATATTAAAGTATCTTTAAAAACTTTTTTTAAATACAAACCGATTACCGTAAAGTTTTTGGATGAAAAACACCAATCGCATAACGGAAAATACCTGATGGTAAATGTGGCCAATACCCGACAATTTGGCAACCACGCCTATATAGCACCCCAAGCCAGTCACAGCGATGGCTTGTTGGAGTTGGCTTTGGTCAAGAAGTTTCCGTTCTCTCATGCCGCTTCTTTTGCCTACAGAATGTTCACCAAAAAACTTATTCCGAATCGATATTTGCAGTACATTTCTGCATCTGAAATCGAATTCGAGGTCGATTCTGAACTTTGGCATCTCGATGGAGAATTCAATTCGATAGCCTCTCCGGTATCTGTAAAGATTTTACCCAAAAGTTTAAGAATTTTGTGTGATTAAGGGTAGTTGAGCCTTCGTTTTCTAACGCAGATTATTGTTTACCAAACATTCGTTCAAATAAAAGCCATCCAAAAAAATGGATGGCTTTCAATTTTGTATTGGTAATCCTGCGGTTATTTAACAATCTGAATGTTAACGGCCGAGAAACCTTTTGGAGATTTTTCTTTGTCAAAAGAAACTTTATTGCCTTTCTTAACCGGTTGTGCACAATTGTTTTCGTGAAAGAAAATGTTTTCTTTGGTGCTGCTTTCGGTAATAAAACCATAGCCTTTGTCGCTCATGAAGGTAACAATTCCGGTTGGTGTAGAGTTGTCCTCGATGATGGGCGCTGCACCCAATTGGATATCGTTTAGGTCGATTTCTATTTTGTTTTGTTCATCAGGCGGTGTAGAGGTCAGTTGTCCGTTAGCATCCACATACAAAAACATTTCTTCCAAACTTTTTCCTTTGTTGTTTTGGGTTTTTCGTTCTTCGCGTTTCTGAGATTTCTCTTTTTGTTTTTGAAGTTTTTTCTTAAAGTTTTCTTTTTTAGAGAAAGAATCTGCCATATATAAGTATCGTATTTAGAGTTTGTAATTTGTGAAAAATGGGTTTATCCTTTTGGACTATGTTGGAAGATTCCTAAGAGATAAACCTAAAATTAGTTTTTAGAAAAATTTAAAAATAATCCTTTTGAAATTATTTTTTATTAAAAAGAAACGAACAGTTTTCGTTTTGTTTTATTATTTCTTGTGCAAATATACGACTTTTAAACTTAGCATTTGTTTTGTGATTTTAATTAGAAAATTTCCACTAAAAAACCGCTCAAATTTCTTTGAACGGTTTCTATATAGTTTGTTAAAATGCAGGTTTACATTCCTCCACCACCTTGTTCGTCACCACCTTCGTAGTTGTTGTTGATGTCTTTTTTAGGTTTCTTAATTTCGACTTTTTCACCTTGTTTGAATTTGTAAGTCAAAGATATGGTAAATTGTCTTGGCATCCACTGCATATGGCTGTTTCTGTCATAGTCGCTGTTAAAGCTGTAGGTTTTCATCCCACGGGTATTGAAGACATCGGATAAGTTAGCAGAAATGGTTCCGTCTCCATTCCAAATGGTTTTGGACAAGCCAAGATTCATGGAGTAGGATGGTTTTCTTTCTTGGTTTGCTGTTTTTGTACCTCCACGATACATACCTTGCATTTGGAAACTGAATGTTTTGTCAAATTTGAAAGTTGTACTCAGTCTGGCTCTCGATGAGAAACCATCTCCTGTAAAGTCCATGGTTCCTACAGATGGATTTCCGTTTTGGTCGATAATGTCATAATGAGCAATACCCTCGGTTTTGTATCCGTAAAGATCCACATTTCCCATCAATCTCAACCATTTTACAGGATCGTATGTAAAGTTAAGATCCAATCCGTAACTGTCGTTTGTCCCTAAATTAATCGGCTTGGTAAAGAAAACACTTTCTCTTTCGTCCGGTCTGTACACCAAAAATTTGTCATCTCCCGTAGCGTGTCTGAAATACAAAGTTGGATTAAGTGTGAACTTTTTACTGGACATTAAATATCCCAATTCGTAGGAATCTACATAAGAAGGATTCATGTCGATGTTTCCTTCGAAAATATTTTGGTTGTTGCTGTATCTGGAGAACGGTACCATGAAGAAAGATCTTGGTCTGTCAATTCTTCGGGTATAGTTTACTAAAACTTGGTTTTTATCGGTTACATCGTAGGTCATGTAAACGCTTGGGAAAATATCGTTGTAGTTTTTTGTTTTGTCGATCTTTTGTCCAGCTTGGTTTTTGTAATCGATGGAGATTTGTGAGTTTTCATTTCTCAATCCCAATTGATATCCAAACTTGCCAATTTTACTTTTGAACTGTACATACCCTGCATTGAACATTTCTTTGTAATCTGTAGAGTTGTTGTAATTGGGCATAAAAGCATTTGGGATGGTGCTGTCAACAAATCCATCGTAGATGTTTTTATTGATGTCCAAACGATATCCCGCTTCCAATTTGGAGTTCTCGCCAATTGGCAACTCATAATCTACCTTTCCGACCACTGAATTGTTGGTCGAATTTCTTTTCGTGGTATCTTTTAGTAAGAATAGAGAATTTTTGTGTTCAATAATTTCGGAATTATTGTGGCTGTTATTGGTTTGCAAACTTAGGGATGCAGCAATATTCTGTCCTTTGTCATCAAATTTATGATCCAAACCGATGTCTCCTTGGAAAGCTAGATTTCGGCTATCTCCGTCGGTCTTTCTCACTCCAAAATTTTGGAAGGTACCTGCTTGGTTCAGTCTGTTTTCGGTAGTGGTTAGTTTTTGGTCATCAATTCCATTCATGGCTCTTACCGTACCGGAAAGGTTGAAGGAAGTTCTGTCCGAAAAATCATAGACCAAACCTGTCGTTAGATTATAATTGGAAAAGCTACCGTCGTCTTTAGAATATTGACTTTGGCTCATCAATGCCGATTGATTAGGATCTAAAGGAGCCGAAAAATTTTTGTAAATGGTTTCTGTGGTGTCTTTTCCGCCTCTCTCGCTGTATCCGCCACCTCCGTTTAGGAAATAGGTCAGATTGCCTTTTCTCCAATTTAGGTTGGCGTTGAGTCCGGTTTTAGGCAAATAACCCAAAGTACCGATAACACTACCGTTGAAGCCTACTTTCTTGGATTTTTTTAGGATGATGTTCAGGATGCCCGAAGTACCTGCTGCTTCAAATTTGGAAGAAGGGTTGGTGATGACTTCGATGCGGTCAATTTGGTCGGCAGGGATGGATTGCAGGGCATTGGCACCGTCGTCAATTCCCAAAAGAGCAGAAGGTTTTCCGTTAATTAAAAATTTAACATTGCTGCTTCCTCTCATGTTCACCGTTCCGTCTGGATCTACAGTTACGGAAGGTACATTTTGCAAAACATCTTGCAAGTTACCACCAATAGCGGTTAAGTCGCTTTTTACATCGTAGGTTTTTTTGTCAATTTCAACTTTCATCGGTTTGGATGAAGCGGTAATCGTAACTCCTTGTATGTCTTTGGTTTTTACATTGGTGATGCTTGCTTCTGCTTCTATGGTAAAAGGCGATAGACCACCAACTTTGGTGATGGATTGGTTGCTAAGCGTTGCTTTTTTGTAGTCGATGGCTTCTATGGAAATGTTATAATTTCCAGGTACCAAATCGATTTTGTAATTTCCTTTATCGTCTGTTAATACGGCATCGCTATACAATTTGTTGGATGCGTGAGAAAATGTTACTGAAGCGTATGGTACGGCTTGGTTTTGTTTGTTTACGACTTTTCCGGAAACTCCTACTTTTTGTTGTGCAAATGCCATGGTTGCGGCACTTAGTAAAAAAGTAAGCCCCAAAGTTTTTCTTTTAATAAGAGAAGAGATCTCTATTTTGTGTATCATGATTTTAAATTTCTAAGGGTATAGATTGTTGCTTTTAGCAAAAGTTAAACCAAAATTTGATTTTTTATATTATTTTTCAAAGCGGATTTTGTAGTCCTATTTTTTTTGAAGTTTTTTTCTGAGTCAAATCGTGTAGAATACTTTGATAATCGCTACTAATAAGTCACAAAAAAACTCAAATTGTTACATTTGAGTCTTGGTATTTTGTAGGTTATTTCACATTATTTTTATTCAACCAATCTTGATAGGCTTTGGCATTGGCAGCATGCTCGGTATCGCTGTTTGTAAATTTATGGAAACCAATTCTTTCAGGATCAGCACACATGAAGATGTAATTGTTTTTTTCGGCATTCAAAACCGCGTCCAAAGCGTCTTTATTCGGAATGCAGATGGGACCCGGAGGGATGCCTGTATGTGCATAAGTGTTGTACGGAGATGGATTTTTCAAATCTTTGTAATAAACTCTTTTCATTGGAGCAATGCTAAAATTTGCCGATTGCAATACGGCGTAGATTACCGTTGGATCACTTTGCAATTTCATACCTTTATGAAAACGATTGATGTAGAGCCCGGCAATGGTTTTCATTTCGTCGGATTTGCCCCCGGATTCTTTATAAACAATAGAAGCAAGAGCATAAATTTGGCTTCTGCTCAGTCCGGATTTTTTTTCGAGAGCTTCTCGATCTGCCGTCCAAAACTCGTTGTATTGGGTTTCGAATTTTTTGAAGAAATCTTCCGGACTTACCGTCCAATAAAAATTATAAGAATCCATCATGAAATACGGTTTTAGATCTTCGGCATTTTTCAATCCTTTTTCTTTGGCAATGGCTTCGAAAGATTTTGCAAAATCTAAAGAGTCGGCTTCGGTTTTTTTGCTGACCCTTCCGATCATTTGGTAAACCGAAAAGAAATCTCCAATCCTGAAAGTGTCTTCGGTTTGGTTGCCCGCTTTGATCATGTTGATTAAGTTGGAGTTGCTGGCTCCGGATTCTATCTTATATCGTCCGGCTTTGAAATTTTCAGCTAACTTTTTGGTAATGGCTACTTCTTCAAAAGATTTTATATCATCAACAAAAGGACGGATGGAGTCCAAAATGGCTTTGAAATTGGAATTTTTTGGAATTTTTACAAAACCTTCTTTCTTAACATTGTTTGCATAGTTTTTTTTATAATACGGATATCCAATAAATCCGGCAACCAGTATCAAAACTAAGAAGATGATGGAAATGATGGCACAGCCTTTTTTCATTTTAATAATATTTTTTTCAGGATTAAAAATTAGGAAGTCTAAAGATTTACTTTCCCTTCGAATACCAATTTGGCAGGCCCTTCCAACCAAATATTTTTGAAAGAATCTCCATCTTTCTCCAAACGAACTTTTAGATTTCCACCCAAGACTTTTACCTTTACCTCGTTCATGTTTTTATTTCTAAGATAGGAAATGGCCGATGCCGTAACACCGGTGCCGCAGCTGTAGGTTTCGTCTTCTACACCTCTTTCGTAGGTTCTTACAAAAAGCTGATTTTCTGCCAATATTTCTACAAAATTGACATTGATGCCTTCTTTTAAAAATTTTTCAGAATTTCTAATGGCTTTTCCTTTTGCAAAAACTTCGTAATCTTTGAGATTTTCTACCCTTTGTACAAAATGTGGAGAACCGGTATTGAGAACGGTGTTTCCTTCAAAATCCTCAACCGTATCTACATCAATCATTTTCAGTTGTACCAAGCCGTTGTCTATGGAGGCATCGTGTGGCCCATCGATGGCGATAAAATGGCATTGCTCTTCGAAAATATCCAACATGTAGGCAAAAGCAACCAAACATCGGCCACCGTTTCCACACATGGTGCTCTCATTGCCATCGGAATTGTAATAGACCATTTTGAAGTCGTAGCCTTTTTCGTTTTCTAACAAAATAAGTCCGTCACCACCTATCCCAAAACGGCGGTCGCAAAGTCGGGCAATGGTTTCTGTATTTTTTGGAAAGATTAAATCACGGTTATCGATCATGATAAAATCGTTTCCTGTACCTTGAAATTTATAGAATTTAGTAGTGTTTTCCATGTATTAATTAATGCACAAAAATAATGATTTTACTTTTCAAACCTTTGAATATTTTCAAACTGATTATTTTTTTAACTTTACTTTCAAAACAATACCCATGAAAAAGTTAGGTCTAATCTTGTCAATTGTTCTTTTTCAAACTTATTTGTACGGTCAATTTACCATTGAAGATTTGGCCCAAAAAGAGGGGAGAAGCCATTACCAAAGGATGTTGTCGTACAACAATAATCCCAATACGGCCAATTATGATTTGAAATATCAACGCTTGGAAGCCAGTCTGGATCCTGCGGTGAATTATATTTCGGCATCGGTCACTTCTCATTTTCAACCCAATGCCAATATGTCGAGCATGTATTTTGATTTTACCACACAGCTCAATGTATCGGCAGTATCGTATCATGGGAATGCTTTGACTTTTTCTCAATTGCCCAGTAAAGAGTTGAAAATTGATTTCCCCAATCCCATTTCTTCAGGAACATTGGACTCGTTAACCGTTCATTATTCCGGAATTCCGGATCCCAGCAACAATGCTTTTGGGATGCATACCCAAAATGGAATTCCTGTGATGAGTATCCTTTCCGAACCCTACGGAGCCCAAGATTGGTTTCCGACAAAGCAAAGTTTGAACGACAAAATAGATCGTTTTGACATGAAAATTACCACACCTTCGCAATACTCTGTTGCGGCCAACGGTAAGCTGATGTTAGAGTCTATTAATGCCGGATCTAAACTTACATTTTGGCGTACACAATATCCCACAGCAGCATATCTTATTGCGTTTTCCATCACCAATTTTACCAAACTGAACGATGTGATAGGCAATCCGCCATTTCCTTTTGTTAATTATCTCTATCCGACTACGGCTGGCAATCCTTCTGTGATGGCCGATATCGATTGGACTAAACAAATTATGAATACTTTTGAAACCTATTTTGGTCCGTACCCTTTCCGAAATGAAAAATACGGTCACATGGAATTTGGATTTAACGGGGTGTGCATGGAGCACCAAACCATGTCGTCCATGAGCGGTTGGCCCAAAAGGGTAATTGCCCATGAACTGGCGCACCAATGGTTTGGAGATAAAATTACCTGTGGTGCTTGGAATGATCTTTGGCTGAACGAAGGTTTTGCTAATTTTGGAGAACATTTGGCGAATGAAAAATTGTTGATGACTCCCTCGGAGTTTTTGTTGTTTTTGCAAGGTCAGAAAAATTACATCAACTCGGCAGTGGGCGGTTCTGTTTATGTTGCAGATGCCAATCTTGGCAATCAGAGCATACTGTTCAGTGGGAGGTTGACTTATGCAAAAGGAGGATTTGTGGTGAGGATGCTGAAGTGGATTTTGGGCGACGCCGTGTTTTACCAAGCGGTCAAAGAGTATCTTAACCAGCCCAATTTGGCGTACGGATATGCCAAAACCGTTGATCTCAAAAACTCGTTGTTGCAATCGACAGGGAAGGATTTTACCGAATTTTTTAACGATTGGATTTATGGACAGGGCTATCCTACCTACACCATCAAGTGGAAACAAGCTGCAAGTTTGCAAAACATCACAATTTGGGTGGGACAAAACCAAAGCCATCCTTCCGTTAGTTTTTATGAAATGCCTTTGCCCATAAAGCTAAACGGGACCAATGGAGAAGTGGCTTATGTGCGTTTGGAAAATACAGAAAGCAATCAGTATTTTACGGTTCCTACGGCCTTTGAGGTGGCTTCTGTGGAGTTTAATCACGATCATCAGATTTTGGAAAGTAATTCTACTGTACAACACGATGCCTCTTTGTCTTTGAGAGAGAATGAAGCAATAACGGGTGTTGTAGTGTACCCGAATCCTGCAAAAAACGAATTGTTTGTAAAAGGATTGAATGGAATTTCTGATTTTAAAATTTCGTATATCAACGGTCAATTGGTGAAAAAAGGAACCATAAAGTCCAATAATTCAATAGATGTATCGGGATTGGAAAAAGGAACTTACATTTTGGAAATTGAAAACAATAAGTTGAAATTTATTAAAAATTAAATGAGGAAATGGAAATGATGTAATTGTGAAATAATCTACATTCATTCTAAATTAGTATTGATTTTGTAAAAAGTTTAAAAATAATTTGCATAGTTTTAGTTTTAGTTTTAGTTTTAGTTTCGTGCCACTATAATACAAAACAAGTAGTACTATGAAAAAATTATTATTCGCTGCAACATTATTTGCAGGCACAACTTTGGGTTTTGCAAAAAACCAAATACAGAACAGATTGTTACAAAACACAATTTCAACAAGTTCAGAAACTTTTAGCAAAGAGATGAAAGCCCTTCATTTCACTTCTTTTACTGAAGCTTTGGCTTTTATGGAAGAATGTAAAGATGTTGTCGTTGCAGAACAAGAAGTTGAAGTTGAAAATGAAAATGGAGAAGGAACTCATAAAGAAACAAGAATTATTTCATCTTGCGAAACCACTTATCCATGTGAAAAAGCTGGTGTAACTTTATATTTGATAAAGGTTAAGTAATTTTTAAACAATTTAGAATAGGCAAGAGATCTGATGTTCTCTTGTCTTCTTTTATTATTATGAATAAAATTATTACAATACTTGGATTGTTTTATAGCGTAATGTTTTTTAGTCAAGAATCCCTTAAGGTTGAATACGAAATCGTAACACAATCTAAAATAAATTGGAATGGTTTTGAAAATATGAAGGACAGCTATAAAGAAGAAATTAAAAGACAAATTAAACAAAATGATGAAATACCTGTGAAGTATACTTTGATCTACGAAAAAGGGGATAGTTTCTTTTATAAAAATTTAAGAGAAAAATCTTCATCATTATCTCAGGAAATAGAGTATTTCCGTATAAAAGACAAAAAAGGATATTTTAGATTGAATGATTTTATCGATGAAGAGTTTTACGCATATTATCCAATGGATAATGTTAGTTTAGAATACACGGATGAAACCCAAGTTATTGAAAACTACACCTGTAAATTAGCGTTGTACAAAATTGGTGATAATTCAACAAAAGTATGGTACACAGAAGAAATTCCAATTTCTGCAGGGCCATATAACTATTACGGAACTCCCGGTTTGATACTCAAAGTAGAATCTAAAAATCAATTGAGTTATGCTACAAGTGTATCTAAGAATTTTGATAAAAAAGAAATGAAAAAGATGGATCCCAAATTGAAAATCTATCAGGGAGAAGAATTGAAGAAAAAAAATGCCGAAGCCCGAGAAAATATGTTAAATCATAGCAAGCAAAAAGCCGATAAAATGATGGATGTCATCAGAAATAAATAATGAAATTGAACATTTTGAATTGTATAAATCTCCGAATGAAACTCCAAGTTTCATTCTTTTTTCTTTTTATTTTGCAATTATTTTATGGGCAAAATATTAGCGTGAATGTCATTAACAAAGAGAAAAATAAACTTTCCAACATCAATGTCCAATTGTTGAAAAACAACAAAACATTAGATTTTAAAACCACCAATGAAATTGGAATTTGCAATTTCACCATCAAAGAGAAAGGGGAGTTTACGCTAAAATTAACCTCAATGCTTTACAAAACCACAGTTGTAAAGATCAATCCAGACGAAAAAACCAATTTTGAAATAATTTTAGAATCTCAAATCACCGAAATACAGGAAGTTAAAATTAAAACCAGACCCAAAATTGCATTTCTAAAAGAAGATACCATTTCCTATAATCTAAAGGCCATAAAAGACGGTACAGAACGAACAGTAGAAGATTTGGTGCGCAAATTACCGGGTTTGGATGTGGACGATAACGGAAAGGTAACCAGAAATGGAAATGTCGTAGGCCAGGTCTTGGTTGATGGTAATGAATTTTTTGGTAAAAATCATAAAATGGCAACCAAAAACATCAGTGCAGACATGATCGATGGGGTAGATTTTTGGCAAAATTATACCACCATCAGCGGTAGTCAATCCACAGCGTTAAACCTAAAACTAAAAAACGAATATAAAGGCAAAATCACAGGAAATACCGAAGTCTATTACGGTAACAAAAACTCCTATCTCACCCACGCCAATCTTTTTAGATTTAATAAATCAGGAAATTTGGCATTAATTGCCGATGCCAATTCCATAGCAAAAGATCCGATTGGGACTACTGATTTTTATGAAATGAACCAACACGATGATGTAGACAATACCAATGGTATTGTGCGTGTTGCCACTCCTTCATTTCTGAACAACGACGGTAAGGTTAAAGAAAAAAACAACCAATTTGGTGCGTTGCAATATTCCAAATCCGGGAAAAACTTTTCTGTATCGGCATTTTCAATTTTCAATACGACACAGTTAGAAAAATGGCTCACCATGAGCCGAATTGCTTTCCCTGAGCAACCCACTTCGTATAATTTTTTTGAAAACAGAAACGAAGATAACAAAGGTTTTTTTGGGACCACACAATTGAAAGTAAAAAAAATGTTTAGAGATAAAAGTTATTTGTATTATAGTTTCGGATACAACCCGTCAGAAGATCATTTTCAACAAAATATAGATAGAAATCTTTTTCAAAAAAACTCATTTTATGAATTGGAAAATAAAATAAAAAACAGCACAGTACATAATTTTATTTCTTGGAGTAAAAAGTACTCCATTTCAAGGTTCAATATTTCATTTACACAATTAAAAACAAAGAATACCTCCGTTTTGGACATGCAATCTTCTGAACTTTTGTTTGGAAGTCCATACAACAATTTGCACCAAATTCTGGATACGGATTCCGAAAAATATGCGTTTGATATCAACCTGAAAAACAATTTTAGTTTTGCGACCATCAACTTCAGATCCGGGTATTCTTTTAAAAAGGATGATGCCCATTTATCAGAATTTTATACCAACGAATCGGAAGTGAAATCGTTGAAAACTCATGATTTTGTTAATGAGATTTTTGTTCAAAAATATTTGGGTAGTTTCGATTTGTCGGCCTCTTTAAGTTCACATTATCTGCATTTTAACCAAACTCAAAAATCGTATTTGGATAAGACCTTTAAAGTACAGTATAAGCTTAATACAAAAGCAGCAATGAATTTTGGTTTAGAATACCTCAATCGGTATAAAATTCCGGATTTTTTAGATCTTTTGTATGATAAAAATTACAGTCGAAGTTTTTCCTACACTCAGAATCTTTCGATATTTCCAGAAACTTTTATTAACAGCGATGCTTTTAAGTTCACCTTTATTCGATTTAACCTAAACAAAGGAAGTCATATTTTTTCAGTCTTAATGTATGAAAAAGGAAATACGAATATTACTAAAGATGTAACCAATTTTGGAGCATTTTCACAAGTTTATAATGTACTGGGTACCCTGAACGATCGATGGTTTCTTTTGTATTCGGACGATAGAAGAATTGGAGAATATTTTATCTTAAAGTCCAAACTTACAGCAATGTTGGCTAGAACCAACAACTTCATCAACCAACAATACAACGAAACGAGCATGAAGAATTTGGAAATCGGTCAGAAAGCTTCAACAAAATTTAAGAATTTCCCCATACAGTTTGATTTTGGATATTCGTTGTCTAAATCTTTTTTCAACCAAAGTCTTTACAATACATCTTCATCTCTTCAAAATATCAAATTGTCATTGGGTTTGCGAGCGCATTATAAAAATGAATGGCTGGGAAATATTTTGGGTGAATACCTTATTCAAAAAACAGGACACAATTCCTTGTATAATTTTCTATTGGGTGGGCAGGTTTCGTACAGAAAAACCAATTCTTTTTTAGAGTATAATTTATTGTTTAACAATGTTTTAAATTTAAATAACTTTAGATACATCAACAGTTCGGTGAGTTTGTTGGGGACAGAAGAGTCGGCAATTACCGCGCTGCATGGATACATCACCGCAGGTATTAAAGTTTATTTTTAAAACTGTAATTTTTAAATAATTTGTATTCGTTAAAAAATGATGCAATTGTTTTGATAAAGAATTATCAAGTATTACCAACTATCACTCGCAAATGATTGGTTTTTCTTATCCAAGTATAATTTAAAAAACACATCTGCATTGCTTTTGTGTTTTTTATATTTTAGAAGGGATTTTTAAATCAAAATAACCACTTTTTTCCTTAAATTAGCCCCTTTAAAATAAGTACAAAACATGATTTCTCCAAAGTATCTACAACATCTACAAAACGAACTTCAAAACATTGAAAACGACGGACTTTTCAAAAGAGAAAGAATCATTACCTCTCAGCAAAGTGCCGAAATAGAAGCCAATGGGAAAAAATTATTGAATTTTTGCGCCAATAACTATTTGGGGCTTTCCAACCATCCTCAAGTGATGAAGGCTTCCCAAGACATGATTGCCAGTCACGGTTACGGCATGTCTTCGGTAAGATTTATTTGTGGTACACAAGATATCCATAAAGAGTTGGAACAAAAAATTGCACAATTCTTAGGCTTAGAAGATACCATACTTTATGCAGCCGCTTTTGATGCCAACGGAGGGGTTTTCGAACCTTTGTTTACCGAACAAGATGCCATTATTTCTGACGAGCTCAACCATGCATCCATCATCGATGGAGTAAGGTTGTGTAAAGCTGCAAGATACCGCTACAAAAATAACAACATGGCCGATTTGGAAGCTCAGTTGATCGAAGCTTCTAAAAAAGAACACCGTTTCAAAATCATCGTTACCGATGGCGTATTTTCCATGGACGGTATTGTTGCCAACCTAAAAGGCGTTTGCGATTTGGCAGAGAAATACGATGCTTTGGTTATGGTCGATGACTCTCATGCCACCGGATTTATCGGGAAAACCGGTCGTGGTACGCACGAAGCCAATGATGTGATGGGTAGGGTAGACATCATCACCTCTACTTTAGGAAAAGCTTTGGGTGGTGCTTTGGGCGGATTTACCTCCGGTAAAAAAGAAATTATCGATATGCTTAGACAGAGATCCAGACCGTATTTGTTCTCCAATTCTTTGGCTCCGGGTATTGTAGGTGCTGCTTTGGAAGTTTTGGATATGATTTCTCAGGATACTTCTCTAAGAGATCAGGTGATTGAAAATGCAAACTATTTCCGTACCGAAATGAAAGCCAAAGGTTTTGATATCCCGGATGGAGATGCAGCCATAGTCCCTGTCATGTTGTACGATGCACCTTTGGCTCAGAAAATGGCCGAAAAGCTGATGGATGAAGGCATCTATGTAATTGGATTCTTCTATCCTGTGGTGCCAAAAGGAAAAGCGAGAATTAGAGTTCAGCTTTCTGCTGCACACACCAAAGCTCATTTGGATAAAGCCATTGCTGCATTCGAAAAAGTGGGTAAAGAACTGAATGTTATTTCTTAAAATACAATATACGAAGTAGAATCTGTAGAATAGTACAGATTCTATTTCTATTTATAAAATCCTTTTCTTGATTACTTATGTATAAAATATCCACCTTGGTATTGTGCTTTATTATTTTTGTTTCTTGTACAACAAGACCCAACCAATACATTAAAGTCGGAAAAAATGAACAACAAAGACATGGTTTTTGGGTGGAAAATTCATCTGCAGACATTGGAGATTTGATAGAGAAAGGAAAATACAAGAAAGGAGTTCGGGTAGGTACTTGGAAATCGACACACGAAAATACACTTTATCAAAAAGAGAGATATCGAAAAAACATTACCAAAACCAAAACTTATTATCCAAATGGCAACATGAAAGAGAAAGGACAATCAAGAATGGATGTTAACGAAATTGGAAGCCATTGGTACTACTATGGAGATTGGAAATATTACAATGAAAATGGCAAGTTGTTGTATATAAAAAAATACAATCAGGGGAAAAAAATAGACAGTATTTCTTTAATAAAATCTAAAGTTTAGGATGTTGTATGTCATCATAAAAGCCATTCATATTATTTTTATGGTTTCGTATTTTGCCGGGATTTTCTATCTCGTTCGGTTGTTTGTATATTATAAAGATACGGATGATTTCGACGAAAATAAAAAACAAATCCTGAGAGAGCAGTATGTCTATATGTCGAGAAGACTGTGGAACATCATTACCGTTCCTGCCGGACTAATTATGTTGATCTGTGGTTTGGTAATGATTTTTCTGAATTCCGGGTTGATGAAATCGCCTTGGTTTCACCTAAAGTTGTTGTTTCTACTCGGTTTGGCAGCCTATCATTTTTGGTGTTGGAAAAAAGTAAATCAACTGAAGAATTTGCACAATAAAGACATTCCTATCGCCAATATCAAACTGAGACAAGCCAATGAAATTGCAACTTTTATTTTATTTTTGGTGGTTTTTACCGTAATCTTAAAACAAGAAGTGATCAGCCATTGGTGGCAATTGATTTTGGGATTTGTAGGCATTGTAACGCTTATCATGCTCACCGTGAAAATGGTAAATAAAAATAAAAAGTAAATGGATTGTTTTACAATCATTTAATACAAAAAAGCTCCGTAGGAGCGATCAAAAAAAAAGATTTCATCTTAAAAGATTGATATAAACTATGTTAGCACTATTTAAAAAAGAACTTTGGAGTTATTTCGGTAATTGGAGTGCTTGGGTAATCATCGGAGCATTTTCTTTGATTACTACGCTTTTTCTGTTTTTCTTCGAAAACAATTACAATATTTTCGACATCGGAATGGCCTCCATGCAAAGCTATTTTTCATTAGTTCCTTGGATTTTGATGTTCATAATTCCGGCTTTGTCCATGAAGACCATTGCCGAAGAACAACAAAACGGTACACTGTATTGGCTGTTTTCGCAGCCTCTAAAAATCAAAGATATTATTTTAGGCAAATTTTTTTCCGTGTGGTTCATCGGAGTGTTGTGTCTAATTCCGTCTTTGGTCTATTTCTACACTATTTTTGTACTGGGAGTGCCGAGAGGTAATATGGATACAGGCGCAACATTGGGCAGCTATTTTGGTTTGATGCTTTTAATTGGAGCCATGACCTCCATCGGAATGCTGGCATCATCCCTTTCATCCAACCAAATTATGGCTTATTTGTTGGGGGTTTTCATGTGTTTTATTCTGTATTTTGGTATTGAACAATTGGCAAGTTATAAACTTTTGGGTGGCGCCGATTTTATCCTTCAAAACCTTGGTTTTTACCAACATTTCTTGGCTTTTTCCAGAGGTTTGGTGGACAGTAGAGATGTTTTCTATTTTATTTTGGTCATGGTTGTGGCTCTCGGATTGTCCACTTATTTTGTTCAGAAAAAGAAATAATTGTTTAACAAAAATGATTTTCAAAATATAATTTTGATAGAATGAATAAACAGAAATATATATTTATAGCACTTATTGCTCTTTTGGTTTTGGGGGTACTGGGAATTTTCAAATTCCGTCTGGATCTTACCCAAGAAAAAAGATATACCTTGTCCGAAAATACCATAAAAGTTTTAGAATCGGTAAAGAAACCCTTAACCGTCGATGTTTACTTAGAAGGCGATTTTCCTGCAAGTTTTAAACAATTGCAAGGCGAAACCAAATTTATGTTGGAAGAATTTCGTAGGGTAAATTCCAAAATCGATTTCAAATTCATCGACCCCATCAAGACCAAGATGTCCAGAGATACACTGATGGCAATGGGAATGCAACCATCGATGTTGGCCGATTTCAAAAACGGAAAAACTTCGGAAATTATTCTGTATCCCTATGCCGTTATCAAGTACAACAATCAAGGGGCCTCGATTCCGTTGGTGGTAGAGCAACAAGGACTCAGCTCTACCGATCAGTTGGTGAAGTCGGTAGAAAATTTGGAGTACAACTTGGTTTCCAACATCAAATCCTTGGTTTTGGATCAGAAGAAAAACATTGGAGTGATCATCAACCACGATGAGTTAAGACCTGATGAATTTGATGGGTTTATGAGAATGGCATCGGAGAATTATAAAATTTTCCCCATCATTCCGGAAAACAATACCGACCTGACCATCACCGATCTGCCCAATCTGAAAAGAACTCAGGCTTTGGTGATTGCCAAACCGAGAAAATCCTTTACCGATACCGAGAAAATGGTCTTGGACCAGTACATCATGAACGGTGGAAAAACCCTTTGGATGATTGATGCTGTGAATGCTGAAATGGATACCCTGACACGATCCAATAAAATTATGGCTTATCCTGTCGATAACAACATGACGGATTTTTTCTTTAATTATGGAGTGAGGATTAACCCTGCTTTGGTAAAAGATGTCCAAAAACCAGCGATGATTAGACTGGTAACCGGACAGGTCGGTGGCAACAATCAATACACTTCTTTGCCTTGGCCATATTTTCCCTTAGGAATTGCAGAAAATAACAACCCGATTACCAAAAACATCAATCCGGTAAAGTTCGAATTTCCAACTTCCATCGATACTTTAGGTAGAAAAGGCATCAAAACCAATGTACTTTACGAATCCAGTGCGAAGACTTTGCTAAAACAAGTCCCCAACTATGTGGATCTGAAAGAGATAACAACTGTGGATAGCCTTGGACAGAACGAAAAACCATCGACACCCAAAATATTTGCAGTTTCTTTGGAGGGTAAATTTTCTTCGGCTTATGCCAATAGAAGCGAGAAAAATAACATTCCCGGGTTTAAGGCTCAAAGTCCTGAAAATAAGATGATCGTAATTGCCGATGGTGATGTGGGAAGAAACAAAACCTTCAAAGGTGAGCCTCTTCCGTTGGGAATGGATATTTTGACCAATCAACAATTCGGTAACGAGCAGTTTCTAAGAAATGCTTTGGACTATCTTTTGGACGATAGCAACCTGATGCAGTTGAGAAATAGAAATATTGAAGCCCGACTTTTGGACAGACAGGCTATCGATGAAAACAGAAACAATTGGCAATGGTTCAATTTGCTTCTGCCACTAGGCATTTTGGCTGTTTTAGGTACTGTTTTCTTTTGGGTAAGAAAAAGAAAGTTCTCTGCCTAGACGACTTCAATAAATACATAAAAAAAACTACTGTAAAATCGCGTTACAGTAGTTTTTTTTATGAGGTGATGCTGGTATTAAACTTTCAAGATGTCGGCTTCTTTAACCTTCAAATGCTCATCGCACATTTTAACATATTTGTCGGTCAATTGTTGGATTTCCTCTTCCGTATTTTTAATGAGATCTTCAGAAACTCCGTCCAATTTTTTCAGTTCTTTCATACCGTCTTGTCTAGCGTTTCTAACAGTGACTTTAGTTTGTTCGCTTTCACCTTTGGCTTGTTTTGCAAGATCTCTTCTTCTTTCTTCAGTCAAAGGAGGTACATTCAGGATGATGGTGTCTCCGTTGTTAGAAGGTGCAAATCCTAAGTTGGAATTGACGATGGCTTTTTCAATTGCATTGATGGCCGTTCTGTCCCAAGGTTGTATGGAAATGGTCATGGCATCCGGTACAGAAACATTCGCCACTTGGTTCAGTGGAGTTGGAGCACCGTAATATTCCACCATAACATCTTGCACCATAGAGGTAGATGCTCTTCCTGCTCTAATTTTTTGAAAAGCATGATCCAAATGCTTGATGGCAGCATCCATTTCTTGCTTTACCATGTTGGTAATTAATGATAATTCTTCCATAGTATATTTTTCTTTTTTATATATTAACCAAAGTACCGATGTTTTCTCCTTCGATGATTCTTTCCAAGTTTCCAGGCTTGTTCATGTCGAATACCAGGATAGGAAGTTTATTCTCTTGGCTAAGTGTAAAGGCCGTCATGTCCATTACTTTTAGATCTTTGTCGTAAACTTCATCAAAAGTTAGGGTGTTGAATTTTACTGCATTTTCATTTTTTTCCGGATCGCAATCGTAGATTCCGTCCACACGAGTTCCTTTCAGGATAACATCGGCATCTATTTCTATTGCTCTAAGTACAGCAGCAGTGTCAGTTGTAAAATAAGGGTTTCCGGTTCCGGCACCAAAGATAACAACTCTTCCTTTTTCCAGATGTCTTACAGCTCTTCTTTTGATGAAGGGTTCAGCAATTTTATCCATTTCGATTGCACTTTGCAATCGGGTTTTAATTCCCGCATCTTCCAAAGCACCTTGCAATGCCATAGCATTGATAACGGTTGCCAACATTCCCATATAATCTCCTTGCACTCTGTCCATGCCTTTAGCAGCACCAGCAACACCACGGAAGATGTTTCCTCCTCCGATAACGATTGCTATTTCGCAACCTTTATCTACGGCAACTTTAATCTCATCGGCATATTCTTTCAGTCTATCGTTGTCAATACCGTATTGTCTGTTACCCATTAGGGCTTCACCGCTTAATTTCAGAAGAATTCTTTTGTATTTCATATAAAATGTTGAGTTGTTATTCAGTTCTTAAAAGCTGATTTTTCTTTTTTTGCAAAGATAAACATTAGTCCATAATAATAAAGGTAGAAAAGCAATTAACTAAAATTATTTTATTAAAAATTTTGCTACCATCGAAAAAGAATTATTTTTGCATAGATATACACCATTCATTGAAAAAGATTATCTTATTACCACTCTTGCTTTCATCTGTTGCGGTACTCGCACAGACGGGTACTACGGTATATAATTTCCTAAACACACCCGTTTCCGCAAGGCAGGCTGCTTTGGGTGGAAATGCCATTTCAATCGCCGATTATGATCCTGCTTTTGCAGCCGTTAATCCGTCGTTGATGAATAAAGAAATGGATTCTAAAATTTCTTTGAATGCTGCATTGTATCTTGCTGATTCCAAATACGGAACGGTATCCTATGTTCGTGATATGGAAAACGGACACCTGCTGAATATCCATGCTCGATACATGGATTATGGAAATCTGATAAGAACCGATGAAAGTGGTTTTGAATTGGGGACTTTCTCAGCCTCGGATGTTGCCATTGGTGCCGGTTATGCTTATCAGTTTGAAGACGAATGGACCGTTGGTGGAAATCTTAATTTCATCACATCCAAGATCGATACATTTACTTCTATGGCGGTTTCCGGAAATGCTGGTGTAACTTATCATTTAGACAAAAGAGGCGAAAGTGCTTCTTTGGTTTTTAGAAATTTTGGATATCAGTTTAAGCCCTACAACGGCGAAAGAGAAGTGCTGCCCCTTTCTGTTGATTTGGGTTATACCCGGAGGATGACAAAGTTTCCTTTGGCTTTTACCATCACAGCACACGATTTGCAAAAATTCAACATATCTTCACAATACACCATAAACGGTCAAGAAGTCGGTTTTTTTAGAAAAATTCTCGATCATTTTTCCGTAGGTGCCGAGTTGTTTCCGGAGCGTAATTTTAATTTGAGATTGGGATACAATGTGAAAAGAGGCAATGAACTTGCCGTATTGGATCAAAGAAGTTTCTCGGGAATTTCTGCGGGTATTGGTCTTAAATTTGGTGCCTTCCGTTTTGATTATACCCATGCCCGATATCATAACGCCTCCAATCTTAATCAGATAGGCATTCTCTACGATCTAACGGGAAATAAATATTAATTTTTAAGATTTTTGGAGCTTCAAATTCCAAAAAAATAAGGAACTTTGCAGAATGAAAAAACCTGTAATTGCCATAGACGGTTATTCTTCGACCGGAAAAAGTTCAATATCCAAAGTGATTGCCAAAAAATTGGGATTGATACATTTGGATACAGGAGCATTGTATCGAGGTATTGCCTATTATGCATCTGAAAATTGTAGAACTTCCGATGGAGAGATTCATTGGCAAAAATTGTTCG
Organism: Amniculibacterium sp. G2-70; assembly: GCF_014353055.1. Classification (GTDB taxonomy): domain Bacteria; phylum Bacteroidota; class Bacteroidia; order Flavobacteriales; family Weeksellaceae; genus Amniculibacterium; species Amniculibacterium aquaticum. The sequence continues at coordinate 2,797,687 of NZ_CP060698.1, forward strand.
ATGGTTTTGATGATATCCGTTTAGAATTCAAAGAAGTGGATAATGAATTGTTGCTCTATCTCAACGGTCAGGACATTTCTACAGAAATACGAACGGCGTCGGTATCGGATTTGGTAAGTCATGTTGCCAAACAAGCAGAGGTAAGATCGTTTTTATTGGAAGCCCAAAGAGCTATAGCAAAAAAAGGAGGTGTCATTATGGACGGTCGAGATATTGGGACCGTGGTCCTCCCGGATGCCGATATCAAATTTTTTCTAACTGCCAGTATTGAAGAAAGAACAAAAAGAAGATTTCATGAATTGCAAACTCTAGGCATTGAGGCGGATGAAGAAGAAGTGAAGCAAAATTTAATCACTCGGGATAAAATTGATAGCGAAAGAGAAATCGCACCTTTAAAACAAGCTGACGATGCCATCTTGATCGATAATAGTGAAATGGATAAAAAACAAACCATAGAATTGATGCTCTCCATCATCAAACAAAAATTCGATTCAAAGGTTTAAAAAAATACTATTATTTTTTGGAAAATGGTATGTTTGTTGTAACTTTATAAAAAGTTTTTTAACATCATTTATTAATCATAAAAATTACACAATGGCAAAGAAGGGAAATAATTTAGCAGGGGTTTTAGTAGGTTTATTAGCAGGTGCTGCTGCTGGAGTTATCTTAGGAATGCTCTATGCACCGGAAGAAGGTAAGGAAACAAGAAAAAAACTTAAAAAGAAAGCCGGAGAATTGAAAGATCAAGCAGTTGATCAGTACGGAAAAGTATCTGAAATTGCTAAAGATCGTTATGCGGATGTTTCTGAGAAAATGAAAGATCAGTACGGACATATTTCAACAACATTTAAAGAAACTGCACATACTGTAAAAGAAAGCTACGATAAATATAAAGACAAAGCTGTAGAATCGGCTACAAGTTTGGCCAAAGATGTGGAAAAAAAATTAGAAGGAATGAAATCATAATTCATTCATAAAATCGTTAACATATAAAAGGAACTTTGTGGTTTAAAGTTCCTTTTTTAGTAATATATAAATTACCATTATGCTGGATGTTTTAAAAGATTATGCTCACAAAAAAGCAGAATTATTAAAGTTAGAAGCGACTGAGAAAACGGCTTTAACTGCCGGTGCAACAACATATTTTGTTTTAGCAGCTGTTGTTCTTCTGTTTTTTTTCATCTTGTTTAATATCGGATTGGGCTTCTTATTGGCTACTTTTGTAGAAAGTTATGCCATTGGGTTTCTTATTGTGGCCGCAATCTATCTTGTATTGTTTTTTATAGTTTTGATGATGAAAAACACCATTAAAAATTCAATTGCCAACAAAATCATTCAATTCATCAACGAGTAATCATGGGAGCGAAATACAACAGTCTAGAAGAAATAAAAAAGAGAAAAGAAGCTCTGAGATCTGAAGTACAAGAAATGGAAGAACTCATCTCGTTTGAAAACGCTAAAGAAAGTCTAAGCGCCTTCACGGATGGGTATTCGGACAAGTTTTTGAAAGAATCCACAGACGAGGAAGGTCATGTTGGAATTTCTTTGAAAACCGATGCCATCATAAAAGAAGTTGCCAATGAGGTTAAAGACCGAATGATCAGCAAGAATGCATTGCTAAGTATTGCAGGAAATGCGTCTAAAAACGGCTTGGTTGAAGAAGGCGTGAAGTTGGCCATAACGGCAATGATCGGAAATTATGCTCAAAAAAATCTGAAAAATTCTAACTGGAAGAAAAAAGCCATTGGATTGGCCTTGGTCTATGTAGCACCCATTGCCATTCGTTATGCCATAAAAAAACTAGAAGAATACCAAAAAAATAAGAGCATCAGTAGTCTAGAGCAACTGATATAATACTTATTTTCTAGAAAAAATTTCCCCCAGAATAATTCCTGTTGCCATAGAAACATTCAAACTCTCAGTAGATTGTTTCTTACCAAATCTAGGGATGGTAATTTTTTTAGTCAACAGCCTTTCTGTGCTTTCCCTAATTCCGTTGCCTTCATTACCCATGATGATGTTGATGCATTCCGGGAAATCGAAATTATAAATGATTTCACCGTTCATATCGGTACCCAAATTTATATTTTTAGTCTCGCTCAAAAATTTTTCCAAAGGCAAATAACAAATATTGGTCCTTGTGAAAGAGCCCATGGTGGCTTGTATCACTTTGGGGTTGTAATAATCTACCGTATCTTCGCTGCACACCACCTGTTCTATCCCGAACCAATCGGCCAATCGGATGATGGTACCCAGATTTCCAGGGTCTTGCAACCCGTCCAAAACTAAATTGACCGTACAATTTTCATTGAAATTTTGATCTTTCAGTTCACAAATCGCAACGGAATCTTTGGGATTTTGTAAAAAACTAATTTTTCTCAGTTCTTTTTCATCAATTTTATAAGTTGGAACCTGTAGAAAATCCAATTCTTCTGGGTTGATAGAAAAAATTTCTTTAATTTTATAATCGGATAGATAAAGTTCTCTAATATTTTTATTGCCTTCAACGACAAACAAATTGTATTTTTGCCTGAACTTCTTTTTGTCTAAAGACTGTATAATTTTAACTGTATGAGCGGTAAGCATTTCAAAAAATATTTTCAAAAATATTATATATTTGGTTCTTTTGCAAGTATTCTCTTGTTTCTTTATGCCTGCAACGCAACTAAAAAAGTTCCGGAAGGTCAATATTTACTTACCTCCAACCAATTGGATTTTAAAGACGGATCGCTTTTTAGCTCCGAGTTGGAAGGTGCAATTTCTCAAAAAAACAATAAAAAAGCACTGATGCTTTTTCCTCTTCAGCTTTGGATGTACAATATGACCAATCCAAAGTACGATACCATCCTGAGCCAGTACATGTCTTTTCCAAAACAAATGAGAAATCAGAATCTTAGAGATTCGTTGTTTGTTAAAAATGGTCACCCAGAATATGTAGGTAAGTCCTTGTTTTGGAATCGTTTCTTTTATTCTATCGGTCAACCTCCTGTGATTTTGGATCAGGATAAAACCGAAAAAACGGTTGAAGTTCTTCAAAAAAGATTGAGAAACCATGGATATTGGGATGCAAAAGTTAATTATACAATAGAAAGAGATTCTGCAAATAAAAAAGCGAAAGTCCGATACGAAATCGAACACAAAGATCCTACTTACATCAACGATTACTACTACAGTATTGCCGATGAAAATATTAAAAATGTATATCAAAGGGATTATGATAAAAGTAAAGTAAAGAAAGGGGACATCTTGGATCATGCCAATTTGGAAAAAGAAGCTAAAAGAATAACCGAATTGATGAAGGATGAAGGCTTCTATAAATTCAACCACAGCAATGAAGAAATCTATTTTGTTACCGATTCCATCAAGAGCAGAAAGCAAGTGCCGTTAACACTTTTCATAAAAAAAGATTCTGTAAATACACCCTATAAAATTGCAAAAATTGGCAAAATTGATGTTGCAGTTGTAGAAAAAGCCAAAGATTTTCCAAATCAAACCAAAAAAGACAGCCTTCTGGGAATTAATTTTCATCAGGTCGATCATTTGTATAAAAACAGAGCATTGTGGAGGTCAATTACTTTGAAATCGGGGGATCGTTACGATCAGGAAATGCTGGATCTTACAAAAAGAAACCTGCTCAATATGAATAATTTTAGCATCGTAAAAGCGAAAGATTCATTGAGAAATGATGGTTTGGGAGCTCCTGGAAATGACGGAATTATTGATGTGTTCTATATGTTGAAACCCTTGCCGAAATTTGAAAGAAAATACGGTTTGGATGCCAACTATTCACAAATGCTCAGCTTTGCAGTTAGTCCATCTGTAGATCTTACCACACGAAATGTTTTTGGCGGAATGGAAAATCTAAGCACCAGTGTTACCGGAGTGTTTGGTCGTATTGTAGATCCGGCAAATACAAGCTCAAGAATTTTGGCCTATGAAATTTCGGCACAAGCCAATTTGAATTTTCCTAGATTGTTGTTGCCTTTTAAGTATTACAAATTAATTCCGAAGCGATATTCGCCAACTTCAGCCATTAATTTGGGAGCATCGGTACAGAAAAATATTGGTATGGACAGGATTAACTTTAATGCGGGATTACAATATTTTGCCAATGTTAACGATCGGGTGGTGCACAAGCTTACCCTTTTCAATACCCTCCTGAGTTTAACCCAAAACAAAACCAAGTACTACGATTATTATGTCAATGAAAATCAGATCAGGCTTCAGGTTTTTGATGAATATTTTCAGTACGATCCTTTCATAAAGACTTTGTACGAAAACGGTTCGCTGACCATGGACGAAGTTTCTGCAGCTATTTTTGAAGATCAAGCGTATCAGAATACTTTAACGACCGAAGGACAAATCAACCAAATGAACTCCTTTAGACAATCCCTTATCAACAAAGATCGATTGACACAAGATGTGCTTATTTCGTCCATTTTATACGATTTTACCTATAACGAAATTGGAAAAAAAGAATACGACAATCCTTTTTATCTGAATGCAAAAGTCGAATTGGCAGGAAATTTATTAGCCGCCATAAAACCTGCTGGTAGAGAGCATGGCGTGACAACTGACGAGCAAAGGACTATTTTTAATGTTCCATTCTCTCAATTTGTGAAATTTGATTTTGATGTTCGTAAATATTTTTCGTTCAACGAAGGGAAAAATACCTTGGCACTACGACAATTTATTGGGGTGGGAATCCCGTACGGAAACTCTACGGCGATGCCTTTTGTAAGGTCTTATTTTAACGGAGGCTCCAACGATATTCGTGCTTGGCTGCCGTTTGGCGGTTTGGGTCCTGCCGATTCTCAACTGAATGAAGCGGTTAGAGCGTACATCATGGACAATGTAAAACTAACGACCAATATCGAATATCGAATTCCGTTCAATTCCATGTACGAGGGTGCCATATTTACCGATATGGGAAATATTTGGAGCTTGAAAGATAACGGCTTTGGAGACGAATTTAAGTTTAATAAATTTTACAAACAAATGGGTATCGGTTCTGGCGTAGGTCTAAGAGTTAATATTGCTTATGTTACTTTCAGATTGGATTTGGCGTATAAAATCCACGACCCCAACCAACCTGTCGGCGAAAGGTGGAGATTCAGTAAGATACAACCTCTGAAGCCAACTTGGAACATTGCGTTTTTCTACCCGTTCTAGTATGGTTTTGGTACGATTTGTGCAAAAAGACATAGAATTTTAATGAGTTAAAAATAATTATGAGAAATAAAACAGTTATTATGGCAACCGTTGCGGTTGCAGTTGCCGGAGCTTCGGTACAATCTTGTGCAACTATCGCCACATCTTCCTTGGGTATTGCCATCATCAAACAGGTATTGCTGGGCGGTATTTCCAAAGGAATGGCAACTTTCAAAGACAAAGATGCTTTTTTAAAAAATGGACTCATAGACAAAGCCATGCCTTCGTCTTTGGTGAAAATAAATTCAATGTTGGAGAAAGTAGCCCCCAATCTTGTAGCTAAAGAAAAAGAGTACATTGCACAAGCCGCATCGTACACGGCAAATGTCTCAGAACCCATTCTCAAAAATGCTGTGAACTCCCTAAATGCTCAAGATATGGAAAGAATGGTAAACGGGACTACAGCTACACAGATTCTGAAAGAGAAATCGTCTCAGCAATTGGTAGCAGCTATTATGCCAAAAGTGGATGAAAAATTAAACGAATTTGGTATTGTAAAAACCATTAACACCGCTCTTGCAGGAAACAATTTGCTCGGGTCGCTTTTGGGAAACAACAGCCAAACCAATTTGAAACAAGGGGGACTGTCACAAATGGCTACCGAACAATTGGTGAACGGACTTTTCAGCATCATCGAAAAGCATGAAAATGACAATAAGGACAGCATCTTGGGTGCTTTTAATAAAAAATAAAAAATAATGAATGTTTTAGAAAATAATAAATACGACAATCCTGAAGATTTTTACCAATCTTTAAAAGAAAAATTGGAAGCCAATTATGAATTTCCACAAGATTATTTGTTCAAATTTATTTTGGAAAATAATCCGGAAAAATTAGCTGAAATTTTTAAAGTGTTTGACGATATTCATCACAGTCTTAGCAATAGAGAAAGCAAGAATGGTAAATATACTTCAGCCAACATCAATGCTTTTATGATGAATGCCGATCATGTAATTTCTATCTACAAAGAAGTGGGGAAGATAGAAGGTGTCATGATGCTTTAACAGTGATTGTTGCTACAAAAAAAAGAGTTTGAAATTAAGTTCAAACTCTTTTTTTTTTGAAGATTATTTGTATCAATATTTTCAGAATTATACAGATGCCGTTTCTTGGGTATAATGAGAGAAAGCATCTTCTAAACTGTCAAATTTCCCTTTGAATTCTTCAATCGGACAATCTTGCAAAATAGTTCCTTTGTGGATCAGGATCACCCTAGAACAGAGTGCCTCTACCTCTTGCATGATGTGTGTGGAAAGGATCACCGTTTTCTTTTGTCCAATTTCTTTAATCACATTTCGGATTTCTAAGATTTGATTGGGATCCAAGCCGTTGGTAGGTTCGTCCAAGATCAATAAGTCCGGTTCGTGCAGGATGGCTTGTGCCAGTCCAACCCTTTGTTTGTATCCTTTAGAAAGCTGGGATATTTTCTTGGATTTTTCAGGGGTTATGCCTACCAATTCTATCACCTCATCCACTCGGCTAGAAGGGATATTGTGGATGTTGGCAACAAAAAGAAGGTATTCTCGGATGTACATTTCCAAATACAGAGGATTGTTTTCCGGCAAAAAACCTATTTTCTTTTTCGCATCAATCTCATTTTGGTCAATGGCTTTTCCGTTGAAAATAATCTGTCCATTGTCTAATTTTAAGGTACCGGTGATGGATTTCATCAAAGTCGATTTTCCTGCACCATTCGGACCCAAAAGCCCGATGATTTCATTTTCATTAATTTCGATATTGATGTTGTTTAGAGCTTTTTGTTCTCCAAAATATTTATTTAGATTGATGATTTGTAAAGACATGGTGGTCGGATTTTTGCAAAAATATAAAAAACTCATCAAAATGATGAGTTTTATAGGGTGATCAATTTCTTTTTTTCTTTGTTTTCTTGGTGTTGCTGGCGGGGATTTCGCTTTTTCCTAATGCCAAGGAAGAACCCGGTGCTTTTCCAAAAATCTTTTCTACTTGTTTTCGATTTAGGAATTGCGATTTCCCGGTAAACTTTTTGTTTTTATTGATGAACTGTACAAATTGTACCGTAGGTTGTCCAAAATTTTTCTCGAAATGCAACTCCAAAATATCTTCTGGCAATTCCAAAGTGATGTCTGATTTGGGCAAGGTATTCAATCCATCAATGATCAGTTTGTAAAAAGTGTCCATATCGTTGTTGAGATCCGCAAAGGTAAACGAACGAATGGTATTCAGATTCCCGGCATTTACATCTTGGTAGTTGAAAACATATTTGTTGCCTCTTTTGAATAATCCTACAGAATTGTCTTTTCCCACCTCAATCAGCTCATCGGTAGCAATGATCTTAATTTGTGAAAAAGCGAATGTAGAAATTAAAAAACTAAAGAGTATAGTTATTTTTTTCATAAAAGTTTCAATTTTTAATCGTTTAGTACTATTTGATTGTGTTTTTGTAAAATATCAATTTTCATTCATCATGTAAAATTAATGTTTTTTTTATTCTACTTAAAATATTTCATTCTTTTCTTTAATAAATTTTATGCCAAACTTGAGTTATTATCCATAGTTTCATCAAACGATTTTCTAAAAATTTGAACTGAGGTTTTCATTTCTTCTTCATTCATGTGTGCATATCCCAACCGAATGGCTGAAGTGTTTTTGTCCTGATACAAGCAATATTTTGGAAGGTACAAACCGTTGGCTAAGCATTGGTCAACCCACTTTATAAGGGAGATTTTAGCATTTACATTCAACCATAAAGCCATTCCTCCATTGGGGATTTCTGTCTGAATTTCTTTAGGAAAATATTCATTCAAAAGTTTAACAAAAAGATTTTGTCGTTCACGATAGATTTTTTGAATTTTCCTTCGGTAACGGTGGATGTCGCCTTCTGCAATCATTTCGCCCAATGCCTGTTCTTTGTAATCGTCGGTATTGCCGTAAAAAGAAAGGTATTTCTGTGCTTCGTGGATGATGTTTTCTGGGGCAACCATAAAATACGATTGAAATCCCGGAATCAAAAACCTTCCGAAGGCTCCCAAGTAGATGACCCATGCGTCATTTTTTTCTTTGTACAACGAGTGCAAGTTCTGTTTGTCATAAGAAATTTCAAAATCGGTATCGTCTTCAACAACCAGTATGTCCAATAATTTAGATAATTCCAAAAGTGATTTTCTGCGATTTTCGGACATATTTTCGCAAGTAGGATAGGAAAATTTTGAATTGAGGTACAACATTCTCACTTTTCCTTTTTCAAAATTTTTAAGAATGTAATTCGTATCCAGACCTTCATGGTCCATGGGGATGGTGGTCACTTTAGCTCCTGCCTGTCGGAAAATCATGTTCGAGAAAAAATAACTTTTCTCACCCACCAAAACAACATCTCCTTTTTTGACGAACATTTGTGTGATGATGTTCAGGATGATTTCTCTACTGGATGATGTAATCAATTGATTTTTGTTCAGATGAAGGTTTCTGCTTGTATTTAGGTAGTAACTCAATTGTTCCTTAAAGTACAAATTTCCTATTCTGTGAATGTTTTTTTGTTGATGGTATTTGTTTTTTCTCTTCAATACACCGGAATAAAATCGAGCCAATTCATCACTTTGTATGATGCGAAAATCGGGAAGACCGTCGGTGAAAAAGTACGGACAATCCATTTCATGAACCGGATTTTCTAAAATATAATTGCTATAAAAACGGATCGGAACCAAGTGTTTTTGAGAGTTAGATTTCTCCTGATAGGTTTTAAAGGAAGGGTTTTCATCGTTTTTTACAAAAGTTCCTACATTGGGGATGCTCTCTATCCAATCTTGAGTTTTCAACTCTTCCAATGCCGCCACAACTGTTCTTCGATGTATTTTCAATTCAGAAGCCCACAATCGACTCCCCGGCAGTTGGTTTCCGTGCTTTAAAGTACCTCTTTTTACCGCATTGATGAATTGGTAAACCACCTGCAGATAGATGGGATCTTTGGCATTTCTGTCGATTTTTATGATGGATGTTATTGGATGTTCTACCGGACTACTCATTTTAAATATTCTGGACGAGCAAATTTAAATTTTTATTTCTAAAATTTGCAGACTTAAAATAGTAAATAAAGAAATTAAAATTCATGAAGAAATCGTTAATGACGCTGAGCATGTTGGGATGTTTTGCTTTTTTTAGTGCACAAAACACGGATAAAGAAACTCAGGTAGAAGAAATCGTAGTACAAGGAAACCGTTTGGATACGCCATTTAGTCAATCCAGCCGTGATATACAATTGATCAGCCGTGAACAGATTGCTAAAATGCCTGCAAAGTCCATCAATGAACTTCTTTCTTTCGTCGGTGGTGTCGATGTTAGACAAAGAGGACCGTTTGGTACACAAGCCGACATCAGTATTGATGGGGGATCTTTTGAGCAAACTTTGGTTTTGGTTAATGGTATAAAATTAATTGACTCACAAACCGCTCACAATATGATGAACTTGCCCATAGCAATGGATGCCATCGACCATATCGAAATATTGAGAGGTGCAGCAGCGAGAGTGTACGGAATAAATGCCCTGACCGGTGCCATCAATATTGTAACTAAAAAAGATAAAAAATCCTTTGTTTCTGCCGATTTATTTGCGGGTTCGTCGTTCAAATCCAAAGAAGAAGGCGATGGAGATGGTACTTATGCCGGTGGTGGAGTACAGGTTACGGGAAATTACGGTACCGAAACACAAAACCATTTGTTCTCGGTCAATAAAACCAGCAGTAACGGACAACGATACAACTCGGCGCAAGAAGGTCACAAATTTTTCTACAACGGAAATTATGATTTCAACGCCAATCACAGTATTTCTGCACTTGCAGGATATACAAAAAATCAGTTTGGAGCCAACGGGTTTTATGCAGCTCCTGGAGATAAAAATTCTGAAGAAATTGTTAAAACCTCTTTGTTTAGCATTTCATCCAAACATCAATTTGGGAATTTGATCCTTTCACCTAGAATTAGCGATCGTTACAACGAAGACGATTATCGCTACTTCAAAGACAAGTTGGATGTGGCCAGATCCAGACATTATACCAATGCGCTGATGTTGGAACTGAACGGTAGTTTGGCAACTTCAATTGGTAAATTTGGCATGGGTTGGGAGTCGAGAATAGAAGAAATCAACAGTACCAACATCGGAGATAGAAAAAGAAACAACCACGGTGCTTTTGCTGAATTCAAAACCAATCTTTCAGAAAAATTGATTGCAAATGCAGGTTTGTATGTTAACTACAATACCGATTACGGTTGGAAAGTCTATCCGGGAATGGATGTAGCGTATTTAATCAACTCCAATTGGAAATTTTCTGCAAGTGTAGGAACGGGACAAAGAATTCCTTCCTTCACCGATTTGTACCTCAATCAAAAGCCTGGAAATGTGGGTAATCCTGATCTTCAACCGGAAAATGCTTGGCAATACGAAGCCAACATCCGATATGTTAAGAATAATTTCAATTTTCAAGCCGGATATTTCCAAAGAGACATTACCGATTTTATCGATTGGGTAAGACCAAACACAAGCGTTCCGTATTCGCCAATTAACTTTGGTAAAAATAGGGTGCAAGGTATGTATGCTCGTATCCAACAGCAATTTCACCTAGGAGAATCTCAAAGTATTGGTTATAAATTGAGTTACAATTACCTTAATCCTGAACTGATCAGTAACGGAAGTGTTATTTCAAAATACACCTTAGAATCGCTGAAGCATCAACTGATTGCCGGACTACAGTACAAATACAAAAACTTTTCGGCACAAGTAGAAAATCGTTGGTTGAAAAGAGAATTGAACGATGCCTATACCATCACCGATCTCCGTCTGAATTACCAATGGAAATCGTTCACGGTGTACAGCGATGTTACCAATATTTTTGATACGAAGTATAGAGAATCCGGAGCCGTTCCAATGCCAACGAGATGGTTTAGTCTTGGTTTCAAATATGTGTGGACCAAATAATTAAAAACGATTTATCTCATGAAATCAATATCCAAAGACGAAATTAGAGAAATCTATAATTTGCCTCTGATCACGCTGATCCATAGAGCTTCAGAAGTACATAGAATGCATCATTGTCCGGAAGAAGTGCAAATAAGTACTTTGGTTTCTATAAAAACGGGAGGCTGTCCGGAAGATTGTGCCTACTGTCCACAAGCTGCAAGATACCACACCAAAGTGAATGTGGATGAAATGTTGTCCGTAGATGATGTGGTGAAAGCGGCTGAAGAAGCCAAAGAATTGGGCAGTTCTAGACTTTGCATGGGGGCAGCTTGGCGAAATGTCAAGAACAACAAGGACTTCGACCGGGTTTTAGATATGGTGAAAACCGTAAATTCAATGGAAATGGAAGTATGTTGTACTTTGGGAATGATTACAGAAAATCAAGCCAAACGATTGGCAGCCGCTGGTCTGTACGCATACAACCACAATATTGACACTTCCGAAGAGTATTATAAAGAAATTATTTCGACCCGAAGTTATGATGATCGCTTGAAAACCATTGATAACGCCAGAAATGCAGGAATAACCATCTGCTCTGGAGGGATTATTGGAATGGGCGAATCGGCAGAGGATCGTATCGACATGTTGTTTACTTTATCCCTTCTTAACCCATTGCCGGAATCGGTTCCTATCAATGCCTTGGTTCCGGTAGAAGGGACACCTTTGGAAAATCAAACAACGGTTTCTTCTTGGGAAATGATCCGTATGATTGCCACAGCCCGTTTGGTACTTCCTAAAACTCAAATTCGATTATCTGCTGGTAGAAAACAGATGAATCATGAAGCTCAAGCCTTGTGTTTCTTGGCCGGAGCAAATTCAATTTTTTCTGGTGAAAAATTATTGACAACACCAAATCCTGAATTAAATGAGGATAAAATACTTTTGGACACCTTGGGGCTTAAGCCCAAAAAGCCTTTTGAAGATCATAAGAAACCCGAAGTATATGATTTGGATTTGTCAGAACTCAATGATGAAGAAATTATTCGATGGTCAAGGCCGAAACACAAAATCGAAAAAAACATTATGGCTTCACAAAAGAAGTGACAATGGGAAAGCTGTTCTTTTACGAACGGCTTTTTTTAGCGGTAAATACACTACGATTTCTACATCAAAAAGCATTAAATTTTGTAAATTTGGAACTTTACAAAATCAAAAATGAAACAAGCGTATATTATTGATGGGGTGCGTACCGCCATCGGAAATTTTAAAGGCAGTTTGTCGGCGGTGCGAACCGACGATATGCTGGCCACTGTTCTAAAAAAAATTGTTGAAAAACAACCTCAAATTCCCACAGAAAAAATTGATGATGTCATCATAGGATGTGCCAACCAAGCAGGAGAAGACAATAGAAATGTGGCAAGAATGGGACTTTTGTTGGCCGGGCTTCCGGTAGTGGTTCCTGGCGAAACGGTGAACAGGTTGTGTGCTTCCGGAATGTCTGCCATTGCCCAAGCTTCCAGAGCTATAAAATCCGGCGAAGGCGATCTTTTTATTGCCGGTGGTGTCGAGGGAATGTCTCGTGGCCCTTTTGTGATTTCTAAAGCCGAATCTTCTTTTGCAACCGATCAAAAAATGTTCGATAGCAGCTTTGGATGGAGGTTTGTCAATGCCAAAATGGAGAAAATGTACGGTACAGAAGCCATGGGAAAAACGGCCGAAAACCTAGCCGAAATGTTTTCCATTTCCAGAGAAGAGCAGGATCTTTTTGCTCTAAACTCTCAGCTGAAAGCTAAAAAAGCTCAAGAAAGTGGGAGATTGGCAGAGGAAATATGTACGGTTGAAATCCCACAAAGAAAAGGGGAAGCCGTTCTTGTAAATCAGGATGAATTTATAAAACCCAATACTTCGCTAGAAGGTTTGGCCAAGTTGAAACCGGCTTTTGTAAAGGAAACCGGATCGGTAACAGCAGGCAATGCCTCCGGATTGAACGATGGTGCTGCTGCAGTTTTGGTGGCTTCTGAAGATGCTGTGAAAGAATATGGACTAAAACCTTTGGCTAGAATTGTAACTTCTGCCGTAACAGGTACCGAACCTAGGATTATGGGGATTGGTCCTGTTGAAGCAACAAAATTGGCCTTGAAAAGAGCAGGGTTAACTCTGGATCAGATCGACATCATCGAACTGAATGAGGCATTTGCAGCTCAGAGCATTGCCTGTCTAAAAGCTTTAGGTTTGGCCAATGACGATCCTCGTGTTAATGTCAATGGTGGAGCGATTGCTCTAGGACATCCACTTGGGATGAGTGGTGCTAGAATTACCTATTCTGCAGCGTTGGAATTGCAAAAAAGAGGAAAACGATACGCCTTGGCTACCATGTGCATCGGAGTTGGACAGGGGTATGCCATCGTACTTGAAAATGAAAATGCTAGATAAATGAGCCTGTTCATTTTTAACAGGTTCTAAGGATAAAAAAGGCTGCTTGAATATTTCAAACAGCCTCTTTTTATCATAATATTGACGATTAATAGTAAGTGTATCTTCTTACTTTCGCAATATGTTTTGCTAAACGCATAACTTGGTGGCTGTATCCGTACTCGTTATCGTACCAGATGTACAATACCACATTGTTTCCGTCTGCACTTACGATGGTTGCTTTGCTATCGTAGATGGATGGGGCAGAAGAACCTATGATATCCGAAGATACCAATTCGTTGCTTACAGAATATTTTATTTGTTCTACCAATTCGCCTTCCAATGCATATTTTTTCATAACATTGTTGATGTCTTCAATGCTTGTTGTTTTGTTAAGTTCAAGATTCAAAACGGCCAAAGATCCGTTTGGTACAGGAACACGGATGGCGTTAGAAGTTAATTTTCCAGCCAATTGAGGCAATGCTTTAGCAACCGCAGAACCAGCTCCTGTTTCTGTAATTACCATATTTACACCGGCTGCTCTACCTCTTCTGTATTTCTTGTGCATGTTATCTACAAGATTTTGATCGTTGGTATAGGCGTGGATGGTTTCCAGGTGTCCGTGTTTTACACCATAAACATCTTCCATAACTTTCAAGATTGGAGTGATGGCATTGGTGGTACAAGATGCGGCAGAGAAAATTTTAACTTCGTCTGGATTGTATTCTTCGTGGTTCACACCATATACGATGTTCGGAACTCCTTTTCCTGGAGCCGTTAGCAATACTTGGTCGGCACCAATGGATTTTAGGTGAAGGCTCAAGGCTTCCTCATCTCTGAAAACACCGGTGTTGTCGATAATCAAAGCATTGTTGATCCCGTATTGTGTATAGTCGATTTCTTCTGGACTTTTAGCAGAAATCATTCGAACGCTGTTTCCGTTTATGATTAGGGATTGGTTTTCCAAATCTGCTTTTACCGTACCTGGAAAAGCCCCGTGTACAGAGTCGTCTTGCAATAATGCAGCTCTTTTGTCCAAAGATTTTTGATCGTTGGCATCTCTGGTAACAATAGCACGAAGTCTTAGTTGTCCACCTTTTCCAGCCATAGAGATCAATTCTCTGGTCAGGAGACGGCCGATTCTTCCAAATCCGTAAAGAACAACATCTTTAGGAGCAATGTTTTGGTCTTTAGCATCTTTTAATTTATGAGAAACAAAATCTACAGCGTTAGAGAATTGGTCTCCTTCCATTTGGTACTCATAAGTTAGTTTTCCGATGTCGATTCTTGCAGGGCACAAATCAATTGATTGGATTGCTTCAGCAATTTCTAAAGTTTTGTAGATGGAAATAGGTTTTCCTACAAATTCTTCTGAATAATCATGAAGTCTTAGGGTTTGGCTTACACTTCTGTCTACCAATTGGTTACGGAAAATTACCAATTCTATGGATTTTTCATACCACAGATTGCTCACGATTCTGATTAATTCAACAGTTGCTTTTTTGCGATCTGTTTGTTCGGATAGTTGTTGTTCAAAAGTTCCTTCGAAACTCATTTTTACTTAGATTTAAAGGTTGTAATTATTAGCGTATAAAAATAATCAAATTAATGAAATGATCATCATGAGATGTTTCATATTTTAAGTGGTTGAAATTGAGTATGTTAATGTTTTTTTAATGAATAATTTTCACAGTTGGTATTTCCCAAAAAACAATTCAAACTCCACTTTTTTTGTTAAATTTTTAATTTTTCTTCAACATATTTTGCCGTTCTAGAAGTTTTACAATTCACAATGTCTTCTGGTGTTCCTTCAAAAACGATTTCTCCGCCGTATTTTCCAGCATCTGGACCGATATCAATAATCCAGTCGGCCGATTTGATGATGTCGGGTTGGTGCTCGATAACAATCACCGAATGGCCCAAGTTGATCAAGGCTTGCAAAGATTTCATCAGTTTGTTGATGTCGTGAAAGTGAAGTCCAGTGGAGGGTTCATCAAAAACGAAAAGGGTTTTGTCGGTTGTCACCCCTTTTACCAAAAACGAAGCGAGTTTTACCCTTTGAGCTTCGCCACCAGAAAGGGTAGAGGAGCTTTGCCCAAGCTGCAAATATCCCAAGCCAACATCGTGCAAAGGTTGCAATTTGTGTGCAATTTTTTCTTCTCTTATTTCATGGAAAAACTCCAATGCTTCGTCCACCGTCATGTGCAGGATGTCCGAGATGTTTTTACCATCGACTTTTATTTCCAGAATTTCATTTTTGAAGCGTTGTCCTTTACATACATCGCATTCCAGCTCGATGTCGGCCATAAATTGCATGGAAACATTGATTACGCCTTCGCCTTTGCACTCGTCGCATCTACCGCCATCGACATTAAAGGAGAAGTGCTTGGGTTTGTATCCGTGCAATTTTGATGATTTTTGTTTGGAGAAAAGATCTCGGATATCGTCGTACGCTTTCAGATAAGTTACCGGATTGGATCTGGACGATTTCCCTATTGGGTTTTGGTCAATCAGCTCTATGTTTTTAATAAGTTTTTTTGGGAATTCAACCTCGTCATAATCGCCTTTTTTTCCACCCATTCCCAGTTGGATTTGGATGTCGTTAACCAAAATTTCCTTCATCAAAGTCGATTTTCCAGAACCCGAAACTCCGGTTATCACAGTTAAATTTTCAAGTGGAATGTCAACAGAAATGTTTTTCAGGTTGTTTTGTCTTGCTCCTTTTATTTTTATGAATTCTTTGGCGGATCTTCGTTTCTTTGGAACTTCAATTTCCAATCGTCCATTTAAATAATCCGAAGTTAAAGTGTGTGCATTTTTTAGTTGATCGTAATCGCCTGAAAATACCAATTCGCCACCCAGATTTCCTGCTTCTGGACCGATATCGATGATGTAATCTGCGGCATGCATCACATCTTCATCGTGTTCCACAACAATTACGGTATTTCCCAAATCCTTGAGACTTTTTAATACTTCGATGAGATTTTCGGTGTCTTTAGAATGCAAACCAATCGACGGCTCGTCTAAAATGTAAATAGAACCCACCAATGAACTTCCCAAACTGGTGGCCAGGTTAATTCTCTGACTTTCGCCTCCGGAAAGGGTGTTGGAGGTTCTGTTTAAAGTTAGATAACCTAGGCCAACTTTGATCAGGAACTCCAATCGAGTGGTGATTTCGTAGGTCAATCTTTTGGCGATTTCCGCTTCGTGTTTGTTTAGTTTCAATGATTTTATGATGGGCAAGACCTCATCCAAAGGAAGATCAACCAAAGACTGTACGGTATGTCCGTCAATTTTCACATAATTGGCTTCTGGTCTCAAGCGGTTTCCTTCGCAGTCCGGACACTCGGTTTTTCCACGATAGCGAGAGAGCATCACGCGATATTGTATTTTATAGAGGTTTTCCTCTAACATCCTGAAAAAATTATTGAGAGACGGGAAGTTTTTGGTATCATCGCCCTTCCATAAAAGATTTTTCTGATCTTTAGTCAGTTCAAAATACGGTTTATGAATGGGGAAATCTTTGGCTTTTTTTATGAATTCTTTTTTCCATTCTTGCATGGTTTCGCCTTTCCAACAAGATGCCGCATCTTCAAACAAAGAGAGGTTTTTGTTGGGGATCACCAAATCTTCATCAATACCAATAACTTTTCCATAGCCTTCACAGGTCGGACAAGCTCCGTACGGGTTGTTAAAGCTGAAGAAATGAACGGTCGGTTCTAGAAATTCCATGCCGTCCAATTCAAATTTATTGGAGAAGGATTTTATTTTATTGGTATCCGTATTTTTTAAAGAACACAAACCATGACCTTCGTAAAATGCCATCTGAACCGAGTCTGCCAATCGTTGAAGGAAACTCTCGTCCTCTTCATAAGTAAATCGGTCGATGACCAAATGGATGTCCATATCTTCGGTCGGACTAAATCCGAAACTTTCCAAATCTTCTATGCTTGCGACATTTCCATTGATTTCTAATCGTGTAAATCCTGAAAGTTTTAAAGTCTTTAGATTTTCTTTAAACAAATGGATGTCAAAGGAAAGAGGGCAACGAAGTAGAAAGGAATTTTTAGAATTTTTCTGTATAAAATCGATTACATCGGTTACGCTATCCTTTTTTACCTCTTCACCAGAAATTGGGGAGTAAGTCCTGCCGACTCTTGCAAATAAGAGTTTCAAATAATCGTAGATTTCTGTAGAAGTACCAACTGTAGATCGAGGGTTGGAAGAAATAACCTTTTGCTGTATGGCGATGGATGGAGCCAATCCTTTGATGTCATCTACTTTTGGCTTTTCTAATTTTCCTAAAAATTGTCGTGCGTAGGAACTTAGAGATTCTACATATCGCCTTTGTCCTTCGGCATAAATGGTATCAAATGCCAAAGACGATTTTCCCGAACCGGATACTCCTGTTATTACAATCAGTTTATTTTTTGGGATAACGACATCCAGGTGTTTTAAATTATTAAGATGGGCATTTTTTACAAAAATTTCTTTCTTTATGTCGATGCTTTCCACTGTAATCATTGATAAATTTTAACCCTACAAATATACTTAATTTACTTGTTAATTTTTTTGATTTCTATTTGTAGATTTCATAAAAATAATTAACTTTGTCCTATCAATAACCAATTAAATGTAACTGATCATGATTAGATTATTCAAAGATTTAGTTACACATCTGATGAAAAAGAGATAGTTTTACGAATATAAGGACTCAGAAATGAGTCCTTATTCTTTTTTAGATCCTCTAAACATCGCTGTTATAAGAGGTTTTTATTTTTCTATTAAAAGTTTATCTTTACGCAAAAATTATTATAAAGTTATGGATTGGATTACCGTAAAAGAATACGAGGATATTACCTACAAAAAATGCAACGGCGTAGCAAGAATTGCAATTAACAGACCCGAAGTGAGAAACGCCTTTAGACCCAAAACGACTTCCGAATTGTACGATGCTTTTTATCATGTGTCCGAAGATGCGTCTGTGGGTGTGGTTTTGCTAACAGGAGAAGGGCCAAGTCCAAAAGACGGAGGTCATGCTTTTTGTAGCGGTGGCGATCAAAATGCCAGAGGACACCAAGGTTATGTAGGCGAAGATGGAAGACACCGTTTGAATATTTTGGAAGTTCAACGATTGATCCGTTTTATGCCCAAAGTGGTAATCGCTGTGGTGAACGGTTGGGCTGTAGGTGGAGGACACTCTTTGCATGTGGTATGCGACCTTACTTTGGCCAGCGAAGAACATGCAATCTTCAAACAAACCGATGCCGATGTTACCAGCTTTGACGGAGGTTATGGATCGGCTTATTTGGCGAAAATGGTCGGTCAGAAAAAAGCGAGAGAAATTTTCTTTTTAGGAAGAAATTATTCCGCTAAAGATGCCGAAGCAATGGGAATGGTAAACGCCGTAATTCCTCATGCAAAACTGGAAGATACCGCTTACGAATGGGCTCAAGAAATTTTAGGAAAATCACCTTTGTCCATCCGAATGTTGAAATTCGCGATGAATCTGACTGACGACGGAATGGTGGGGCAGCAAGTTTTCGCAGGCGAAGCTACCCGATTGGCCTATATGACAGAGGAAGCCAAAGAAGGTAGAAATGCTTTCCTTGAGAAGAGAAAACCGGATTTCGGTGACGACAAGTGGATTTCATAAAATGTTATAATTGAATGTTTTATGAACGAAAGTAGATTTGAAAACAATCAGATTTTTGTTGATGATTTGCCCAATTTTGAAAATGTAGAAATGCAATCGATTTCTCGTGATTATCTAAAAGTAAAAATGATAAATGCTGGGATACTCTCGGCGTTTTTCATTTCAATAACGATAGCGGTATTTTTTATCTGGCAAGAAATTTTTTACGAATATTCCATTTATATATTTTCGACCTTGTTTTTATTGGTCGCATTTGTTGTGGTGTATCACTATTTTTCTTTTTTTACGATAAAGTATGCATTTCGGGAAAAAGATGTGGTTTGCCAAAAAGGGTTATTCCTGAAAACCATAGAGTTGTTGCCTCTCAGTAGGATACAGCACATTGATTTGGAAGAAGGTTGGATCTCGAGAAGCTATGGGCTGAAATCTCTTGTTTTTTATACCGCAGGCTCAATTTCGGAAATTCGTATCGCTGGGCTTCCAAAAGATGTTGCAGAACAATTCAACCAATTTGTACTTCAGAAAATTAATGAGGAAACAATGGATAATGCTCTTTTGGAAGATGAAATAAGTGAAAACAAGTTAAGAGAAAATCAGGATGGACCAACAGAATAAGCCGTCGCAAAGCAATGTGTTCCAAAAAAACAGATTGTCCAAAAAAGGAATCGTACTGTTTTCACTCATTCATTTTTTGCAAGTACTAAAAGCAATTTGGCCTTTATATATTCTAGCTTTATTTAAGAAATCATCAAAAATTGAGTTATTAGTGGGTATTTTGATCGTTGTATTTCTGTTTCTGGTTGTAAATGCAATCTTAGAATTTATTAATTTCTCGTATTTTGTTGATGAAAAAACAGGTGAATTGATCATTAATAAAGGACTGATCAACAAGAAAACGACAAAAATAGAAGTTGAAAAAATTCAGGAAGTAAACATTCAGCAACCTTTTATCCATCGGATTTTAGATCTGTATAAATTGGAAGTAGACAGTCCTGGCGGCGACAAAAAAGAAATGCAAATTCATGCCATTTCTCATGAAAATGCAATGGCTTTAAAAGAGTATTTACTCGGACATCGTGTTGAAAATAAATCTGTTGTTTCTGAAAATAACCCTTCTCAAAAAACGATAATAATTTCGAATGCCTCTTTGTTAAAGTATGGATTTACAGCGAATTATGTAAGTGGGTTTTTTGCGATTTTTGGTTTCATTTTTTACATTTATGATAAATTAAAAGATTTTTTTGACCAAAAAGAAATTGACGATTTTGTCTTGGGGTATCAAAAACAACTGTCCAAGCATTGGGAAGAAGTGGTCTATACTTTAGGTTTTCTAAGCATGGCTTTGGGGCTTTTCCTTTTAGTGGTACTCATTCGTGCGGTGATGATTTTTATAAAATATTATCAGTTTGAGATTGTGAAAACACCCAGACATTGGACCATGAAGTACGGATTGTACCATACCAAAAACACCACGGTTGGGCTATCTAAAGTACAAATGATCACAGCGTCTCAGAATTTTTTTCAGAAGAAAATGGATGTTTGGCAATTGAAAATTCAACAAATAGAAACGGATGAAATCAAGGAGAATGCAGAGGTAATTCCGGGTTGCAACCAAAGAGAAAAAGAAGAAATAGTGTACGATATTTGGGGCGATTTGGGCGATTTTTTAATGACTATCAAACCGAATATTCGAAAAATAATCCTGACCAATGTTTTATTCATTTTAGTCCCGATAATTATCAGTATTTTTGCACTTTCTATTTTTGAAAAATATACCATTGGGGTTCTCATTTATGCTTTGTTGATGGAAGTGGTCATTCTTATTTCCTTCAGAAATAACAAGTTGCAAATCAACAATCAATTTGTAAAAGTCGATTCTGGATTTTGGGATGTTAAAACAAAAATCATCGATTTGGAAAAAGTTCAAAGCATACGACTGACCCAATTTTTTTGGCAAAAGGAAAGTGATTTGGGAACGATTACTCTAAACACTTCCGGCGGAAACTTGAAGCTGAAAACAACCTCGTTTTCTTCATTAAAAAAAATAGCCAATTTTTGTCTTTTCAAAATAGAAAACTCTAAGAAAAATTGGTTTTAATTATAAAAATATTTTATAAAATACATGATATCTAATTGGATACAAGCAGCACGACTCAGGACGCTACCACTTTCGCTCAGTGGGATAATAATGGGGTCTTTTATAGCAAGATGGAGGCTGGTGAAGGAAGGCGAAATTTGGGATTGGAGCATTTTGGTTTTGGCATTGGTGGTAACTTTATTTTACCAAATTCTTTCCAACTACGCCAATGATTATGGCGATGGCGTGAAAGGTACCGATGCGCAAAGAATCAGCGAAGCCGAGTCCAGAGCTGTAGCTTCAGGCAAAATTACAGCTCAACAGATGAAAACCGCCGTCATCACGATGGCCATACTTTCTCTTTTGGCAACCGTACTCTTGTTGTACATAGCTTTTTTTCCAAATTTCATGCAAGAATTTTGGATTTTTATAGGCTTGGGTGTTGCTTGTATTCTTGCAGCAATAGGTTATACCGTTGGTAAAAAACCGTATGGATATTTGGGATTGGGAGATCTTATGGTTTTCCTTTTCTTCGGTTGGGTTTCTGTGGGAGGTTCTTATTTTTTATTCACAAAAATGTGGTCTTGGGATATTTTATTACCAGCAACTGCAGTTGGGATGATGAGTACCGCCGTGCTTAACCTAAACAATATGAGGGATATAGAAAGCGATAGAGCCAGCAAAAAAAAGACCTTGGCTCTGCGATTGGGCTTTAGAAATGCGATGGTCTATGAAGTGGTTTTGTTGATGCTGCCTCTAATTTTATTGCTAGCATTTTTAGGGTACAACGGCTTTTTAGAAACCGGAAAATACTATCCATTCATCGTGATGGTTTTGTTGTTACCAATGACCGGACTGAGAAGGAAAATTATGAAAGTCTCCGAACCCAAAGAGCTGGATCCTTTCCTGAAACAAGTAGGCATCATGACTTTGGTTATGTCTTTATTACTGGCAGCTGGTCTCAATTTGTTTCAATAAGGAGCTGAAAACTTAAAATATTATGTTAAATTTGCCTAAATAACTTTGTGAAGTCCTTCACTAAAAGACAAAAAAAAATTAAGTTAGAACTATGCGTATAAAATTCTTAGGTCAAAATTGTTTTTTATTTTCATACCAAGGTAAAACGATACTGTCGGATCCTTTCTATACTTTACAAAAAGAAAAAACAGGATTTGATATCGCTGCTCAAAAAATCGATTATGTCCTAATTACTCATGCACATGGCGATCATATTGCAGATGTGGCAGAGGTTTTGTCCCTGCATCCAGAAGCAGTCGTTATTGGACAGCCCGAGATTTGTGCCTATTTCAAACATCCCAGATTTATAGATATTAATTTTGGAGGATCTGCCAAGATTGATGATCTTAAAATCTCCATGGTGCCTGCATCACATACCAGTTCATTCCCCGACGGAACTTACGGCGGCGAACCTTGTGGGTACATCTTCAGATTTATGGACAGAAATCTTTATTTTGCTGGAGACACCGGAGTGATGAGCGATATGGCGATATTCCCACAGCTTTACGGGCCTATAGATACTGCAATATTACCCATCGGCGGTCATTATACCATGTGTCCTAGAAAAGCCAGTTTTGCCGCTTCTGATTTATTGAATACAACGAAAGTAATCGGTTGTCATTTCGATACTTTTCCCGCGATAAGCATCGATCACGAACAAGCTAAAATTGCTTTTGAAGATAAAAATGTCGAATTGATATTACCCAATCTAGGCGAAGAATTTGAATTTTAAAAAATATTAATTGTTAAGATATGGATAAAAGAGGTGAAACATGGAGAGAATATCCACTTGATGAAAATAGAACAAACAAAGAGTTTCGATTGTTTTTTTCTAATCTGGGTCGTGTAAAATCGGTCAGCTACCTTTGTCCTGAAGGCAGGATTATTAAAGGCTCTCTCAGAGAAGGATACCCAATAATTTCTGCAAAAGTGATGTTGGAAAGACCCAAAAGAATTCAAAATAAAATCGATGAATTTAACTTGAAAATTAATCTGTTACAGCAAGAACTTAAAGAGCTTAAAAACATTCAAGATTTACCGGAAGAGGTCGTAGAATCCAGAATGCTGATCCTAAACGACAGAAGAGACGAGATTGTACAAAAAAGGTCAGAATACACGAAGAAAACCGAAAAGAAAAGAACCTCAAATGTACATATCTTGGTACACAGAGCCATTGCCGAACTTTTTTTGAGAAAGGGAGAAGCCGATGAAGTCGTTATACATAAAGATTTTGTAAAAACGAATAATGAGTTAGCGAATCTAGAATGGATGTCCAAAGAAGAGGCTTTCAACAGGTACAAAGAAGCACCTTATTTCAAAAAGAAAACCTACATAACAGACAGAAAAAATGCTCCAAGAAAAACTCCGAAACATCAAAAATTGACAGAATCGGATGTATTGTACATCAAAGAAAGACTATCTAAAGGTAAAACTTTGAAAGAATTGGCAAAGAAATTTGGCGTTTCGGATATGCAAATCCACCGAATAAAAACCGGAGAAAATTGGAGTCATGTAAAAACCGTTGCCGAACTAAATAATCTGAATAATAGAAACAAAAAATGGCAAGCTACCTAAATCACACCGCTACAACCGATTACCTTTGCTGCGTTCCCACCCTGGAGGATTCTCAGGAGCTGGTTGTTTAGGACTTGCCGGTGCAAATATAGGAAAATTATTTATTTAAAAAAGAGAATATTCATTTAAAATAACAAAAAAGCCTTTGTATAAAAGGAAATAGAAAATTTAAAATAAAATTATGACAACTAAAAGCCCTGTAAATCTTGGACTTATCCTTTTCGCCATCACCATGGTTATTTTCTTCATTGTTTATTATTTTTTTGGTGGAAGCCAATATTATGATGTAACATTGAAGGTCAATTCATTTATTTTACCAATACTTTACTGTGGTGTGGCCTTCGTTTCGGTAAGAAGCTTTTGGAAATCCAACCCTGTAGTTCGTTTTAAAGAAGCCTACAAAAGAGCTTTTGTACCCATGTTTGTCGGTGGCGGCCTATCCATGTTAAGCATATTTGCGTTCTTAAATTTTGTCGATACAGAAGCTAAAGATTTACTCAATCATCAATATGTTGAAAGACAAAAAGTGGAGTTGGACAAGGAATACAAAGATGCCTTGGTCTTTGTAAAAGACGATGCCGAAAGAAAAGATTTGGATAAAAAATACCAAGACCGATTGAAAGGTTTTGCTCCGGACCAAGTTCAGGATAAAGACATGCTCAACTTCAAATTTTTTGCCGGATATTTTGCTGCAATCCTTATTTTTTATGTTATTTTGTCCTTCTTTTTTGGATCGTTCTTTAGAACGAGAAATCCGGAAACCAATTTGTAATTTTAAGAACAATAATTTTGAACAATATCCTACATCTATCCGTTGTTGTCCCTTTGTTGAATGAAGAACAAAGCCTAAACGAACTCTATTCTAGAATCGATACGGTTTGCAAAAACCATCAGATCCACTATGAAATCTGGTTTGTTGATGACGGTAGTACCGATTCTTCTTGGAGCATCATCGAGATGTTAAAAACTCAAAATCCCAATGTTCATGGGATAAAATTTTCCAGAAATTATGGAAAATCTCAAGCCTTACACGCTGCTTTTGAACGAACAAAAGGAGAGGTGGTCATTACCATGGATGCTGATTTGCAGGACTTTCCAGAAGAAATTCCGGAACTCTACAAAATGATCGCTCAAGACGGATACGATTTGGTGTCTGGCTGGAAAAAGAAAAGAATGGACAATGTGATGACTAAAAATTTACCGTCCAAACTCTTCAATGCGGCTGCAAGAAACCTCTCTGGAGTTCAACTCAACGACTTCAATTGTGGATTAAAAGCCTACCGAAAACAAGTGGTGAAATCGGTGGACATCTACGGCGATCTTCATCGATGGATTCCGGTTTTGGCAGCCAATGCAGGGTTCAAAAAAATTACTGAAAAACCCGTACAACACCAAGCCAGACCTTACGGAACTTCGAAATTCGGAGCCGAAAGATTTATTCGAGGTTTTCTGGACCTGATCACGCTTTGGTTTGTGAGTAAATTTGGCGGAAGACCCATGCATTTTTTTGGAGCTGTGGGAACGGTGATGTTTATTTTGGGGTTTCTATCGGCACTTTGGCTGGGTATTTCCAAAC